>NZ_JBIAQC010000001.1:0-816353 GCF_042888685.1 Streptomyces sp. NPDC002779
TGTGTGTGGGGGGGGGGGGGGGGTGGGGGGGGGGGGGGGGGCGGGGGGGGCGGCCGGGGGGGCCCCCCCCCCCCCCCCCCCCCCCCCCCCCCCCCCCCCGCTCCGGGTTCACGCGTCAGAGAGCCGACGGTCCGTCAGACCTCCACCACGACAGGGAGGATCATCGGCCTGCGGCGATAGGTGTCGGAGACCCACTTGCCCAGGGTGCGGCGGATCAGCTGCTGGAGCTGGTGGGGCTCGACGACGCCGTCCTGAGCCGACCGCTCCAGCACCTCCGTGATCCTCGGGATGACATCCCCGAAGGCGGAGTCATCGATGCCGGAGCCGCGGGCCTGGATGTGCGGTCCGCCCGTGATCTTGCCGGTGGAGGAGTCCACGACCACGAAGACCGAGATGATGCCCTCGTCGCCGAGGATCTTGCGGTCCTTCAGCGCCGGCTCGCCCACGTCACCGACGGAGAGGCCGTCGACGTAGACGTAACCCGCCTGGACCTTGCCGGAGATCTTGGCCTTGCCCTCGATGAGGTCGACGGCCACGCCGTCCTCGGCGATGACGATCCGGTCGTGCGGGACGCCGGTCATGGCACCCAGCTCGGCGTTGGCGCGCAGGTGGCGCCATTCGCCGTGGACCGGCATCAGGTTCCGCGGACGGCAGATGTTGTAGAAGTACAGGAGCTCACCCGCGGACGCGTGGCCCGAGACGTGCACCTTGGCGTTGCCCTTGTGGACGACGTTGGCTCCCCAGCGGGTCAGGCCGTTGATGACGCGGTAGACAGCGTTCTCGTTGCCGGGGATCAGCGACGACGCCAGGATCACCGTGTCGCCGTCGACGATGCGGATCTGGTGGTCGCGGTTGGCCATGCGGGACAGGGCGGCCATCGGTTCGCCCTGGGAGCCCGTGCAGACCAGCACGATCTCGCTCTCGGGCAGGTCGTCCAGCGTCCTGACGTCCACCACCAGGCCCGGCGGGACCTTCAGATACCCCAGGTCGCGGGCGATACCCATGTTGCGGACCATCGAGCGGCCGACGAAGGCGACCCGGCGGCCGTGTTCGTGAGCGGCGTCCAGGATCTGCTGGATGCGGTGGACGTGGCTGGCGAAGCTCGCCACGATGATCCGCTTGCGGGCCCCGGCGAAGACCTGGCGCAGGACGTTGGAGATCTCGCGCTCCGGCGGAACGAACCCCGGGACCTCGGCGTTCGTCGAGTCACTGAGGAGAAGGTCGATGCCCTCTTCGCTCAGGCGTGCGAACGCGTGCAGGTCGGTGAGCCGGTTGTCCAGCGGGAGCTGGTCCATTTTGAAGTCGCCCGTGTGGACCACCATGCCCGCGGGGGTGCGGATGGCGACGGCCAGGGCGTCGGGGATGGAGTGGTTGACGGCGACGAACTCGCAGTCGAAGGGGCCGATGCGCTCGCGGTTCCCCTCCGCCACCTCGAGGGTGTACGGGCGGATGCGGTGCTCCTGGAGCTTGGCCTCGATGAGCGCGAGGGTCAGCTTGGAGCCGATCAGCGGGATGTCCGGCTTCTCGCGGAGCAGGAAGGGGACGCCGCCGATGTGGTCCTCGTGGCCGTGGGTGAGGACGATGCCCTCGATGTCGTCGAGGCGGTCCCTGATGGATGAGAAGTCCGGCAGGATCAGGTCGATTCCGGGCTGCTCCTCCTCGGGGAAGAGCACTCCGCAGTCGACGATCAGCAGGCGGCCGCCGTATTCGAAGACCGTCATGTTCCGGCCGATTTCACCGAGGCCGCCGAGCGGGGTGACCCGCAGGCCGCCTTCGGGGAGCGGCGGGGGCGGGCTGAGTTCAGGATGCGGATGACTCAAAAGACTCTCCTCAACCACGCGCGCCACGTACCGGTAGGGCACGTGGCGCGCATGACGTTCGTGCAGAAGCAGTTGTCGTTGTGGTGCAGGCACCGGTGGCCTGCTTATTCAGTTGTGAAGTCGGTGCGCGCGGTCGGGCCGCGCGAAGTCTCGTGCTAGAGCTCTACCCCACCCGCGGCAAGATCGATCTTGAGCTGTTCGATCTCCTCGGGCGAGCATTCGACCATCGGGGCGCGCAGCGGTCCGGCGGGCAGGCCCTGGAGGGTGAGCGCGGCCTTGGTGGTCATGACGCCCTGGGTGCGGAACATGCCCGTGTAGACGGGCAGCAGCTTCTGGTGGATCTCGGTCGCCTTCTGGACGTCACCGCTGGTGTACGCGTCGACGAGGGCGCGCAGCTCCGGGGTGACGACATGGCCGACGACGGAGACGAAGCCGACCGCGCCCACGGAGAGGAGCGGCAGGTTCAGCATGTCGTCGCCGGAATACCAGGCGAGGCTGGAGCGGGCGATGGCCCAGCTGGCGCGGCCGAGGTCGCCCTTGGCGTCCTTGTTGGCGACGATCCGGGGGTGCTCGGCGAGCCGGACGAGTGTCTCGGTGCTGATCGGGACGCCGCTGCGGCCGGGGATGTCGTAGAGCATGACCGGCAGCTCGGTGGCGTCGGCGATGGTCCGGAAGTGCCGGTACAGGCCCTCCTGCGGGGGCTTGTTGTAGTACGGCGTGACGATCAGCAGGCCGTGGGCGCCGGTCTTCTCGGCCTGGCGGGCGAGCTCCATGCTGTGGTGGGTGTCGTTGGTGCCGACTCCGGCCACGACGTGGGCACGGTCGCCCACCGCCTCCAGTACGGCTCGTACGAGATCCGCTTTCTCCGCGTCGCTGGTGGTGGGGGACTCGCCTGTGGTGCCGTTGATGATCAGGCCGTCGTTGCCTGCGTCCACCAGGTGCGAGGCGAGCCGCTGCGCGCCGTCGAGGTCGAGTGCGCCGTCCGCCGTGAAGGGCGTGACCATAGCGGTGAGGACCCGCCCGAAGGGGGTCTGCGGAGTGGAGGTCGGAGCCATGGGTTACACGCTACTCGTTGCTCAAAGCGCGGTCTGCCCTAGGGGTGCGGGGAAAGTCCTGACAAAGAAGGAGCCCGGCACTGCCTGCTCGGGGGTTCAAGCAGTGCCGGGTCCGTTTGATCAGGCTAGATGAACTTCGCTAAATGCCGCAATCCGGACACCTCGTGAGGCTGACCCGTACATCTGTGCCCGACCGGGAACTCGGATGCGCTACGGCGCCACACGTCCGTTCGCATTGAAGGCGGCGTAGGTGAGCGGCATGAGCTTGGCCCACTCCGCCTCCATCTTCTCGCCGACCATCTCGATCTCCCGCTGCGGGAAGGACGGGACCTTGGCCAGCTCGTGCTGGGTGCGCAGACCGAGGAAGTGCATCAGCGAGCGGGCGTTGCAGGTGGCGTACATGGAGGAGAACAGGCCCACGGGGAGGACCGCGCGGGCGACCTCGCGGGCGACGCCGGCGGCGAGCATCTCCTGGTACGCCTCGTACGACCGGCGGTAGGAGTCCTCCATCGAGCGGCCGACCAGTTCCTGCTGGGCCTGGGTGCCCTCCACGAAGACGTACTTGCCCGGGCGGCCCTCCTGAACGAGCTTGCGGGACTCGGCGGGGACGTAGAAGACCGGCTGGAGCTCCCGGTACCGGCCTGATTCCTCGTTGTAGGACCAGCCGACGCGGTGCCGCATGAACTCGCGGAAGACGAAGATCGGGGCGCTGATGAAGAAGGTCATCGAGTTGTGCTCGAAGGGGCTGCCGTGCCGGTCCCGCATCAGGTAGTTGATGAGGCCCTTGGAGCGCTCGGGGTCCTTCTTCAGCTCGTCCAGGGACTGCTCGCCGGCGGTGGAGACGCGGGCGGCCCACAGCACGTCGGAGTCGGCCGCGCTGTGCTTGACCAGCTCGACGGTGACGTCGCTGCGGTAGCTGGGCTTGAGGTCGTCGGCGGGGGTGTCGGTCACGACGTGGAGGGTCCTTCCATCACTTCACTCGGGCGGCGCCCACTCTACTCAGCGGCGAGGCGCGAGGTTTTTCCCGGTTGACCGGCACTTCTCCCGGTACCCGCTCGTCTGTGTTGGTGACAGTGATTCGTTCGGCTCCCGTGAGGAGCAGGATCTCCGATGTTCCGTCGGCGCGAGCCCGTACGGCGCTGGTTCCTCGGGCCCACCATCGTGTCCGCGCCGGCGGGCTCGCTCGTCCTCGGGATGCCGGCGCTCTCCGCCGACCAGCCGTCGCAGCAGACGCAGCAGACGCAGGCGTCCGACGGGCGCTGAGGCCGGTATCGACCCATCCGGACCCCCAAGGGTGGTGAGCCGGGACACAGGTCGATAGCCTCACCGGGCACAGCCCAGCATGGATTGAGTGAGGACCAGCCGTGCCCCTGCCCTTCCTGACGGCCGACCGAGCCTTCGAAACAGCCGACGATGTCGCGCTGCCCTTCGACGACCGTGACCGCTGGCGACGCCCCTACCGCCCGGGCCCCTGGCGGGTGGGCGCGGCCGCGGTTGTACTGCTGCTCGCCTCCTACGTGCTGTTCGCGGCGGTGATCATCGCGCTGACCGGCACACCGGCCGAGGCCGGCGTGGTCTTCGGCATCGCCGTGGCCGCGATCGCCGTCGCGCTGCGGCTGCTGCGCATGGGCGTGTGGGTGAGTGCCCAAGGGCTGCGCCATGTCGGGTTCTTCGTCACGCGTACGACGCCCTGGGAACAAGTCGTCGCGGTGCGCACGGTGCAGCGGCCGGTGCGCTGGCTCGGGCTTCCGCGCACTCTGCAGGGGCAGGCCCTGGTCCTCGTACGCGCCGACCGGGCCGCGGACGATCTGCCGCCGCTGCTGACCACGCACAACGCGGACTTCCTGGCGCGGCCGGAGGCGTTCGACCGGGCCGCGGACACGATCGAGGCCTGGGGCGCGGAAGCGCGCCGCTAGGGGCGCCGTGACAATCTGCGGGGCGGTGGGGGCTGATCGCGCAGTTCCCCGCGCCCCTTCGGGACGCTCCTCCGGGCGATCGTTCGTCCGGGCCGCGGACACCATCCAAGCCTGGGGTCCGGAGGCACTCCGCGGGTCGTGGGGGCTCGTCGCGCAGTTCCCCGCGCCCCTTCGGGGCGCTGCCCGGCGCGGCCGGACGCGAACGATCCCGTCGCGGACACCATCGAAGCGTGGGGCGTGCTTCAGCGGGCTGTTTCGCGGAGCGCGATGGCTCGCTGCATCGCCTTTCTTGCGCGGGGGGTGTCGCGGGCGTCGTGGTAGGCGATGGCGAGGCGGAACCAGCTGCGCCAGTCGTCCGGGGCGTCCTCCGTCTCGGCCTTGCGGCGGGCGAAGACCTCGTCGGCCGAGTCACGGTCGATGCGCCCGCTGGGGGTGCGCTTCAGCTCGTCGACGGGCAGGCCGCCCTCGGCGTCGAGTTCGGCGGCGAGCTTATTGGCCTTGCGGACGAACTCGGTGTTCTTCCACAGGAACCACAGGCCGATCAGCGGCAGGATCAGCACCGCGACACCGAAGGCGACGGTGAGCAGGGTGCCGGCCTGGATGAGCATCAGGCCCCGGCTGCCGACCAGGACGAAGTAGACGACCAGGACGGCGGCCGTGACGGCGTAGGAGATCTTCGCGCGCATCAGTCGGTCAGCCCAGGTCCAGGAAGTTTTCCAGGCCGACGGTGAGGCCGGGGGTGGCCACCACGCGGCGGGCGCCGAGCAGGATGCCCGGCATGAAGCTGCTGTGGTGCAGGGAGTCATGGCGGACGGTGAGGGTCTCGCCCTCGCCGCCCAGCAGGACCTCCTGGTGGGCCAGCAGGCCCCGCAGCCGGATCGCGTGGACCGGGATCCCGTCCACGCTGGCGCCGCGCGCACCGTCCAGGGCGGTGGTCGTGGCGTCCGGTGCGGGGGCCGAGCCGGCCTTGGCGCGGGCCTCGGCGATGAGCTGGGCGGTGCGGGTGGCGGTGCCGCTGGGCGCGTCCACCTTCTTGGGGTGGTGCAGCTCGACGACCTCGACCGACTCGAACCAGGGTGCGGCGATCTGCGCGAACTTCATGGTCAGGACGGCCCCGATGGAGAAGTTGGGCGCGATGAGCACGCCCGTCTCCGGGGACTCGGCCAGCCAGCCCTTCAGCTGCGCGAGGCGCTCGTCGGTCCAGCCCGTCGTACCGACGACCGCGTGGATGCCGTGGCGCACGCAGTAGTCGAGGTTGTCCATCACCGAGTCCGGCGTGGTCAGTTCGACGGCGACCTGGGCGCCGGTCCCGGCCAGGGTGTCCAGGGTGTCGCCCCGGCCCAGGGCGGCGACCAGCTCCATGTCGTCGGCCGCCTCGACGGCCCGGACCGCCTCGGAACCGATCCGGCCCTTGGCACCGAGGACCGCCACTCGCAGCTTGCTCATCTTCTTGCTTCCTTCGGGAGAGGCTTACGCGACCGCTTCGTGCAGACGGGACGCCTGTTTGTCCTTCAGCGGGCCGATGACCGACAGGGAGGGCCGCTGTCCCAGGATGTCCCGGGCCACCGAGCGGACGTCGTCCGGGGTGACCGACGCTATCCGGGCCAGCATGTCGTCCACGGACATCTGGTCGCCCCAGCACAGCTCGCTCTTGCCGATACGGTTCATCAGCGCGCCCGTGTCCTCCAGGCCGAGGACGGTGGAGCCCCGGAGCTGGCCGATGGCGCGGCCGATCTCGTCGTCGGACAGCCCGTGCTCGGCGACCTGGTCGAGTTCGTCGCGGCAGATCTTCAGCACGTCGTGCACCTGCGAGGGCCGGCAGCCGGCGTAGACGCCGAACAGGCCGCAGTCGGCGAAGCCGGATGTGTACGAGTACACGCTGTACGCCAGGCCGCGCTTCTCCCGGACCTCCTGGAAGAGCCGGGACGACATCCCGCCGCCCAGGGCCGTGTTCAGCACGCCCAGGGCCCAGCGGCGCTCGTCGGTGCGGGCGAGGCCCGGCATGCCGAGGACGACGTGCGCCTGCTCGGTCTTGCGGCCGATCAGCTCGACGCGGCCCGCCGTGCGCAGCGCGCGCCTCCCGCCGCGCGGGGCGATCGGCGTGGCGTCGAGGTTCGTCAGGGCGCCGGCCTTCTCGAAGGCGGCCCGGACCTGCCGTACGACCTTGTTGTGGTCGATGTTGCCCGCGGCGGCCACGACCAGGTGGGTCGGGTCGTAGTGCTTCTTGTAGAAGCGGCGGATGCGGTCGGCGGTGAGGGCGTTGACCGTGTCGACCGTGCCGAGGACCGGGCGGCCGAGGGGGTTGTCGCCGAACATCGTGTGCGCGAACAGGTCGTGCACGCAGTCGCCCGGGTCGTCCTCGGTCATCGCGATCTCCTCGAGGATCGCGCCGCGCTCGACGTTGACGTCCTCCTCCAGGATCAGCGAGCCCGTGAGCATGTCGCAGACGACGTCGATGGCGAGCGGCAGGTCGGTGTCGAGGACACGCGCGTAGTAGCACGTGTACTCCTTCGCCGTGAACGCGTTCATCTCGCCGCCGACGGCGTCGAGGGCGGAGGAGATGTCCAGGGCCGAACGGCGCCGGGTGCCCTTGAAGAGCAGGTGCTCCAGGTAGTGCGTGGCGCCGTTCAGGGCCGGGGTCTCGTCGCGGGAGCCGACGTGCGCCCAGATACCGAAGGTCGCGGAGCGGACCGAGGGCAGGGTCTCGGTGACGATGCGCAGGCCGCCCGGGAGGGTGGTCTTACGGACCGTGCCGATGCCGTTCTCGCCCTTGATGAGCGTTTGGGTACGGGCGACGGCCCGCGCCTCCGTGGAGGTGCGGGCCGTCGTCCTGGAGGTGCTCGACGTCACTGGTCGGTGTCGTCCTTCGTGTCCTCGGAAGCCTCTTCGCCCTCGATCACCGGGATGAGGGAGAGCTTGCCGCGCGAGTCGATCTCGGCGATCTCGACCTGGACCTTGGCGCCCACGCCGAGCACGTCCTCGACGTTCTCCACGCGCTTGCCGCCGGCGAGCTTGCGGATCTGCGAGATGTGCAGCAGACCGTCCTTGCCCGGGAGCAGCGAGACGAACGCGCCGAAGGTGGTCGTCTTCACGACCGTGCCCAGGTAGCGCTCGCCGACCTCCGGCATGGTCGGGTTGGCGATCGAGTTGATCGTGGCGCGGGCGG
Organism: Streptomyces sp. NPDC002779; assembly: GCF_042888685.1. Lineage (NCBI taxonomy): Bacteria > Bacillati > Actinomycetota > Actinomycetes > Kitasatosporales > Streptomycetaceae > Streptomyces > Streptomyces sp. NPDC002779. The sequence goes on from NZ_JBIAQC010000001.1 coordinate 7,958, forward strand.
CCTCGGCCTGCGAGCCGACCTGGGCACCGATGTAGATGGTGCCGTCGTCCTCGATCGTGATCTCGGCGCCGGTGTCCTCCTGGATCTGGTTGATCATCTTGCCCTTGGGGCCGATGACCTCACCGATCTTGTCCACGGGGATCTTCACGGTGATGATCCGCGGGGCGTTCGGGGACATCTCGTCCGGCGTGTCGATCGCTTCCATCATCACGTCGAGGATGTGGAGGCGGGCGTCGCGGGCCTGCTTGAGGGCCGCGGCCAGGACGGAGGCCGGGATGCCGTCCAGCTTGGTGTCGAGCTGGAGGGCGGTCACGAACTCCTTGGTGCCGGCGACCTTGAAGTCCATGTCGCCGAAGGCGTCCTCCGCACCGAGGATGTCGGTGAGGGTGACGTAGTGCGTCTCGCCCTCGATCTCCTGGGAGATCAGGCCCATGGCGATACCGGCGACGGGGGCCTTCAGCGGCACACCGGCGTTCAGCAGCGACATGGTGGAGGCGCAGACCGAGCCCATGGACGTCGAGCCGTTGGAGCTCAGCGCCTCGGAGACCTGGCGGATCGCGTAGGGGAACTCCTCGCGCGTCGGCAGGACCGGCACGAGGGCGCGCTCGGCGAGGGCGCCGTGGCCGATCTCGCGGCGCTTCGGGGAGCCGACGCGGCCGGTCTCGCCGGTGGAGTACGGCGGGAAGTTGTAGTTGTGCATGTAGCGCTTGCGGGTCACCGGGGAGAGGGTGTCCAGCTGCTGCTCCATGCGGAGCATGTTGAGGGTGGTGACGCCCAGGATCTGGGTCTCGCCACGCTCGAAGACCGCGGAGCCGTGCACGCGCGGGATGGCCTCGACCTCGGCGGCCAGGGTGCGGATGTCGGTGACACCGCGGCCGTCCATGCGCTTCTTCTCCTTGATGACGCGCTCACGGACCAGGGTCTTGGTCAGCGAGCGGTACGCGGCGGAGATCTCCTTCTCGCGGCCCTCGAACTCCGGCAGGAGCTTCTCGGCGGCGAGCGCCTTGACGCGGTCCAGCTCGGCCTCGCGCTCCTGCTTGCCGGCGATGGTCAGCGCGGAGGCGAGCTCCGGCTTGACGGCGGCGGTGAGCGCCTCGAGGACGTCGTCCTGGTAGTCCAGGAAGACCGGGAACTCGCCGGTCGGCTTGGCGGCCTTGGCGGCGAGGTCGGCCTGGGCCCTGCAGAGCACCTTGATGAAGGGCTTCGCGGCGTCCAGACCGGCGGCGACGACCTCCTCGGTCGGCGCCTCGGCGCCGCCCTCGACCAGCTTGATGGTCTTCTCGGTGGCCTCGGCCTCGACCATCATGATCGCGACGTCGCCGTCCTCCAGGGTGCGGCCCGCGACGACCATGTCGAAGACGGCGTCCTCGAGCTCGGTGTGCGTCGGGAACGCCACCCACTGGCCGCGGATCAGCGCGACGCGGACGCCGCCGATCGGGCCGGAGAAGGGCAGACCGGCCAGCTGCGTGGACGCGGAGGCAGCGTTGATCGCCACGACGTCGTACAGGTGGTCGGGGTTGAGCGCCATGATCGTGGCGACGACCTGGATCTCGTTGCGCAGGCCCTTCTTGAAGGACGGGCGCAGCGGGCGGTCGATCAGCCGGCAGGTGAGGATGGCGTCCTCGGAGGGACGGCCCTCGCGGCGGAAGAAGCTGCCGGGGATCTTGCCGGCGGCGTACATCCGCTCCTCGACGTCCACCGTCAGCGGGAAGAAGTCGAGCTGGTCCTTGGGGTTCTTGGAGGCGGTGGTGGCCGACAGCACCATGGTGTCGTCGTCCAGGTACGCCACGGCGGAACCGGCGGCCTGCTTGGCCAGGCGGCCCGTCTCGAAGCGGATGGTGCGGGTGCCGAAGGCGCCATTGTCGATGACGGCCTCGGCGTAGTGGGTCTCGTTCTCCACTAGCAATTTCTCCATTACTTTTCGTCTTTTGTCCCGATCCGCCCGTGTGGCGGGGGGACGGGGGCGGAGAAGCGCTCTGCGGGCCGGTCTTCGATCGAAGCACCCGGGTTCGCATTGCCCGGGGGCCACTACCGAGGACCGGCGGCGGCGAGGTGCACTTCTCCTCGTGCCACTGCGTTGTGCTACCACACTACAAAGCGGGTGTGATACTCCGCACGTTTCCGTGTCTACGGCTCCGTACGTACGGCAAAGGGAGCGGCCCCCGATCGTTTCGGGAACCGCTCCCTTCACGGCGTCTTACTTGGCGCCCGCCGCACCGCGGCGGATGCCGAGGCGGTCGACCAGCGCACGGAAGCGCTGGATGTCCTTCTTCGCCAGGTACTGGAGAAGGCGGCGACGCTGACCGACCAGGATCAGCAGACCACGACGGGAGTGGTGGTCGTGCTTGTGGGTCTTGAGGTGCTCGGTCAGGTCCGAGATCCGGCGCGAGAGCATGGCGACCTGGACCTCGGGGGAGCCGGTGTCGCCCTCCTTCTGACCGAACTCGCTGATGATCTGCTTCTTCGTAGCGGCGTCGAGCGGCACGCGTACTCCTCGTAGTCTCTGAGTGGCCACCGAGTGCCCCCGGTCTATGTCTCGGGGGAGCTTCCGTTACTCGGGAGGCGGGGATCCGCTGGGCGCGGCCTCCAGAGCGAGCGCTCCGGGGGTGCGTACACAAACGGCCGTCACTCAGGGTACCAGCCAGAGGTGGGCGCCCTTGCATCGGTTCCGGAACCGCCCTGATCGCGAGGAATGGACCACTAGGGTGAGCGCGCCGATCAAGCGTACGTCGTAAGGACCCGTACGCCGGAAGTCTGGAAGGGGTCGCTGGGCATGGCGGAGACGGAAGCGGAGATCAAGGCGCGCAAGGAGCGGGAGCGCGACGAGCTGTACGCCCTCGACATCTCGGGCGTGGAGTGGCAGAGCGCGCCGGGCACGGAGGCACACGAGGAGCGGGTGGAGATCGCGCAGCTGCCCGGCGGGGCGGTGGCGATGCGGTCGTCGCTGGAGCCGGAGACGGTGCTGCGCTATACGGAGGCCGAGTGGCGGGCGTTCGTGCTGGGCGCGCGGGACGGGGAGTTCGACCTGGAGCCGGCGCCGGGGAGCGGCGGTTCTGAGGGGGAGTGATCGACGGGCGGCCGTCGGGTCGACGGGCGGTTCCCAGGCGGTCGTGGGGGTGCGGGTTCGTGGCTCCCCGCGGCCGCCAATTCTCCTGTGCGGCGGGGTGGTTGCGCGGGTGTGCGGCGGGGTGGTTGCGCGGGGTGGCTTGGTCGCTTGCTTCGCTTTCGTTCCGGATTGTTCATAGGTGTCGTCCGGTTTGTTCACCAATAGGACGGCTGTGTACGGCACTTCGGGGCAGGCTGTGACGCAGTGGGCGGCTGCTCGGGGGTGGACGGGCCTGCCGGGGTGATGCCCGTGGTGATTAGGCTGGGACCGGGCGCGACGCCAGAACCCGTGGACCGGGCGTCGGTGGCCCAGGGGGAGAGCCGACCGAAACGGACGACCTCGAACGACTTCGGACGACGAGCAAGGGTCGCCCCGGCACGGCATGGGGGTGCTCGACCACACCAGGAGGAACTGTGAGCAGCGATCGGGACGGGATCCGCGGGGGCTGGGCCACACCCGGCGATGACCAGCCCGACGCGGAGTCGGCGAACGAGGTCACGGGTGAGTTCACCATCGACTATGCGCCGCCTGCCTGGTACACGCAGAACGCGAGTGGCTCCGCCGGGGCGGGGCGGGACGAGAGCGGGTCGGGGGCGTCGGGTGCCTCTGGCTCTACGGGGTCCTCTGGTTCGGCATCGGACTCTTCGGCGGCGGGTGAAGGTGGTCCTGCCGGTGAAGGTGGTTCCGCTGCTCGGCCGACCTTCACGCCCTCTCCCACCGCGCTGCCTTCCTCGCTCCCGGGGCTGACGCCGCCCGTTCCGCAGGGGACGCCTGCTCCGGGGGCGCCTTTCACTCCGCCCGCTCCTGCGGTGCGGCCCGCGCCCGGGGCGCCTTTCACTCCGCCGCTGCCTGCGGCTGGGGGGCCGGTCGCGGTGCCCAAGCTGCCGGTGGGGAGTGGTTTCGAACCGCAGGGGACGCCGCCCGCGGATCCGCCCGCGGGGGATGCGGCATCTCCTACGGCCGTGCCGAGCATCCCCGTCGGGGGGTTCCAGTCGCAGTGGAGCACGCCTGCTTCCGCGCCTTCCGAGGCTTCTTCCACGGCTCCGGCCGCCGAGGAGTCCGACTCAGGGAACGGTGACCTGGAGAGCGGCGCCACGATGCGGTTCTCCGCGGTGGCGCTGCAGCGGGAGATCGAGGAGCGCGCGGCGGAGGCCGGGGCGGGGCTGCCGTCGGAGGACGAGGACGGTGTCTCCGGGGAGCAGGAGCCGGAGGTAGAGCCCGAGGACGCCTCGGGCGACTCCGGTGTCGTCCCGACCGAAACGGACGCGGTGGCGGCCGAGCCGGAGGACGCGGAACTGGTGGACGCGGAACTGGTGGACGCGGAGGTGGAGAGCACCGAGCACCGGACCGCGGAACTGGCGGACACGGAGCCGGACGGCTCGGGCGCCGAGCTGTCCGAGCCGGAGCCGACTGACTCCGTCCCGGAGGACGTCGTAACCGATGAGGCTGAGCCTTCGGACGAGGCAGAGGCCGAGCCGGGGAACGTCGTACCGGCTGACGCCGAACCGGAAGACGCGGCACGGGCCTACACGGAACCGAAGGAAGAGGCCGCAGAGCCCGACGCCGAACCCCAGGACGCCGTACCCGCCGACGCGGAACCGCAGGAGGCCGTACCCGCCGACGCGGAACCGCAGGAGGCCGTACCCGCCGACGCGCAGCCGCAGGACGCCGTACCCGCCGACGCCGAGCCGCAGGACGCCGTACCCGCGGCTGCCGCCTGGACTCCTCCGCCGACACCGCCGGTCGGGGTGCCGCCGCTGCCGCCGTCGTACCAGCCCGCGGCTCCGCCGTCGGCGCCGCAGTGGCCCGTACAGCAGCAGGAGCCGGTGGCTCCCGCGGAGCCGCAGCAGCAGCCTCCGTTCCAGCCGCAGGCCCCGCAGCCCGCGCCCGCGGCCTGGGCCCAGCCGACGCCCCCGCCCCCCGGCGCCCCCGCACCGCAGGGCGGCTACGGCTTCCCGCACCCCGGCACTCCGGCAGCCCCCGCGCAGGAACCCACGGCCCCGCAGCCCGGCACGCCCACCGCGCCCGCGCAACAGCCGCCCGCCGCCCCGGCGCCCAACCCCCAGGGCGCCTCAGGCTTCCCGCACCCCGGCGCCCCCACCGCACCGGCGCAGGAACTCAGGGCCCCGCACCCCACCGACTCCCCGGCACCCGCGCCCCAGGACGGCTACAGCTCCCCTCAGCCCGGCGCTCAGCCCTCCACCCCCAGCCCGCAAGGCGGCTACGGCTTCCCGCAGGCCAGCGCCCCCACCGCGCCCGTACCGGAATCCACCGACACCTCCGCCCCGACACCTCAGGGCGCCTACGGCTTCCCGCACCCCGGCACCCCTGCAGCCCCCGCACAGCCGATGGCCGACGCCCCCAACCCCGCGTCCGCCCCGCAGAGCGGCTACGGCTCCCCCCAGCCCGGCACCCCCACCCCGCAAGGCGGATACGGCTCCCCCCAGCCCGGCACTCCGGCTACGCCCGCGCAGCAGCCGCCCGCCGCCCCGGTGCCCAACCCCCAGGGCGGCTACGGCTTCCCGCACCCCGGCGCCACGGCGGCCCCGTACGCACACCCCGGCGCCCCCGCGGCCGCGCACGCACAGCCGGGCCAGCTTCCGCAGCAGCCCTCCCCCGCCGCTCCCAACTCCCCCGCGCAGCCCGGCGGTTACGGCTTCCCCCAGCCGCCCGCCCAGTCGGGACCGGTACCGGGCCAGGACCCCGCCCAACCCGCCGTACCCCCGCAGGGCCAGCCCGGCATGCCGCCGCACGGCCAGCCGCACCCCCAGCCTGAGCAGCCCGCCGCGCACGCCCAGCCTCAGCAGTCCGGCGTCCCGGCGGCTGCACACGCCCAGCCCGGCACCCCCGCGGCCCCGTACGCACACCCCGGCGCCCCCGCGGCCGCGCACGCACAGCCGGGCCAGCCTCCGCAGCAGCCCTCCCCCGCCGCTCCCAACTCCCCCGCGCAGCCCGGCGGTTACGGCTTCCCCCAGCCGCCCGCCCAGCCGGGACCGGTACCGGGCCAGGACCCCGCCCAACCCGCCGTACCCCCGCAGGGCCAGCCCGGCATGCCGCCGCACGGCCAGCCGCAAGCTCAACCCGCCGTACCGGCGCAGGACCACCCCCAGGCCCAACCCGCCGCACCCCAGCAGGGCCAGCCGGGCGTACCCACACACGGCCACCCCCAGGCCCAGCCCGCCGTACCCCCGTACAGCCAGCCGCAGGGCCAGCCCGGCATGCCGCCGCACAGCCAGCCGCAGGGTCCGCCGCAGCAGCCCGTCGACCCCCGGGCCGGGGCCGTCTGGCCTCAGCCGATGCGGCATGATCAGCGGCAGCCGACCAACCCCGGGGCCGCGCCGCTCGGTTACACCGCTGCCGTGGAGCTGTCGTCCGACCGGCTGCTCAACAACAAGAAGCAGAAGGCGAAGAGCGGGCGGCCCGCCGCGGGCGGTGGGCGGTTCAAGATCGGTGGGAAGAAGGAGGAGGCCGAGCGGCAGCGCAAGCTCGAGCTCATCCGTACGCCCGTGCTGTCCTGCTACCGGATCGCCGTCATCAGCCTCAAGGGCGGCGTCGGGAAGACCACGACCACCACCGCCCTCGGCTCCACCCTCGCCACCGAGCGCCAGGACAAGATCCTCGCCATCGACGCCAACCCGGACGCCGGCACCCTCGGCCGCCGGGTGCGCCGGGAGACCGGGGCCACCATCCGTGACCTCGTGCAGGCGATCCCGTACCTCAACTCGTACATGGACATCCGCCGGTTCACCTCCCAGGCGCCGTCCGGGCTCGAGATCATCGCCAACGACGTCGACCCGGCCGTCTCCACGACGTTCAACGACGAGGACTACCGGCGCGCGATCGACGTACTGGGCAAGCAGTACCCGATCATCCTCACCGACTCCGGCACCGGTCTGCTCTACAGCGCCATGCGCGGTGTGCTGGACCTCGCCGACCAGCTCATCATCATCTCGACGCCGTCCGTGGACGGGGCGAGCAGCGCCAGTACGACGCTGGACTGGCTGTCGGCGCACGGCTACGCCGATCTCGTCTCGCGGTCCCTCACCGTCATCTCCGGCGTCCGCGACACCGGGAAGATGATCAAGGTCGACGACATCGTCAGCCACTTCGAGACCCGCTGCCGGGGCGTCATCGTCGTGCCCTTCGACGAGCACCTCGCCGCCGGTGCCGAGGTCGACCTCGACATGATGCGGCCCAAGGTGCGGGAGGCGTACTTCAACCTCGCCTCGATGGTCGCCGAGGACTTCGTCCGCCACCAGCAGGCCCACGGCCTGTGGACCAGCGACGGCAACCCGCCCCCGGTGGCGGCCCCGCCGCTGCCCGGCCAGCCCATCCCCGGCCAGCCTTACGGCCACGGCCAGCCCGGTCACCCCGGACACCCCGGACAGCCGACACACGCGCAGCCCGCCCCCGGACAACCCGCACCCGGCCAGCCGTACGCCCCCGGCCAGCCCTACGGCCACGGCCCCGGCCCCGGCCACCCCGGTCAGCCGCCGGCGCAGCAGCCCGGGCAGCCGCCCTACCCCTACCCCCAGCAGCCCCCGCAGTAGGCAGTGGCGGCACACGAAAGGGCGGCCGGTGCCCGCGAGGCACCGGCCGCCCTTCGGCGTCGCAGCGGCGACTAACCCCTCGCCTGCGCCGCCGCCTCCGCCGCTGCCGTCAGATCGCGGCTGATCTTGATGTCCTCCATCATTCGCTCGATCAGCGCGTCGAGCGAGTCGAACTTCACCTGGCCGCGCACGAAGCCGAGGAAGTCGACGGCGACATGCAGGCCGTACAGATCGAGGCCGACCCGGTCGATGACATGCGCCTCGACCGTGCGTGCGGTGCCGTCGAAGGTCGGGTTCGTGCCGACGGAGATCGCCGACGGCATCACCTCGCCCTGGGCGTGCAGCCAGCCGGCGTAGACACCGTCCGCGGGGATCGCGGTGTGCGGGAGGGTCTCGACGTTCGCCGTCGGGACACCCAGCTCGCGTCCGCGCTGCGCGCCGCGCACGACGATGCCCTCGACCCGGTGCGGGCGGCCCAGGATCTCGGCGGCGCCCTCGACATCGCCCTCCAGGACCAGCCGCCGGGTCAGGGTCGAGGAGAACGGCTGACCGCCGCCCGCCTCACCGGACACGTACAGGTCGACGATCTCGACGTCGAAGTCGTACGTCTTGCCCAGCTCGGCCAGATACACGACATCGCCCGCCGCGCGGTGGCCGAAGCGGAAGTTGGGGCCCTCGACGACGGCCTTGGCGCGCAGCTTGTCGATGAGGACCTTCACGATGAAGTCCGCCGGGGAGAGGTTGGAGAACTCCGCGGTGAACGGCAGCACCAGCACCGCGTCCACGCCCAGTTCCGCCATGAGTTCGGCCCGCCGGTGGTGCGGGGCGAGCAGGGGCGGGTGGGTGCCCGGCCGCAGCACCTCCTTGGGGTGCGGGTCGAAGGTGACGACCACGGCGGGCAGGCCCAGTTCGCGGGCGCGTTCCACGGTGTGCCGGATGATCAGCTGGTGTCCGCGGTGGACACCGTCGTAGGACCCGATGGTGACGACGCTGCGCCCCCAGTCCTGGGGGATGTCCTCCAAGCCACGCCAGCGCTGCACTGTGACCGCTCCTTGTCGAACCCGTGTCCGTCACTGCCTTCTACGCAGGTCTAAGGGTGCCATGCCGCGTGCCCCCGCCCCGCATCGGCATGGAGGCTGTGACGGTTAGCACGTGCCGGGGGGCCGAAGTCATGCGGGGACCCGGACACCCGCCAGGTTCTCGATCATCCGCCGGGTGCTGGGGCCCACCACGGCCGCCCAGTCCTGGGGCGCGTCGGTGAGCCAGCCGGCCACCCGGGCGGCGAAGCCGGGGACATGGCGGCCCAGGTCGACGAGACCGCGATCGAAGCGGGCCGCCCCCTCGGGGGTGCGGACGAGCAGCAGTCCGGTGCGGTGCACGAGGTCGCGCAGTCCCTCGCCGTCCTGCTGGGCGGCCGCGTGCAGGACGGCGTCCAGGACGCCGGGGTCGTGTTCGTGGGCGAGCAGGATTTCCAGGAGTTCCTGGCGCAGCGGGCGGGAGGCGGGGCTCCCGGGGGCCGCGAGGACTCCGGCGAGGGCGGCCCGCAGCTGTTCGGACCCGCCGTCCAGCAACCCGGTGACCAGCGGGAACAGTACGGCTCGGGCGGCCGGACCGTGCTCCAGACGGCGGTCCATGCAGGCGGCGACGTCCCCGGCACGCTCCGGGCGCCGCTCCACCGCCTCCCGCAGGAGCGCGGCGACCCGGCGGGCCAGCGCCGGGGTGGTGACGTCGGCGAGGGTGCGCAGTGCCGGTCCCGCGTCCGGTCGGCGCAGCCGCTCCCGGAAGGCGTCGAGGACCGGCTCGGGGTGGGTGATCAGGGCACCGGCCAGCGCGCTCGGCGGGACCTGCGGGTCACCGGACGCGAAGTGGCGCAGGGCGAGCGGGAGATGGCGGGCGCGGGTGTGCGGGTCGTGCACGAGCAGGGCGAGCGCGCCGCCGTGCAGGGTGCACTCGTCGGGGCGGGCGAGCAGGGCGAGGGCGGCGTAGCGCAGGAGTTCGCGGTCGGCGCTGGTCCGGACGTGCGGGGCAGCGCGCAGTCCGTACGCCACCGCCGCCACCCTGCGCGCGGGCCGCTCGTCGCGCACCCACCGGTCCACGGCCCGGCAGAGCGCGGAGGGTTCCTCCTCCGCGAGCACGGCCAGCAGTTCGTCGGCCCGCTGGTGGCCGGCCTCGACCAGCGTCTCGATCAGATCGTCCGGTGCGCCGTGCCGATGCGTGTGCAGCAGCGCCTGCGCGGCCCTCGCGACGGTCGCGTGCGGGGTCGCGGGCAGCGGACGGTCGTCGTGGAACCAGCGGGTGAGGTGCGGCTGTACGGCGGGGGCGTCGGCGGCCAGGAGCCGGGCCACGGCGTCGAGGTAACGGGGGCCGGCTTTCGAGTCGGCCAGGACCAGGTGCCGGAGCAGGTCCAGCCGCGTGTCGTGCGGCAGGGGCAGCGCGATCCAGAAGTCCGGGCCGAACTCGGCGGGCACCGGCTGCTGTTGCTGCCGCCAGGTCACGATCCGGTCGGTGAGGGTGCGCAGGACGTCCGTGTAGGGCCGGGCGTCGGGTACGCGCAGCAGGGCCTGGGCGAGGAGGCGGGCGGACCACCAGGACTGCGGGTCAGCGTCCAGGGCGTGCGTCAACTCCTGCATTCGTAGGGCGAGTTGGAGGGGCGTGTGATGGCGGGCGAGGAGCAGCAGGGCCTCGACCACCGGGCCGATGCGGTGGTGCGGGACGGGGAGGGGGTGGGGTCCGGCGGTGCGGTGGCGGTGGATCAGGGCGCGCAGGGCCTCGTCCAGGTCGAGGTGGGTGCCCTGGATCCAGTCGGCGAACTCCTCGTGGGCGAAGCGGTAGCCCTGGCCGGCGGGGACGAGGAGCCCTTCGGTGAGTACGGCGGAGGCCCAGCCGGTGCCGCCGCCGAGCCGTGCCGGTGCGGGGCCCCAGGGGAAGACCGCCTCGAAGGTCTCCCGGTCGAGTCCGCCCTGGCCGGGGCCGAGGCTGCGGCGGGCGGCCTCGTGGACCTGGCCGGCGACCTTGGCGGCGAGGCGTTTCACCGCGGTGCCGCGCAGGCCGTTCTCCGCGGCGAGGCGCACGGCGATGCGCAGGCACATCAGGTCCAGGTGGGCCGCGAAGACGTCGTCCCGGTCGACCCGGGTGAGCGGGGCGTCGGGGAGGGCGGCGCGGACCTCGGCGAGCAGGCGGAGGGTGAGGGGGTGGCGGGCGTCCCGGGGGGCGAGGGTGCCGTCGGGGATGCCGTGGCGGGTGCGGGCCTGGTGGGCTTCGGCAGGGGTCAGGTCGGTGAGCCGTACGCACGGGGGCAGGCGCCGGCGGATCTCACCCGTGCGCCCGTCGTGGAGCATTCCGGCCGGGAACTGCGTCCCCGCTCCCTCCCAGTACTCCTCCCGGCACGCCACCACCAGCCGGGCGCCGGTCCGGGTCAGCCACTGTGCCGTGCCCGCGGTCCATTCGGGCAGGCGGTGGGAGAGCAGCGGGGGCATCTCCTCGGGGCTGTCCAGCAGGAGCAGGAGGGGGCGGGCGGTGGTGCGGGCCAGATGCTCGGGGGTCAGGTCGCCCAGTTCCCCCGGTGCGAGGCCGCGGGACGCCGCGACGATGCGGGCGGCCCTGGTCAGCGCCCTGCTCGCCGCGTCCGCCACCGAGGTGTCGTCGGCCTTCAGGTCGGCGCCGCGCAGCCACAGGGTGGGGGCCGGTTCCGGTCCCCGGTGGCGGCGGCCGGCCAGGGCCGCCAGTTCGGTCGTACGGCCGCTGCCCGGTGGGCCCACGAGGGCCAGCACCGAGGCTCCCGCGCGGGCGGTGAAGTCGTCGAACTGCCGTGTCACCGAGGGCCGTTGCACCGGTTCCGCGTCCCCGGACGGACCGTCCTGGCCCACCGAGGTCGCCGTCAGTTCCAGGACGCCCGCCGGGTTCAGGTCGACGCCGTAGGCAGGGACGGTGGTCGCGTTCTCGGTGAGCAGGTCGGCCAGCGGGCCGGGCGGGGGCGGCCGGAGGGGGATGGCGAAGCCCGAGTCCCGGTCGCCGCGCTTCAGAGCCGTGCCCAGGACGGCGAGCACCGTGCCGGTCTCCGCGTCCAGCACCGGTCCCCCGGCCGCCCCTCCGCCCAGCCGCAGCGCGTCCCGGCCGGCGGTGCCGATGGCCAGCTCCAGAGCATGGTCGAGGTGGTGGACACGGTCCGTCGCCGTGTACGTCACCGGGGTGGCGCCCAGTACCCGTGCCTCGCGCCAGCAGCCGGTCGCGATCCGGACGTACCGGCCGGGCTCGGCACCGTGCCGCACCGACACGGGCAGCGGCCGGGCGCCGAGGCCCTCGGTGCGGATCAGGGCCAGGTCCAGGGCGGGGAGTGCGGTCACCGCGGCGGCCGGCACGACACAGGTGCGCTCCTCGCCCGCGCGCAGGACCAGGCGCGGCAGGCCGTCGACGGCCTCATGGCTGGTGATCACCGTGCCGTGGTGGTCGGCCACGAAACCCAGGCCCCGAGGGCGGCCGGCGAGATCGTGGATCCGCACCAGAGCGTCCTCGTGAGCCCCACCGGACTCCTGGGGAATCCGCGGGCCGGCTGCCGCCATGGTCCCACCTCCCCGCCGTACCGAAGTGCCTGTTCTCGACGGTAGGCCGGGGATGATCAGCGGCACAGATCGCGCGGCGAACGCGCCCCCTTGCACTCCCTCGGTTCACTCCGAGCGCCTGCCCGGAAGGGTGAACAGACCGGGGCGGCTGGATACACCCTAGGGGTGGGGGAACCGAGGGGGACCGTGGAGCGGCGGGCAGTGAAAGACCCCGTGCGCGCCGCTCCGCGGGCGGGGCCGGGGCCTCAGCCGAAGACGGCCAGGCTCTTCGCCTTGCCCTTGTGCTCCTCGACCAGCGCCAGGAAGCGGCCCTCGGCGTCGAAGACCGCGACCGCGCCCCGGCCCGCGTACTCCTCGGGCATCTCCAGCCGGACGCCGTTGGTGAGCAGCCGCGCCCGCCTGGTGTCCACGTCCCAGCGCGGGAACGCGGCCGTGGCGGCCTCGGCCAGCGGCAGTACGGTCAGCTCCTGCTGGAGCTGGTCCAGGGTCCTCGCCCCGTCCAGCTTGTACGGGCCCACCCGCGTCCGGCGCAGCGCCGTGAGGTGGCCGCCGACGCCCAGACCGGCACCGAGGTCCCGGGCGAGCGCCCGGATGTAGGTGCCGGAGGAGCAGACGACCGACACCACCAGGTCCAGGACGGGGGTGCCGTCCTCGGCGACGGCGTCCCGGATGTCGTGGACCCCGAAGGAGGAGACGGTGACCGGACGGGCCGGGATCTCGAACTCCTCGCCCTCGCGCGCCCGCTTGTAGGAGCGCACGCCGTTGATCTTGATGGCGCTGACCTTGGACGGCACCTGCATGATGTCGCCGGTCAGCTTGGCGATCCCGGCGTCGACGGCGTCCCGGGTGACCTTCGAGGCGTCCTGCGACCCCGTGATCGCGCCCTCGGCGTCGTCGGTCAGGGTGGTCTGGCCGAGCCGGATCGTGCCCAGGTACTCCTTCTCGGTCAGCGCGAGGTGGCCGAGGAGCTTGGTGGCCTTCTCGACGCCGAGGACGAGCACGCCCGTCGCCATGGGGTCGAGGGTGCCGGCGTGGCCGACGCGGCGGGTCCTGGCGATCCCGCGCATCTTGGCGACCACGTCGTGCGAGGTGAAGCCCGACGGCTTGTCGACGATGACAAGCCCGTCGGGCGTCCGGTTCTGCTGGGTCATTCGGCGGTGTCGTCCTCGTCCTCGTCCTCGCCCGGCTTCTTGTACGGGTCCGCCTCACCGGCGTAGGCGGCGCCGGCCGAGACCTCGCGCACCTTCTCGTCGGACTGGCGGGCCCGGTCGAGGAGGTCCTCGATGGTCCGGGCGGTGTCGGGCAGCGCGTCCGCCACGAAGGTGAGCGTCGGGGTGAACTTCACGCCCGCCGCCGCACCGACCGCGCTGCGGAGCACGCCCTTGGCGCTCTCCAGTCCGGCGGCCGCCGCGGCCCGCTCCTCGTCGTCCCCGTACACCGTGTAGAAGACGGTCGCCTCCCGCAGGTCACCCGTGACCCGGGTGTCCGTGATGGTGACGTGCGAGCCGAGCCGCGGGTCCTTGATCCCGCGCTGCAGCTTCTGGGCCACCACCTCCCGGATGAGGTCCGCCAGCCTTTTCGCCCGCGCGTTGTCGGCCACTGGTCCGTCTCCTTAAGTGTTTCTCTTCTTGCATCAGTCTTCGTCGCTGTGGAGCCTGCGTCGAACCGAGAGCAGTTCCACCTCGGGCCGTCCGGCGACCAGCCGCTCGCAGCGGTCCAGGACGTCGGAGAGGTGTCCGGTGTCCCCGGATACCATCGCGAGCCCGATCTCGGCCCGGCGATGAAGGTCCTGGTTGCCCGTCTCGGCCGCGCTCACCGCGTACTTGCGCTGGAGTTCGGCCACGATCGGACGGACGAGTGAGCGTTTCTCCTTCAGCGAGCGAACGTCGCCGAGAAGCAGGTCGAAGGAGAGAGTCCCCACATACATGTGCGATCCGGATGTCCCGCCGGTTCGGGGTACGGGCGCCACGCATCGACGCCGATACGGGAACCGTACACGCAACGGCCGGGGCCGATCGACGGAAATAACTTCCGCCGACCGGCCCCGGTCGCGTGTCAGGTCACGCGCGCGGCTTCTCGCGCATCTCGTACGTCGCGATGACGTCGTCGACCTTGATGTCGTTGAAGTTGCCGAGGTTGATACCGCCCTCGAACCCTTCGCGGATCTCGGTGACATCGTCCTTGAAGCGACGCAGACCCTCGATGTTGAGGCTCTCCGCGACCACCTTGCCGTCGCGGATGAGGCGCGCCTTGGTGTTGCGCTTGACCTCGCCCGAGCGGATGAGGACACCGGCGATGTTGCCCAGCTTGGACGACTTGAAGACCTCGCGGATCTCCGCCGTACCGAGCTCGACCTCTTCGTACTCCGGCTTGAGCATGCCCTTGAGGGCCGCCTCGATCTCCTCGATCGCCTGGTAGATGACCGAGTAGTAGCGGACGTCCACGCCCTCGCGCTCGGCCATCTGCGCCGCGCGGCCGGCCGCACGGACGTTGAAGCCGATCACGATGGCGTCCGAGCCCATCGCCAGGTCGATGTCCGACTCCGTGACCGCACCGACGCCGCGGTGCAGGACGCGGATGTCGACCTCTTCGCCGACGTCCAGCTGGAGCAGCGAGGACTCCAGCGCCTCGACGGAACCAGAAGCGTCACCCTTGATGATGAGGTTGAGCTGCTGGATCTCGCCGGCCTTGAGCACCTTGTCCAGGTCCTCGAGGGAGACGCGGCGCGTGCGCTTGGCGAACGCGGCGTTGCGCTCACGGGCGGCGCGCTTCTCGGCGATCTGACGGGCCGTACGGTCCTCGTCCACCACCAGGAAGTTGTCGCCCGCACCCGGGACGTTGGTCAGGCCCAGGACCTGGACCGGCGTCGACGGGCCGGCCTCGGCCACGCTGTTGCCGTTGTCGTCGTGCATCGCCCGGACTCGGCCGTACGCGTCGCCGACCACCATGGTGTCGCCGACCCGCAGCGTGCCGCGCTGGACGAGGACCGTCGACACGGCACCGCGGCCGCGGTCGAGACGGGACTCGATCGAGATGCCCTGCGCGTCCTGGTGCGGGTTGGCCCGCAGGTCGAGCGAGGCATCGGCGGTGAGGATCACGGCCTCCAGCAGGGAGTCGATGTTCAGACCCTGCTTGGCGGAGATGTCGACGAACATGGTGTCGCCGCCGTACTCCTCGGCCACCAGCCCGTACTCGGTGAGCTGACCGCGGACCTTGGTCGGGTCGGCGCCCTCGACGTCGATCTTGTTGACCGCGACCACGATCGGCACCTCGGCCGCCTTGGCGTGGTTGAGCGCCTCGACCGTCTGCGGCATGACGCCGTCGTTGGCCGCGACGACGAGGATCGCGATGTCCGTCGACCGGGCACCACGGGCACGCATGGCGGTGAACGCCTCGTGACCCGGGGTGTCGATGAAGGTGATCTTGCGCTCTTCGTCGTTGACCTCGGTCGCGACCTGGTAGGCACCGATGTGCTGGGTGATGCCGCCGGCCTCGCCCGCGATGACGTTCGTCTTGCGGATGGCGTCGAGCAGTCGGGTCTTTCCGTGGTCGACGTGACCCATGACGGTGACGACCGGCGGGCGGACCACCAGGTCCTCCTCGTCGCCCTCGTCCTCGCCGAACTCGATGTCGAAGGACTCGAGCAGCTCGCGGTCCTCCTCCTCCGGGCTGACGATCTGAACCGTGTAGTTCATTTCGTCGGCGAGGAGCTGGAGCGTCTCGTCGGAGACGGACTGCGTGGCGGTGACCATCTCGCCGAGGTTCATCATGACCGCGACGAGCGACGCCGGGTTGGCGTTGATCTTCTCCGCGAAGTCGGTGAGCGAGGCACCGCGCGACAGGCGAACGGTCTCGCCGTTGCCGCGAGGCAGCATCACACCGCCGACCGACGGGGCCTGCATGGCCTCGTACTCCTGGCGCCTCTGCCGCTTCGACTTGCGACCGCGACGCGCGGGACCGCCGGGACGACCGAAGGCGCCCTGCGTGCCACCACGGCCACCGGGACCACCGGGACGACCACCGAAGCCGGGACGACCGCCGCCACCGCCACCGGGACCACCCGGACGGCCGGCGAAGCCGCCGCCACCGCCACCGGGACCACCGGGACGACCGGCGAAGCCGCCGCCACCGCCACCGGGACCAGCCGGACGACCGGCGAAGCCGCCACCGCCACCGGGACGACCGCCGCCACCGCCACCGGGACGACCGCCGCCACCGGGACCGCGGCCACCGGGGCCACCGCCACCGGGACGCGGGCCCGCGGCGGGACGCTGCGGCATCATGCCGGGGTTAGGACGGGGACCGCCGCCGGGACGCGGGGCGCCGCCCTGCGGACGGGGCATGCCGCCCGGGGTGGGACGCGCGCCGCCCGGACCCTGCGGACGGGGACCGCCGGCAGCACCCTGGGGACGAGGACCGCCCTGGCCCTGACCCTGCGGACGCGGAGCGCCGCCGGGAGCGCCGGGGCCACCCTGGCCGCCGGGACGCGGGGCACCGCCCGGACGGGGCGCCTGGGGGCGCGCCATGCCGGTGGAGCCACCGGAGGTGAAGGGGTTGTTGCCCGGACGGGGACCGGCCGGACGGGCACCGGGACGCGGGGCCTGACCACCCGGGCGCGGGGCGCCGGGACGGTCGCCACGGTCACCGCGGCCCTGGCCGGGACCGGCCGGACGGGAGCCCGGACGCGGGGCCTGGCCGGCCGGACGCGGAGCGCCCGGACGCGGGCCGGAGCCCTGACCCTGGCTCGGGGCCTGACCCGAAGCCTGGCTCGGAGCCTGGCTGCCCTGGGAGGCGGCCGGCGCGGCGGGAGCCGACGGCGGTGCCGTGAACTCGGGCGTGGTCGGAGCCGGGGACGCCGGCGCCGGACGCGGCGCGGGCTTCGGGCCCGGACGGGGGCCGGGAGCGGCCGGCGCGGCGGGAGCCGCGGGCTGCTCGGCGGCGGCCGGCTTGGGGGCCGGCGGGCGCGGGGCAGCCGGACGGGCGGCCTGCGCGGGAGAGGGGGCTGCCGGCCTGGCCGGTGCAGCCTTGCGTGCGGGGGCGGACTTGCCGCCGCCGCTGCCCTGCTGGAGGGCGTCAGTCAGCTTGCGTACGACGGGCGCCTCGATCGTCGAGGAAGCCGAACGAACAAATTCACCGAGTTCTTGGAGCTTGGCCATGACGACCTTGCTCTCCACTCCGAACTCCTTGGCGAGTTCGTATACCCGGACCTTAGCCACTTCGCTCCTTTTAGGTCCGGGTTGCGGCCGGACCGTCGCTACTTCATGGGCGTACTCATCGCGTGCTCATCGAGTGCTCATCGCAATCTCGACCTACTTCCAACTCGCGGGGTACCTGGGCCGCGCGGGGGTTCCGCACGACGCTTCTTACGGTGTTGCCTGCTCGACGTAGAGGCGCAACGCCTTGGTGTCGAGCGGTCCCGGGGCGCGCAACGCCCGTGGGAACGCCCGACGGCGTACCGCCAGGTCGAGACAGACCAGGGCGGGGTGCACGTACGCACCCCGGCCGGGCAGCGTACCGCGATGATCGGGGACGCACTCGTCCTCGATCGCCACGATACGCAGCAAGTCTCTCTTGGCCGCTCGCTCCCGGCACCCCACGCAGGTGCGCTCGGGGCATGCTGGGGCTTGCGTCCGGCCAGACACTGTTAAGTCTACCTCCCCGCACCGACCTCACCCCTTTGGGGCAAGAATCGAACGGTTGTTGTCGTGATCTCAGCCACCCGCGGCCGGGTTCTATTCCCCGGGCTGCTCGGTGTCGGGGCGGATGTCGATGCGCCAGCCGGTCAGACGGGCCGCAAGCCGGGCATTCTGCCCTTCCTTGCCGATCGCCAGTGACAGCTGGTAGTCGGGCACGGTCACGCGCGCGGACCGGGCCGCCATGTCCACGACCTCCACCTTGGAGACCCGGGCCGGCGAGAGCGCGTTCGCCACCATCTCGGCCGGGTCGTCCGACCAGTCGACGATGTCGATCTTCTCGCCGTTCAGCTCGCCCATGACATTGCGCACACGGCCGCCCATGGGGCCGATGCAGGCGCCCTTGGCGTTCAGCCCGGAGCGGGTGGACCGGACGGCGATCTTCGTGCGGTGTCCGGCCTCGCGGGCGATCGCGGCGATCTCGACGGAACCGTCGGCGATCTCCGGCACCTCCAGGGCGAAGAGCTTCTTCACCAGGTTCGGGTGGGTGCGCGAGAGGGTCACGGAGGGGCCGCGGACGCCCTTGGCGACCCGTACGACGTAGCTGCGCAGCCGCAGGCCGTGCGGGTAGGTCTCGCCGGGCACCTGCTCCTGCACCGGCAGGATGGCCTCCAGCTTGCCGATGTCCACGAGCACGTTCTTCGGGTCGCGGCCCTGCTGGACCACTCCGGTGACGATGTCGCCCTCACGCCCCGCGTACTCGCCGAGCGTGGCGTCGTCCTCGGCGTCGCGCAGCCGCTGCAGGATGACCTGCTTGGCGGTGGTGGCGGCGATACGGCCGAAGCCGGACGGGGTGTCGTCGAACGGGCGGGCTTCCTGGCCCTCCTCGAGGTCCTCGGGGTCCTCCTTCGCCCACACGGTCACATGCCCGGTCTCCCGGTTGAGCTCCACGCGCGCGTGTCGGCGGCTTCCCTCGGTGCGGTGGTAGGCGATGAGGAGGGCCGACTCGATCGCCTCGACCAGCAGGTCGAAGGAGATCTCCTTCTCCCGCACCAAGCCCCGCAGGGCGCTCATGTCGATGTCCACGGCTACGCCTCCTCCTCTTCCTTCATGTCCTTCTTGTCCTTGCGGCTGAACTCGACCTGGACGCGGGCCTTGGCGATGTCGCCGAAGCCGAGCCTGCGGGTCGTGGCCTTGCGGCCCTTCACACCGGGTACTTCCAGATCCACGCCGTCCTCGTCCACGGTCAGGATCCGCGCGACCAGTTCCCCGCCCTCGGTGAGCTGGAATCTCACCAGCCGGTCGACGGCGCGCACATAGTGCCGGTGCTCGGTGAGCTCGCGCTCCGCACCGGGGGTACCCACTTCGAGGTCGTACGCGCCGTCACCCATCGCATCGGTCTCGTCGAGCTTCGCCGAGAGCGCACGGCTCACATCGGCGATCTGGTCCAGATCGGCACCGGTGTCCGAGTCGACGACCACGCGCAGCACCCGCTTGCGTCCGACGGAGTCCACTGCGATCTCTTCGAGATCGAGGCCCTGGGAGCTGACAAGGGGTTCCAGAAGTTCTCGCAGCCTCTCGCTCTGGGTGGTGCTCATCCGGGTGACTCCTCGGCCGCGTGTGCTGTTGTGGGATGGGTCGCGTGTCTGGTCAAAGGGTATCGGGTCGCGGGGTGTGTTGCCGTCCATCGGGTGGCGGACGGGTGCCGGTGGGTGGTCCCGGACATGTCCACGGGTACCGTGATCACGGGCGTGCCGCCCTCCACTCCGTACGAGCACCGAGGACGTCTGCCGTGCCGTTTCCCCCGCCGCCGCGCCTGCCCTCGGGGCCGCGCAGAAGGAGCCTGCTCGCCGCGGTCACCGGTGCCGCCGTGCTGGTGGGCTGTTCACCCGGTTCGGACACCGACGGCACGGCCGGCAGCCCGTCGGCCGCGGACCGCGCACGCGCGCGTGCGGCCCGGGACAGCGCGGAGCTGGTGGACCGCTACGACGCGGTGATCGCCGCTCATCCGGCCCTGGCGGACCGGCTGCGGCCGCTGCGCGCGGAGGTGCTCCGGCACGCGGAGGCGTTCGGCGGTACGGCGGCGGCCGGGCCGGGGACCCCGTCCGCGCCGGCGACCGGGCCGGCGGTGCCGTCCGACGCGAAGGGCGCGCTCGCGGAACTCGCCGCCGCCGAACGGACGCTGTCGGACCGCAGGATCGGGGCGCTGTCGGCGCTGCCCGGGGAGCTCGCCCGGCTGCTGGCCTCGGTGGCGGCTTCCGGGGCGGCGCATGTGTATCTGCTGACGGAGGGTGCGGCGTGAGCAAGGCCAAGGCCGGGGAACTGACCGCGCTCCAGGCGGCGCTGGCCGCCGAGCACGCGGCGGTGTACGGGTACGGCGTCGTCGGGGGGCGGATCCGGGAGGGGCGCCGCGCCGAGGCCCGCGGGGCCTACGACGCCCATCGGGCGCGCCGGGACGCCCTGGTGCGCGAGGTGCTGGACCTGGGCGGGGAGCCGGTCGCCGCGGAGCCCGGGTACGCCCTGCCGTTCGCGGTGTCCGGCCCCGCCGCGGCGGCCCGGCTCGCCGCCGAGGTGGAGGACCGGGTGGCCGGGGTCTACTCGGATCTGGTGCGGGCGGCCACCGGTGAGCGGCGGCGTACGGCCGCCGAGGCGCTGCGGGAGGCGGCGGTGCGGGCGGTGCGCTGGCGCGGCGAGAGCGTAGCCTTCCCTGGGCTCGCCGAGCGGGCGGCCACCGGCTCGCCATCGGCGACGCCCACGGCGTGATGTGAACGGGAAGGAAACTCTCGCGTATGGCTTTCGAACCGCCGCGGCGTCTGGTCAGGGCGCTCGGTGAGACGGCACCGGATGCCGACGGCTGGCTGGAGAAGCTGCCCGATGCGGCGCAACAGGCCGTAACGCTACGCGAGTTGACCGTGGAGCGGGTGCAGGTGCCCGGCGGGCGCAGCAGCCTGGTCGTGCTGGTGCGGCAGGCGGACGGTACGCCGGCCGTGCTGAAGCTGGCCCCGCCGCGGGCCCGGCCCGAGAGCGAGCGCGCGGCGCTGGCGCACTGGGGCGGCCGGGGCGCCGTACAGCTGCTGGAGCCCTTCCGTACGGAGGGGGTGCTGGTGCTGGAGCGGCTGCACCCGGATGTGTCGGTGCGGTCGCTGCCGGAGGCGAAGGCGCTGCTGGAGGCGGCGGGGACGTTGCGCCGGCTGTGGGTGGAGCCGCCCGGGGACCATGTCTTCGAGACCGTCGCCGAGCGGACGGGGCGGCAGGCCGAGGCGATGCGGCTCGGCTCCGCCGGTGACGCGGGAGCGGCGGTGCTGGTGGACGCGGCGCTCTCCGCTCGGGAGGAGCTGCTGGCGGCGCCGCCCGAGCACCGGCTTTTGCACGGGACGTTCCGGCAGAGCAAGGTGCTGGCGGGGGAACGGACGCCGTGGCTGGCCGTGGGGCCGGATCCCGTGGTGGGTGAGTGCGCGTTCGATCTGGCCCGGCTGGTGCGGGACCGCGTGGAGGACCTGATCGCCACGCCGTCGGGGGCGGCGACGACGCGCCGCCGGATCAAGCGGCTGGCCGAGTCCCTGGACGTGGACCAGGAACGACTCCGCGGCTGGACCCTGTTCCGGGCCGTGGAGTCCGGCGTACGCGCCCTGCGAGTGGGCCGCCCCCAGGACGCCGAACTGCTACTGGAGTTCGCGTCCTGGCTCTGACCTCCCCACCCGGCAAGCACCCACCGCACGGGAACCCGGGCGCCCTCGCGGGCCGACTCCGCCACCGGGAACCCTGGCCCCACGGCACAGGAAGCGCGCATCCCCGCGGGGGTCTGCAGGGCGCGCGACGGCCTCCTCGACCGACTGCGCCACCGCCGGCTCTGACTCCGGAGACCCGCGCCCCCACGACCACAGGCCCCCCGCCTCCCCGCGGGTCTGGAGGGCCCGTGGCCGGGCGCACGATGCCCTCCTCGGCCGTCTGCTCCCCCGCCATCTCACACCGGAAAACCGCCGCCATGACCGGACCGCGGGCCTCCTCCTCCCGGACCCGGACGGCCTAAGCGACCGGGCGCGCGAGGCCTCCCCGGCCGTCTGCGCCACCGCCGGCTCTGACGCCGGAAACCCTCGCCCCCACGACCACAGGCACCCGCATCCCCACGGGGCCTGGGATGGCCTCTCGGGCGGCTGCTCCCCCGCCTGCTCTCACGCCGGAAAAGCCCGCCGCCCATGAACGGGCCGCGGGCTTTCTCTCGGGGCTGGGGGACTGCGCGGGCCGGCTCTTGGCCGCCCTCCCCCGGAGGGGTTACGCCGTCAGGTGGGTGAGGGCTTCCTCGATGGTCAGTTCCTCGCGTTCGCCGGTGCGGCGGTCCTTGAGTTCGAGTACGCCCTCGGCCGCGCGACGTCCGGCCACCAGGATCTTGGGGACGCCGATCAGCTCGGAGTCGGTGAACTTCACGCCCGGGGACACCCCGGCGCGGTCGTCGCACAGGACCCGCAGGCCCTTCGCCGCCAGCTTCTCGGAGACGTCGAGGGCGAGTTCGGTCTGCAGGGCCTTGCCGGCGGCGACCACATGGACGTCGGCCGGGGCGACCTCGGCGGGCCAGCACAGGCCCTTGTCGTCGGCGGTCTGCTCGGCGAGCGCCGCGACCGCGCGGGAGACGCCGATGCCGTAGGAGCCCATGGTGACGCGGACCGGCTTGCCCTGCTGGCCGAGGACGTCGAGCTTGAGGGCGTCGGCGTACTTGCGGCCGAGCTGGAAGATGTGGCCGATCTCGATGGCGCGGTCCAGCTTGAGGCCGGTGCCGCAGTTCGGACACGGGTCGCCCTCCTGGACGACCACGACGTCGACGTACTCGGCGACCTCGAAGTCCCGTCCCGCGACGACGTTCTTCGCGTGCGTGCCCTCCTTGTTGGCGCCCGTGATCCAGGAGGTACCGGGGGCCACGCGCGGGTCGGCGAGGTACCTGACCTTCTCGCCCAGGCCCTGCGGACCGACGTAACCGCGCACCAGGTCGGGGCGGCCCGCGAAGTCCTCCTCGGTGACCATCTCGACCGTCGCCGGGGCGAAGTGCGCCTCGACCTTGTCCAGGTCGACCTCACGGTCACCGGGGACACCGACGGCCACGATCTCGCCGTCGACCTTCACCAGGAGGTTCTTCAGGGTCGCGGAGGCCGGGACGCCGAGGTGGGCGGCGAGGGTCTCGATGGTGGGGGTGTCCGGGGTCGGGATCTCCTCCAGCGCGGCCACGCCGTCCGCGTCCACCGGCTGCAGCGCGTAGGTGATCGCCTCGGTGTTGGCCGCGAAGTCGCAGTTCGGGCAGTCGGCGAAGGTGTCCTCGCCGGCCTCGGCCGGGGCGAGGAACTCCTCGGACTTGGAGCCGCCCATCGCGCCCGCGGTGGCGGCGCAGATGCGGTAGTCCAGGCCGAGCCGCTCGAAGACGCGCTGGTAGGCCTGGCGGTGCAGGGCGTAGGACCGGGCCAGGCCCTCGTCGTCGAGGTCGAAGGAGTAGGAGTCCTTCATCAGGAACTCACGGCCGCGCAGGATGCCCGCCCGGGGGCGGGCCTCGTCGCGGTACTTGTGCTGGATCTGGTAGAGGATGACCGGCAGGTCCTTATAGGAGGACGCCTGGTCCTTCACCAGCAGGGTGAAGATCTCCTCGTGGGTCGGGCCGAGCAGGTAGTCGCCGCCCTTGCGGTCCTTGAGGCGGAACAGCTCCTGGCCGTACTCGTCCCAGCGGCCCGTCGCGTCGTACGGCTCACGCGGCAGCAGGGCCGGCAGCAGCACCTCCTGGGCACCGATCGCGTCCATCTCCTCACGGACGATCCGCTCCACATTGGCGAGCACCCGCTTGCCGAGCGGCAGCCAGGACCAGATGCCGGCCGCCGTGCGGCGGACGTAGCCGGCCCGGACGAGCAGCTTGTGGCTGAGGACCTCGGCGTCCGCCGGGTCGTCGCGCAGCGTCTTCGCCATCAACTGGGACATGCGCTGGACCGGTACGTTCGCCATGGTTCGTGTACTCCTGCTGCGTGAGGGTTATGGCAGGAGGTTAGCCGGGCGGTACGGGGCGGTGGAAATCGGTTGGGGCCCCTATCGCCTGCGCAGCGGCAGCGCGGCCCCCATCACGGCGTACGGCCTCGGGGCGCTGGGGAAGAGGACCTGCCGGGCGAGGTCCTGGTAGCCGAGGGAGTGGTAGAGGCCGCGGGCCGGGCTGTCGGTGTCGATCGCGGAGAGGATCGAGCGGGGTTCGGCGGCGTCGTCGGTGAGGGCGGTGATCAGGGCGCGGCCCAGTCCGCGGTTCTGGTACGCCGGGTGGACGTGCAGCTCGGTGATGACGAAGGAGTCGTCGAGCCAGTGGTCGTTGCCCCGGCCGCGGAGGTACGGCTCCACGACCGTGGACCACCAGTGGGTGCGGTCGTTCGGCATGCCGTAGACGAATCCGACGAGCCGGCCGTCCGCGGTGGCTCCGAGGGCGCGGGCGCCGGGATAGGCCATGTGACGCAGGACGATCTGACGGCGTACGACCACCTCGTCCGGGCCGAGCCCGAAGGCGACGGCTTGGACGGCCAGGGCCTCGTCCACGTGGGCCGGCAGATCCAGGGGGCCGATGACGACGTCCATGCGGGGAGGGTACAGGGAGCTAAAAGAGGACGCTCATGAAGGCGCCGACCTCTTCGAAGCCGACCCGTCGGTACGTCCTTCTCGCCGCGGTGTTGAAGTCGTTGACGTAGAGGCTCACCACCGGGGCCACGTCCGCGAGGGCGTAGCGCAGTACGGCCGCCATGGCGGGGGCCGCCAGGCCCTGGCCCCGGTATTCGGGGGCCACCCAGACGCCCTGGATCTGGCAGGCGCGGTCGGTCGCGGCGCCGATCTCCGCCTTGAAGACGACCCGGCCGTATTCGTCGAGGCGGGCGAACGAGCGGCCGGAGCCGACCAGTTCGGCCACCCGGGCCTGGTACAGCAGGCCGCCGTCGCCGGCCATCGGGGAGACGCCGACCTCCTCGGTGAACATCGCCACGCACGCCGGCATGATCGTGTCCATCTCGTCCTTGCGGATCCGGCGGACGCGCGGGTCGGGGGCGATGGTCCGCGGCATGCGGTCGGTGACCATGAGGGGCTGCCGGGCGCGGACGTCCCGGGCCGGGCCCCAGTTCGGTTCCAGCAGGCGCCAGAGCTGGGCGGTGGGTTCGGCCGGGCCCACGATCGAGGAGCAGCGGCGGCCCGCCCGGCGGGCCCGGTCGGCGAAGGCGCGGACGGCTCGGGGGGTGGCGCAGATGGGGACGAGGTTGGCGCCCGCGTAGCACAGGGACGTCAGCATGCCGTCCTCGTACCAGCCCCACATCTCGCCGCCGAGGCGCCAGGGGTCCAGGCCGGCGACCTGGACCCGGGACGTGACGAAGGCGTTCGTCACGGGATCGCGGTCCAGGACGGCGAGCGCTGCGTCCAGGTCGCTCGGTTCGAGGACCCGGGAGGTGGTCTGGGTCAGCAACTGCGGGGCCTCACACTAAAGACAGCTGATCTCCGCACTGTACCTGGCGGGGATGTGGAGTGCCGCCCTGCCGGAGTGAGACCGGTCGAGGTGCTGCTCGCCGGGGGTGCCGCTCAGCCCTTCCCCGGGGGGTCAGCCCGCTACCGAGACCGACGGCTCGCCCGACTCGATGCCCGCGTCCTGCATCTGCTCGGCCAGCTTCATGGCCTCCTCGATCAGGGTCTCCACGATCTTGGACTCCGGCACCGTCTTGATGACCTCGCCCTTGACGAAGATCTGGCCCTTGCCGTTGCCGGAGGCGACACCGAGGTCGGCCTCGCGGGCCTCGCCGGGGCCGTTCACGACGCAGCCCATGACCGCGACGCGGAGGGGGACCTCCATGCCGGTCAGGCCCGCGGTGACTTCCTCCGCCAGCTTGTAGACGTCCACCTGGGCACGGCCGCAGGACGGGCAGGAGACGATCTCCAGGCCGCGCTGCTTGAGGTTCAGGGACTCCAGGATCTGGATGCCGACCTTGACCTCCTCGGCGGGGGGCGCCGAGAGGGAGACGCGGATCGTGTCGCCGATGCCCTGGGAGAGCAGCGCGCCGAAGGCGACCGCCGACTTGATCGTGCCCTGGAAGGCGGGGCCCGCCTCCGTCACACCGAGGTGCAGCGGGTAGTCGCACTGGGCGGCGAGCTGCTTGTACGCCTCGATCATGACGACCGGGTCGTTGTGCTTCACCGAGATCTTGATGTCGCGGAAGTCGTGCTCCTCGAAGAGCGAGGCCTCCCAGAGGGCCGACTCGACGAGCGCCTCGGGCGTCGCCTTGCCGTACTTCTGCAGCAGCCGCCGGTCCAGCGAGCCCGCGTTCACGCCGATGCGGATCGGGGTGCCGTGGTCCTTCGCCGCCTTGGCGATCTCCTTGACCTTGTCGTCGAACTGCTTGATGTTGCCGGGGTTCACCCGGACCGCGGCGCAGCCGGCCTCGATGGCCGCGAAGACGTACTTGGGCTGGAAGTGGATGTCCGCGATCACCGGGATCTGCGACTTGCGGGCGATGGTGGCGAGGGCGTCCGCGTCGTCCTGCGTGGGGCAGGCGACCCGCACGATCTGGCAGCCGGACGCCGTCAGCTCGGCGATCTGCTGGAGGGTCGCGCCGATGTCGGACGTCCGGGTCGTCGTCATCGACTGGACGGAGACCGGGGCGTCGCCGCCCACCGCGACCGTGCCCACCTGGATCTGCCGGCTCTTCCGGCGCTCGGCAACCCTGGTCGGAACGGACGGCATGCCGAGAGAAATCGCAGTCATCTGCTGTGCAACCCCAAGTCGTGGATCAAGGTCCGGTCCCGTCAGCAGCGGGCTCCAGGCTTCGAGATTACGGCACGGGCAATGGCGACAGCACATCACGGCCCGTAAACCCACTCGATGGAAGGCGGCCCGGGACACAGGAGCCCGGGCCGCCGCCAACGCCGTATGGCTAGGAGATTCTCACCGGGTTGACCACGTCGGCGATCAGCACCAGGAGTGTGAAGCAGACGAAGATTCCGGCCACCACGTAGGCCACCGGCATCAGCTTCGCCACGTCGAACGGGCCCGGGTCCGGGCGGCGCAGCACCTTCGCGACGTTCCGGCGCAGCGACTCCCACATCGCGCCCGCGATATGGCCGCCGTCGAGCGGCAGCAGCGGGAGCATGTTGAACAGGAACAGGGAGAGGTTGAAGCCGGCCACCAGCATGACCGCCATGGCCAGCTGCTGGGAGGCGGGGATGTCGAGGGTGAAGATCTCGCCGCCCACCCGGGCGGCGCCGACCACGCCCATGGGCGAGTCGGACTCGCGCTCGCCGTCGCCGAAGGCGGCGTCCCACAGGGCAGGGATCTTGCTGGGCAGGGCGGCGAGGGAGTCGACGGCGTCGCCGACCCGGTCGCCCATCCAGGTCACGGAGTCACCGAAGTCCTGTTTGACGATGCCGGTGGCGGCGCTGAAGCCGAGGAAGCCGGCGGTGACGTACTCGCCCTGGACGATCTGGCCGCCGGCGTCCTTCTTGGCGACCTGGTTGGTGGCTATCTTCGCGGTGAGGGTGACCTCCTGGCCGTCCCGGTCGACGACGATCGGCACCTGCTTGCCGGGGTTGGCGCGGATCAGGTCGGAGAGCTTGTTCCAGTCGTCGGTGCGCACCCCGTCGAAGGCGACGATCTTGTCGCCGGCCTTCAGGCCCGCGGCGGCGGCCGGTGCGGCCGGGTCGGACTTCTCGCAGGTGTCGCGGTTCTCGCTCTGGGCGATGACGCACTGCGAGACCGAACTGACGGTGGTGGTCTGCTGGGAGATGCCGAAGCCCATCAGCACGGTGAGGAACAGGCCGACGGCGAGCACCAGGTTCATGAAGGGGCCCGCGAACATCACGATGACCCGCTTCCACGGCTTGCGCGTGTAGAAGAGGCGGGTCTCGTCACCCGGCCTGAGCTCCTCGAACGCGGCCTCGCGGGCGTCCTCGATCATGCCGCGCCAGGGCGAGGTGGAGCGGGCCTCCAGCCGGCCGTCGGGGCCGGGCGGGAACATGCCGATCATGCGGATGTAGCCGCCGAACGGGATGGCCTTGATGCCGTACTCCGTCTCGCCCTTCTTCCGCGACCACAGGGTCGGGCCGAAGCCGACCATGTACTGGGGCACGCGGATGCCGAAGAGCTTGGCGGTGGACAGGTGCCCCAGCTCGTGCCACGCGATCGAGAAGAGCAGCCCGACGGCGAAGACCACTATGCCGAGGATGAACATCAAGGTCGTCATGCACGGGCCTCCGCCGTCTGTGCCGCCAGTTCCCTGGCCCGGGTGCGCGCCCAGGCCTCCGCTTCGAGGACGTCCGCGACGGTGAGTGAGGTTCCCGTCACGGGGGTGCCGTGCTCCTGGACCACCCGGGTCACGGTCTCCATGATGCCGTTGAACGGCAGCGCGCCGGCCCGGAAGGCCTCCACGCACTCCTCGTTGGCGGCATTGAACACCGCCGGGGCCGTGCCCGCGAGCTCACCGACGTGCCGGGCGAGGTTCACCGACGGGAACGCGTCGTTGTCGAGCGGGAAGAACTCCCACGTCGAGGCCCTGCTCCAGTCGAAGGCGGGCGCCGCGCCGGGGACGCGCTCGGGCCAGCCCAGACCGATGGCGATCGGCCCGCGCATGTCGGGGGGCGTCGCCTGGGCGATCGTGGATCCGTCGGTGAACTCGACCATCGAGTGAACATACGACTGGGGGTGCACGACGACCTCAATGCGGTCGAAGGGAATGTCGTAGAGAAGGTGTGCCTCGATGACTTCCAGGCCCTTGTTGACGAGGGTCGCGGAGTTGATCGTGATCACCGGGCCCATGGCCCAGGTGGGATGGGCGAGGGCGTCCTCGACGGTGACGCTCGCCAGTTCCTGCTTCGTGCGGCCGCGGAAGGGGCCGCCGGACGCGGTGACGACGAGCTTGCGTACGTCCGCGCGCGTGCCGGAGGCCAGCGCCTGGAACAGCGCCGCGTGCTCGGAGTCGACCGGGATGATCTGGCCCGGCTTGGCGAGCGCCTTGACCAGCGGGCCGCCGACGATGAGCGACTCCTTGTTGGCGAGCGCGAGGGTGCGGCCCGCTTCCAGGGCGGCGAGGGTCGGGGCCAGGCCGATCGAGCCGGTGATGCCGTTCAGGACGGTGTGGCAGTCGGAGGCGGCGGCCTCGGTGGCGGCCTCCGGTCCGGCGAGGATCTCGGGCAGCGGCTCGCCGGCGCCGTACCGCGCGCGGAGGGCCTCGCGCAGCTCCGGTACGGCGTCCTCGCGGGCGACGGCGACCGTGCGGGCCTTCAGCCGGTGGGCCTGCTCGGCGAGGAGGGCGACGCGGCCGCCGTTGGCGGAGAGCGCGGTGACCCGGAAGCGGTCGGGGTGGCGCAGCACCAGGTCGATGGCCTGAGTGCCGATCGACCCGGTGGAGCCGAGGATCACCACGTCCTTCGGGCCGTCTCCCGCGACGGGGTCGTACACCAGGTGCGGGTCGGCGAGGGGGGCTGGAGAGTCGCTCATCCCTCCATTGTTGCCGCAAGCACGGCGTGGGAGGACAGGGCGTCCCCCTCACGGGGGCGGAGGGGAACGCCCGGTCGACGGCCGGTCAGCGGATCGGGCGGTGGACGTTCTCCCGTTCGCTCGGGCCCGGGAGGGCGTCGGCGATCCAGGGGCCGTCGCCCGAGGGGTCGACGATGCCCTGCTCCAGCCATGCGTAGGTACCGGACATGACGCCCTTGACGACCTTGCGGTCGACGTCGTCGGTGTTGCTCCACAGCCGGCCGAAGAGCTCCTCGGTGCGGATGCGGGACTGGCGGCAGAAGGCGTCGGCGAGCTGGTAGGCCTCCCGGCCGTTCTCGCCGCGGGAGCGCAGGTGCTCGGCGCGTACGCAGACCGCGCTCATCGCGAACAGTTCCGCACCGATGTCGACGATCCGGGCGAGGAAGCCCTGCTTGGACTCCATCCGGCCCTGCCAGCGGGACATGGCGTAGAAGGTGGAGCGGGCCAGCTTGCGGGAGGTGCGTTCGATGTACCGCAGGTGGGCGGAGAGGTCCACCTCGCGCTTGAACTCGCCGTACGAGTAGGGGAGCTGTCCCTGCCCGGCGACCAGTTTCGGGAGCCACTTGGCGTAGAAGACGCCCGCGTTCGCGCCCGCCTTGGCCTTGTCCTGGAGGGACTTGTCGGGGTCGATGAGGTCACCGGCGACCGAGAGGTGGGCGTCGACGGCCTCGCGGGCGATGAGCAGATGCATGATCTCCGTCGAGCCCTCGAAGATGCGGTTGATGCGCAGATCGCGCAGGACCTGCTCGGCGGGGACCGCCCGCTCGCCGCGGGCCCGGAGCGACTCGGCCGTCTCGAAGCCGCGTCCGCCGCGGATCTGGACGAGCTCGTCGGCCATCAGCCAGCCCATCTCGGAGGCGTACAGCTTGGCCAGGGCGCCTTCGATGCGGATGTCGTTGCGGTCCTCGTCGGCCATCTGCGAGGCCAGGTCGAGCACGGCCTCCAGGGCGAAGGTGGTGGCCGCGATGAAGGAGATCTTGGCGCCGACCGCTTCGTGCCGGGCGATCGGCTTGCCCCACTGCTCGCGGGCCGCCGACCACTCCCGCGCGATCTTCAGGCACCACTTGCCGGCGGCCACGCAGGACGCGGGCAGCGACAGCCGCCCGGTGTTGAGGGTGGTCAGCGCGATCTTGAGGCCGGCGCCCTCGGGGCCGATGCGGTTGGCGGCGGGGACCCGGACCTGGTGGAAGCGGGTGACGCCGTTCTCGATGCCGCGCAGGCCCATGAAGGCGTTGCGGTGCTCGACGGTGATGCCGGGTGAGTTGGTCTCCACGACGAAGGCCGTGATGCCGCCCTTGTGCCCGTCGGACTTCGGCACCCGGGCCATGACGACGAGCAGGTCGGCGACCACTCCGTTGGTGGTCCACAGCTTCACTCCGTCGAGGACGTAGTCGTCCCCGTCCGGTACGGCGGAGGCGGCGAGCCGGGCCGGGTCGGAGCCGACATCCGGCTCGGTGAGCAGGAACGCCGAGATGTCGGTGCGGGCGCAGCGCGGCAGGAACCGTTCCTTCTGCTCGTCCGTGCCGAACAGTTTCAGCGGCTGGGGCACGCCGATCGACTGGTGGGCCGAGAGCAGCACGCCGATCGCGGGCGAGGCGGAGCCGGCCAGGGCGAGGGCCTTGTTGTAGTAGACCTGGGTGAGGCCGAGGCCGCCGTACTTGGTGTCGATCTTCATGCCGAAGGCGCCGATCTCCTTGAGGCCGCCCACGACCTCGTCGGGGATGCGGGACTCGCGCTCGATGAGGGCGCCGTCGACCTTGGTCTCGACGAAGTCGCGGAGCTTGGCGAGGAACTCCTCGCCGCGCTGGGCGGCCTCGTCGGTCGGCATGGGGTGGGGGTGGATGAGGTCGAGGCGGAAGCGGCCGAGGAACAGTTCCTTGGCGAAGCTGGGCTTGCGCCAGTCCTGCTCACGGGCCGCCTCCGCCACCTGGCGGGCCTCACGTTCGGTGACTGTGGGCTTGGTCGTTGGAGCGGACATGACGCTCACCTCGCCGCGCATAGGTATCTTTTCCGGATCTTCCGGACCGAGAGTTACTGACGGGTGCTACCCGATCGTATGTACCCGATGCGGGGCGAGGTGGCCACCCTGTGTGCGGCCGTTCAGCCGAGAATCGCTCCCGGGCAAAATCGCTGTCGAAGCGCTTCGACAGCCTATGGACACCCACCCCCGGTGGAGCTACTGTCGAACCACCCTCACCCGCCCGTATTCACCGTGCGCACTGTCGAAGCGCTTCACAAAGCTTGGAGAGCTGGATGGTCACCCTCGCCGAGGTCGCCCAGCACGCCGGAGTCTCGGCGAGCACGGTGAGCTATGTCCTCAGCGGCAAGCGGTCCATCTCCGCGACCACCCGGCACCGGGTCGAGCAGAGCATCCGCGAGCTCGGCTACCACCCGAACGCGGGCGCCCGGGCGCTGGCCAGCAGCCGGTCGAACATCATCGCGCTGATGATCCCCCTGCGCACCGACATGTATGTGCCGGTGATGATGGAAATCGCCATCGCGGTGGCCACCACCGCGCGCACGCACGGCTACGACGTCCTGCTGCTCACCGGCGAGGAGGGCCCGGACGCGGTGCGCCGGGTCACCGGCAGCGGCCTCGCCGACGCGATGATCCTGATGGACGTCGAACTCGACGACGAGCGGCTGCCGTTGCTCCGCGACACCGACCAGCCGTCCGTGCTGATCGGACTGCCCGCCGACACCTCCGGGCTGACCTGCGTCGATCTGGACTTCCGGGCGACCGGCGCGCTGTGCGTGGAGCATCTGGCGAAGTTCGGGCACCGCGACATCGCTGTCATCGGCGAGGCGCCCGCGGTCTATGAACGGCACACCGGGTTCGCCGAGCGCACCCTCGACGGACTGCGCTCGCGCGCCCAGGAGTTGGGCGCCCGGCTGCTGCACCGGCCGTGCGAGGGCGGTTACGACGCGATGGCCGTGACCCTGGCCCGCGTCTTCGACGAGCGTCCGGGCACCACGGGCTTCGTCGTGCAGAACGAGTCGGCGGTGGAGCCGCTGCTCGCGCTGCTGCGCCAGCAGGGCCGGGCCGTGCCGGAGGACGTGTCGGTGGTCGCGATCTGCCCCGACCAGGTCGCCGTCCAGGCCTCGGTGCGGCTGACGTCGGTGTCCATTCCCGCGCAGGAGATGGGCCGGCAGGCCGTGGAGCATCTGGTGGCCAAGCTGGACGGGCGGGGCGAGGACGAGGTCGTGCTCATCGCCCCCGAGTTGACGGTCCGGGCGAGCTCGGGTCCGGCCGCTTCCTGACCTGTACGTCCCCGTGCGGCCCCTGCGGGGGCGGCTTCCCCCTGTCATCGTTCAGGAGTACGCCTCGTGAATCAGCCTGCCGAAAGCCAAGCGAAGATCAGCCTGGCGCAGTCCTCCCCCACCGTCGGCACGTTCCGCGAGCGGGACGGCGCGCTGGAGTGGAGCGGCCGTCAGGAGACCGTACGCGTCGAGCCGTGGGGTCCGGACGCGGTGCGGGTGCGGGCCCGGCTGGGCGGGCCGGTGCTGGCCGGTCTGCCGGGCGCGCTGCTGGACGAGGCTCCCGCGACGCCGTCCACGGTGAAGATCGAGGGCGGGCGGGGGCGGCTGACGGTCGGGGCGCTCACCGTGGAGGTCGACGCCGAGGGCATGGTCCGCTTCCTGCGCACCGGCGACGGCGCCGAACTGCTCGCCGAGGAGCGCGCCCACTTCTGGTGGCCGGGTCCGCGGCTGTACACGGCCGTGGGCAACGGCCACCACCGTCTGGAGCAGCGCTTCGCCGCCTACGACGACGAGAAGCTCTACGGCCTCGGCCAGCACCAGCACGGCCGGCTCGACCAGAAGGGCCTGGTCCTGGACCTGGTGCAGCGCAATGCCGAGGTCGGCATCCCGGTGCTCACCTCCAGCCGCGGCTACACCCTGCTGTGGAACAACCCGGCGATCGGCCGGGTGGAGCTGGCCCACAACGGCACCCGCTGGGTCGCGGACTCGGCCCGGCAGATCGACTACTGGATCACCGCGGGCGACCCGGCCGACGCCCAGCGCCGCTACAGCGCGGTGACCGGCCGGACGCCGATGCTGCCCGAGTGGGCGGCCGGGTTCTGGCAGTGCAAGCTGCGCTACCGCACCCAGGACGAACTCCTCGCCGTGGCACGGGAGTACAAGCGGCGGGGCCTGCCCCTGGACGCGATCGTCTGCGACTTCTTCCACTGGACGCACCTCGGCGAGTGGAAGTTCGACCCCGCGGAGTGGCCGGACCCCGCGGCGATGGTCCGCGAACTCGAGGAGCTGGGCGTCACGTTGGTGGTGAGCGTCTGGCCGTCGGTGTCCCCGCTGTCGGAGAACCACCCGGTGATGGAGCAGCGCGGCTGGTTCATCGGCACCCAGTACGGCCCGATGGCGCACGCCGACTGGCCGGACAAGGAGGTCGCCTCGACCGTCCAGGTCTCCTTCTACGACGCCACCAATCCGGAGGCCCGGGAGTTCGTGTGGTCGCGGATCCGCGACAACTACCTGCGCCCGTACGGCATCACGGCCTTCTGGCTGGACGCCTGCGAGCCGGAGCTGAAGCCGGGCTTCCAGGAGAACCTGCGGTACTGGGCGGGGCCCGGCCTGGAGGTCGGCAACCTCTACCCGGCGGAAAACTCCCGCACCTTCCACGAGGGGCTCAGCGCCGAGGGCGAGTCCGACATCATCACCCTCAACCGCTCGGCCTGGGCGGGCAGTCAGCGCTACGGCGCCGCCCTGTGGTCCGGTGACATCGGCACCGACTTCCCGACCCTGCGCCGCCAGATCGCGGCCGGTCTCAACACCGCGCTGGCCGGTATCCCCTGGTGGAACACCGACATCGGCGGCTTCCACGGCGGCGACCCGCAGGACCCGGCGTACCGGGAGGTCATGGTCCGCTGGTTCCAGTTCGGCGCGCTGTCCCCGCTGATGCGGCTGCACGGCTTCCGCGACCCGGGTATGCCGCTGGGCCCGGACATGACGGGCGGTCCCAACGAGGTCTGGTCGTACGGCGAGGAGGCCGGCGCGATCCTGGAGCGGTATCTGCGGCTGCGCGAGCGGCTGAAGCCGTACGTGCTGAAGGTCATGCGCGAGGCGCACGAGGAAGGGCTGCCCGTGATGCGGCCGCTGTTCCTGGAGTTTCCGCGGGACCCGGCCGCCTGGTCGGTGGACGACGCCTATCTCTTCGGCCGGGACCTGCTGGTGGCGCCGGTGCTGACGGCGGGGGCCACCGCCCGGACGGTGCATCTGCCGGCGGGCGCGGTCTGGACGGACGCGTGGACGGGTCAGACGTACCAGGGCGGCGCAGCCGTGACGGTCGACGCCCCGCTGGACCGCATCCCGCTGTTCCTGCGGGACGGGGCCGAGCTGCCGATCGCGGAATGACGGATGCGGCCGGTCCCGCTATCCGCGGGACCGGCCGCACGCTCAGACCGTCAACTGCTGCTGATGGTCAGGTTGTTGGTGACGAAGTCCAGGCCGCCGGAGGACGAGGTGATCTCGTAGCCGAACTGGACGTCCCCGATCGTCTCGTTGGCGGACATCCAGCCCTTGGTGCCCGCGATCCAGGTGAGGATCGGCTTGATGTTCACGGTGCCGGCGTTGGAGTCCGAGGTGCGCAGGAACGAGAAGACCTCGTTGGCGCCGTTGTTGCCCTTGTAGACGTTCCAGGTGTGGCCGCCGAGCGTGACCGAGCCCTGGGAGCTGCCGAGCGGGCCGACCGGGCCGTGGTGGTTGACCCACAGCATGATCTCGTAGTCGTAGTCGGTGTCCCAGATGTCGTACGACGTGTTGTAGGCGCCGGACGCGGGGACCGTGACGTTGTAGCTGCTGGTCAGCGACGCGATCGAGGAAATCGGCTTGTTGACCACCTTCTTCGCGTTCGGGTACGACTTGATGCCGCCGGTGTTGGGGTGGTTGGCCCAGACGCCCCAGTTGGTACCGGAGTTGGCCCAGACGCACTGGCTGCCGGCGCCGGAGCCCCAGATGTTGTTGTAGAGCGTGTAGCCGTTCAGGGTGGTGTTGCCCCACT
The DNA here is from genome assembly GCF_042888685.1 of Streptomyces sp. NPDC002779. NCBI lineage: Bacteria > Bacillati > Actinomycetota > Actinomycetes > Kitasatosporales > Streptomycetaceae > Streptomyces > Streptomyces sp. NPDC002779. The sequence goes on from NZ_JBIAQC010000001.1 coordinate 43,334, forward strand.
GGTCGCAGGAGTTCCAGACGGCGGCGTGGGCGGGTGCGGAGGCGAGGCCGACGGTGGCGCCGAGGGCGAGCGCCGGGGCGACGAGGGCCCGGGTGACACGGCGGAGCGTGCGGGTTGATGCCATGGTGTCCCTTCCATGGGTGGGGGGGGGGAAGTGCGGGGAGTCACCACGTCCCTGGGGTGAGGACGTGGTCTTCTCCGGCGACGAGGTCGAGCGGTCTCGCGCCGGTGGAAGTCCTGAGTTCGACGCGGAGCGTGCGGGTGGGGCGGAGGATCGCGCTCGCTCCGTGCGGGGTCCAGTCGAGGTCGAGTTCGGCGCCGAACCGGGTGCGGATGCCGGAGATCCGGCCCGTCGGGTACGCCCGTGGGAGCGCGGGCAGCAGGACCAGCCGGTGGGGGGTCGACTGGACGAGCGCCTCGATCAGCACCGCGGGCAGGGTGTGGGCGGCGTCCGCGTTGTAGACGTCCCGGTTCGGGTAGTGCGCGCTCATCAGGGAGGCGTGGAAGAAGTCGCCGTCCAGGACCTGGCCGAGGGCGAGGGCGACACGGTCCGCGTCGCGCAGGCGGGCGGCGACGAGGGCGTGGTGGAGATGGCCGTGCGCGGAGTCGTTCTCGGCGCCGCGCAGTTCGAGGGCGCGGTGCGCGGCCCGCGCGAGGTCCGGGGTGTCGTAGGGGTTGATCTCGTCGAGGGGCCAGACGCCGTAGAGGTGGCTGAGGTGGCGGTGGTCGTAGCTGTCCTCCAGGCCGGGCCGGGCCCATTCGGCGAGGGCGCCCCGGTCGTTGACGCGGTGCGGGGGGAGCCGGTCGGCGAGTGCTCTCCAGCGGTCGGCGTGCTCGGGGTGGTACTCGGCCGCGGCGCGCAGGGCGTGCCGGGCGGCCGAGAGGTCCATGGCCGCGTTGAGGGTGCCCCAGCTCGCGTTCGCGGGCCGGTTCTCCGGCGAGTAGGACGGGACGACCACCAGGTGGCCTTCGTCGTCGGTGCGGGTGAGGAAGTCCTCGTAGAACCGGGCGACTTCGGCGAGCGCGGTCGCGGTGCCGGGGTCGCGTTCGCCCCGTGTCTCGTCGTGGTCGACGAGTGGTTTGAGCAGCCAGTCGGCGCCCGCGGTCCACAGGTGCAGGGGGTACTCGCGGCTGAAGTGGTACAGGTGCCCGGACTCGCCGTCGGTGTGGGCGGGCGCGACGACGCCTCGGGTGCCGAAGACGGCACGGGCGTTCTCACGCCAGTGCGGGAGCTGACGGGCAATCAGCGCGGCGTGGGCTGCCGTGACTTCGGGGAGCGAGGCGGCCACGGCGGAGGCGGTCTGGAGGTTGAGGTTGGCGTCGGTGGTGAAGGCGCCCGACCAGGCCGTGTTCCAGTCGCCGGTCCACACTCCGGTGAGCCGGGGCGGCAGCAGACCGCTGCTGGACAGCAGGTGGTAGCGGCCGGCCGCGAAGAGCCGCTCCAGCAGGGCCGCGCTGCGGGTCCGCCGGAGCAGTTCCGAGCCGGGCAGGGCACGCTCGGCCGGGTCGCCGTCCAGGTCGAGGGTGACGCGCTGGTAGGCGGTGCGGTGCCGGGGCAGATGGCGGGCGAGGAGGACGTCGTACGGCTGCTCGGTGGCGGGCAGCAGTGCGCGCAGGGCGCGGCCCTCCTCGATCACGTCCAGCGCGCCGGTGTGCCGGCGGACCCGGGTGAGCAGCAGGACCGAGGCGGCGCCCTCGACGCGCACGCCTGGGGGTACGAGCACGCAGGTGCCGCGGGTGACGGCGACGAGGGTGATGCCGGTGTACGCCCGGTCGCTGTCCGGGTAGCGGGCGCGCAGGCTGAGCAGGGCGCCCTCGGGGGTGAGCAGCGCGCCCTGGCCGACGCCGAGGCCGTCGGGGGCGCCGGGGAGGCGGTGGTCCAGGGTGATGTCGAGGCGGGGGCCGGCGGTGGTGACGTGCTGGACGATCACGTCGTCCGTGCGGGAGACGAAGAGGCGGCTGGACCAGTCGGCGCGCTCGGCGATGGTCTCACCGGTGGTGAAGTCGACGGAGCGGCGGTAGCCGGGGGCGTCGGCGGGCGGTCTGCGCAGCCGGATCCGGAAGGCGGGGTGGAAGGGCTGCACCCACTGGAGGGGGCGGCCGTCGGTGAAGGTCTCGGCGGCCGTGGTGTCACCTGCCAGCAACCTGTCCTGCAGCGCGGGGAGTTCGGCCGCCAGCTCGGGGGGACGGGCCTTCTCGCCGCCGTTGGGTCGTACCAGGGTGTGCTGGGTGACGATGACGCGGTCGTCGTCCGGATCGCCGAACACCAGGGCGCCGTGGTGGCCGTTGCCGCTGAGGAAGGCGTCCTCCCAGCGGGCGGCGGGGGCGGGCTCCCACGTGCCGTGCACGGTCATGGCTTCAGCACCGCCACCGCGTACCGGCCGAGGGTGAGTTCGTCCGTGACGGTCGTGTCCGTCAGGAGGTCCCGGTGGGTGCCGGGGACCTGCACCGTGACCGGGTCGCGGCCGTGGTTCAGCACGAACAGGACCTCGCCCCGGCGGACGGCCTCCACCTGCGGGGGCAGTCCGTCGAGCACGGGCCGGACGCCCGCCTCGGCGCCGATCCGCTCCAACAGCTCGCGCAGGTCCGGCGGTTCGGGGAGCGTGGAGAGGTACCAGGCGCGGCCGGTGCGCAGGACCGCGGGCAGGCCGTCGAGCTCACCGCCCTGGTAGGAGGCCACGGTCCGGGCGTCGTCGCTCTTCTCGATCTCCTCCGACCACAGCGTGCCGCGGAACCCCTCGCACTCGACGCTCTCCCCCGCCTCCAGCGGCCACCACTCGTGCAGGGTGCGGATGCCGAACAGCTCGCGCAACCGGGCGTCCATGCCTCCGGGGCGTACCCGGTCGTCCTCGTCGGCGACCCCGGTGAGGAAGCCGGAGACGAGGGTGCCGCCCTGGCGGACGTAGCCGAGGAGGTTGTCGATCGCGGTGTCGGTGAGGGCGTACAGCTGGGGCACGACGACCAGCCGGTACCGGGTCAGGTCGTGCTCGGGGTGGGCGAAGTCGGTGGTGAGGTGGGCCTCCCAGAGGGCGCGGTGCCAGGCGGTGAGGATCTGGGCGTAGTCGACCTCGGTGGAGAGCCGGCCCTCGTGGGCGCCGGCCCACCAGGAGTGCCAGTCGTGCAGCACGGCGATGTCGTGGTCGCTGTGGCCGCCGCTCACCTCACCGGCGATCCGGGCGAGGTCGGCGCCGAGCCGCTTGATCTCCTGGTACGTCCGCCCCTGCTCGCCCGCGTGGCCGACCATGCCGGAGTGGAACTTCTCGGCGCCCTGCCGGGACTGGCGCCACTGGAAGTAGCAGACGGCGTCCGCGCCCCGGGCCACGGCCTGGAGGGACCACAGCCGGTTGAGGCCGGGCGGCTTGGGGTGGTTGACGCCCCGCCAGTTCACCGGCCCGGCGGCCTGTTCCATCAGCATCCAGGGGCCGCGGGCCTGGGAGCGCGTCATGTCCTGCACCAGGGCGCCGTGCTGGGCGCCGAGGGGGTCGCGGGGGTCGGGGTAGAGGTCGACGGAGACGACGTCCTCCTCCTCGGCCCAGCGCCAGGCGTCCTGCCCGGCCCACAGCGGCATGAAGTTGGTGGTGACCGGGAGGTGGGGGGTGTACCGGCGGACGATGTCCCGCTCGGCGAGGCAGCACTCCAGGAGCATGTCGGAGGTGAACCGCTTGAAGTCCAGGACCTGGGCGGGGTTCTTCAGATAGTGGGCGTGACGGGGGGTGTGGATCTCCTCCCAGTCGTCGTAGCCCTGGCTCCAGAAGGCGGTGCCCCAGGCGGTGTTGAGGGCGTCGAGGCTGCCGTACTTGCGCCGCAGCCAGCCGCGGAAGCGGGCGGCGGCCGCCTCGCTCCAGTCGTAGGTGCAGTACTCGTTGTTGATGTGCCACATGGTGAGGGCCGGGTGGGTGGCGTAGCGGGCGGCCAGGTCCTCGGTGATGGCGGCGGCATGACGGCGGTAGGTGGCGCTGGAGTGGGAGAAGTGCTGGCGGCCGCCCCACCACTCGGTCCGGCCGTCCTGGTCGACGGGGAGGGTGTCGGGGTGCAGACGGCCGAGCCAGGGCGGGGGCGAGGCGGTGGGGGTGGCGAGGACGACACCGATGCCGCTCACGTGCAGCAGGTCCATCAGGCGGTCGAGCCAGCCGAACTCCCTCGCTCCGGGGCGGGGTTCGAGCTTGGCCCAGGAGAAGACGCCGAGGGTGACGGAGTTGACGCCGGCGTCGCGCATCAGCCGGATGTCGTCCGGCCAGGTCTCCTCGGGCCACTGTTCGGGGTTGTAGTCGCCGCCGAAGAGGACGCGGCCCCGGGTGACGTCGGCGAGGGACGGCTTCACGCGGGCTCCCCGTACTGGATGCCCCGGCCGTTGGTGGCCAGGTACACCCGGCCGTACACGCGCGGGTCGCCGGTGATGGTCTCGCCGATCCAGCCCCACTGGTGCCGGTCGTCATTGATGCGGACCCAGCTCCGGCCGGCGTCGTCGGAGCGGTACACGGCGGTGATCGCCTCCGTGGAGCCGACCTGGTAGACCGCCGGATAGTCGGCGCCGTCGGCGGCCTTGCCGAAGCCGAGGGTGTACGAGGCCCAGCAGCTGTCGACCTCGGCGAAGCTCGCGCCGCCGTCGGTGGACCGGTACAGCCCGTTCCACTTGGCGCTCAGCCACAGGTCGCCGGATCTGCCCGGCGCCGCGACGACCTTGAACTGACTGTCGCCGGAGGGCAGCCCGGTCGCACGCGCGGTGAACGAGCGGCCACTGTCAGTGCTGGCGAGTAGCGTTCCTGTATCGGTGTCGTACGCGTAGAAGAGCGTCGGGTCGGCCGGGTCGGCGACCGGCGTGGCGCCCTTCGGGAAGGAGGGGACCTCGGTCCAGGTGGAGCCGTTGTCCGCGGAGCGGTAGGCGGGGTGCCTGGTGCCGTCCCAGTGCACGAAGACCCAGAGCAGGGCGGTGCCGTCGGCGTTGGTCGCGATCGGTCCCGGTGCGTTCCTGGCGAGGTCGGGCGAGCCCGCGAAGGGCGCCCAGGTCCGTCCGCCGTCGTCGGAATATGCGCCGTTGCCGTGGTCGCCCCAGCCGGTGCGGACGACGTACGCCGGCTTCGCCGCGGCCTGCGCGAGTCCCGTCGCCGACCCGAACACGGGGTTCGTGGCCATGCCGCGCGAGGGGGACGCGGTGAGCTTCTCGTGGTACATCACGCCGATGTCCCTGGACCCGCTGAGCAGGTGTGCCTCCCCGACCGGAGGTGACACCAGCTGCACCACCGAGGCTTCCTCCAGGCCGCGGATCTGCGGGGCCCAGTGCTTCAGGTCCCGGGTGCCGTACAGGGTGGCGCCGGTGCCGAAGACGAGGTGCCGGGAGTCGTAGGGGTCGAGGGCGAGCGCCTGGATCCACCAGCCGAACTTGGGGGCGTCTCCGCCCCACTTCAGATAGGGGGTTTCCGATACGTCGAGAACCGCGGAGTCCTTGAGGGACGTCCAGGTGCGTCCGCCGTCGGTGCTGCGGAAGACGGTGTCGACGGCCGCCCACCGGTTGTTGGTGGAGACGACGACGGTGCCGGGCCGTCGGGCGTCGACGGCGACGCCGCCGTACCCGAAGGTGTCGTCACCGCCGGGTGCCACCGGCGTGACGTCGCTCCATCTGCCGTCCAGGGTGCACAGCCGGTGGACGCTGCCGTCGGACTGCCCGTTGGGGCCGGGCGCGTCGGCGTACGTCAGGTACAGGTGCCGGCCGGTGCGGTCGTAGGCGGCGCGGATCGGGACCTTGGCGGCGGTGCCGGAGGGCCGGCCGGGGACGGCTTCCCAGGTGGTGCCGTCGGAGGTGCGGTAGAGGTTGGCCTCGGTGCCGTCGGAGTCGCCCCAGCCGGCGTAGAGGCTGCGTCCTGCGGCGACCAGCAGGGTGACGCCCTGCCCGGAGGCACTGGGCGTGGCGGGGAAGCCGCCGGCGGGGGCCCAGGTGGCGCCGCGGTCGGTCGACTTCAGCAGGCCGTCGTGCCGGGTGCCGAGCCAGAGGGTGTCGCTGTTGCGGGGATCGACGAGCAGCCGCTCTCCGGTGCCCCGTCCGTCCTCGTTGGCCCCGAGCTTCACGCCGAGGTCGGTACGGCTCCAGGTGGCGCCCCGGTCGTCGGAGCGCAGGACGGCGCCGTTGGAGGCCCAGGACTGGGCGTAGGTGCCGACGGCGAGGTAGAGGCGGCCGGGGTGGGCCGGATCGACGGCCATGGCCTCGACGCCGAGCAGGTTCCAGTCGTCCCACCCGAGATGATCGAGGAGCGGGGTCCAGCGGGCGGTGCGGTCGTCCCAGCGGTAGGCGCCGCCGATGTCGGTACGGGCGTAGGCGAGGCCGCGGACGGAGGGGTGGAAGAGCACGCCGGTGATGAAGCCGGTGCCGCCGATGACGGCGTTGCGCCAGCGGTAGGCGGGGGCGGTGGGGGCGGCCTGCGCGCTTGCCTGGAACGCGGGGACAGCGGTGAGCGCGGCGGCCGCGGTCCCGGCAAGAACGGCTCGCCGGCCAAGGCGGGGCGTGAGCATGACATACCTCGCTTGTCGAGAAGGGCGGGATTACCTACCTCAGGGGCGCGGGGAACCGCGCGACCGGCCACGACGAACCCGCGGCCGCCGCGCAGCAGGTGACCCCCGCTGACCAGGCGCCATGTCAACCCTTGACCGCGCCCGTCAGCATCCCCTTCTTGAAGTGCCGCTGGACGAACGGCGACAGGACGGCCACCGGGAGCAGCGCCATCACCATGACCGCCATCTGCACGGCCAGCCCGGACAGTTGCCCCGTCTTGATGGCCTGGCCCAGCCCCACCGGTGCCTCCTGCTTCTGCACCAGCTGGATCATCACGTTCTGCAACGGCATCATGTTCTGGTCGTTAAGGTACAGCGACGCGTTGAACCAGGCGCTCCAGTACCCGACCGCGTAGAACAGGGTGATCACGGCGATGACGGCCCGGGACAGCGGCAGGACGATCTGCCGGAGGATCCGGAAGTCCCCCGCCCCGTCGATCCGGGCGCTGTCGATCAGTTCCTGCGAGATCCCCATGAAGAAGCCGCGCAGGACCAGGATGTTGAAGACGCTGAGCGCGCTGGGCAGGATCAGCGCGAGATAGCTGTCGGTCAGGCCGAGCGTCTGCACCAGCAGATACGTCGGGATGAGCCCGGCGCTGAAGAACATCGTCGCCAGCAGGGTCATCAGGATCCACCGGTGCCCGAGCGATCCGGTGCGGGAGAGCCCGTACGCGCACAGCACCGACACCGTCATCGAGAACGCCGTACCGACGAGCGTGACCAGCACGCTGATGATCGCCGCCCGGGTCACCTGCCCGCCGCTCAGCAGCTCTTGGTAGGCGATGAAGGTGATGTCCTTGGGGATCATCACCAGACCGCCGGCCTCGTCGATGGTCTCGCGGGTGGACAGGCTGGTGACGACGACGATCCACAGCGGGAACAGGATCGCGAGGCAGGCGATGCCCAGCACGAGACCCTTGCCCGCCAGCCCGGCCCTGGTCGGCTGTTCCTCCCAGACCGGCCGCGGCGGAGCGGCCCAGCGGTTGCGTGCGGGCTTGTCGAGGACGGTGGTCACTTCTTGTACACCCCCTGCTCGCCCATCAGATGGGCCACCTTGTTCGCGGCCAGGACGAGTCCGATGCTGATGACGCCCTTGACGAGCCCCGCGGCGGCCGCATAGCCGAAGTCTTGGTTGCGGACTCCGTTCCACCACACGAAGGTGTCGAGGACTTCCGCCGCGCCCGGCCCCACGGCGTCGCGTTGGAGCAGGATCTGTTCGAAGCCGACGGTCAGCGCGTCACCGACGCGCAGCACCAGCAGCAGCGCGATCACCGGCCGCAGCGCGGGCAGCGTGACGTGCCACATCCGGCGCCAGCGATTGGCGCCATCCATCGCGGCGGCCTCGTACAGATCGGGGCTGACCGCGGCCAGCGCGGCGAGGAAGACGATGATCCCCCAGCCGGCGTCCTTCCACACCGCCTGCGCGGTGACCAGGAACTTGAAGGTGTTCGGGTCCGTCATGATGTCGAGCCCGTCGTACCCGTGATCGCGCAGCAGCTGCGAGAACAGCCCCGCGCCGCCCAGCAGTTGCTGGAAGACGGCGATCACCAGCACCCACGAGAAGAAGTGCGGAAGATAGAGCACGGCCTGCGCGATCGCCCGCACCCGGGGCCTGACCACGCTGTTGATGAGCAGCGCGAGCAGGACCGGGATCGGGAAGAACAGCAGGAGCTGGAGGAAGAACAGCACCAGCGTGTTCTGCACCGCCTGCCAGAAGGCGGAGTCCTCGAAGATCCGCTGGAAGTTCTCCAGGCCCACCCAGGGGCTGTTGAGGATGGACACGACGCCGTTGTCGCTGATGTAGGGGTCGTAGTCCTGGAAGGCGACCACGTTGCCGAGGATCGGCACGTAGTTGAAGAGCAGGATCAGGACGACGGCCGGCAGGGTCATCAGGAGCAGGACGCGGTCGCGTCGGAACCTGTGCCGCAGGCTCGGTTTCGGTGCGGGGGGCCTGCCGCCCCGCCCGCTGGCGCCGTCCGGCGGCACCGGGGACTTCGCCGTCATGTCGGCCTCGGCCCTGCTCCGAGGCACCGTGCTGTGGGACACGGCCGTTCTCCTTGCCTCGGTGCCCGGTCAGTTGGCCGCGGAGCCGTTCTCGTCGAGGACCTGCTGGTACCAGTCGCGCAGCTTGTCGCCGCCCTTGCTCTTCCAGTCGGAGATCCACTGCTGCATGTCGCTGATCTTCTTGCGGCCCCGGACGACGTCGTCCTCCATCTGCTCCATGTCGTTGGCGAGGTTGGTGTAGCGGCTGGGCTCGGTGATCTGCATGCCGTAGAAGGAGGACTTCTTGGTGAAGGCGCCCATCCGCTGCTGCCATTCGACCTGGCCCTTGGCGACCTCCGGGAAGTCCGGGTGGGCGAGGGTCGGGGCGGGGCTCGCGACCATGACGTAGGCGTTCATCACGTCGATGTTGCCCTGGTCGGTCTTGGTGGGGACGCCGTCCTCGACGGCGTAGTGGGTGCCCTCCACGCCGTAGTTGGTCATCATGTACTCCTTGGTGCCGTACGGCGCCGCGGTGACGTTCGCGACGGCCAGCACGTCGCGGATGACCGACTCGGACGCCTTCTTGTTGACGAAGGCGAAGATGCCGGCGGGCTGTTCGGCCCAGAGCGTGGGGTCGCCGCCGTCATGGCCCCACACGTCCATGCCCCAGACCTTGAACTCCGGGTTCTGGGTGGCCTGTTCGGCGGTGCGGCTCCACCACTGCGAGATGTTGTTGGCGTAGATCAGGAACTCGCCCGCGGCGAACTTGGGGCCCGGGTCGGTGGCCTGGCTCTTGCCGAGCTCGGCGTCCGGGTGGACGACGCCCGCGGCGAAGAGCTTGCGGGACCACTCCAGCGCCTCGAGGTACTCCTCGGTCTCGATGCGGTAGATCATCTTGCCGTCGACCAGGTTCCAGCCCAGGGGCTTCTCGCTGCCGGAGAGCACACCGAAGGCCTGGAAGGCCGTCCACTTCATGTCCATGCACGCCCAGCGCTTGGCCTTGGCGTTGGTGATGTCCTTGGCCAGCGCCAGGAACTCGTCGCAGGAGCGCGGGACTTCGTAGCCCTCCTTGTCGAAGACGTCCTGGCGGTACAGCGGCACGATGCCGGTGACGTACGGCGCCGGCTGTGGCAGGCCGCGCAGCTTGCCGCCGAAGATGGAGCGCTGCCAGGCGTCCGTCGGGATGGCGGCGAGGTTCGGGAACTCCTTGACCGCGTCACCGGAGAGATAGGGGCCGAGGTCGGCGAACTTGCTGATGATGGCGCTGGGTATCTTGCCGTTCATGTTCCAGCCGGGGACCACCACCACGTCCGGGACGTCGCTGGAGGCCAGCACCGCGCCGAGCTTCTGCTCGTAGGTGTTGCCGTCCTGGTTCTGCCACCGGACGTCGACGCCGATCAGGTCGTTCATCGCCCGGTAGTAGGCGTTGTCGCTCTTGGGCGGCGAGCCCCAGAACGGCGACATGATGGTGACCTTGCCGCCCTTGCCGAGCCTCTTGGGCACCGAGGTCTTCAGCTCGGCCAGCTCCAGCTTGCTGGTGAAACCGGCCGCGGAGCCGTTCTTGGCGGGGATGTCCGGCACGACGACATTGCTGGCCACATAGGCCGGCAGAAGCTTCTTGGCGTCCTTGCCCGAGGTGGTGCCTTCGCGCGAGCCGCTGTCCGAGTCTCCGCACGCGGCAAGCAGCGGCATTCCTCCCGCCACCGCTGCGGCGGCGACCGCCGAGGAGGCGAGGAAGCTTCTCCGGCTGGTCGCGGAAGAGGCGGAGGAGGCGTTCGGCGTCATTGCGTCAACCCTTCATGGCGCACCTGGACACCCGGCGGTGGGCCGTCGGCTGCGGTGTCGTAAGTGGAACTGGCTGAGCGGAAGCAGTCCTCCGACCAATGTCTGCGTGCTGCGTCGAAGCGCTTCGATGTTGCTGTGAGGTTAAGTGAACACCCAGGGGCGCACAAGGCCCGCTCCCAAGATTCCTCCGCCGCATACGACCCGCCCCTTTCTTATGTGCTGCCTGAATGGGCAGTGCTGATCCCTTGACACCCACCCCCGTGTCGAATGAGCATCGAAGCGCTTCGAAAGAGCCGCGTCGATCCATCGCAAGGGGATCCCCAAGTGACCGCAGTCCCGCCGCCCACCCCGCCTTTCCGCGATCCCGGCCTGCCGGTCGCGAAGCGCGTCGACGATCTGTTGGCGCGGCTCACGCGCGAGGAAAAGATCGGATTTCTGCACCAGTTCGCCCCGGCCGTCGAGCGGCTCGGGGTCGCCGCGTTCCGCACCGGCCAGGAGGCGCTGCACGGCGTGGCGTGGATGGGCCCGGCGACGGTCTTCCCCCAGGCGGTCGGGCTCGGCGCGACCTGGAACCCGGACTTGGTGCGCCGGGTCGGCGAGGCCGTGTCCCGGGAAGCCCGCGCGATGCGCGCCCGCGACGAGCGCGTCGGCCTCAATGTCTGGTCCCCGACGGTCAATCTGCTGCGCCACCCGCTGTGGGGCCGCAACGAGGAGGGCTACTCCGAGGACCCGAGACTGACCTCCGCCATCGCCACCGCGTACACCCGGGGTCTGCGCGGCGACCACCCGGTGTACTGGCGGACCGCCCCGGTCCTCAAGCACTGGCTGGCCCACAACAACGAGACGGACCGCGACACCTCGTCCTCCTCGGTCCGCCCGCGCGTGCTGCACGAGTACGACCTGCGGGCCTTCCGCGAGACGGTCGAGGCGGGCGCGGTGGCGGGGGTGATGCCGGCGTACAACCTGGTCAACGGCCGCCCCAACCACGTGTCGCCGTATCTGCGTGAGCAGTTGCGCACCTGGACGGCGGACGAACTGCTGGTCTGCTCGGACGCGGGCGCGCCCTCCAACCTGGTCGACTCCGAGCACTACTTCGACACCCACGAGGAGGCGACGGCGGCCGCGCTCCGGGCGGGCGTCGACAGCTTCACCGACCACGGCACGGACGGTTCGAAGATCACCGGCCGGGTGCGGACGGCGTACGAGCGGGGCCTGTTGACCGAGGCCGACATCGACACCGCGGTCCGCCGTCAGCTCTCGGTCCGCTTCCGGCTCGGCGAGTTCGACGACCACGAGGACCCCGGCGCCTTCGACACCCCCGAACACCGCGCACTCGCCCAGGAGGCGGCCGAGCAGGCGGTCGTCCTGCTGCGGAACGACGGCGTGCTGCCCCTGCGCCCGGACAGCCGGATCGCGGTGGTGGGACTGCTCGCCGACGAGTGCAAGCTCGACTGGTACAGCGGCACCCTGATCCACCGCTCCACCCCGCTGGAGGGGTTGCGCGAGCGGTTCGGCGCCGACCGCGTGGAGTTCGCGGAGGGCGTGGACCGCATCCGGCTGAGGACGTCGACGGGAGCCTTCCTGTACGTCCCCGAGGGTGCCGCCGCCGAAGAGGTGCGCGGCGCCGAGGGCGCGCTGGACCCGGCCCTGCTCGCGGGCCGCACCGACCTGCCGCCGCTGACCACGGACTCGGGCGGCACCGAACTCGCGCTGGTGGACTGGGGCGAGGGCGTGCTGACGCTGCGCGCGCCCGACGGCGGCTATCTGTCGGTCGCCGAGGACGGCTACGTCCGCGCCTCGGCCGACCGGCCCGGCGGCTGGGTCGTGCAGGAGACCTTCCGGCTGGAACCCCATGGCAGCGGACACCTCCTCCGGCACCTCGGCACGGGCCGCCATGTCTCGGTCGCCGCCGACGGGGTGAAGGTTGCCGAGGCGGACCCGGAGATCTTCGAGACGGTCGTCGTGGAGCGCGGCGAGGAGGCGGTGACCCGGGTCGCGGCAGGGGCCGACGTGGTGCTGGTGGTCGCCGGCAACGACCCGCACATCAACGGCCGCGAGACCGAGGACCGTACGACCCTGTTCCTGCCCGCCCACCAGGAGCGGCTGCTGCGCGCGGCCCGCGCCGCCCACCCGAAGACGGTGCTGGCGCTGGTCTCCGCCTACCCGTACGCGGTCGAACCGGGTTCCCTCGCGGCCCTGCTCTGGACGGCGCACGGCGGCCAGGCCGCGGGCACCGCGCTGGCCCGCGTCCTGGCCGGCGACGTCTCCCCCGCCGGACGCCTCCCGCAGACCTGGTACGCGAGCGACGCCGACCTGCCGGACCTGCTCGACTACGACGTGATCGGCGGCTGCCAGACCTATCTGTACTTCGAGGGCACCCCGCTCTACCCGTTCGGCCACGGCCTGTCGTACGCCTCGTTCGCCTACGGCGATCTGACCGCGCGCGTGACCGGGGACGCGGTGCGCGTGTCGTTCACGGTGACCAACACCGGGCGGCGCACGGCCGACGAGGTCGCCCAGCTCTACACCCGCGCCGTGGACCCGTCGGTCCCGCGTCCCCGCCGCGAACTGCTCGCCCACCGCCGTGTCACCCTCGCGCCCGGCGAGCGGACCGGGCTCGCCTTCGACGTGCCGCTGTCCGCCTTCGCCTTCTGGGACGTGGCGCACGGCCGATGGCACCTCGACCCGGGCCCGTACGACCTGCTGGCCGGCGGCTCCAGCGAGGACATCCGGCTGCGGACGACGGTGACGCTCGCCGGGGACCCGGTGGCCCCGCGCGCGGTGCGGCAACACGGGCTGGACGCGGCCGACTTCGACGAGCAGAGCGGCACCGCGATCGTCGACCGCACGCGGACCACGGGCGACGCGGTGACCCCGGCCGGGGACCGGACGGGCGAACTCCTCTACCGGGCCTGCGACTTCGGCACGGGCGTCACCCGAGTGACGGCGACGGTGGCCGGGGAGGGAACGGTGGAGGTGTCCCTGGACGGCACGCCGCCGCTGGCGACCCTCACCGCCGCCTCCCGGTCGGGCCCGTACTCCTACACCGCGCTCACCGCCGGCTTCCCGGCCGAGGGCGTGCACGACGTCCGCCTCAGACTGCGCGGCGCCCTGCGGCTCGCGCACGTCGGCTTCTCCGGTTGAGGGGCCGGACCGAGCCGACGCGGAGGAAGGGGCCCGGCGCCGGAAGGCATCGGCGCCGGACCCCTTCGGGAAGACTATATGAAAACGGTTCCCATTAGCTAGGAGTTCGGGGCGGGAAACCCGTTACGGCCGCCGCCGGACTGTGGCAGCCTGCCGCCATGCCAGCCGAACTGCGCGAGCACGCGGGCCGCCACTACGCGGTCCAGTACCACTACGCGCTGCCCGACGACGCCTGGGCCGTGGAACTGAGCGAGGCCAGGCCCACCCCGGCGTCCCTCAGCGAGGCCCCCGGCGCGGAGACCTTGATGCCCGGGGTGGCCTTCGCGGTGGCGTTCGTTCCGGACGAGGACCCGGACCGGGAACCGGTCGTCCACATCCACAGCCACGACGAGCATGTCGTGCCCTACGAGATCATGCGCTGGTTCATGGAACTGGTGGCCGATCAGGTGGAGCGCTGCCGCACCGCTTTCGCGCAGGACGGGCGGGAGGAGCGCGGCGGCTCGGCGGCCACCGGCTGAACACGCCGGCGGCCGGAGCCCCCGCACAGTGGGCTCCGGCCGCCGGTGGCCGTCGGGTCGGCTCAGAGAGCGAGGCCGGTGAGGACCAGCACCCGCTCGTAGGTGTAGTCGTCCATCGCGAACCGCACGCCCTCACGGCCCACGCCGGACTGCTTGGCGCCGCCGTACGGCATCTGGTCGGCGCGGTAGGAGGGGACGTCGCCGATGACCACGCCGCCGACCTCGAGGGCTCGGTGGGCGCGGAAGGCGGCCTGCACGTCGTGGGTGAACACGCCCGCCTGGAGGCCGTACTTGGAGTCGTTGACGGCGGCGAACGCCTCGGCCTCGCCGTCCACCTTCTGCACCGACAGCACCGGGCCGAAGACCTCCTCGCAGGCCAGCGTGGTGCCGGCCGGCAGGTCGGTCAGGACGGTCGGCGCGTAGGAGGCGCCGTCGCGCTTGCCGCCGGTGAGCAGCGAGGCGCCCACCCCGACCGCTTCCTGGACCCACGCCTCGACGCGCCGGGCGGCGTCCTCGCTGACCAGCGGGCCGACGTCGGTCTTGTCGTCGGAGGGGTCACCGGTGACCTGGGCCTCGACGGCGGCGACGATCCGCGGCAGCAGCCGGTCGTACACCGAGGCGTCGGCGATCACGCGCTGCACCGAGATGCAGGACTGGCCGCCCTGGTAGTTGGAGAAGGTGGCGATGCGCGTCGCGGCCCAGTCCAGGTCCTCGTCGCTCGCCCAGTCGCCGAGGACGACGGCGGCGCCGTTGCCGCCGAGCTCCAGCGTGCAGTGCTTGCGCGGCACCGAGTCCATGATCGCGTAGCCGACCTGCTCGGAGCCGGTGAAGGAGATCACCGGCAGCCTCTCGTCCTGCACGAGGGCGGGCATCCGGTCGTTGGCGACCGGCAGGATCGACCAGGAACCGGCGGGCAGCTCGGTCTCGGCGAGCAGGTCACCGAGGATCAGACCGGAGAGCGGGGTCGCCGGGGCGGGCTTGAGGATGATCGGGGCGCCGGCGGCGATCGCGGGGGCGACCTTGTGCGCGCACAGGTTCAGCGGGAAGTTGAACGGCGCGATGCCGAGCACGACCCCCTTCGGGAAGCGCCGGGTCAGCGCCAGCCGGCCCTGGCCGCCGAGGTCGGTGTCCAGGCGCTGGGCCTCGCCGCCGTTGAAGCGGCGGGCCTCCTCGGCGGCGAAGCGGAACACCGAGACGGCACGGCCGACCTCACCGCGGGCCCACTTGATCGGCTTGCCGTTCTCGGCGGAGATCAGCTGGGCGATCTCCTCGGTGCGCTCGGCGAGACGGCGGCTGACGTGGTCCAGGGCGGCGGCCCGTACGTGCGCCGGGGTCGCGGCGAACTCGTCCCGCACGGCATACGCGGCGGCCACGGCCTCCTCGACCTGGGCGTCGGTCGGCACGCTCACCTTGCCGACGACCCGGCCGTCCCACGGCGAGGTGACGTCGAAGGTGTCCGCGCCGGAGACCTGGCGGCCGGCGAGCCAGAAGGCGTGGGTGGAAGTCATGTGATTCCCGGCCCTTCCGCGTTGGGGGTGGGTGTTCCTCGGTTCGGGATCCACGGTAGGGGCGCGAGGGCGGCGGGGCGTTTGTCCGAGTCGTAGTAGTGGCGGAGCAGGGCACTACGGATTGGCGCGGTGGGCTATTCGACGGAGGTCGCCTTCAGCGCCAGCCACAGCTCCATGCGGACGTCCGGGTCGTCCAGGGAGCGGCCGAGGATCTCCTCGACGCGCCGCATCCGGTAGCGCAGGGTGTGCCGGTGGACGCCGAGGTCGGCCGCGGCCGCGTCCCACTGGCCGTGCCGGGACAGCCAGGCCCGCAGGGAGGCGACCAGGTCGCCGCGGCCGGTCGCGTCGTGGTCGTGCAGCGCCCTGAGCAGCCCGTCGGCGAAGGCCCGCACCGCGTCGTCCGCGAGCAGCGGCAGCACCGATCCGGCCGCCAGCTGCTCGTGCTCCACGCACACCCGCCCGCGCCGCCGGGCCACCGACAGCGCCTGTTCGGCCTGCTTGTAGGCGGCTGCCGCGGCGATCGGGCCGGCCGGCGCGGAGAGCCCGACGACCAGTTCGTCCTCCTCACCGGCCGCCGTCTCCCGTCCGGCGCTGCCCGCCCGCGCCGCCTCCAGTGCCGTCGCGTACTCCGCGCACGCGGCCACCGCGGCGCCGCCGTCCGCGGCCAGCACCACCAGGCGCTCCCCCTCCGGTACGACGAGCACCGCCTCCCCGGCGCGTGCGGCGGCCGACTCGACGATCTCGGCGAGCGCGCCGAGCGGGTCGCCGTCGGTGCCGGAGGCGGCGGCGAGGCCGGCGGCCGAGGGCTTGGCGCCGGACGGGACGCGCGGCGGGTTCTCCACGGCGGCCAGGGCGGCCGAAGCGGAGCCCGACACCACCACCGACTCCGCGACGATCACCCGGAAGGGGGCGTCCAGCAGCACGCCGTACAGGTCCCCGGCGACCGCCCGGGCGTGGTCCGGCTCGCCCGCGAGCAGCATGCGCAGCACCGCGGTGCCGATCCGCTGCTCGGCGGCGTGCAGGGAACGGGAGCGCTCGGTGGTCAGGGTGAGCAGCGCGATGGCCGAGTGGACGGCGTACCGCTCGGCGGTGCCGAGGGCCGCGGCGGTGCCGACCGCGAGCGCCGCGCGGGGCCTGCGGCCGGTGCCCAGGGAGTGCAGTTCGACCCGGTCCTCGTTGTCCGGGCCGCCGACGACCGACGAGGCGGGCGCCGGCCGTTCGCGCAGCCGTTCCACGTCCGCGGTGATCCGCGCCGCCCGGCGGCCCGCCCACTCCGGGGCGGTGGCGACGACGGCGCCGGAGGCGTCGTAGAGCGCGGCCCAGCCGTCGACCTGCGAGGCCAGCGCGGTGAGCAGCCCTTCGGGGCCGTCGGTCAGCGCCTGCCTGGTCAGCTCGCGCTGGGCGGCGAACCCCGCCGTCACGGCCCGGTACTGGTCGGCCGCGATGGCCGCCGACACGGCCTTGCTGATGGCGAGGAAGGGGGTGCGGCGCGGCACCTCCAGCAGCGGCAGCCCCTCCTGCCGGGCCGCCTCGACCAGGGCGGCCGGGATGTCCTCGTAGTTCACCCCGACGGCGAACCCGAGTCCGACGACCCCGGCGCCGGCCAGCCGCTTCACATAGCGGCGCATCACCTCGGGGTCCTCCGCGTCCAGCTTCAGGGCGGTGATCAGCAGCAGCTCCCCGCCCTCCATGTAGGGGACGGGGTCGGCGAGCTCGCTGACGTGCGCCCAGCGGACGGGGACGTCCAGGTGGTCCTCACCCGCACGCACGGTCAGTTTGAGCGCGGAGTGCTGGACGAGCGAGGCGAGCGTGGGGGGCATGGGGCCTTCAGTTCGATGAAGTCTGTGTGATCGCGGTGATCATTTGGCCGCCGCGTATGAACGGCCTATGCCGATTCTGCCTCACCGTAAGGTCACCGCGCCGCCTCGAATCAGCCCCGGAGATCCACCAGCAGCGGCGGCGCGTGCTCGCCCCGCACGTCCGTCAGCGACAGCACCGCGTGTCCCGGCGGCACCGCGTGCGCCAGCTCGGAGGCCGACCACCGCTCCCGCTCGACCTGCCGTACGGTGACGGCCCGCGCGGTCGCCGCCTTGCCGGTGATCACCCGGCGCACCATGTGCACGGCCTTCCCGGCGGGCGTCTCGGCGATGATCTGCCGGTCGGTGACGTCCCGTGCCTCGGTCCACTCCTTGCCCCACACGTCGGCGAAGTCCTGCCCGTCCCACGGGGTGATCCCGGACAGCGCCATCCGGCAGCCGGCGGCCCCGAGCAGCGGACCGCGCAGCGGCCTGGGCACGTCGTCCAGGGAGCGCAGGGTCAGCACGGCCCCGGCGTTCCCGGAGCGCAGCCGCTGGATGCCCCGGACGGCCTCGGGCGTCACCGCGCCCGTCGCGTCGTCGAGGATCAGACAGGCGAACAGCGAGCGGTCCTCGCGGACCGCCACGCTCGCCGTGAACTGGGCGAGCACCAGCCGCGTCAGCATGCGCGAGGCGTCCGCGTGCCCGCGCGCGGGCAGGTCGATCCGGACCCGCACGGGGTGGTCGAGGGCCTTGAGGGAGAACGGCCGCGACTGCCCGGAGGTGTCGAAGAACCCGGCGAAGGCGGGCCGGTCCAGCAGGGCCACCCGGTCGGCGAGGACGCCCCCGAGATCGCCGGGCTGCGCCATCTGCCGCTCCCGCGCGTCCAGCTCCCGCAGCAGCGACTCCTGCCCCGAGCCCTCCAGCGCGGTCCGCAGCGCGGCGAGCGGTCCGGGCGCGCCGTCGAGCAGCTGGCGCAGCTCCGGAACGGACGGGAAGCGTCCGTGCACCGCCCGGAACGGGCCGAGCAGCTGCGCCAGCACGGTCGTGGAGCGGCGGGTGTCGCTGCCGGGGTGCGGATCGGCGAGGTCCCCGGCCAGCGCCTCGGCCAGGACGGCCGCGGCCTCGTCGGGGTCGGTGGTCCCGCCGTACAGGTCGAGGTCGTACACGGACTCCGGGTTCCCGATGCGTACGACGACGTCGTAGGCGTCGGCCGGGCCGAGTCCGGTGCCCGCGGCGCCGACCACCACGACCGCGGCGCGGCCGACGAGGGCGTGCAGGCACAGCGACTCGGCGAGCGGGCGGACGACGGTGCCGGTCTTGCCGGAGCCGGCCGGGCCGACGGCGAGCAGGGAGGTGCCGAGCAGTTCGGGGCCGAGGGCGAGGCCGGTGCCGCGGTAGGCGTAGGGGTTGCGCGGGTCGTCGGCGGTGGTACCGAGCCGGACCTGGCCGGTGACCAGGTCGTGCGGGGCGAGCCGGGTGGGCAGATCGCGGGCGCCGGAGGGGTGCGGGCAGGCGGCGGCGCCGTCCTTGAGCACGGCGCCGGTGAAGGTGGCGAGGCTGTGCCGCCCACTGCGCACGCCCTGCCAGGCCCGGACGATCCGAGCGTGGTCCACATCCCGCATCATCCCGGCCCTGGCCTCCCCGGCCAGCCGCTCAGCAGCGTCAACGGCCCCCACGGCCCGAACCTGCGGCCACTCAGCGGGATCCTGCTCGGGGACGGGGGGCGCGGGGGCGGGCTGCCTGCGCCGGAGGTGGGGGGCGATGAAGCGCTGCCAGACCTCGGACCAGCGGCCGAGGCGAGCCAGGCTGACCAGGATCGTCAGCGCGACGATGACGTACCACGCGTAACTGAACACGACCCGACTGAACGAATGGGGCGAGGTCCAGGAGTCCGTCATGGCCTGCAGGGGCAGCAGCCACCACCCGCCGAGGTAGCCGTTCCACAGCAGCGACCAGATCAGCCACCCCACCAGGAAGGCGATCACCGCGCCGCTGAAGAGCTGCCGCGCGGGGACGACCTCCGGCTCCTCGTCCGGCCTCGGCCGGTGTCCGAACCGCCACACCCCCGGAGCGGCCTCCGGCCGGGGGGTGCGCAGCCAGGTCAGGAACGCCGAACCGTCCGGCATCGGCGGCGTCAGGGGTCTCGGTGGCACAGCGGAGCGTGATCGCGGCACCGGAGTCGCATGCGTACCCCGCGCGTCCTGCGTCCCGTCGCTGTCCATCGCCCTTGCCCCCTGACCAGCCATCCCGTATCACCGTCAGCGAGCCAATCTAACGCGCCGGCAAGGGGAGTTCACCGCTAGCCACCCCGGCGGTCCGGGGGAAGCCGTCCTCCCGCTATGTCCACCACGGACAACCCTCCCCCTCGACAACGCCCACATGGAGCATGCCCACCCCCCGTTCCCCGGCCTAGCCTGCGAGAAAAGAGAAGACAAGCGTCCGCAAGACCCCCCAGGAGCCCCTCATGTCCGACCTTCCGCAGGAGCGCCGCGTCGTCACCGCCATCCCCGGCCCGAAGTCGCAGGAGCTGCAGACCCGCCGCCTCGCCGCGGTGGCGCAGGGCGTGGGCTCCGTGCTGCCGGTGTTCACCGCGCGCGCGGGCGGCGGCATCATCGAGGACGTCGACGGCAACCGCCTGATCGACTTCGGCTCCGGCATCGCCGTGACGTCCGTCGGCGCCTCCGCCGAGGCCGTCGTACGGCGCGCGAGCGCCCAGCTCGCCGACTTCACCCACACCTGCTTCATGGTCACCCCGTACGAGGGCTACGTAGAGGTCGCCGAGGCCCTCGCCGAGCTCACCCCGGGTGACCACGCCAAGAAGTCCGCGCTGTTCAACTCGGGCGCCGAGGCCGTCGAGAACGCCGTCAAGATCGCCCGCTCCTACACCAAGCGCCAGGCCGTCGTCGTCTTCGACCACGGCTACCACGGCCGCACCAACCTCACGATGGCGCTGACGGCGAAGAACATGCCGTACAAGCACGGCTTCGGCCCGTTCGCCCCGGAGGTCTACCGCGTGCCGGTCGCCTACGGCTACCGCTGGCCGTCCGGCCCGGAGAACGCGGGCCCCGAGGCCGCCGCGCAGGCCATCGACCAGATCACCAAGCAGGTCGGCGCCGAGAACGTGGCCGCGATCATCATCGAGCCGGTGCTCGGCGAGGGCGGCTTCATCGAGCCGGCCAAGGGCTTCCTGCCGGCCATCGTGAAGTTCGCCAACGACAACGGCATCGTCTTCGTCGCGGACGAGATCCAGTCCGGCTTCTGCCGTACCGGCCAGTGGTTCGCCTGCGAGGACGAGGGCATCGTCCCGGACCTGATCACCACCGCCAAGGGCATCGCGGGCGGTCTGCCGCTCGCCGCCGTCACCGGCCGCGCCGAGATCATGGACGCCGCGCACGCGGGCGGCCTGGGCGGCACCTACGGCGGCAACCCGGTGGCCTGCGCCGGCGCCCTCGGCTCGATCGAGACCATGAAGGAGCTCGACCTCAACGCCAAGGCGAAGAACATCGAGGCGGTCATGAAGACCCGCCTCGGCGCCATGGCCGAGAAGTTCGAGATCATCGGCGACATCCGCGGCCGCGGCGCGATGATCGCCATCGAGCTGGTCAAGGACCGCACCACCAAGGAGCCGCACCCGGAGGCCACCGCCGCCCTCGCCAAGGCCTGCCACGCCGAGGGCCTGCTGGTCCTGACCTGTGGCACCTACGGCAACGTGCTGCGCTTCCTGCCGCCGCTGGTCATCGGCGAGGACCTGCTGAACGAGGGCCTCGACATCATCGAGCAGGCCTTCTCCCGCATCTGACGGGGACCCGGGGGACAGAGGGTGTGAAGAAGGTGTGCGAGGTCTCTGTCAGGACGCGAAACCGCCTGTCCTGGGCCCACGCCCTGTCGTAGGTTCTACCCAGATGAGAGATACACCCCGCCCACAGGGGACTGTGGGCGACATCAGGACGGGGCCTCCCCAGCTTCGGCCTGGTCGTGCCCTCGCGCACACATACGGAGCCTCTGGCTCCGGATCTCCTCACCGATCGGACAGCCGCCCGCCCCAAACCCCCCGGGGCGTGCGGCCACCCGATCCGGTCGGCCGCCCCGGAACTACCCCCCCTGTTCCGGGGCGGCCGACCTCCCTCCTCTCCCGGCTGGGACTTCTCGGGCTTCCCGCCCTTCTCTTCGCGCTGATCACCTGGCAGGTCGTCGCCGACGGCCCGCTGGTGGACCTGGACGAGCGCCTCAGCAAGGCCCTCGTCCACCCCGACCGCGCCGGCGAACTCCTCTCCGACCTGGGCAATGTCCAGATCGCGCTGCCCGTCCTGCTCCTCGGCGCGGGATACGCGGCCTGGCGGTCCCGGCGCGCCGGCACAGACCGGTGGTGGTGGCCGGCCGCCGGCGCCCTGCTGCTGATGGCCCTGGTCCCGGCCCTGGTCATCCCCCTCAAGGAACTGACCGACCGCCCGGGCACCCCGGCCGTACCGCCCGCCACCGGCTACTTCCCGTCCGGCCACACCGCGACCGCCGTCATCGCCTACGGCGCCGCCACCGTGCTGCTCCTGCCCCTGCTGCGTTCCGCGGCCGCCCGCCGCGCCGTCGTCACCGGCTGCGCGGCCCTCGTGCTCGGCGTCTCCTACGGCCTGGTCCGGCGTGGCTTCCACTGGCCGCTGGACGTCGTGGCCAGCTGGTGCCTCGGTGCGGTCCTGCTGACCGGTTACGTCCTGCTCGTCAGCCGAAGTATCCGTCGAACGTCCGCTGGAACTCCCAGTTCGCGTAGCGGTCCCAGTTGATCGACCACGTCATCAGGCCCCGCAGCGCGGGCCAGGTGCCGTGGGTGGCGTACGAGCCGCAACCGGCCCTCTTCGTCAGGCAGTCGAGGGTCTTGACGACCTCGGCCGGAGGGACGTGACCGTTGCCCGCGTTCGTGGAGGCCGGCATGCCGATGGCGATCTGGTCGGGGCGCAGCGGCGGGAAGACGTTGCCGGTGTCACCGGCTACCGGGAAGCCGGTGAGCAGCATGTCGGTCATCGCGATGTGGAAGTCGGCGCCGCCCATCGAGTGGTACTGGTTGTCGAGGCCCATGATCGGGCCCGAGTTGTAGTCCTGGACGTGCAGAAGCGTCAGGTCGTCGCGCATCGCGTGGATGACGGGGAGGTAGGCCCCGGCGCGCGGGTCCTGGCCGCCCCACTTGCCGGTGCCGTAGTACTGGTAGCCGAGCTGGACGAAGAAGGTCTCCGGGGCCATGGTCAGGACGAAGTCGTCGCCGTAGCGGGCCTTGAGGGTCTTCAGGGCGGAGATCAGGTGGACGATCACCGGGGTCTTCGGGTGCTTGAAGTCGGTGTCGTCGGCGTCCAGCGACAGTGAGTGGCCCTCGAAGTCGATGTCCAGGCCGTCGAGACCGTACTCGTCGATGATCTTCGAGACCGAGCTGACGAACGTGTCGCGCGCGGCGGTCGTGGTGAGCCGCACCTGGCCGTTCTGGCCGCCGATGGAGATCAGCACCTTCTTGCCGGCCGCCTGCTTGGCCCTGATCGCGGCCTTGAAGTCGGCGTCGCTCTCGACGTTCGGGCACTCGGCGGCCGGGCAGCGGTCGAAGCGGATGTCGCCGGAGCTGACCGAGGTCGGTTCGCCGAAGGCCAGGTCGATGACGTCCCAGCTGTCGGGGACGTCGGCGAGCCGGGTGTAGCCGGAGCCGTTGGCGAAGCTCGCGTGCAGGTAGCCGACCAGGGCGTGCGGCGGCAGGTCGGAGGAGCCGCCGCCGCCCGCGGTGGTGGTCGCGGTGACCGGGGCGGACCTCGAGGACTCTCCGGCGTCGTTCACGGCGGCGACCTGGAAGGCGTACGCCGTCTGCGGCGCGAGTCCGGTCATCGTCGCCGAAGTGCCGCTCACCGTCCGGACCTTGGTCCCGTCACGGTAGACGGCGTATCCGGAAGCGCCCGGCACCGCGGTCCAGGACAGGTCGACGCTGGAGGAGGTGACCGTGCCGGTGCGCAGGCCGGTGGGCGGGGCGGGCGGCTGACCGGGGTCGACGGACGGGCCGGCCAGGGAGATGTCGTCGGCGTGGTAGGCGCCGGTGCCGTACCAGCCGTGGGTGTAGATCGTGACCTTGGTGGTGGCCGGGCCGGTGCGGAAGGTGGTGGTGAGCTGCTGCCAGGCCGGGGCGGACTGGGTCCAGGCCGAGACGTCGGTGGTGCCGGTGCCGCTCGCGCCGAGATACACGTAGGAGCCCCGGACGTGTCCGGACAGCGTGTACTGGGCGTCCGGTTTCACGGTCACCGTCTGCGCGCACCGGGCGTTGTCGCTGCCGGCCGGGGTCGCCTGAAGCGCCGAACTGCCGCTGCGCACGGGTGAGGTGACGGCGGTGCCCGCCGTGCAGGTCCAGCCGGTGAGGCCGGACTCGAAGCCTCCGTTCCTGGCCAGGTCCGCGTCGGCCGCACGGGCGGCCGACGAGAGCGCGGTGATGCCGGTCGCGGCCAGCAGAGCGGCCGTCAGCACGGCGACGAAAGGTCTGGAGCGGTCCACGAGTGCCTCCGGGCATGGGGGATGTGGAGGGGTGGAACGCGCTCAACTTGGTCCAGACCAATCGGGTTGTCAAGACTTCTCACCGTGACCGCGCATCCGTCACGGCACCGCTTCAGTCGTCATCGGCCAATCCGGCCGCCGCTTCGTGCATGGCGAGTTCCAGCAGCGCGGGATCGGTCAGCGTGCCGGAGCCGTCCGGCGGCACCAGCCATCGCACGCCCTGGGTGGAACGGCCCGGATACGGCACCACGATCCAGGTGCCGGCGCCCGCGGTGCGGATGCCGGTGCCCAGCCAGCGGGCCGCGGTGCCCGGCGGCACGAAGAAGCCCATGCGCGCGTCACCGAAGTCGACGAGCACCGGCCCGGGCCGGTCGAGAATGCGGGTGAGCACATCGAGGGTCGGGTAGCCGAGCCCGGCCGGCAGGACGAGCACGTCCCAGTCCTTCCCGGCCGGCAGCAGCGCGACCCCGAGCGGGTTGCGCTCCCATTCCCAGCGGCAGGCCTCGGGATCCGGTGCCACGGACGCGAGCCATTCGACCGCCGTCTTCGCCCCTGTCATGACGGGGACCTCCCTTGTCCGTCGTGGACGCCTTGTGCGTCACGAGGGAGAGGGAGGTCCCCTGCCTGCCATTACGCGGGTTCCGCGCACCCGTAAGGGTGACGTGGGTCACCGTCAGCTGTCGAAGCCCAGCCCCAGCCGGTCCATCGTCCTGAGCCACAGGTTGCGCCGCCCGTCGTGCGCGTCGGCCCGGGCCAGCGACCACTTGGTGAGCGCGATGCCGGTCCAGGCGAACGGCTCGGGCGGGAACGGCAGCGGCTTCCTGCGGACCATCTCCAGCTCGGTGCGCTCGGTGGACTCCCCCGACAGCAGGTCCAGCATCACGTCCGCGCCGAACCGGGTGGCCCCGACACCGAGCCCGGTGAAGCCCGCCGCGTACGCCACCTTCCCCTGGTGGGCGGTGCCGAAGAACGCCGAGAAGCGCGAGCAGGTGTCGATCGCGCCGCCCCAGGCGTGGGTGAAGCGCAGGCCCTCCAGCTGCGGGAAGCAGGTGAAGAAGTGCTCGGCGAGCTTGGCGTAGGTCTCCGGGCGGTCGTCGTACTCGGCGCGCACCCGGCCGCCGTACGGATAGACGGCGTCGTAACCGCCCCACAGGATCCGGTTGTCGGCGGAGAGCCGGAAGTAGTGGAACTGGTTGGCGCTGTCTCCGAGGCCCTGGCGGCCCTGCCAGCCGATCTCCTTGAGCTGGTCGTCGGTGAGCGGCTCGGTCATCAGGGCGTAGTCGTAGACCGGGACGGTGAAGGCGCGCACCCGCTTGACCAGGTTCGGGAAGATGTTGGTGCCGAGGGCGACCCGGCGGGCGCGGACCGTACCGTACGGGGTGCGTACGGCCATGCCGGCGCCGTACGGCTTCAGGTCCAGCGCGGGCGTGTGCTCGTAGACCCGCACCCCGAGCCGGACGCAGGCCGCCTTCAGGCCCCAGACCAGTTTGGCCGGGTTGAGCATGGCGACGCCCCGGCGGTCGTGGAGCCCCGCCTGGAATGTCGGTGAGTCGACTTGTCGCCGTACGGCGTCGGCGTCCAGGAACTCGATGCCCTCGGCCAGTCCCCGGCGCTCGATCTCCTCGTACCACTCGCGCAGTTCCCGCGCCTGGTAGGGCTCGGTGGCGACGTCGATCTCGCCGGTGCGCTCGAAGTCGCAGTCGATGCCGTACCGGGCGACCGCCGCCTCGATCTCGTCGAGGTTGCGGGCGCCCAGCTCCTCCAGCTTGTGGATCTCGTCCGGCCAGCGGGTCAGTCCGTTGGACAGCCCGTGGGTGAGGGAGGCGGCACAGAAGCCGCCGTTGCGGCCCGAGGCGGCCCAGCCCGCCTCGCGGCCCTCCAGCAGCACGACGTCCCGCTGCGGGTCGCGCTCCTTGGCCAGGAGCGCGGTCCACAGTCCGCTGTACCCGCCGCCGACGACCAGCAGATCGCAGGTCTCGGCGCCGGTGAGCGCGGGCTCGGGGTGGGGCCTGCCGGGGTCGTCCAGCCAGTACGCGACCGGCTGGGCATCGGAAAGTGACGTCGTCCAACGGCTCATGGCGCTTGGGGCCATGATTTCAACTCCCTACGACTGCGTTCATGCCTTGCGCTTGGTGCGGCGGTTGGTGATGACCATGGAGGTCAGGACGAGGAGTACGGCGATGACGAACATGGCGGTACCGATGACATTGATCTGCACGGGCGTTCCGCGCTGGGCCGAGCCCCAGACGAACATGGGGAAGGTGACGGTCGAGCCCGCGTTGAAATTGGTGATGATGAAGTCGTCGAAGGAGAGCGCGAAGGCGAGCAGCGCGCCCGCGGCGATGCCGGGCGCCGCGATCGGCAGGGTGACCCGCAGGAAGGTCTGCAGCGGGCCGGCGTAGAGGTCCTGCGCGGCCTGCTCCAGCCGCGGGTCCATCGACATCACGCGCGCCTTGACGGCCGTCACCACGAAGCTGAGGCAGAACATGATGTGGGCGATGAGAATCGTCCAGAAGCCCAGCTGGACGCCCATGTTGAGGAACAGGGTGAGCAGCGAGGCGGCCATCACGACCTCGGGCATCGCCATCGGCATGAAGATCAGCGAGTTCACCGCGCCGCGCGCCCGGAACCGGTAGCGGACCAGAGCGAAGGCGATCATCGCGCCGAGGACCGTGGCGCCCAGCGTCGCCCAGAAGGCGATCTGGAGGCTGAGGGTGAGCGAGGAGCACAGCCCCGAGACCCCGCACGGGTCGGTCCAGGCGTCGGTGGAGAACTTCTGCCACTCGTAGTTGAAGCGGCCCTTGGGGTCGTTGAAGGAGAACACCGTCACGACGACGTTGGGCAGCAGCAGGTATCCGAGGGTGAAAAGGCCCGCGAGGACGACCAGATTGCGCTTGAACCAGTTGACGAAGGCCATTTAAACCAGATCCTCCGTGCCGGACTTGCGGATGTACAGCGACACCATCACGAGGATCGCGAACATCAGGATGAAGGAGAGCGCCGCCGCCGTCGGATAGTCGAGGATCCTGAGGAACTGCGACTGGATGACGTTGCCGATCATGCGGGTGTCGGTGGAACCGAGCAGATCGGCGTTGACGTAGTCACCGGCGGCCGGGATGAACGTCAGCAGCGTGCCGGAGACGACACCGGGCATCGACAGCGGGAAGGTGACCTTCCGGAAGGTCGTGATCGGCTTGGCGTACAGATCGCCCGCCGCCTCGTGCAGCCGGCCGTCGATGCGCTCCAGCGAGGTGTAGAGCGGCAGGATCATGAACGGCAGGAAGTTGTACGTCAGACCGCACACCACCGCCAGCGGGGTGGCCAGCACCCGGTCCCCCGCCGTCATGCCGAGCCAGCTGGTGACGTCCAGCACGTGCAGCGAGTTGAGCGCGCCGACGACCGGGCCGCCGTCGGCGAGGATCGTCTTCCAGGCCAGGGTGCGGATCAGGAAGCTGGTGAAGAACGGCGCGATCACCAGGATCATGATCAGGTTCCGCCAGCGCCCGGCCCGGAAGGCGATGAGGTACGCCAGCGGGTAGCCCAGCAGCAGACACAGGATCGTCGCGGAACCGGCGTACAGCACCGACCGCAGGAACTGCGGGTAGTACTCGGTCAGCGCGTCCCAGTAGGTCGCGAAGTGCCAGGTGACCTCGTAGCCCTGCTCCAGCGAGCCGGTCTGCACGGAGGTGGACGCCTGGTAGACCATCGGCAGCGCGAAGAACACCAGCAGCCAGGCCAGTCCGGGCAGCAGCAGCAGGTACGGCGTCCAGCGGCCCCTTCTGCGCGGGGGCTTCTTCGGGGCGGGCGGCGCCAGGGGCGGCGGCGCGTCGGTGAGGGTCGCCATCAGACCGCCTCTTCCTGGATGCCCGCGTCGATGTCCTGCGTGGCGTCCAGGCCGAAGGTGTGGGCGGGGCTCCAGTGCAGGACGACCTCGGCGCCGGGGACCAGCCGGGCGTCGCGGTCGACGTTCTGGACGTAGACCGAGAGGTCGGCGCAGACCGGGCTGTCGATGACGTACTGCGTGGAGACGCCGATGAAGGACGCGTCGGCGATCGTGCCGGTGACGCGGTTGCGGCCGTCGGGGATCTCACCGGCGTCGTCGGCGTGCGTCAGGGAGATCTTCTCCGGGCGGATGCCGACCAGCACCTTGCCGCCGGTGGCGGCGGGGGCCGAGCAGCGCGCCTCGGGCAGGACGAGCTTGCCGCCGCCCGCCCGGAGCACGATGTCGTCGCCGCTCCTGGCGTCGACCTCGGCCTCGATGAGGTTGGAGGTGCCGAGGAAGTTGGCGACGAAGGTGGTCCTCGGGTTCTCGTACAGATCGGCGGGGGCGCCGAGCTGCTCGACGCGGCCCGCGTTCATCACGGCGACCCGGTCGGCCATGGTCATGGCCTCCTCCTGGTCGTGCGTGACATGCACGAAGGTGATGCCGACCTCGGTCTGGATGCGCTTGAGCTCCAGCTGCATCTGGCGGCGCAGCTTGAGGTCGAGGGCGCCGAGCGGCTCGTCGAGGAGGAGCACCTTGGGGTGGTTGATCAGCGCGCGGGCGACCGCGACCCGCTGCTGCTGGCCGCCGGAGAGCTGGTGCGGCTTCTTGCGCGCCTGCTCGCCGAGCTGGACCAGCTCCAGCATCTCCTCGACCTGCTTCTTCACGCTCTTGACGCCGCGCCGGCGCAGACCGAAGGCGACGTTCTCGAAGATGTCGAGGTGCGGGAAGAGGGCGTAGGACTGGAAGACGGTGTTCACCGGCCGCTTGTACGGCGGCAGCCGGGTCACGTCCTGGTCGCCGAGGAAGACGGTGCCGGAGGTCGGCTCCTCCAGTCCGGCGATCATCCGCAGGGTGGTGGTCTTGCCGCAGCCGGAGGCGCCGAGCAGGGCGAAGAAGGAGCCCTGGGGCACGGTGAGGTCCAGCGGGTGTACGGCGGTGAAGGAGCCGTAGGTCTTGCTGATGCCGGTGAGGCGGACGTCCCCGGTGTGGTCGTTCGTCGTGGTCACGTCTGTCACGCCCCCGTCAGCTTCGCGAACTTCGTTTCGAACTCGGTCTCTTCCTTCGAGCTCAGCGAGCGGAAGGCGCGGGACTTCGCGGCCATGGCCTTGTCGGGGATGATCAGCGGGTTGTTCGCCGCGTCCTCGTCGATCTTGGCCAGTTCTTCCCTGACCCCGTCGACGGGGCAGACGTAGTTGATGTACGCGGCGAGCTGGGCCGCCGCTTTCGGCTCGTAGTAGTAGTCGATGAGCCGCTCGGCGTTCGTCTTGTGCCGGGCCTTGTTGGGGACCATGAGGTTGTCGGTCGAGGTCACGTAACCGCTGTCCGGGATGATGAAGTCGATGTCCGGGCTGTCCGCCTTGAGCTGGACGACGTCCCCCGCCCAGGCGATACAGGCGGCGAAGTCGCCGCTGGACAGGTCCGAGGTGTAGTCGTTGCCGGTGAAGCGGCGGATCTGGCCCTCGTCGACGGCCTTCTGGATACGGGCGATCGCCGCGTCGTAGTCGTCGGCGGTGAAGTCGCCCGGGTCCTTGCCCATGTCGAGCAGGGTCATGCCGATGCTGTCGCGCATCTCGGACAGGAAGCCGACCCGGCCCTTGAGCTTGGGGTTGTCGAGCAGGTCGGAGACCGTCTTCACCTCGACGCCGTCCAGCGCCTTCTTGTTGTAGGCGATGACGGTCGAGATGCCCTGCCATACGTACGAGTAGGAGCGGCCCGGGTCCCAGTCGGGGGAGCGGAACTGGGACGACAGGTTGGCGTAGGCGTTCGGCAGGTTGGCCGGGTCCAGTTTCTGGACCCAGCCGAGGCGGATCAGCCGGGCGGCGAGCCAGTCGGTGACGCAGATGAGGTCGCGCCCGGTGTCCTGGCCGGCCGCGAGCTGCGGCTTGATCTTGCCGAAGAACTCGACGTTGTCGTTGATGTCCTCGGTGTACTTGACCTTGATACCGGTCCGCTCGGTGAACGTGTCGAGCGTGGGGTGGTGCTTCTCGCTCTCGTCGACGTCCATGTACTCGGTCCAGTTGGAGAAGCTGACTGTCTTCTCCTTGGCCGAGTGGTCGTCCGAGGACACTTCGCCCTCGGTCTTGCCGGCGGCCGGGATGCCACAGGCGCTCAGCGTGCCCAGACCGCCGACCGCGAGCGCGCCGCCGGTGGAGGCGCGCAGCAGCGAACGGCGGCTGAGGGCGGCCCTGCCGTTGCGGAAGCTGCGCCGCATGGCGGCCACTTGGGCCGGTGACAGGCGGTCGGGCTCGTACTGCTCCATGCGCTTGGTGCCCTTTCGGAGGGGGCGGCCGCGGGTCAGGCGGCCTGGCTGCTATCGGTCCCCGAAGATCGTGCGGTGCCAGTCCTTGCGGGCGACCGCCGTGTTGTCGAACATCACGTGCTTGAGCTGCGTGTACTCCTCGAAGGAGTAGGCTGACATGTCCTTACCGAAGCCGGACGCCTTGTAGCCGCCGTGGGGCATCTCGCTGATGATCGGGATGTGGTCGTTCACCCACACGCACCCCGCCTGGATCTCCCGGGTGGCGCGGTTCGCCCGGTAGACGTCCCGGCTCCACGCGGAGGCGGCCAGGCCGTACGGCGTGTCGTTGGCGAGCGCGAGCCCCTCGTCGTCGGTGTCGAAGGGGAGGACGACCAGGACGGGTCCGAAGATCTCGGACTGGACGATCTCGCTGTCCTGGGCGGCGTCCGCGACGAGCGTGGGCCGGTAGTAGGCGCCCTGCTTCAGGTCCCCCTGCGGGGCCTCCCCGCCGGTCACCACGCGCGCGTAGGCACGCGCCCGGTCGACGAACCCGGCGACCCGGTCGCGCTGGACGTGCGAGATCAGCGGGCCGAGGTCGGTGCCGGCGGCGAAGGGGTCGCCGAGCCGGACGCTTTCCATGAGGGCGGCGGTCCGCTCCACGAACGCCTCGTACAGCGGCCGCTGCACGTACGCGCGCGTGGCGGCCGTGCAGTCCTGGCCGGTGTTGATGAGCGCGCCCGCGACGGCGCCGTTGGCGGCGGCCTCCAGGTCGGCGTCGTCGAAGACGACGAAGGGTGCCTTGCCGCCGAGCTCCAGGTGGATCCGCTTCACGGTGGCGGTGGCGATCTCGGCGACCCGCTTGCCGACGGCGGTGGACCCGGTGAAGGAGGTCATGGCCACGTCGGGGTGCCCGACGAGGTGCTCGCCCGCCTCCTTGCCCGCGCCGGTGACGATGTTGACGACACCGTCGGGGATCCCCGCCTCGGTGCAGGCCTCGGCGAAGAGCAGCGAGGTCAGCGGGGTCAGCTCGGCCGGCTTGAGCACGATGGTGTTGCCCGCGGCGATGGCCGGGAGGATCTTCCAGGCGGCCATCTGGAGGGGGTAGTTCCAGGGGGCGATCGACCCGACCACGCCGATGGGTTCCCGGCGGACGTACGAGGTGTGGTCGCCGGAGTACTCACCGGCGGACTGCCCCTGGAGGTGCCGGGCGGCACCCGCGAAGAACGCGGTGTTGTCGATGGTGCCCGGCACGTCGAACTCACGGGTGAGCTTCAGCGGCTTGCCGCACTGGAGGGACTCGGCGCGGGCGAACTCCTCCGCCCGGTCGGCGAGCACGGCCGCCAGCTTGTGCAGCGCGTCGGAACGCTCGCCGGGGGTGGCTCCGGACCAGGCCGGGAAGGCGGCGCGGGCGGCGGCGACGGCGGCGTCCACGTCGGCCGGGCCGGCCAGCTCGTAGCTGAGTACCTCCTCCCCGGTTGCCGGGTCGACGACCGCGTGGGTGCGGCCCGAGGTGCCCTGGGTGAAGCGGCCCGCGATGTACTGCGCACCGGCCGCGAAGCGCTCGGATGCGGGGAATCGTTCCGGGGTGGCGTTGCCCGGGTTGTGCATGTCGCTCTCCTCCGCCTTCGCCCCGCTGTCCACGGGGGCGGGTGGCGTAGCTCCAGCTCGATTTGAGTGCCGATCCTGACAGAGCAATAGCACTCCAACAAGGGATTCCGTTGTTGCCTTTTGGTTACGCGACGGAATCTGTCGACCAGGTGTCGAGTGAACGCGAAAAAGCCAGGACGGAGTGTCCGTGGTGCCTGCCAGACTCGCGTGCATGGGAAAGATCGATTCTTTGGATGCCCTGGTCAGGGAGGTCCGCGCGGGGGCGGATATCAAGTATCTGCACTTCTGGGGCCATCGGCCGAGAACTGACGGCCGGGTCGGCGCGAGCTGTCTGAGTCAGTGGTGGCCGTCGCCGTTCACCGTGGACGGCGTGCGGTACGCGACGGCCGAGCACTGGATGATGGCCGGCAAGGCCCGGCTGTTCGGCGACCCCGACGCCGAGCGCCGGATCCTGGCGGCCGGACACCCCTCGGAGGCGAAGAACGCCGGGCGGCTGGTGCGCGGTTTCGACGAGGAGACATGGGCGCGCGAACGGTTCGGCATCGTGGTCGAGGGCAGCGTGCACAAGTTCGCGTCGGACGAGGCGCTGCGCGGCTTCCTGCTGGGTACGGGTCGGCGGGTCCTGGTGGAGGCGAGCCCGGTGGACCGGGTCTGGGGCATCGGCCTCGCAGCGACCGACGACGGGGCGATGAACCCGGAGCGGTGGCGGGGTCCGAACCTGCTGGGCTTCGCGCTGATGGAGGCGCGGGAGCGGTTGCGGGGGTAGGGGCGGATGTACGGGATGGAGGTACGGGCCGCGAGGCCTGACGGCCCCCGCAGCAGCTCCCGCACCCCCTACCGCGTAGCGATCACGAAGGCCAGCATGGCGCAGCCGAGGACGATGCCCGCGGCGCCGCAGATCACCCCGGCCAGGGCCTGGCCGCCGTTGGTCGCCTCGCCCCGGCGGGTTTTGCCCCGGCCGATCAGGCCGAAGATCAGCGCCAGGATGCCGAGCAGGATGGCCACCGGCCACAGGCAGAACACCGCCGCCGAGATGATCCCGAGCACCAGCGCGGTCGTGCCCATGCCGTTGCTCGGCATCGGCGCGGGCTGCATACCGGGCCAGGCGTACTCCCCGCCCGGGTAGCCGTATCCGCCCGGGTAGCCGTAGGGCAGCTGTCCGGGGCCGTCCGGGGCGATGGGCGGCGGAGGGACCGGCCCGCCCTGGCCGTAGGAGGCACCCGGAGCCGCGAAGGGGTTCGCCGGAGCGGGCCACGGCTGCTGCGGGCCCGGCGCGCCGGCGCCCGGCATGGAGGCCACCGTCTGCTGATCGTGCACGGAGGGCGCCGACGGAACCGAGGGCGCCGACCAGGTCCCCGACGACGAGGCCACCGTGTTCCCGGGACCGTCCGCCGACGGCGGTGCCCAGGGGTTCGGCTCGGGCGCGGACGCCTCCGGTCCCTTGTCCAGCCGGACCTCACGCGCGGGCCCGTGTCCCGACGGGTGCTGCGGTTCGCGCCGCGGCGGCGTGTCCTCGGACATGCGCGGGCCCCCCTCTGTCTGCCTCCCGTCATGCTACGGCGCGGCCCCGGACCCCGCGGCCCCGGCCTACGATGATCCCGAGTCACCGATCAGCCGATCACCCGCGTCCCGCCGCAACCCGGCCGGGGACGCCGTTCCCGGGGAGGAACCTTGACCGACCGCACCGCCGCCGGCCTCGCGGGCGCCACGCGCGACCTGCACGCCTTCATCGCCGGACTGCCCAAGGCCGAACTCCATGTGCACCACGTCGGCTCCGCCTCCCCGCGCATCGTCTCCGAGCTGGCCGCCCGCCACCCCGACTCCAAGGTGCCCACCGACCCCGAGGCCCTGGTCGACTACTTCACCTTCACGGACTTCGCCCACTTCATCGAGGTGTATCTGTCCGTCGTCGACCTGATCCGCACCCCGGAGGACGTACGTCTGCTGACGTACGAGGTGGCCCGGGACCTGGCCCGGCAGCAGGTGCGCTACGCCGAGCTGACCATCACCCCCTTCTCCTCCACCCGCCGCGGCATCGACGAGCGCGGTTTCATGGACGCGATCGAGGACGCCCGCAAGGCGGCCGAGGCCGAGTTCGGGACCGTACTGCGCTGGTGCTTCGACATCCCCGGCGAGGCCGGGCTCGACTCCGCCGAGGAGACCGTGCGGCTCGCCACCGACGACCGGCTGCGCCCCGAGGGCCTGGTGTCGTTCGGGCTCGGCGGCCCCGAGATCGGCGTGCCGCGGCCGCAGTTCAAGCCGTACTTCGACCGGGCCATCGCCGCGGGCCTGCACTCCGTGCCGCACGCCGGTGAGACCACGGGCCCGGAGACGGTGTGGGACGCCCTGACGCATCTGGGCGCCGAGCGCATCGGGCACGGCACGAGTTCCGCGCGGGACCCGAAGCTGCTCACCCACCTCGCCGAGCACCGGATCCCGCTGGAGGTGTGCCCGACCTCCAACATCGCCACGCGCGCGGTACGCACCCTCGACGAGCACCCGGTCAAGGACTTCGTCCGGGCGGGTGTCGTGGTCACGATCAACTCCGACGACCCGCCGATGTTCGGCACCGACCTCAACACCGAGTACGCGGTGGCCGCCCGCCTGCTGGAGCTCGACGAGCGCGGCCTGGCCGCACTCGCGCACAACGCGGTCGACGCGTCCTTCCTCGACGAGCCCGGCAAGGCCCGCGTCAAGGACGAGATCGACGCGTACACCGCCGCCTGGCTCGCCCCCTGACCGCCCCGATGACCACCGAGGTGACCGCGGTCGCCCACCGCGGCGACCCCTATCGGTTCCGGGAGAACACGCTCGACTCGCTGCGTTCGGCGCTCAGCAGGGGCGCCGACGCCGTGGAGGTCGACGTACGCCTGACCCGGGACGGCACGCCCGTCCTGCTGCACGACGAGTCGCTGAAGCGGCTGTGGGAGCTGGACCGCCCGCTGTGCTCCCTGTCGGCGGACGAGGTGCTGGGACACACGGGCGGCAAAGTGCCGACGCTGGCCGAGGCGCTGGCGGCGACCGACGGTCACCGGGTGATGCTCGACCTGCCCGGCCGGCCGGACCTGCGCGCCGCCCGCCGGA
Organism: Streptomyces sp. NPDC002779; assembly: GCF_042888685.1. NCBI lineage: Bacteria > Bacillati > Actinomycetota > Actinomycetes > Kitasatosporales > Streptomycetaceae > Streptomyces > Streptomyces sp. NPDC002779. The sequence goes on from NZ_JBIAQC010000001.1 coordinate 78,037, forward strand.
TCGTGGACGCCGTACGGGAGGCGGGCGCCTCGGACCGCGTGTACTACTGCGCCGGCGCCCCCGCCATGCTCGCGGTGCGCGCCGCCGATCCGGCCGCCGAGATCGCTCTGACCTGGACGACGCTGGCACCGCCGCGGCCCGCGCTGCTGGAGGCGGTGCGGCCGCGCTGGCTCAACTACCGTTTCGGCCTGGTCGACCGGGCCCTCGCGGAGCGCGTCCACCGGGGCGGGCACCTGCTGTCGGTCTGGACCCCGGACACCCGCCGCTCGATGCGCCGGCTGATCGCCCTGGGCGTCGACTCGATCACCACGAACCGCATCGACACCCTCCTCGCCGCCCGTCGCGAGAACCCCTGACGACACCAGGGGTGCCGGGACTTCTCCCGGCACCCCTGGTGCGAAACGAAACCGCGGAGACCAGCCGTCAGCCGTCCAGCGACGTCATCACGTGCTTGATCCGCGTGTAGTCCTCGAAGCCGTACCCCGAGAGGTCCTTGCCGTAGCCGGACTTCTTGAAGCCGCCGTGCGGCATCTCCGCGACCAGCGGAATGTGCGTGTTGATCCAGACGCAGCCGAAGTCCAGCGACTTCGACATCCGCATCGCCCGCCCGTGGTCCTTGGTCCACACCGAGGAGGCGAGGGCGTAGTCCACGCCGTTCGCCCACTCGACGGCCTGCGCCTCGTCCGAGAAGGACTGGACGGTGATGACCGGCCCGAAGACCTCGTTCTGGATGATCTCGTCGTCCTGCTTGAGCCCGGAGACGACGGTCGGCGCGTAGAAGTAGCCCTTGTCGCCGACCCGCTGACCGCCGGCCTCGACCTTGGCGTGCGCGGGCAGCCGCTCGATGAAGCCGGAGACCTGCTTGAGCTGGTTGGGGTTGTTCAGCGGGCCGAAGAGCACGTCCTCGTCGTCCGGCTGACCCGTCTTCGTCTCGGCGGCGGCCTTGGCGAGCGCGGCCACGAACTCGTCGTGGATGGACTCCTGGACCAGGACGCGGGTGGCGGCCGTGCAGTCCTGGCCGGCGTTGAAGAAGCCCGCGACGGAGATGTCCTCGACGGCCTTGGCGATGTCGGTGTCCTCGAAGACGACGACCGGCGCCTTGCCGCCCAGCTCCAGGTGGACCCGCTTGAGGTCCTTGGCCGCGGACTCGGCGACCGACATGCCGGCGCGGACCGAGCCGGTGATGGAGGCCATCGCCGGGATCGGGTGCTCGACCATCAGGCGGCCGGTGTCCCGGTCGCCGGTGACGACGTTGAAGACGCCCTTGGGCAGGATCGAGCCGATGATGTCGGCGATCAGGACGGTCGAGGCCGGGGTGGTGTCCGACGGCTTCAGCACGACGGTGTTGCCCGCCGCGATGGCCGGCGCGAACTTCCATACGGCCATCATCATCGGGTAGTTCCACGGCGCGACCTGCGCGCAGACGCCCACCGGCTCGCGACGGACGATGGAGGTCATCCCCTCCATGTACTCACCGGCCGAGCGGCCCTCGAGCATGCGGGCCGCGCCGGCGAAGAACCGGATCTGGTCCACCATCGGCGGGATCTCCTCGGACCGGGTCAGTCCGATCGGCTTGCCGGTGTTCTCCACCTCGGCCGCGATGAGCTCCTCGGCACGCTCCTCGAACGCGTCCGCGATCTTCAGGAGGGCCTTCTGGCGCTCGGCGGGGGTGGTGTCGCGCCAGGCGGGGAAGGCGCGGGCGGCGGCCTCCATGGCGGCGTCGACGTCCGCCTGCCCGGACAGCGGCGCGGTCGCGTACGCCTCGCCCGTCGCGGGGTTGACCACCTCGGTGGTCCGTCCGTCGGCGGCGTCCCGGAACTCACCGTCGATGTAGTTGCGCAGACGACGCAGCTCGGTGCTCACTGCCGGCCTCCTGTCAGGGGTTCTACTGTCCGATTGCTGAGACACCCACCCTAATCGGCAAGCCGACGTTTTCAACACCCCTGATCCCACGCGAACTGCGAAATCCGCAGGACTCACACACGTAAACAACGAATTTCATCGCCTGGGCCTTGCGAAACTATCGAGACCTCGTGCACAGTGAGGTCGTGGCCAGTCGAAGCGCAGACCCCCGGGACTCTCGTGAGTCCCCCCGCGAATCCAGGAACGGCAGCTCGCCGCACCTGGACGCCGTCTCCCTCGCCATCATCGAACAGCTCCAGCAGGACGGCCGCCGGCCGTACGCCGCCATCGGCAAGGCCGTGGGCCTCTCCGAGGCGGCCGTGCGCCAGCGCGTCCAGAAGCTGCTCGACCAGGGCGTGATGCAGATCGTCGCCGTCACGGACCCGCTCACCGTGGGCTTCCGTCGCCAGGCGATGGTCGGCATCCATGTCGAGGGCGACGTGGAGTCCGTGGCCGACGCGCTCACCGCGATGCCCGAATGCGAGTACGTCGTGATGACAGCGGGCTCCTTCGACCTGATGGTGGAGATTGTCTGCGAGGACGACGACCACCTGCTGGACGTCATCAACCGCCGTATCCGAGCCATCCCCGGAGTGCGCTCCACCGAGAGCTTCGTCTACTTGAAGCTCAAGAAGCAGACCTACATGTGGGGAACCCGATAGCCGTGAGGACCCGATAACCGTGAGCACCAAGGACCTCAGCCAGACCGCGTACGACCACTTGTGGATGCACTTCACCCGCATGTCCTCGTACGAGAACTCCCCCGTCCCCACGATCGTCCGGGGCGAGGGCACCTACATCTACGACGACAAGGGCAAGCGCTACCTCGACGGGCTCGCGGGCCTGTTCGTGGTCCAGGCAGGCCACGGCCGCCAGGAGCTGGCCGAGACCGCCATGAAGCAGGCGCAGGAGCTCGCCTTCTTCCCGGTCTGGTCCTACGCCCACCCCAAGGCCGTCGAGCTGGCCGAGCGCCTGGCGAACGAGGCCCCCGGCGACCTCAACAAGGTCTTCTTCACCACCGGTGGCGGCGAGGCGGTCGAGACCGCCTGGAAGCTCGCCAAGCAGTACTTCAAGCTGACCGGCAAGCCGACCAAGTACAAGGTCATCTCCCGCGCGGTCGCCTACCACGGCACCCCGCAGGGCGCCCTGTCCATCACCGGCCTGCCGGCCCTGAAGGCCCCCTTCGAGCCGCTGGTCCCGGGCGCGCACAAGGTCCCGAACACCAACATCTACCGCGCCCCGCTCTTCGGCGACGACCCGGAGGCCTTCGGCCGCTGGGCCGCCGACCAGATCGAGCAGCAGATCCTCTTCGAGGGCCCGGAGACCGTCGCCGCGGTGTTCCTGGAGCCCGTGCAGAACGCCGGCGGCTGCTTCCCGCCCCCGCCCGGCTACTTCCAGCGGGTGCGCGAGATCTGCGACCAGTACGACGTGCTGCTCGTCTCGGACGAGGTCATCTGCGCCTTCGGCCGGCTGGGCAAGACCTTCGCCTGTGACAAGTTCGGCTACGTCCCGGACATGATCACCTGCGCCAAGGGCATGACCTCGGGCTACTCCCCGATCGGCGCCTGCATCATCTCCGACCGCCTGGCCGAGCCGTTCTACAAGGGCGACAACACCTTCCTGCACGGCTACACCTTCGGCGGCCACCCGGTCTCCGCGGCGGTCGGCGTCGCCAACCTCGACCTGTTCGAGCGCGAGGGCCTCAACCAGCACGTGCTCGACAACGAGGGCGCCTTCCGCGCCACGCTGGAGAAGCTGTACGACCTGCCGATCGTCGGCGACGTCCGCGGCAACGGCTTCTTCTACGGCATCGAGCTGGTCAAGGACAAGCACACCAAGGAGTCCTTCAGCGACGAGGAAACCGAGCGCGTGCTCTACAACTTCCTCTCCAAGGAGCTCTTCAACAACGGCCTGTACTGCCGTGCCGACGACCGCGGCGACCCGGTCATCCAGCTCTCCCCGCCGCTGATCTCCAACCAGGAGACGTTCGACGAGATCGAGCAGATCCTGCGCGCGACGCTGACGGAGGCGTGGACGAAGCTCTAGCCCTCGAAAGGCCGAGCCGCCCGTACGGCCCGGGGTGCACCCATCCGAGTGAGAAGGGCGCACCCCGGGCCGCGTGCTGTCCGGGCTCCTGTCCCGGGATCCTTAGCGTGCCTGGTAACCGATCGGCCCTGCTGTCGTTCCCCCGCACGGGGGACCACGGCAGGGAAAACGGATCAGAACGAGGTGGTACGCGCATGGAGGCCCCGCCCGACAACGATGTGCTCTGGGCCCGTGCCCTGCACTTCACCCACCCCGACGGCTCGCCCGCGCTCGGCGGTGTCTCGCTCGGCGTCCGCGAGGGCGAGATCCTCGCCGTCAGCGGGCCCCGCGGCAGCGGCAAGTCGACGCTCCTGCGCTGCCTCTCCGGCCAGACACGGGCGCAGCGCGGCGAGATCTTCTTCAACAGCGCCCCGGTGCACACCCTGGGCCCCGTCGGCCGCGAACGGCTGCGCCGCGACCGCTTCGGCTGGATCGACCCCGAGCCGGTACTGGTCCCCGAGCTCAACGTCTGGGAGAACGCCGCCCTGCTGCTGATGCTGCGCGGCACCGGCCGCCGCCGCGCCAAGACGGCCGCCCTGGAGTGGCTGGAGCGCCTCGACATCGGTGACAGCGCCCGCAAGCGCCCGCGGGAGCTGACCCAGGCGCAGCGCCAGCGGGTCTGCATCGCCCGCGCGCTGGCCCCGGCGCCCACGGTCCTGTTCGCGGACGAACCGACGGCGCCGCTGCACCGCGCCGACCGCGCGCACGTCCTGCGCACGCTCACGACGGCGGCCCGCTCGCACGGCATCACGGTGGTCCTGGCGACCCATGACTCCGAGACCGCGGCCCTGGCCGACCGCACGGTGTCCCTGCTGGACGGACGCCGCGTGAACACGGTGCACCTGCCCCCGATGGCCGAAGCGGAAGGCCGGGCCGCGTGCTCGCTCTCCGCCTGAGCCGCCGCGCCCACCCCGCCGTACAACTGCGCCGTCTGCTGGTGGCGACGGCGTCGGCGGGCACGGGGTTTCTGCTCCTGTGCACCCTGGGCCACGCGATGACCCACCCCGGCTCCCCCGGCGCGTCCTTCCTCCGCCTGACCTGGTGCGCGGCGCCGCTGGCGGCGACCGTCCACTTCGCGGTGGCGGTGGCCCGCACCGACCCGGGCACCCGCCCCCGCCCCGGTCTGTCGGCGATCGGTCTGGGCCCGGTCCGCCTGGTGGCCATCTCGGTGACGACGACAGCCCTGTCGACCCTGCTCGGGTCCATGCTCGCGCTGCTGTTCTTCCTCCACCTGCGCGGCGACCTGACGGGCATGCCCTTCGACGGCGCGGCGGCGGACTTCCTGGCGGCGACGCAGCCCCTGCCCCTCCCGGCGGCGCTGACCCTGCTGTCCCTGGTACCGGCGGCGGCGTCCCTGGCAGTGGCCCTGACGCTCCGGCCGAGAGAGGCACGGCTCGCGGGAGAAGGGCTCCGGCGCTACGGCCGGTTCGGGGCCCGGAGCAGCTCGGCGGAGCGGGAGACGTTCGGCGCGTACGGGCGGTTCGGCGCACGGTTCCGCCAGGCCACGGGCGGCCGGGCGGCCGGGGCGGCTCCCGGCACGCAGACCGGCGGCACCCCGCGGGCGCGGTCGGGCGAGGAGACTGCGCCGGGCTCGATCCCGCAGGCCCCGCAGGCCACGGCTACGCCCTCCGGCCTGCCCTGGGGCACCGCCGTCCTCGCCGCGGGCCTGGCCGTGGAGGCGTACGCCAGCGCGGCCACCACGAACGCCACCAGGATGCCGTCGGGCCTTCCCACGGGCCCCGCCGCCGTCCTCGTCGGCTGGGCGCTGACCGCGGTCGGCCTCGCCCTGGCCGGCCCGGGACTCACCCATCTGTGCGGCCGGCTGCTCCAGACGCTCCGCCCCGGCGCCCTGCGCCTCCTGGCCGGCCGGGTCCTCATGGAGGAGGCCACCAGGATCGGCCGCCCCCTCGGGATCGTCTGCGCCGTCGCCTCCGCCGGGTACGCCCTGGCCGTCCTGCACGACCCCGCGGCGGACGGACGCTCGCTGGGCCCGCTCACCACCCTCGGCGCGAGCGTGGTCACCGGCTGCGCGGTGGCCACCCTGTTCACCGCCGCCGTGGAAGCACGGCAGGCCCGCGCCGACACCACGGCCGCCCTGCTCCGCCTCGGCGCCCCGCCCACGGTCCTGCGCGGCGCCGCCGCCCTGCGCGCGGGCGCGCTGCTGGCCGTCTTCGGCCCGCTCACCCTGATCGTCGCCGAGCTGGCGGCGCTGCCGCTGGCCCGCTGAGCGGTCGCGGAACCGGCACCAGAAATCCGTACGGAAAAAATCACCGGACCGCGATGAGTTCCGCCCGGCCCCCCGGTCTACCCCATCGAACAGACCGACACCGAATGGGAGAGACCCCGATGTACCAGCAGATGATCTTCGTGAACCTGCCCGTCGCCGACCTCGACGCCTCGAAGAAGTTCTTCACGGACCTGGGCTACTCGATCAACGCCCAGTTCAGCGACGAGAACGCGGCGAGTGTCGTGATCAGCGAGACCATCGTGGCGATGCTCCTCACCAAGCCGTTCTACTCGACCTTCACCGACAAGGAGATCGCGGACGCCACGAAGACCAGCGAGGTGCTGATCTGCCTGAGCGCCGAGAGCCGCGAGAAGGTCGACGAGCTGGTGGAGAAGGCGGTCGCGGCCGGCGGCACCGCCTCCGAGAAGGTCCAGGACATGGGCTTCATGTACGGCCGCGGCTTCGACGACCTCGACGGCCACAGCTGGGAGGTCGTATGGATGGACCCCGCCGCGGTCGAGGGCTGAGCAGTCGCCGTGTCTAGCATGGGCGCGTGCAGACGATGCCCGCCCATGCGGCCCACCACGACGACCGTGAGATCGAGACGCTCCAGGAGTTCGACGCCACCGTCTCGGCCCGCGGCACCCTCGCCGGATTCCGGATCCAGGCCGTCGATCTGACCGACCGGACCCGGGAGTTGCTCGCCACGGACACGGCGGGCGCCGTCTTCCTCGGCTGCCCGATGCGCGAGGACGCGGCCGTGAAGATCCGCGCGGACGGCGCCATGGTCTTCCCGCCGGTACCGGACCTCCCCTTCGACCCGTACCGCGGCCTGCTCTACTCCCCCGACGGGCTGTTCGCCGGGCTGGACCGGGGCTATGAACAGACCCCCGACGCCCTCGCGTACGCCTGGTTCCAGCAGACCAAGGCGGACGGCGACATCTTCGCGTCGATGCTCCGCTCGATCCATGACGACGCCGTCTCCGACGCCCTCGACGAACTCCTGCGCGGTGCCCGGGTGGTGGGGGTGATGGGCGGCCACGCGATGGCCCGCGGCACGCAGGCGTACGCCGGTGCGGCCCGCCTCGGTCGGGAGCTGACCCGCGAGGGCTTCACGGTCGCCACCGGCGGTGGCCCGGGCGCGATGGAGGCGGCGAACCTCGGCGCGTACGCCGCCCCGCACGACGACACCATGCTCACCGAGGCGCTCCGACTCCTCGCCAAGGAACCGATGTTCACCCCCTCGGTCACCGCCTGGGCGACCGCGGCCTTCGAGGTCCGCGCCCGCTGGCCCAAGGGCGGCGGCTCCATCGGCATCCCGACCTGGTTCTACGGCCATGAGCCGCCCAACGCCTTCGCGGCGCACATCGCCAAGTACTTCGCCAACGCCACCCGCGAGGACGGCCTGCTGGCCCGCTGCGACGCGGGCGTGGTCTTCCTGCCCGGCGCCGCCGGCACCGTGCAGGAGATCTTCGACAACACCACGCCGAACTACTACGAGTCGCGCGGCGAGCCCACCCCGATGGTGCTGGTCGACCGCGCGCACTGGACTCAGAAGCTGCCGGCCTGGCCGTTGCTGCAGGCGCTCGCGCGGGAGCGGTCGATGGAGTCCCGGATCGCCCTGGTCGACCGGATCGAGGAGGCCCCGCAGGCGTTGAAACGTCTCGGCGGTTAATAAGCGGGCAAAGCCAAGACCCTTGTCCGGCATATGCGTTGACACTGCTTACGCGGCACTTATAAACCTGTGAGCCTCCGGGGAGTGGAGACGCCGGTGCGTCTGCACTCCCTCAACCCCCCGCAAATGCGCAACATGTGAAGGACCAACGTGGCAGTCCTGTCCATACCCCGCCGACCTCTCGCCCGTTCCGCGCGCGTGCTCGGCATCGCCTCCGCCTCGGCCGCGCTCGTGCTCGGTCTCGGCGGCAACGCGTTCGCGTGCGACATCAAGGATTTCTCCGCCGAAGCGAAGTGCGATGGTGACAACGGTGTCATCACCGTCACCGACGTGGACCCCGGCGGTGTCCCCGCCACCGTCAGCGTCTACCTCCAGAACAACGGCGCCGACCTGAAGAAGGTCGGCGAGCAGGTGGTCGAGGGCTCGCGCGAGGGCGTCACCATCACCTTCGCCGAGAACTGGAAGCCGAACGCCGAGTACCGCATCCACGTCAAGGCCGCGGGCTATGTCGACGAGGACATCAAGCCCAACCTGACGACCCCGGCCACGGCCTGCAAGAAGGAGGACACCGACACCCCGGCGCCGACTCCATCGGACAGCGCGACACCGACGCCGTCGGCCTCCGCCCCGGCCGAGGAGACCCCGGCCCCCGCGCCCTCCGAGGGCGACAGCACCGCCCCGGCGGACACCTCCAGCAACGTCCCGACCCCGGCCGGTGAGTCCAACCTCGCCGAGACCGGCGCCGACTCCAACACCGGCCTGATCGCGGGCATCGCGGTCGCGCTGGTCGCGATCGGCGGCGGCGCGGTCTTCCTCGGCCTGCGCAGGCGCGGCTCCCGCTGAACCCCCGGAGCGGGCCATCGTCCGGGCCGTACCGGACGGTGGCCCGCTCCCCCGCGATCGGGCCGGTCAGCCGAGCACCACGATGTCGGCCGCGTCGAACTCCACCCCGACCCGGTCCCCCACCTCCGGCGCCTCCCGCAGCGCGCACGCCGCCTCCAGCCGGGGCGCGCCCTCGGGCTGCAGGTGTACGGCGACATGGGTGCCCTTGAAGGTGCGCGCGGCCACCGTGCAGGGCAGGCCCTGGTCGGCCGCGACCAGGCGGACCCCGGCGGGCCGGACGAGGAGCGTGCGGCTGCCCTCGGCGGTGTCGTCGGGCACCGGCAGCTTGCCCCAGGGGGTGTCGGCGGCCTGCCCGGAGACCGCGGCGGGGACCACGTTGTCGAAGCCGAGGAAGCGGGCCACGAACTCGTCGGCCGGCCGCTGCCACACCTCCAGCGGCGTACCGGACTGGGCGATCCGCCCGTCCCGCATCACCACCACCCGGTCGGCGAGCGCGAAGGCCTCCCCCTGGTCGTGCGTCACGGCCAGCACGGTCGTGCCCAACTCGCTGAACAGCTCCCGCAGTTCGACGACCAGTCGCTCCCGCAGCGAGCGGTCGAGCTGGCCGAGCGGCTCGTCGAGCATCAGCAGCCGGGGACTGGGCGCCAGCGCCCGGGCCAGCGCCACCCGCTGCTGCTCCCCGCCGGAGAGCGCGGCGACGGCCCGGCCCTCGGCACCCGGCAGCCCGACGAGGTCGAGCAACTCCCGCACCCGTTCGGCCTGCTGACGCTTCGACGCCCCGTGCATCCGCAGCCCGAAGGCGACATTGCCGCCCACGTCCCGCTGCGGGAAGAGCTGATGGTCCTGGAACATCAGCCCCACCCCCCGCCGGTGCGCGGGCACGCCGCCCTGGTCGCGCCCGTCGAGCGACACCCGCCCGGCGTCCAGCGGCCGGAGTCCGGCCACCGCCCGCAGCAGCGTCGACTTGCCGCAGCCGCTGGGCCCGAGGACACAGACCACCTCGTGCTCGGCCACCGCCAGATCCACGGCGTCGAGCACGGCCCGCCCGCCGAACCGCACGGTCGCGTTCTCCAGGCTCAGCAGCATCAGAACTCCCCCGTCCGATCGGTCCGCAGCCGCTCCAGCACCAGCAGCGCCACCGCGCACACCACCATCAGAATCGTCGAAAGGGCCATCGCCTGGCCGTAGTTGAGCTGCCCGGCGCGCCCGAGCAGCTTGGCCACCGCGACCGGCAGCGTCGGATCGTCGGGCCGCGCGATGAACACGGTCGCCCCGAACTCCCCCAACGACACCGCGAAGGCGAACCCGGCCGCGATCAGCAGCGCCCGCCGCACCATCGGCAGGTCCACCTCCCGCCACACCCGCCACGGCGACGCCCCGAGCACGGCCGCCGCCTCCCGCAGCCGGTGATCGACGGCCCGCAGCACCGGCAGCATGGTCCGTACCACGAAGGGCACGCCGACCAGCGCCTGCGCGAGCGGCACCAGGATCCAGGTGGCCCGCAGATCCAGCGGCGGCTCGTCCAGGGCGATCAGGAACCCGAACCCGACGGTCACCGCGGAGACCCCGAGCGGCAGCATCAGCAGCGCGTCGAACCCGCGGACGAACCGGCCCGCGTCCCGCCGGGTCAGCGCGGCGGCGGCGAGACCTCCGACCAGCACGGCGATGGCGGTGGCGACCACGGCGTACGACAGCGAGTTGCCGATCGCCTCGATCGGCGGGACCAGGAAGACCCCGCCGTCGGCCGAGGTCAGCGCCCGGTAGTAGCCGAGCCCGGGGGCGCCCAGGGACCGCTGCACCAGCACGGCGAGCGGCAGCAGGAGCAGCACGGCGATGGTGGCGAGGACCCCGGCCAGCAGCGCCCACTGCCCGGCCCCGCGCGGCCGGCGTGCGGTCAGCGAGGCGTCCACCAGGCGCAGGGCGGTCTCCCGGCGCCGTACGGTCCAGGCGTGCAGGGCGAGGATCGCGCCGACGGCCGCGAACTGGACGAGCGTGAGGACCGCGGCCGTGGACAGGTCGAAGATCTCGGAGGTCTGGCGGTAGATCTCCACTTCGAGGGTGGAGAAGGTCGGGCCGCCGAGGATCTGCACGACACCGAAGGAGGTGAAGGTGAACAGGAAGACCATCAGGGTGGCGGCGGCCACGGCCGGCCCGAGCGCCGGCAGCGTCACCGTCCGCCAGGCCCGCCGGCGGGACGCGCCGAGCATCCGCGCCGCCTCCTCCTGCCGCGGGTCCAGCTGCGCCCAGAGCCCGCCGACGGTGCGGACGACCACGGCGTAGTTGAAGAAGACGTGCGCCAGCAGGATCGCCCACACCGTCGTGTCCAGCCGCAGGCCCCACAGCTCGTCGAGGAGTCCGCCGCGTCCGACGAGCGCCAGGAAGGCCGTACCGACGACGACCGTCGGCAGCACGAACGGCACCGTCACCACCGCCCGCAGGATCTGCTTGCCGGGGAAGTCGAAGCGGGCGAAGACATAGGCGGCGGGCAGCGCGAGCAGCAGGGTCAGCGCGGTGGAGGCGAGCGCCTGCCAGGTGGTGAACCACAGGACGTGCCGGACGTCCGGCTGGGTCAGCACGTCCGCGATCCGGCCGAGCTGCCAGACCCCGTCGACCCGCAGGCCGCGGGCGACGATCGCGGCGACGGGGTAGGCGAAGAAGACGCCGAAGAACGCGACGGGCAGGGCCATCAGGCCCAGCCGCGCCGCGTGCCGGCGCCGGCCGGCTACTTCAGTACGAGCGAGGTCCACGACTTGACCCACTCGTCGCGGTGGTCGGCGATCTTCGCGGGGTCCATGGTCAAGGGCTTCTTGGCCGCGGGCCCGTGCTCGGTGAACTCCGCGGGCACGTCCGCCTCCTCGACCACGGGGTAGACGAACATGTTCAGCGGCATGTCCTCCTGGAACTTCTTGCTGATCAGGAAGTCGATCAGCGCCTTGCCGCCCTCGCTGTTCCGCGCGTTGCCGAGCAGGCCCGCGAACTCGATCTGCCGGAAGCAGGTGCCCTCGGCGACGCCGGTGGGAGCGGTGGCGGGCTTCGGGTCGCCGTAGATCACCTCGGCGGGCGGCGAGGAGGCGTACGACACCACGAGCGGCCGGTCGGCCTTGGCCGCCTTGCCGCCGGCGGAGCCGGAGAATTCCTCGTTGTAGGCCTGCTCCCAGCCGTCGACCACCTTGACGCCATTGGCCTTGAGCTTCTTCCAGTACTCCGGCCAGCCGTCGTCGCCGTAGCGCGCGGCGGTGCCGAGCAGGAAGCCGAGGCCGGGCGAGGAGGTGGAGGCGTTCTCGGTGACGAGGAGGTTCTTGTACGCGGGCTCGGCCAGGTCGTCGAGGGTCGACGGCGGGGCCAGGTCACGGTCCTCGAAGTACTTCTTGTCGTAGTTGACGCAGATGTCGCCGTAGTCGACCGGGGTGACCCGGTGCTCGTCCCGGTCGAGCTGGAACGTGGCGTCGATCCGGTCGAGGCCCTTCGCCTCGTACGGCTGGAAGAGCCCGTTGTCGAGCGCGCGGGACAGCAGGGTGTTGTCGACGCCGAAGAAGACGTCGCCCTGCGGGTCGTCCTTGGTCAGGATGGCCTTGTTGACGGCCTGCCCGGCGTCGCCGTCCTCCAGGACCTTGACCTGGTACCCGGAGCTCTTCTCGAAGTCCGCGAGGACCTCCTTGGACACGGCCCACGAGTTGTGGCTGACCAGGGTGACGGTCCTGGCGGCGCCGCCGGACCCGTGGTCGTCGTCGGAGGACCCGCACGCCGAGAGCGTGACGAGGCCGAGTCCGACGGCCATGACGGTGGCCTTCTTGGTGATGCTCACTGAATTCCTCCTGGAGTGGACCAGGAAGAGACGCGGCCCTGCCCGGACCTCCCAAGAGTCCGGGCAGGGCGCAACAGCTCGAGTGACGACCGATCTCCCTACCCAGAATGACCTGGGCGAGGTTCAGAGGGTCTGCGGCCTGTCCCGCACTCTCAGCGCTGTGGCGCTCCCCTGTCGGAATATGAAGATGTACGTACGACGATCAGACTACCGCGCGCACACTACCGCTCGGTGGCCGCGAGCTGACCACACGCCCCGTCGATCTCCTGGCCCCGGGTGTCCCGGACCGTCACCGGCACCCCGTGTGCCGCGATGGCCTCGACGAACGCCTTCTCGTCCTCGGGCCGGGAAGCGGTCCACTTCGAGCCCGGGGTCGGGTTCAGCGGGATCAGGTTCACATGCACGGGCTTGCCCTTGAGCAGCCGCCCGAGCCGGTCGCCCCGCCAGGCCTGGTCGTTGATGTCCCGGATCAGCGCGTACTCGATGGACAGCCGGCGCCCGGACTTCGCGGAGTACTCGAACCCCGCGTCCAGCACCTCGCGGACCTTCCAGCGGGTGTTCACCGGGACGAGGGTGTCGCGCAGCTCGTCGTCGGGGGCGTGCAGCGAGATCGCGAGCCGGCACTTGAAGCCCTCGTCGGAGAACCGGTGGATCGCCGGGACCAGACCGACGGTGGAGACGGTGATCCCGCGCTGCGACAGCCCCAGCCCGTCCGGCTCGGGGTCGGTGAGGCGCCGGATGGAGCCCACGACCCGGTTGTAGTTGGCGAGCGGCTCGCCCATCCCCATGAAGACGATGTTGGACAGCCGGGCGGGCCCACCGGGCACCTCCCCGTCCCGCAGCGCCCGCATCCCGTCGACGATCTGATGCACGATCTCGGCGGTGGACAGATTCCGGTCGAGCCCGGCCTGCCCGGTCGCGCAGAACGGGCAGTTCATGCCACAGCCGGCCTGCGAGCTGATGCACATGGTCACCCGGTCCGGATACCGCATCAGCACCGACTCGACGAGCGTCCCGTCGAACAGCCGCCAGAGCGTCTTGCGGGTGGTCCCCTGGTCGGTCGACAGATGCCGCACGACCGTCATCAGCTCGGGGAACAGCTCCTCGCGCAGCTTGCCGCGCGCCGCGGCCGGGATGTCGGTCCACTGCTCGGGGTCGTGGGTGTACCGCGCGAAGTAGTGCTGCGAGAGCTGCTTGGCACGAAACGGCTTCTCCCCGACCGCAGCGACGGCGTCCTTACGCTCGGCGGGCGAAAGATCAGCAAGATGCCGCGGCGGCTTCTTGGCTCCGCGCGGGGCGACGAATGTGAGTTCTCCGGGCTTAGGCATGGCTGTACCAGTGTCGCAGATCGATTCGTGTGGCCGGGGCCACCCGATCATCCGCCGATCCCCTCCAGCCGTTCCTTCAGCAGCGCCTCGTCCCGCGGCAGCTCCTTGCGGACCTGCGGGCGGACGACCAAGGGCACCAGGGCCTTGCCCAGGCCGTGTGCTTCGAAGTCGATCTCGATGGTCACGCGGCAGCGCCGGCCCTCGTCGAGCGGTTCGATCGAGCCGTGGGTGCGGGGACGGACCGGCCCTTCGATGCCGTGCAGGTCCCAGCTGTGCGGTGGGTCGAGGGCGTCGAACTCGATGGTCATCGGGACCTCGCGGGTGCCGATGCGGCGGGTGACCCGGACGCGCGAGCCGGGGTGCATCGGCCCCAGCTCCAGTGGCTCCGCCTTGACGGCGCTCAGCTGCCATTCGGGCAGATGGGAGGGGGTGGTGATGTACGCGAACGCTTCTTCGGGCGTGCAGTCGAGGTCGATGGATTCGCGGATGGCGGACATGGTGGGACCCCCTTCACGGGCGTACACCTCAAGCGTCCCACCACGCCGCCCCCGGGAACAGCGGAGCCCCCGCCGAGGCGGGGGCTCCCAGGGGTCCGTCGACGCGCAGCCGGACCCGACGCTCAGCCGGACCCGACGAACAGCACGAGCAGCAGCCAGACCACGGGCGCCGTGGGCAGCAGGGAGTCCAGCCGGTCCATGATGCCGCCGTGCCCCGGCAGCAGCGTGCCCATGTCCTTGATCCCCAGGTCCCGCTTGATCATCGACTCGCCGAGGTCGCCCAGCGTGGCGCTCGCCGCGACCGCGAGGCCGAGCAGGAGGCCCTGCCACCAGACGCCGTCGTCGATCAGGAACTGCATGCACAGCGCACCCGCCACCATGGCGAAGGAAACCGCCCCGAGCAGCCCCTCGCGGGTCTTGCCGGGGCTGATCCGCGGAGCGAGCTTGTGCTTGCCGAAGCGCCAGCCGATGGCGTACGCCCCGGTGTCGCTGACGACGGTCAGCAGCAGGAACGTCAGCACCCGGGCCGGGCCGTCGTCGGCGGTGAGCATCATCGCGACGAACGTGGCCAGGAACGGGACGTAGAACGCGGCGAAGACGCCCGCCGTGACGTCCTTGAGGTACCCCTCGGGGGGTTCCGTCATCCGCCAGACCAGGACGGCCAGCGCGGTCAGCGCCATCGCCACCCAGGCGCCCTCGGCGCCACGGACGTACCCGGCGACGACCATCGCCGCACCGCCGACCGCGAGCGGGACGAGCGGCGCCTTGATGCCCTTGCGCTCCTCCAGCCGCTTGGTCAGCTCCCACAGACCCACCACGACGGCGACGGCGACGACCCCGACGAACGCGGCCTTGTAGACGAACAGCGAGGCGACGATCACCGCGCCGAGCCCGATGCCGACCCCTATCGCCGCACCCAGATCGCGCCCGGCGCTCTTCTTCTGCGGTCGGGGCGCCGGCTGCGGGGCGTCGTGCATGGGCTCCGGATTCTGCGGCGCGTTGCCGTGGGGCTGCGCCCGCGGCGTCTCGTCGCGGAACAGGGGGCCACCCAGCCGAGCGGCCCCCCGATCGTCATCCTGGTCTCCGCCATACGCGGGTACGTCGGGCACGATGGGCATGGGGCGAGTCTGCTGCGCCTCAGGCGCATCGTACGTGGGACCCGCCGGGGCAGCCCCCTGGACAGGCCCCTGGTCGGACGGCCCCCAGTACCCGGCTTGTGGCGGCGCTCCCCAGGAAGAGTCGTTCATCAGACCTCGAGCAGCTCAGCTTCCTTGTGCTTCAGGAGCTCGTCCACCTGGGCGACGTACTTGTGGGTGGTGTCGTCGAGCTCCTT
Organism: Streptomyces sp. NPDC002779; assembly: GCF_042888685.1. Classification (NCBI taxonomy): domain Bacteria; kingdom Bacillati; phylum Actinomycetota; class Actinomycetes; order Kitasatosporales; family Streptomycetaceae; genus Streptomyces; species Streptomyces sp. NPDC002779. The sequence continues at coordinate 93,732 of NZ_JBIAQC010000001.1, forward strand.
CTCCGCACGGCGGCCCTCGTCCTCACCGACGTCGCCGTCCTTGACGAGCTTGTCGATGGCGTCCTTGGCCTTGCGGCGCACCGAGCGGATGGAGACCTTGCTGTCCTCGGCCTTGCTCCGGGCGACCTTGATGTAGTCGCGGCGGCGCTCCTCGGTGAGCTCGGGGAACACCACACGGATGATGTTGCCGTCGTTGCTCGGGTTGACGCCCAGGTCGGAGTCGCGGATCGCCTGCTCGATGTTGCGCAGGGCGGTCTTGTCGAACGGGGTCACGACCGCCATGCGCGGCTCCGGCACGGAGAACGAAGCCAGCTGGTTGATCGGCGTCGGCGCGCCGTAGTAGTCGGCCACGATCTTGTTGAACATCGCCGGGTGCGCACGGCCGGTGCGGATCGCGGCGAAGTCCTCCTTGGCGACCACGACGGCCTTCTCCATCTTCTCCTCGGCCTCGAGGAGGGTCTCTTCGATCACCACTTGCTCCTGCGTGTCTTGAGTAGGCCCGGCTGCGGTTCCTTGCGGGAGGCGGCGGCCGGCTGCGTCGCGTCTTCTTCCTGCACGGTTCCCGACCGGCAGGACATTGTCCATCCCCCGGTCAGGGTCCGTAGGTGTTGCCCGTCAGTGGCGGCTGTCCTGGTCACCCACAAGCGTGCCGATCTTCTCACCCTTGACGGCACGGGCGATATTGCCCTCCGCCAGAAGCTCGAACACCAGGATCGGAAGCTTGTTGTCGCGGCAGAGCGTGACGGCGGTGGCGTCGGCGACCTTGAGGTCCCGGGTGATGACCTCGCCGTAGCCGAGGGAGTCGAACTTGACCGCGTCCGGGTTGGTCTTCGGGTCGGAGTCGTAGACGCCGTCCACGCCGTTCTTGCCCATCAGCAGCGCCTCGGCGTCGATCTCCAGGGCGCGCTGGGCGGCGGTCGTGTCGGTGGAGAAGTACGGCATGCCCATACCGGCGCCGAAGATGACCACACGGCCCTTCTCCAGGTGGCGCACGGCGCGCAGCGGGATGTACGGCTCGGCGACCTGGCCCATGGTGATGGCGGTCTGGACCCGGCTGTCGATGCCCTCCTTCTCCAGGAAGTCCTGGAGGGCGAGGCAGTTCATCACGGTGCCGAGCATGCCCATGTAGTCGGAGCGGGCGCGGTCCATGCCGCGCTGCTGCAGTTCGGCGCCGCGGAAGAAGTTGCCGCCGCCGATGACGACCGCGATCTCCGCGCCGTCGCGTACGACGGCGGCGATCTCGCGGGCGATCTTGTGCACCACGTTCGGGTCCACGCCGAGGCCCCCACCGCCGGAGAAGGCCTCTCCGGACAGCTTCAGCAGATACCGGCCGCGTACTTTGCCGTCGTCGCTCTTCTGGGCCTTGGTGGTCATCGGACTCTCACTTCTTTCCACGGGTCGCACATACGAAGAAGGCCACTGCCGGTGGGGATGGGTTCGTATCCCATACGCGGCAATGGCCTCCTCGTCAGATCTGCTGTCGTCCGCCACCGAGGTGACGGCGTACGCGGACGACTGCTGTCGACCCTATCCGGGTCGAGCGTCGATCGCGGTACGGACTCAGATGCCGACCTTGATGCGCGTGAAGCGCTTCAGGGTGACACCGGCCTCGTCCAGAACCTTCTGGACGGACTTCTTGTTGTCGAGCGCGTACGGCTGGCCGAGCAGCGTGGCGTCCTTGAAGAAGCCGTTGAGGCGACCCTCGACGATCTTCTGCAGGGCGGCCTCGGGCTTGCCCTCGGCGCGGGTGGTCTCCTCGGCGACGCGGCGCTCGGTCTCGACGACGTCGGCCGGCACGTCCTCCTTGGAGAGGTACTTCGGCGCGAAGGCGGCGATGTGCTGGGCGACACCCTTGGCCAGCTCGGCGTCGGCCTTGTCCAGCTCGACCAGGACACCGATCTGCGGCGGCAGGTCGGGCATGGTGCGGTGCATGTAGGCGTAGACGAAACCGTCGGCGTACTGCGCGAAGCGGTCGAGGACGATCTTCTCGCCGAGGTTGGCGTTGGCCTCGTCCACGAAGGCCTGGACGGTCTTGCCGGCCTCGATCTCGGAGGCGAGCAGGGCCTCGATGTCCGCCGGGGAGGTGGCGGCCACGTGCTGCGCGAGCTGGTTGGCGACGGCCTGGAACTTCTCGCCCTTGGCGACGAAGTCCGTCTCGCACTTCAGCTCGACCAGGACACCGGAGGTGTTGTCGTCGGCGATGAGGGAGACCACGGCGCCGTTCTCGGCGGAACGGCCCTCGCGCTTGGCGACGCCCTTCTGGCCCTTGATGCGGAGCGCCTCGACGGCCTTGTCGACGTTGCCCTCGGCCTCGTCCAGCGCCTTCTTGCAGTCCATCATGCCGGCGCCCGTGAGCTCACGGAGCTTCTTGACGTCGGCGGCGGTGTAGTTCGCCATGAGTCTCGAAATCTTTCTCGAAGTCTGGAAGGTCGAAGATCTGCGGGGGTCCGCGCTCCACATGTAGACGCGGACCGACGACCCACCGCTGACCTAGGGGTGAACGGCGGGGGCGGAGTTGCCCGCGCCGGAGGCGCTATTGGCTGCAGCACCGCCCCCGCCGTCACCTCTGACGCTGACGGGTCAGGCCTGCTCGGCCTCGGCGGCCGGGGCCTCGGCAGCGGCCTCGACCGGAGCCTCGGCGGCGGGAGCCTCGGCGTCGGCGGGAGCCTCGGCCGGGGTCTCGGCGGGAGCCTCGGCCGGGGCCTCGGCGGCGGCCGGAGCGTCCTCAGCCTTCTTCTCGCCCTCGAGCAGGTCGCGCTCCCACTCGGCGAGCGGCTCGCCGGCGGCCTTCTCGCCCTTGCCCTCCGTCGCCACGCCGGAACGGGCGATGAGGCCCTCGGCGACGGCGTCGGCGATCACGCGGGTGAGCAGGGTGACGGAGCGGATCGCGTCGTCGTTGCCCGGGATCTTGTAGTCGACCTCGTCGGGGTCGCAGTTGGTGTCGAGGATGGCGACGACCGGGATGTTGAGCTTCCGGGCCTCACCGACCGCGATGTGCTCCTTCTTGGTGTCCACGATCCAGACGGCGCTGGGCACCTTGGACATCTCGCGGATACCACCGAGGGTCTTCTCCAGCTTGGCCTTCTCACGCGAGAGGACCAGGAGCTCCTTCTTGGTCAGACCCGAAGCGGCGACGTCCTCGAAGTCGATCTGCTCGAGCTCCTTGAGGCGCTGCAGACGCTTGTAGACGGTCGAGAAGTTGGTGAGCATGCCGCCCAGCCAGCGCTGGTTGACGTAGGGCATGCCGACGCGGGTGGCCTGCTCGGCGATGGCCTCCTGCGCCTGCTTCTTCGTGCCGACGAACATGACCGTGCCGCCGTGGGCGACGGTCTCCTTGACGAACTCGTAGGCGCGGTCGATGTACGACAGCGACTGGAGCAGGTCGATGATGTAGATGCCGTTGCGCTCGGTGAAGATGAAGCGCTTCATCTTCGGGTTCCAGCGACGGGTCTGGTGACCGAAGTGGACGCCGCTTTCCAGCAGCTCCCGCATCGTGACGACGGCCATGGCCGTATCTCCTTGAATTTCTCGGTTGTGCCGCGGGTGCCGGACGGCTCCCGCGCCTGACGCCCACATGCGCCGTGCCACGAAGGACCGAGGAGCGCTGACACGGGTCGTTATGTCGACCCGATGTCGGGGCGTGCGAAGTCGACCCGGTGACCCGGATCGCCAGAAGAAGTGTACGGGACCGAGAAGGCGCCGGGTGACGCCGCTGTCCACAAGCGCGGGGTGGTCCACAGATCCCGCCATGATCGACGGGGTGGCGGGACCCTGTGGGCATGCGAGCGAAACGATGGGCGAGTACGGCGGTGCTGGCGCTGGCGGTTCTGGCGCCGCCCGGCGCGGGACCTGGGGTGCCCCTGTCCCCCGCGGCCACGGCCACCCCGGTTGCGGCCGCGGCCCGGAGCTGGCCGGTCCCCCGTCCCACGGTCCTGCGCGGCTGGGAACCGCCCCCGGCCCCGTACGCCCGCGGCCATCGAGGAGTGGATCTTGCGGCCCCCTCCGGTACTCCCGTACGGGCGGTGGCCCCGGGCCGGGTGAGCTTCGTGGGCCGGGTGGCGGGCCGAGGCGTGATCTCGATCGAACTGACGAACACGGGCACCCCGCCCCTGCGCACCACGTACGAGCCGATCACGCCGGAGGTGAAGAGGGGAGCCGAGGTGACGGCGGGCGAGGTGGTGGGGACGGTGACCGGCCCCACGCCCCACTGCCCGGGGACCTGCCTCCACTGGGGCCTGCGCAGAGGGGACACCTACCTGAACCCGCTCGGCTTCCTGAGCAGGGGCCCGTCCCGGCTCCTGCCGGTACTGGACGTGCCGCTGCCCCAGCCGGCGCGGCCCTCGGCGGCCGTCCGGTACAGAAGGACGCAGGCCTCAGCCCGAAGGGCGCAGACCTCAGCCCCGCACCCCGCGCAACGCCATCGACACCGCCGCGTCCGTGATCGTCGACGGCTCCTCCGCCGCCCCCAGCTCGATCCGCCGCACGGCCGCGTCCACCACGCCCTGCAACAGCATCGCCGCGAGCCGGGGCTCCGCATGCCCCATGTCCCGCAGCGCCTCGACGATCATCGCGACCAGGCTGCCGTGCGCGGCCCGGATCTTCTCCCGGGCCCCCGCGTCCAGCTCGCTCGCGGAGATGGCGACCACGGCCCGGTGCCGCCGGTCACCCACCAGGGCCAGCTGCGCCCGCACATACGCCTCGACCTTGCCCTCGGCCGACGCCGCCCCGTCCATCGCCGCGGCGACCTCCGCGGCCCACAGGGGGAAGTCGACCTCGCACAGCTCCTCGACCACGGCGGCCCGTGACCGGAAGTACTCGTACACGGACGACCGCGCAAGCCCCGTCCGCTCGGCGAGAGCCGGAAACGTCAGCGCTTCCGTCCCGCCCTCGGACAGCAGGGAACGAGCCGCGTCCAGCAGGGCGGCTCGCTGCATCGACCGGTGCTCGGCCACGGAGGCCGCTCGAATCCTTGGCACGTCAACCACTCTACGGACGCGCCGCCCACGACGGGAGTGACTCCCGGCCGCCCGCTCGGGCTCACCGACCGAAACTCGCCAGCTTCGCCCGCAGCTGGAGCACCGACTTGGTGTGGATCTGGCTCACCCGGCTCTCGGTCACCCCGAGCACGTTGCCGATCTCGGCGAGCGTGAGCCCTTCGTAGTAGTAGAGCGTCACGACGGTCTTCTCCCGCTCGGGCAGCGTGTTGATCGCCCGTGCCAGGAACCGGCGCAGCTCCCGGTCCTCGGCCACCTCCACGGGGTTGTCCGCGGCGGTGTCCTCCAGCGTGTCCATGACGCTGAGCCCGTCCCCGCTGTCGCCGCCCACATGCAGCAGCTCCTCCAGGGCCACCACGTTGGCCAGCGACAACTGGCTGAACACGGCGTGCAGTTCGTCGACGCCGATGCCCATCTCGGCGGCCACCTCCCCCTCCGACGGCGTGCGCCGAAGCCGCGCCTCCAGGGTCGTGTAGGCCCGCTCCACGTTGCGCGCCTTCTGCCGGACCGACCGCGGGATCCAGTCGAGCGCCCGCAGCTCGTCGATCATCGCGCCCCGGATCCGGGTGATCGCGTACGTCTCGAACTTGATCTCCCGCTCGATGTCGAACTTCTCGATCGCGTCGATCAGCCCGAACACCCCCGAGGACACGAAATCGGCCTGCTCCACATTGGGCGGCAGTCCGACGCTCACCCGCCCCGCCACGTACTTCACGAGCGGCGAGTAGTGCAGGATCAGCTGCTCGCGCAGCCGCTCGTCCCCCGTCGCCTTGTACGACCGCCACAGCTCGTCGAGCGTCGAGGGAGCGGGGGGCCGCACGCTGCCACCGTCCCGGGCGGCTGGGGGGAGCGCCGCCCGGTCGGCCCCGGAGGTGTGCTGGGGCATTCGTCGCCTTGTGCCGTTCTGCCGTGAAGTGCGGGTGCTTGGGTGAGCTGTCGGTCTGGTACGGGTCTGATGCCGCGTTGCCGGTCTGCACCGGAATCCACGTGAGCGTAGCGTGACTGGACAGTCGCGGTGTGCGAAGGCCAGGGCTCGGAGCGTGCGCAGATACGTTCCGCTGGGCGTCCCCCCGGGGCATGGCGGTCGCTCTGCGTGATCACCCCGGCGCATCAACTCCGGGAATCCGCAAGGGCGTCACGGTTCCCCCGGACGGCCGAACACGCTCGGTCAGCACCGACTTCGATCTCCGCGGACCGAGATCATCGACTGGCGTGTCAACTTCCAGCCGTCGCCGTGTCGTTCGACGTAACCAAGTGCTCGCAGTTCGTACAGCCGGGCGATGGCGTCGTCGTCCGTGGTCCCCGCCCCGCGGGCGATCTCGTCGGGCAGGGCCGGGCGGCTCCCGGGCAGCGCGTTCAGCACCCGGCGGGCGCCCGGCGCCAGCAGATCCCGCGGCAGGACGGGCCCGCGCCGGTCCGGAGCGAGCTCGCCCATGTCCCCGACGAGTTCGACGACTTCCGCGGCGTCGGTGACGAGGACGGCGTCTCCCCGCAGCAGTTCGTGCACCCCCGCGGAGAGCCCGCTGGTCGCCGGCCCCGGTACCCCTATCGTGTGGCGCCCCAACCGCTGTGCCGCCCGCGCCGTGGCCAGCGACCCGCTCCGATGCGCGGCCTCGACCACGACGGTGCCCCTGGTGAGCGCGGCGATCACCCGGTTGCGCACGATGAATCTGCTGGGCGTCGGGTGGTCCCCGGGCGGCAACTCACCGATGACGAGGCCCTGTTCCGCGATCCGGTTGATCAACTGGGTGTGCCCCCGCGGATAGGGCCGGTCCACCCCGCAGGCGAGCACGGCCACGGTGGCCCCGCCCGCGGCGAGGGCCCCGCGGTGGGCGGCGCCGTCGATGCCGTAGGCACCTCCGGAGACCACCACCCACCCCCGCTCGGCGAGCTCCCCGCCGAGGACGGCCGCCATATGGGAGCCGTACTCGGTGCACGCCCGCGCTCCCACCACGGCCACGGACCGCAGCGCCCACATCCGCAGACTGGCCACGCCCCGCACCCACAGCCCCACCGGCCGCGCGTCCCCGAGATCGTCGAGCTGCCCCGGCCACTCGGTGGCCCCCGGGCGGACGAACCGGACCCCCGCGGCCCGGGCCACCGCGAGGTCCCGCTCGGGATCGGCCCGCTCGGCCCGCGCCAACAGCCCGGCCCAGCGCCGCTCACTCACCCCCTCGGGCCTGGCCCCCTTCTCCCGCAACCACCGTGCGACCTCCCGCGTCCCCCGTTCCCGCAGCCACCGCCCCGCCGTCTCGTAGCCGGGCTCGAGAACCCTGGCGAGGAACACCCGGTCGTGCAGCTCCTCGTCCGGATCGTCGGCGCGGCTCACGTCAACGCCCCGATGGCCATCGGCACCCCTCGGGGGACCCCGGTCCGCAGTTGCAGCGCCAGGGCGACGTCCGTCGCGTCGGGCCGGTCGTGGCCGACGAGGTCGGCGACGGTCCAGGCGACCCGGAGGACCCGGTCGAGGCCGCGTGCGGTCAGGGCACCCCGTTCCAGGCTGCGCTCGGCCTCCTCCATCGCGCCGGACGCGGCGTGCCAGCGGCTGCGCAGCTCGCGGCCCGGTACCTCGCTGTTCGTCCGCCACGGCGTACCCGCCAGCCGGGCCGACGCCCGCTCCCTGGCCTGCCGGACCCGGGCGGCCACCGCCGCCGTGGACTCGCCCCTGGCACCGCGCTCGGTCAGCTCCGCCCGCGTGATCCGGTCCACCTCGACCCGCAGGTCGACCCGGTCGAGCAGCGGCCCGGAGAGCCGGGCCTGGTAGCGGCGGACGACGGCGGGCGGGCATTCGCAGAAGTCGTCGTTCTGGGAGAACCGGCCGCAGGGGCAGGGGTTGGCCGCCAGCACCATCAGGAACTTCGCCGGGAACCGGACGACACCCGCGCTGCGCGCGATCACCACGTGCCCGGCCTCCAGGGGCTGGCGGAGGGCATCGAGCGCTTGGCTGCTGAACTCGGGCGTCTCGTCCAGGAACAGCACGCCCCGATGGGACAGCGACACCGCGCCCGGCCGGGCGATGCCGGGACCGCCGCCGACCAGGGCCTGCATCGTCGCGGAGTGATGCGGGGCGCAGTAGGGCGGGACGTCGATCAGCGGCTTGCCCGCGGGCAGCAGTCCCGCCACCGAGTGCACCGCCGTGACCTCCAGGGACTCCTGCCTGGCCAGCGGGGGCAGGATCGCGGGCAGCCGCTCGGCGAGCATGGTCTTGCCGGCACCGGGCGGCCCCTCCAGGAACAGATGGTGTCCGCCGGCCGCGGCGACCTCCACGGCCGTACGCGCCGAGAGCTGGCCCACGACGTCGGCGAGGTCGTGGGCGCTGTCCTGCTGTGCCGCTCCGGCGCTGTGCATGCCCGTGGCCGCGCCCGTGCCGGGCACCCGCAGTCCGGCGAGCAGCGGATCGGGGCGCCCGGGTTCGTGCGGTTCCTCCTCGGGCACGGGTTCGTCGGCCAGTACCGCGATCAGCTGGCGCAGACTGCGCACCCCCAGCACGGAGACGCCCGGCACCAGGGAGGCCTCGGCGGCGGCGCTCTCCGGTACGACCACCTGTTCGTACCCGGCGTGGGCGGCGGCGAGCACCGCGGGCAGGATGCCCCGGACGGGCCGCACCCGGCCGTCCAGGCCCAGCTCCCCGATCATCACGATGTCGGCGAGGACCCGCGGATCGATGCGCTCCGCCGCGCCCAGGACCGCGCTGGCGATCGCCAGGTCGAAGCCGCTGCCGGCCTTGGGTACCGACGCCGGGCTGAGCCCCACCGTCAGCTTCTTCTGCGGCCACGGGGTCCCGGAGTTCACCACCGCCGCCCGGACCCGGTCCCGGCTCTCCGTCAGGCTCTTGTCCGGCAGGCCGACCAGGGTGAAGGCGGCGACGCCCGGTTCGAGGTCGGCCTGGACCTCCACCACCACGCCCTCGACTCCGACCAGGGCCACCGAGCAGGTGCGGGCGAACCCCATCACGCCACCCCCCGCACATGGTCGACCACGGGGGCGCCCCGCTGGGGGAGGAGGACGCCGACGACGTCGATGCGGACGCCGCCGGGTGGTGCTCCGCCGTGGGACTGGATCCAGCGTTCGGCCAGGTGTCGCAGGCGGTCCGCCTTCTCGGGCGTGACCGCGGCCATCGGGTGTTCGAAGCAGTCGCCCCTGCGGGTCTTGACCTCACAGACGACCAGCGCGTCCCCGTCCCGCGCCACGATGTCGATCTCGCCGGTCCGGCCGCAGCGCCAGTTGCGCTCCAGGACCGTCATCCCGGCCTCGGCCAGCCTCCTGGCGGCCAGCCCTTCTCCGTACTTTCCGAGTGCACTGCGTGCGTTCATGTCGGCACCACCTCCGGCACCGACGATCACGTATCCGCCCCCAAGAAAAGGATCTTGGTGGACAAGTCACTGACTGTGGACAACTCCGTCACCCGCCCGGGAGCTCCAGGTCGCTCTTGTTCAGCTCCTCGATGTTCACGTCCTTGAACGTGAGCACACGCACCTGCTTCACGAAGCGGGCCGGCCGGTACATGTCCCAGACCCAGGCGTCCGCCATGGACACCTCGAAGAACACCTCTCCCTGGACCGAGTGCACCTGCATCTCGTAGTCGTTGGTCAGATAGAAGCGCCGCTCGGTCTCGATCACGTATTTGAACAGACCGACGACATCGCGGTACTCCCGGTAGAGCTTGAGCTCCATCTCGGTCTCGTACTTCTCGAGGTCCTCGGCGCTCATGGCATGTTCCCCTTCAGCCGTGCGATCCCCCCATTGTGCGCCAGTCCCGCGAGCCCCTAGACGATTTCGGTGTCCAGGGTCACGGGCCCGGCCGGGGGACCTTCGTCGAGCAGCCTGCGCAGCAGCTCGGCGAGTCTGGTCGGATACACCGTCTCATGTGCCTGGCTCAGTTCCTGACAGGTCCACCAGCGTGCTCCGGCGACACTGCGCCGCTCCAGCTCGGTGAGGCCCCAGGCCCCCGGAACCACGTCCCGAGCGTCCGCCGTACGGGCCAGGTAGTACCACTCGTCCTGGTCCCAGCGGCGCCCGGCGAAGGGGAACGAGCACGTCCGCCGCCACAGCACCGGGCCGAGCTCGACCTCGGTGATGCCGGTCTCCTCGGCGAGTTCCCGCAGCGCGGCCTGTTCCCGGGTCTCGTCGCCCTCGACGCCCCCGCCGGGCGTGAACCACCAGTCGTCACTCACGTCGTCCGGCTCGTGCCCGTGCAGCAGCAGGATCCGGTCCTCGGGGTCCAGCAGGACCACCCGGGCGACCTTGCGCATCCCGCCCGCGTACACGTCCTCAGCGGGCACCCGCGGGCTCCGTCCCGGTACGGGAGCGCCCCAGCCACTTCGCCACGGGCCCGTACGCCGCACCGCCGAGCACCAGCAGCGCGCCCACCAGGATCAGGACGCCCATGGTGCGCAGCGGCCCCGGCGAGGAGATCGCGCCCAGTTCCTCGAAGCCGGAGGGCCGCTCCAGCATGCCGTCCATCGGCCAGACGACGGCGTCGACCCGGGCGGTCACCGCGCCGGTCGCCACCGTGCCGCTCGCGGCATCGGTCAGATGGGCGGTGGAGTCCAGCGAGCCGTGCCGCTCGTCACCGAGCAGGAACAGCCGCCCCTCGGGGACGGTCACGGTCGGGAAGTCGGTGCTCCCGGCCAGGCTGCCGTCGGCCAGATACGGCTCGTCGATCTTCTTGCCGTCGACCGTCAGCTTGCCGTCCGTGCAGCAGGCGACGGTGTCGCCGCCGATGGCCACCACCCGCTTGAGCACCGGCGCGTTCGCCCACGCCTCGTCGTTGAAGACGACGACGTCCCCGCGACGTATCGCGTCCCCGTCGACCCGCTCGGCCAGCACCCGGTCCCCGGCATCGATGGTCGGCGCCATGGAGGTGGTGGGCACGGTGTACGGCCGGTAGACCACCGCCGCCCAGGCGAAGCCGCCCAGGAACAGCACCAGGCCCAGCGCGACCGCGAGACCGGACAACCGCTGTCCGGTCCGGCTGCCCGCCGGGCCCTTGCCTCCGCCGCTCGGCGGGGCCGTACGCGTAGTGGTCTCACCCATGGGTCCGCACCCTACCCGGGGGTACACCCCGGGGTCAGCCCATGGTCTGGATCACTCGGAGCCGTTGCGGGCCCGCTGACGACGCCACAGAACGAGCGGTACGGCACCGACGAGGGCGAGGCCCGAAGGAGCGACGGCCGCCGTGCGCGCGCTGAGGTTCTGGTCGAAGGTGTCCGGAACCGGCAGGTTGTCCCAGCGGTTGATCGGCCAGGCCACCACGACGGCACGCCCGACGACCTTGTCGACCGGCACCATGCCCTTGTTGGCGTCCGCCTGGTTGTAGCGCGAGTCCCGGGAGTTCTGCCGGTGGTCGCCCATGACCCAGAGGTAGCCCTCGGGGATCTTCACCTTGAACTGGCCGCCGTCGCTGTCGTCGGTGCACGGGGTGTTGCCCGGGTAGACGTACGACGACTCGTTCAGCGCCTTGCCGTTGATCTTCAGCGGGCCGGTGCCCTTGCACTCGACGGTGTCACCGCCGACCCCGACGACCCGCTTGATCAGGTCCTTCTCCTCGGAGGAGGGCATCAGGCCGATCCAGCTGAGGAAGGTCTGCAGGACGTTCGGTTCGGGCGTGGGCTCGCCGGCCAGCCAGTTGTCGGGGTCGTGGAAGACGACGACCTCGCCGCGATCGGGCTCCGAACCGAACCAGGGGGTGAGCTTGTCGACCAGCACCCGGTCGCCCTGCTGGAGGGTGTTCTGCATCGAGTCGGAGGGGATGGAGAAGGCCTGCACCAGGAACGTCTTGATCAGCAGCGCCAGCACCAGCGCGATACCGATCAGGATGGGCAGCTCCTTCCAGAAGGAGCGCGCCTTGTTCGCCTTGGGGGCGGGCTCGCCCGGCCCCTGGCCGTCCGTGCGGGCCTGCTCGCCGGCCGCGGTGCCCGCGTCGGCCCTGCCGGGGTCATGTCCGGAGGTCACGGCGCCGTCCGCGCCCGGTCCGGTCGCCTCCGCGGGGCGTCCGCGGTCCTCGCCGTCGTGCCCGGATCGTGCGCCTACCGCCACATCCCCCACGCCAACTCCTTACTCTGTGCCGCTGCCTGCCCCAAAGGCGGTGCAGGCCCACCACTCCCATAACGAGCGGGAGTTCCGCAGGGCTCGGGAGTCGGATCGGTTCGTTCGGATCGTCGGAGGCAACCCTATGCGACAGCCGGGGAGCCGCGGTCGACCCGGTGGCCGAGTCGGAGACCGACGCGTACGTTTTCGGTTCGTCCAGGGTGCCCCAGTGACCGAAGGGCCAGGCGATGACCACGGCACGGCCGACCACCTCGTCCTCGGAGACCGTGCCGCCGTTCTGGTCCTGGTGCGAGCGGGAGTCGGCGGAGTCGGCGCGATGGTCACCCATCACCCACAGCCGCCCCTGCGGGACGGTGACGTCGAACTCGGTCAGGGAGGGGACGTTCCCGGGAAAGAGGTAGTCCTCCTCCAGGGGGACGCCGTTGACGGTGACCCGCCCTTGCGCGTCGCAGCACGTGACCCGGTCCCCGCCGACGCCGACGACCCGCTTGATCAGGTCCTTCTCGTTCTCGGACGGCAGCAGACCGATGAAGGTGAGCCCTTCCTTGATCTGCTTGACGACGACGGGGTCCTCCTTCTTGGCCGTGGGCTGCTCGTCCTGGAGCCAGCCGCCGGGGTCCTTGAACACGACGACGTCCCCGCGCTGCGGCTTGGAGCCGAACCACGGGGTGAGCTTGTCGACCAGGACCCGGTCGCCGATCTGGATCGTCTGCTCCATCGACCCGGACGGGATCACGAAGGCCTGGACGAGAAAGGTCTTCAGGACGAGCGCTATGAGCACCGCGACACCGATGAGGAGCGGTATCTCCTTGATCGCGCTGCGCCGGCGCCGTCGCTTGACCTTGCGCTGCAGCTTGCGCCGCTCCGCGCGCGTCCGGCCGCCCCCGGAGGCGGAGGCGCGCCGGGAGCCGGTGGGCAGGAGGTCTTCGGCGGCGCTGCTCGGTGCCCCGCGCGGCTTGCCGCGGTTACCCATGGCCACCGGCCGGGCCGGGCACGCGCGCGTACGCGTCGGGGCGCTCCAGACGGGTCCAGTGGGCGGTGGGCCAGACGATCCAGTCGGCGCGGCCGATCACGTCCTCGACGGGGATCATCCCGCCGCCCGGGGAGCCGAGGTGGTCGCGGGAGTCGCTGGAGCCGCTGCGGTGGTCGCCGAGGACGAAGAGGCTGTCCGCGGGCACGACGACGTCGAAGGACACGCCGGAGGGGCCGTCCCCGGGGTACAGGAACTCCGACTCGTCGACCGACCGGCCGTTCACCTGGATCCTCCCCTCCTTGTCGCAGCAGACCACCCGGTCCTCCCCCACCCCGACCACGCGCTTGATGTAGTCCGCGTCCCCGAAGTACCCGGTTCCGTCGAACACCACGACATCGCCACGCTGCGGCTGGGCACCGAAACGGTACGCCAACTTATTTACGACAACGCGGTCCCCGATCCTCAATCCGCGTTCCATGGATCCGCTGGGGATCTGGAAGGGCTGGAGCACGAACGTGCTGAGCAGCAGCAGGAAGAGCAGGCAGATCAGCAGGGTCAGGGTGATCCGGCCGCCGGGCAGCCACTCGGAGATCCGCGCCACCAACGCGAAGCGCGACCGGCCCTCCGTGCCGCTCGGTGCGGGTGCGGAGGAGCGGTCGCGCTCCGTCGGCTGTGCTTCGGTGTCCATCGGGGCCAGATGCTATCCGGCCTCGCTGTGACGTCCGGAAAGCGCTCAGTTGTCGCGCTTCTCCTTGATCTTCGCGGCCTTGCCGCGCAGCTCACGGAGGTAGTACAGCTTGGCGCGCCGCACGTCACCACGGGTGACGAGCTCGATCTTCTCCACGATCGGGGTGTGCACCGGGAAGGTGCGCTCGACGCCGACGGAGAAGGAGACCTTGCGGACCGTGAAGGTCTCACGGACACCGGCGCCCTGGCGGCGGATGACTACGCCCTTGAACTGCTGCACACGGGAGCGGTTGCCCTCGATGACGCGGACGTGGACGTTGACGGTGTCACCCGGGCGGAAGGCCGGGACGTCGCTGCGCAGCGACGCGGAGTCGACAGAGTCGAGCAGGTGAGACATGTCGTCTGCTTTCTTCACCCATGCCACAGGTCATAGGCGGGAGTAGTTTCCAGGAGGATGCTGTTCGCGTCGGGGCGGGCGTCGTGTCCCCCTGTGGCAGGGGCGCACGCCGGACGGCGCACAACAGCGGCCTATTCTTCCACGGCCCCGGGCCTGCGCCAAAATCGGCCGTATCGCTCGCCCTCGGGATCCGGTGCCCAGCCGAGGATGGAGAGCATTTCGCGGTCCTTCTTGTCGAAGGCCTTGGGGTCGCAGCGCTCGATCAGGTCGGGCCGATGGGCGGTCGTCCGCTTCAGGGCCTCGTCGCGCCGCCAGCGGGCGATCTTCCCGTGGTGCCCGCTGAGCAGTACGTCCGGGATGCCGCGGCCGCGCCACTCGGGCGGCTTGGTGTAGACGGGTCCCTCCAGGAGGCTCGCCATGGCGCCGGGCGCGAAGGAGTCGTCGCGGTGGGACTCGGCGTTGCCGAGGACCCCGGGCAGCAGCCGGGCCACGGCCTCCGTCATCACCAGGACGGCCGCTTCCCCGCCGGCCAGGACGTAGTCGCCGATGGACACCTCGTGGACCGGCATCCGGGTCGCGTACTCGTCGATGACCCGTCGGTCGATGCCCTCGTAGCGGGCCGGGGTGAAGATCAGCCACGGACGCGCGGAGAGCTCCACCGCGAGTTCCTGGGTGAAGGGCCGGCCGCTCGGCGTGGGGACGATCAGCGTGGGCGCGTGGGAGCCGCTCTCGTAGCCGTCCGCGAGGACGGAGTCCAGCGCGTCGCCCCAGGGGTCGGTCTTCATGACCATGCCGGGGCCGCCGCCGTAGGGCGTGTCGTCGACCGTGTTGTGGCGGTCGTAGGTCCAGCCGCGCAGGTCGTGCACCTGGACGTTGAGCTGTCCACGCGCGCGTGCCTTGCCGACCAGGGAGACGTTCAGGGGCTCCAGGTACTCGGGGAAGATCGTGACGACGTCGAGGCGCATCAGGACTCGTCCCGCGAGGAGGCGATCTCCGCCTGGTCGTCGATGAGGCCGGGCGGCGGGTCGATGACCGCCTTCTGCTCGGCGAGGTCGATCTCGGTGACGATCTCCTGGACGAACGGGATCATCACCTCGCTGCCGTCGGGCCGCTCGACGATGAACAGGTCCTGCGAGGGCAGATGCGAGATCTCGGTGATCCGGCCGACCTCCTCGCCGTCCTTGGTGACCACGTCGAGGTCCATCAGCTGGTGGTCGTAGTACTCGTCCTCCTCCTCGGGCAGTTCGTCGGGGTCGACGTCGGCGATGAGGAGGATGTTGCGCAGGGCCTCGGCTCCGGTGCGGTCGCGCACGCCCTCGAAGCGCAGCAGCAGCCGGCCGCTGTGCACCCGGCCGGTCTCGATGGTGAGCGGGCCCGCGGATGCGGGATCGGTGGCCAGTACGGCGCCGGGGGCGAGCCGGAGTTCCGGCTCGTCGGTACGTACCTCGACGGTGACCTCGCCCTTGATGCCGTGGGCGCGGCCGATCCGGGCGACTACGAGCTGCACTTTTCGAAGATCTCCTGTCGTACGTACGACTGCGGGCCGGGGACGGCGCTGTGGCCCTCCCCGGCCCGAGCCGGTGCTGCGTTCGGCGTCAGCGGACGTGGTCCACGTCGACGAGGTCGACACGGACACCACGGCCGCCGATGGCGCCCACGACGGTGCGCAGAGCGCGTGCGGTGCGGCCGTTGCGGCCGATCACCTTGCCGAGGTCGTCGGGGTGGACCCGGACCTCGAGCACGCGTCCACGGCGCAGGTCGCGGGATGCGACCTGCACATCGTCAGGGTTGTCGACGATGCCCTTCACGAGGTGCTCGAGAGCCTCCTCGAGCATGCTCAGGCCTCGGTCGACTCGGACTCAGCCGCAGCCTCGTCCTTCTTGTCGGCCTTCTTCTTCTGGGTGATGGCCTCACCCTTGCCCTCGTCGTCACCGCTCAGAGCCTCGAACGAGGGGCGCGTGGCCTTCTCGGCCGGCTGGAGCAGCGGCGCCGGGGCGGGCTCGCCCTTGAACTTCTGCCAGTCGCCGGTCTTCTTGAGGATGGCGAGGACGGGCTCGGTCGGCTGAGCGCCGACGGAGAGCCAGTACGCGACACGCTCGGCGTCGACCTCGATGCGCGACGGGTTCTGCACCGGGTGGTACAGGCCGATCTCCTCGATCGCACGACCGTCACGACGGGTACGGGAGTCGGCGACGACGATGCGGTAGTGAGGCGAACGGATCTTGCCCAGACGCTTCAGCTTGATCTTGACTGCCACGGGAGTGGGTTCTCCTGGATTTGACGTGGTTGGGCACGGCGAGATGGCCGCGTGGGGTTGCGGTACCCGAGTGCCCGACGGACGCGTCAGCCGGAGGAGAGAGGGGTCCTGTGCGGCTGTCGAGTACAGCTAGCCATTGTGCCACACCCCGCGGCTCGCCTCGGACCGAGGGCCCGGGCGGCGGGCATGGCTGAGGCGCACCCGGCGCGGAGGTGAGGAACGTCGGGTGCGCAGCCGGCGCGAGCCGACCGCACCGGCAGCCACGAGTTGCCGGTACCGGTCGGGTTACGCCGCGCCCACGACCTCGGGAATCCGGAACGGCTTCCCGCAGCCGCCGCAGACGATCGGGGCCTGGGCCAGCACCGAGGGGACCACGCGGACATTGCGGCCGCAGTCGCAGACCGCCTTGACGCGGACCCCGCCGCCGGAGGAGCCGTGCCGGGCCGCCGGCCCCCGGAAGGACCGGGCCGTGTCCGCCGATGTGGCCGCCGTGTGCGCCTTCAGGGCGCGCTGGAGGCGCTCGATCGTCGGGCGGTAGCGGCGCTTGGCCTCCGGATTGAGGGTGACCAGCGAGAATCCGCTGCTGGGGTGCGGTTCGTCGGGGTGGTCCAGGCCCAGCTCCTCGGCGATGGCCAGGAATCGGCGGTTGTGGTAGCGGCCCGCCCGGGAGGTGTCGCGCACTCCGCGGGCGGCGGCGATGCCGTGCACCGCCTCATGAAGCAGCCGCTCGAAGGAGAGTTCGTGTCCGCACGCGGACGACGACTCTCCGATCAGGGACTCTGGCGCGGCGAGATCCGGCAGCTCGGGGTGGTGCCGCTGAATGTCGGCCCACGCCTGCGCCAGCTCTGCGGCGAGAACAGGTGGTGTCTGTGTCGTGCTCACGTAATCACAACGAGCTGGGGTGCCCCTGTGTTCCGATTCCGGGCCATCCCAAATATTTTGCACGTACCCGTCAGTTGCCGCTGATGCGTCCTGACGAGGGCGGGTGCGCTGATCTGCGGAGAAGCCTCGCAGCTCACCACAAGCTGGTGCGTAGTCCGACGTACGCCCCCGCGCGTAGGCCGTCTCCGCACGGCGGGATGGCAGTGTCGGGCGGCGGCGCAAGAGGCCTTTCGGTCGCTCTCGCGCCTTTCTGCCCCGTCTCAGTAAGCGCGCGCGACGATCGCGACGTTACCGGGCGCGTCCTCGTCGTCCGGCACCGACCCGTCCTCGGCGACCAGACAGCGTACGGTCACCGAGTGCTCGGCCAGCGCGGCCTCGCCCGCCGCGCCGAGCGTGGCCCAGGGGATGCGGGCCCAGCCGGTCGCGGCGGCCTCGACGGCCTCCTCGGTCGTGGACACCTCGCTCGTGCGGGACTCGCGTCGCTCCCGGGACTGCTTGAGCAGCAGCGCCTGGTCGTCCTCCAGCATCCCCGGCAGCAGCTCCACCAGGGATTCCAGGGGCACCGCCTCCTTGCCGCCCGGGATCCGGCGCGCCAGCATCGCGGTGCCGTTCTCCAGGTCGCGCGGCCCGATCTCGATCCGCACCGGCACGCCCTTGAGCTCCCAGTCGACCGCGCGCCGCCCGAAGGGCGTGTCCGTACGGTCGTCGACCCGCACCCGGATGCCCGCCGCCTTCAGCCGGTCGCCCAGCTCGCGGACCTTGGCCAGAACCGCCTCGTCGCCCTTGATCGCGAGGACGACGACCTGGATCTGCGCCAGCCGGGGCGGCACCCGCAGGCCGTTGTCGTCCCCGTGCGCCATCACCAGGGCGCCGATCATGCGCGTCGTCGAACCCCACGAGGTCTGCCAGACCAGTTCCTGCGTGCCGTCCTTGGACAGGTACCGCGTGTTGAAGGCCTTGGCGAAGTTCTGGCCCAGCTCATGGCTGGTGGCCATCTGGAGCGCCTTGCCGTCACCCATCATGCCTTCGAGCGTGAGGGTGTTGAGAGCCCCGGCGAACCGTTCCCTGACGGTCTTGCGGCCGGGTACGACGTCCATGGCGAGGAGGTTCACCATGAAGTCCTCGTACACCTGGCGATGGATGTGCGCGGCGAAGTCGCGGGCGTCCTCGTAGGTGGCGTGCGCGGTGTGGCCCTCCTGCCACAGGAACTCCGTGGTCCGCAGGAACAGCCGGGGCCTCAGCTCCCAACGCACCACGTTGGCCCACTGGTTGATCAGCAGCGGCAGATCGCGGTAGCTCTGCACCCACTTGGAGAAGTAGTCGTTGACGATCATCTCGGAGGTGGGCCGGACGACCGCCGGCTCCTCCAGCTCCTTGCCCCCGCCGTGCGTGACCACCGCCAGCTCGGGCGCGAAGCCCTCGACGTGGTCGGCCTCCTTGGCGAAGTACGACTGCGGGATGAGCAGCGGGAAGTACGCGTTCTGGGTGCCCGTCTCCTTGATGCGGGCGTCCATCTCCGCCTGCATCCGCTCCCACAGTCCGTACCCGTACGGTCGGATCACCATCGTGCCGCGCACCGGCCCGTTGTCGGCCAGCTCGGCCTTGCTGATCAGATCCTGGTACCAGCGCGGGAAGTCGTCCGCCCGCGGTGTGAGAACGGGTGCTTTTGCCATGGCGCGATGGTAAGGGCCCAGGTTGCCGGAATGTGAATTCTCGCCACAGGCACGTGCCGGTCCCAAGCCGGGCCCGACGACCCCTGGACGCCGGGTCGAGCGCGGAGTTACCTGGCATACGGGGGAAGAGCGAGCGCACGGCACGGGGGCACGGAAACCGGCACAGCGGCAACTCTCTGCGGATTGGGGCGCTTTCGATGACACCTACGCTCGTGCGGCAGCACCTGTCTCACGCGGGATCCACGCCCCGTGTGGACCTGTGGGCACGCGCGCGTGACTGGTCGGAGATCCAGGAGCGGATGCTGGTACCGCTCTACGAGGCCGTCTACGAGCGGCTCGAAGTGGGCCCCGGCACACGGATGCTGGGCCTCGGCTGCGGTTCCGGGCTCGCCCTGCTGATGGCGGCCTCCCGAGGGGCCGCGATCACCGGTGTCGAGTCCTCCTCCCGCGAACGGCTCGCCCTGGCCCGGCAGCGGCTGGCGTCCGGGCCGTGGGGCGCACGCGCGCGTACCGACGCCCGGTTGACCGACGGCTCACCGCGGGACGCGGCAGAGACGGAGGAGCCCGCGTACACCCTGGTGACGGCTTTCGAGCCTGTCGGATGTCTCGCGGGCGACTCGGAGGGCCTCGGCGACCTGCTGCGCGGGGCGCGGCAGCTCGCCGAGCGGGGGGCGCCCGTGGTGCTGGCCGGCTGGGGCCCGCCGGAGCGCTGCGCCACCTCGTCGGTGCTGCGCGTGGCCACGAAACTGGCCGATCCGCTGCGCCGCGCGGGCAGTTGGCGCCCCGCGCACCGGGACGACCTGGAGGAGGTCGCCCACCGCGCGGGCCTGCGCCCCGACGGCTCCGGGCGGGTCGCGTGCCCCTTCGGTTACGCCGACGTCGACAGCGCCGTACGAGGACTGCTGTCGACCGGGCTGTTCGACGCGGCGATCGCCGCGACCGACCGGGCACAGGTGGACAAGGAGCTGACGGAAGCCCTGCATCCGCATCAACGGACGGACGGGACCGTGTGGATGCCGAATGTGTTCCGGTACCTGATCGCCCGGGTCCCCTGAAAGCCCCGCGCCGGTGGGCGAGTTCCTGAAAATGCACGTGTGAATGGTGTGAAGGATGCGAAGCGGGAGTCTTCTCGCTTCGCTGAACTGCGCGCCTTCCCTTTAGCCTGACGAATCGCTCGGGGGACTTACACATCTGCATACAGGAGCTGTTGTGCTGTACCGCAAGACCGCGCTGCGTCTGGCCGCGCCCGTCGCCGTCCTCGCCCTGGCGCTCACCGCCTGCTCGGGCGGGGACGACGAGGCCGACGCGAAGAGCCCGGCCACCTCGCGGGCGAAGGCCTCGCCCGCCGCGCCGAAGCCCTCCTCCGGCGGCGCGGTGAAGACCGGCGAGAGCGCCACGGGGGTGTACGAGGAGGACCCGGGCACGGTCACGTACGAGATCCTCGCGAAGCGGGTCGACGTGGGCACCGAGGCCGAGGCGGCGCAGGCGGTGGCCGACCCGGAGAAGGCCGCGGGGCTCGTCCCGGCCGTCGCCCATGTGACGTTCACACACAAGGGCGGCCCGGCACTGACCGGCTCCCCCCGGGTCGGCGACGAGACCACCGTCTGGGCCGACGGACAGCGCGGCTCCATCCTCATCGGCGCCGCCGAGGACGCGGCCGGCTGCGAGGACCCGTACGACGTGGAGAGCTGGAAGCGGGGCGAGAGCCACACCTTCTGCGAGACCTACCTGGTGCCCGCCGGCGCGAAGAACGTCGAGGTGCACTGGCAGGAGGCCGAGGGAGAGCCGTACACCTGGACCTTCCCTAACAGCTAGCGGGGCTCCTGCCCCGGCAGGCGAGGAGGGCGCCCCCGGTGGCCGGGGGCGCCCTCCTCGTCGTACGGGGACTCGGTCTCAGCCCATGAACTTCTTGAACTCGTCCGGCAGTTCGAAGTCCTGCGGAGCCTGCTGGCCGGGCACGCCGAAGGCGCCGCCACTCTGCGCGGCGGCCGCGCGCCGGGCGGCCTCCTCCTGCTCCTGCTGCTTGCGCTTCATCGGGTTGCCGGAGCGCTGCTTGCCCTTGGCCTTCTTGGGCTGCTTCTTGCTCCGGCCGGGGCCGCCGCCCATGCCCGGCATCCCGGGCATCCCCGGCATGCCGCCGCCCTGGGCCATGCGGGACATCATCTTGCGGGCCTCGAAGAACCGCTCGACCAGGTTCTTCACCGCGCTGACGTCGACACCGGAGCCCTTGGCGATGCGGGCGCGGCGCGAGCCGTTGATGATCGTGGGTTCCTGGCGCTCGGCCGGGGTCATCGACTTGATGATCGCGGCGGTGCGGTCGACGTCCCGCTCGTCCAGGTTGTTGATCTGGTCCTTGATCTGCCCCATGCCGGGCAGCATGCCGAGCAGCTTGGAGATCGAGCCCATCTTCCTGACCTGTTCCATCTGGGACAGGAAGTCGTCGAGGGTGAAGTCCTGGCCCTTCTTGGAGGCCAGCTTCTCCGCCATCTTCTGGGCTTCGGCCTGGTCGAAGGTCTTCTCCGCCTGCTCGATCAGGGTGAGCAGGTCACCCATGTCGAGGATGCGGGAGGCCATCCGGTCCGGGTGGAAGGCGTCGAAGTCGCCGAGCTTCTCGCCGTTCGAGGCGAACATGATCGGCTTGCCGGTGATCTGCCGGATCGACAGGGCGGCACCACCGCGGGCGTCACCGTCGAGCTTGGAGAGCACCACGCCGTCGAAGCCGACGCCGTCGCGGAACGACTCGGCGGTGTTGACCGCGTCCTGGCCGATCATGGCGTCGACGACGAACAGGATCTCGTCGGGGCTGACCGCGTCCCGGATGTCCGCGGCCTGCTGCATCATCTCCTGGTCGATGCCCAGGCGGCCGGCGGTGTCGACGATCACGATGTCGTGCATCCGCGACTTCGCGAACTCGATGGAGTCCTTGGCGACCTTGACCGGGTCACCGACGCCGTTGCCCGGCTCCGGGGCGTACACCGCGACCCCGGCGCGCTCGGCGACGACGCTGAGCTGGTTCACGGCGTTCGGCCGCTGGAGGTCACAGGCGACCAGCAGCGGGGAGTGGCCCTGCTCCTTCAGCCAGTGGCCGAGCTTGCCCGCGAGGGTGGTCTTACCGGCACCCTGCAGACCCGCCAGCATGATCACGGTGGGCGGCTGCTTGGCGAACCGGAGACGGCGCGTCTCGCCGCCCAGGATGGTGACCAGTTCGTCATTGACGACCTTGAGGACCTGCTGGGCGGGGTTCAGCGCCTTGGAGACCTCGGCGCCGAGCGCGCGCTCCTTGACGTTCTTGATGAACGTACGGACGACCGGCAGGGCGACATCCGCTTCCAGGAGCGCGATGCGGATCTCGCGCGCCGTGGCGTCGATGTCCGCTTCGCTCAAGCGCCCCTTGCCGCGCAAGTTCTTGAAGGTCGCTGAAAGGCGATCGGAGAGAGTATCGAACACGGCGGCGTCGGTCCTCGGGGTCGGTGGCAGCTGGGAATCGCCCTCCAGGGTATCCCGGCGGCAGGAGTCACCGGGATCCCCGTTCAGCCACGCAACATCTCCTCCAGCTTCCGGGCCACCGAAGCGGCCTCCTCGTGGGGCAGCGGCGCCCCCTCGGGGCCGGTGACATAGAACGCGTCCACGGCGTTCGCGCCCAGCGTGCTGACATGCGCGCTGCGCATCCGCACCCGCGCGTCCTCCAGGGCCCGGCCGATCCGGAACAGCAGTCCCGGGGCGTCCTGGGCGCGGACCTCGATCACCGTGGCGAGGCGGGAGGCGGCCGGGTGGACGGTGACCCTGGCGGGCGGCGCCAGGACGCCCCGGCGCCGGGGATAGGCCGCGTCCCGCTCGGCCAGGCGGCCCGCGATGTCGAGGGAGCCGTCCAGGGCCCGGACCAGGTCGGCGCGCAGCCGGGCGGCCTGGGGCAGCGAACCGTACTCCGCGGCGACCCGCCAGTTCAGCAGCAGGACCGAGCCCTCGACGCCGGCGGGGAGGTCCAGCGCGCGCAGTTCCGCGGTGCGGACGGTGAGGCGGTGCATCGCCAGGATGCCCGCGACGGCGGGCAGCACGCCCGGCTGGTCCGGTACGGCGATCAGCAGCTCCACGCCGAGCGGTTCCGGATCCCCCGTCGGCTGGTCGTCCGTGGGGGGCTCGGTCTGGGCGCGCAGGGCCAGCACCGGGCTGCCGGTGGCGACGGCCTCGATGGCCAGCCGCTCCTGCTCGGCGGTGGGCGCGGCGGCCTCCGGTTCGTCGGAGGCGTCCCCCGCGAGCACCGCCGAGACGCGTTTGACCAGGTCGGTGACGAGGGAGCCGCGCCAGGACGACCAGGCGGCGGGGCCGGTGGCCAGCGCGTCGGCCTCGGTCAGCGCGTGCAGCAGCTCCAGCGTGGACTGGCTGCCGACCGCCTCGGCGACCGAGCGGACCGTGGCGGGATCCTCCAGGTCGCGCCGGGTGGCGGTGTCGACGAGCAGCAGATGGTGCCGTACGAGGGTGGCGAGTACCGCGACCTCCTCGCGGTCGAAGCCGATCCGGGCGGCCACGTCACGCGCGATGATCTCGCCGGCCACCGAGTGGTCCCCGGGCCAGCCCTTGCCGATGTCGTGCAGCAGCGCGGCGACCAGGAGCAGGTCGGGGCGGTGGACGCGGCGGGTGAACTCGGAGGCGCGGACGGCGGTCTCGATGAGGTGCCGGTCCACGGTCCAGATGTGCACGGCGTTGCGCTGGGGGCGGCAGCGCACCCGCTCCCAGTCGGGCAGCAGCCGGCTGATCAGGCCCTCGGCCTCCAGCGCCTCCCAGACCTCGATGGTGGGGCGCCCGGAGCCGAGCAGGGTCACGAGCTGTTCGCGGGCCTCGGCGGGCCAGGGCGTGGGCAGCGGGCGGGTGGTGGCGGCCAGCCGCCGTACGGCGTGCAGGGAGAGCGGGAGTCCGGCCTGTGCGGCGGCGGCCGCGGCGCGCAGCGGGAGCACGGGGTCGCGTTCGGGGCGCGCGGCACGGGCGAGCACGACCTCGCCGTCCTGTTCCACCACGCCCTCGGCCAGCGGCGACCGTTCCGCCACCGGCTTGCCGCCGCCCAGCATGGCGCGCAGCCGGGGCCGCACCGCGCGCGACCGCAGGACGCGGCCCACTTCACGCCAGGTGACATCACTGGCGTACGAGATGACCCGCGCCGCCTCGTACACCTGCCGCAGCAGGGTGTCGGCGTCGAGCAGCCCCAGCTCGGCGGCGACCTGGTCCTGTTCCTGGAGGGCCAGCCGGTCGGTGGCGCGCCCGGTGGCCAGGTGCAGTGCGTCGCGTACGTCGAGCAGTCGGCGCCGGGCGTCGTCGAGGCCCTCGCGGGGGGCGTCGGCCAGCCAGGAGGCGGCGACGGCACGCAGGATGGTGGCGTCGCGCAGGCCGCCCCGGGCCTCCTTGAGGTCGGGTTCCAGAAGGTACTGCAGCTCGCCCTGGCGCTCGGCGCGCTCGGCGGTCAGTTCCTGGAGTTCGGGCAGGCGCTTGGGTGCCTGGTTGCGCCAGTCGGCGAGGACGGCCGTGCGCAGTCCCGCGGTCAGGCCGAGGTCGCCGGCGATGTGCCGGGCGTCCAGCAGGCCCAGCTGGACCTTGAGGTCCTCCGCGGCGGTCTTGCGGGCCTCGGCGGGCGTCCGCACCGAGTGGTCGAGGGCGAGACCGAGGTCCCAGACGGGGTACCAGATCCGGTCGGCCAGCGCGGCGACCGTGTCGTGGTCGGCCCCGTCGTGCAGGAGCAGCAGGTCGAGGTCGCTGCGTGGGGACAGCTCGCCGCGGCCGTAGCCGCCGACCGCCACCAGGGAGACCCCGCGCAGGGTTCCGGCGCCGGCGGCGAACAGGCCGGTGAGCCAGTCGTCGGTGAGTTCCGCGAGGGCGGTACGGCGCGGCGGCCCGGACCGCGCCCCCTCGGTGAGGAGGCGCAGCCGGGCCGCCGCGTAGCCGCTGGGTCCCGAGTCTTCTGCTTCCGTCGGCACGTCCGTACTCGTCACCCAGCGACTCCTGTCGTCTTCTTCTGTTAGAGCGCGTCCGGTCCGCGCTCGCCGGTGCGGACCCGTACGGCCGTCTCGACCGGCAGGGACCAGACCTTGCCGTCACCGATCTTGCCGGTACGGGCGGCCTTGACGATGACCTCGATCAGCTGCTCGGCGTCGTCGTCCTCGGCAAGGACCTCGATGCGGATCTTCGGGACCAGGTCGACGGTGTACTCGGCACCGCGGTAGACCTCGGTGTGGCCCCGCTGACGACCGTAGCCGCTGGCCTCGGTGACCGTTAGGCCGTGCACGCCGAACGCCTGGAGGGCTTCCTTGATCTCGTCGAGCCGGTGGGGCTTGACGACTGCGGTGATGAGCTTCATGCGTCCACCTTCTTGCTCGCGGTGTCGACGGCCGGGGCCGGGACAGCGGTCGTGCGGGCGGAGCCACCGCCGGCCCCGCTGAAGTCGTATGCGGTCTCGGCGTGCTCGGCCTGGTCGATGCCAGCCACTTCCTCGTCCTCGGAAACCCGCATGCCGATGGTCTTGTCGAGGAGGAAGGCGAGGACCGCGGAGACCACCAGCGAGTAGGCGAGGACCGCGAAGACACCGGCGCACTGCTTCCAGAACTGGTCCAGGCCGCCGCCGTAGAAGAGGCCCTCGACGTCGGACTGGCCCTTGCCGGTGGCGAGGAAGCCGACCAGCAGCGAGCCGACGATGCCGCCGACCAGGTGAACGCCGATGACGTCGAGCGAGTCGTCGTAGCCGAGCTTGTACTTCAGGCCCACGGCCATGGCGCAGAGCAGACCGGCGACGGCACCGACGGCGATGGCACCGAGCGGGGAGACCGCGCCGCCGGCCGGGGTGATGGCGACCAGACCGGCGACCGCGCCGGAGGCGGCGCCCAGCGTGGTGAACGCGCCGTGGCGGATCTTCTCGTAGAGCAGCCAGGCCAGCATGGCGGCGGCGGTGGCGACCTGCGTGTTGACGAACATCAGCGCGCCGACGCCGTCGTCGTTGCCGAGCCAGGAGCCGGCGTTGAAGCCGAACCAGCCGAACCACAGCAGGCCCGCGCCGAGCATGACCAGCGGGAGGCTGTGCGGGCGCATCGGGTCGCGCTTGAAGCCGACGCGCTTGCCGATGACCAGGATGACGCCGAGCGCCGCGGCACCGGCGTTGATGTGGACGGCCGTACCACCGGCGAAGTCGATCACACCGAGCTCGAAGGCCCAGCCGCCGGCGCCCCAGACCCAGTGCGCCACCGGGAAGTAGACGATCGTGGCCCACAGGGCGACGAACAGCGCCCAGGCGCCGAACTTCACCCGGTCGGCCAGGGCACCGCTGATCAGGGCGGGCGTGATGATCGCGAACATCAGCTGGAAGACCAGGAAGACGAAGACCGGGATCGTGTAGCCGTCCCACAGTTCCGTCAGGCCGATGTCACTGAGGCCGACCCAGTCGGAGTTCCAGCCGATGATGCTGCCGGAGTCCGTGCCGAACGCCATGGAGAAGCCGTACAGCACCCACAGGATGGTGACGATCCCCAGGCTGATGAAGCTCATCATCAGCATGTTCAGGGTGCTTTTGACACGGACCATGCCTCCGTAGAAGAAGGCCAGGCCCGGTGTCATGAGCATCACCAGGGCGGAGCAGATGAGCATGAAGCCTGTGTTGGCGGCAGAGAGCTCCGTCTCTGCGGCAAGCGTGATGGCTGGTGCCATCGGCGTCTCCTCGTCGTTGGTACGGCCCCGTGCGGGCGAAGCCTGAGCGGATTGAGGGGTGGGCCGGTTATGCGCCATGAGATTGGCGCAGCGCGGTTTCGGTGGACGCCCCTCGTTGTTTCGCCGCCGTGACGAAGGCGCTGTGGGTGTTACGCGTCGGTGAACTGCCGGATGACGGCCGCCGCGATCGTTATCGTGGCGCAACCTTCGCAAGAAGGCATGGGCCGGCCGCGGACGGCCTTCCGATGACCTGGCATGGGGGAGCCGAGTCGGGCAGTTCGGGAGGGCCGGCCGCGGCCGGGGCTCGGGCGGTGGTGCGGGTGTGTCAGACGGCTTCGGCGGTCTCGGGCAGCTCTACGGCGAGCCGCTCGGTGAGGTCCACGACCTCGTGCAGATCACCGAAATCGCGTACGGCCGTGTCCACGGTTTTTCGGATACGAGTGTTGACCCGCTCGGAGCGCACCTTCTTGGCGATCGTCATGGCCTCGGTGGCGTACTGCGCGCTCCGCTCGGGCTCGCGCTGGAGCAGGTGCACGGTGGCCATGCCGATGAGGTTGAGCGCGTAGGACCGCTGGTGCTCGGAGTCCTTGGCGAACAGGTCCACGGCCCGCTGCATCAGCGGCTCGGCGAGGGAGGCGTAGGTCGGGCTGCGGCCCGCGACATAGGCGAGGTCGCGATAGGAGTGGGAGTTCTCGCCGTAGAGCTCGGCCTCGGAGAAGAAGCGGATCCAGTCGGGGTCGGCCTCGTCCCATTCCTCGGCCTCGCCGAAGGTTTCCTCGGCCATCCGCACGGCCCGCTTGCACTTGCCGGGCTGGCCCATGTTGGCGTACGCACGGGCCTCCATCGCATACAGCATGGACTGGGTGCGCGGGCTCGCGCAGTCGCGGCTGCCGTACTGGGCGAGGTGGACCAGTTCCAGGGCGTCGTCGGGCCGGCCGAGGTGGATCATCTGGCGGCTCATGCTGGAGAGGATGTACGAGCCGAGCGGCCGGTCGCCGGCCTCCTTGGCGGCGTGCAGGGCGAGCACGAAGTACTTCTGCGCGGTGGGCTGGAGCCCGACGTCGTACGACATCCATCCGGCCAGCTCGGCGAGTTCGGCGGCGACCTTGAAGAGCGTGCGGGTGGTGGACTCTGGCTGGGGCTCCTGGAGGAGGTCGGTCACCTCGTGCAGCTGTCCTACGACGGCCTTGCGGCGCAGGCCGCCGCCGCACTGGGCGTCCCACTGCCGGAACATCACGGTGGTGGACTCCAGCAGGTCCAGCTCGGGCCGGGAGAGCCGGCCGCGGCGGGCCTGGGTGGAAGGCTCGGGTTCGGAGCGCGGGGCGGGCGGGGCGGGGACGAGCCAGCGCTGCATGGGCTCGATGAGGGACGGGCCCGCGGACAGGGCCAGCGAGGTCCCGAGGAAACCGCGCCGCGCCAGCATCAGGTCGCTGCGCGAGAACTCGCTGAGCAGGGCGACGGTCTGCGGGCCCGTCCACGGCAGGTCGACGCCGGACACCGACGGTGCCTGGCGGGCGGCGCGCAGGCCGAGGTCCTCGACGGAGACGACACAGCCGAACCGCTCGGAGAACAGCTCGGACAGGATCCGCGGGATCGGCTCGCGCGGGTTCTCGCCGTCCAGCCAGCGGCGCACCCGGGAGGTGTCGGTGGAGATGTGGTTGGCGCCCAACTGACGGGCCCGGCGGTTGACTTGGCGGGCGAGTTCGCCCTTCGACCAGCCGCTGCGCACGAACCAGGACGTGAGCAGCTCGTTCGGGCGCTTGTCAGCGTGCGTGGCGCTGCCGGCGCTCGTGTCGCTTCCGCTGTTGCCGCTCACTGGAACGCCCCCATCCCTTGGACCACTTGTCACCGAGTGCGCCAAGCCTTATCAGAATGCCGGTAAATACGGCTCCCCGTCCGGCAGTTCTCACCCTTCGAACGGAAAGCCGAGTTGCCTCCGGCATACCCGCAAGTGCATGTGCCCTCAGGACTCGTGCACTCAAAGTAATCCTACGATCACCCGTCCAGCCATGGCGATCCCGGAAACGCCACCATTCGCCACCCCTTCGAATGAACTCACGGTCGGCTCCGCACGATTCACTTGACAGAGGACGGCCAGCAGTGGGCGGAGCGATGCACTCAGGGGCGCGCACCGCCGGGCGCACGACCCAGGACGCTTCCGAGCGCCGCTTCGGATGTGTGGAGCCGGGCCGCAGAAGGCACAAGGTGGATACAGAGGGTCACGATCCGCATCCGCGTCGTAACCGAAGACGCGCCGGACCCGTTGGAGGGGGCATGGGCTTCACGATCGCCGGCATCCGCGAGATCCGCTCCGGCACGCGCCGACGCGGCCGGTCCTCGGAGTGCACCGCCGTCGCCGAGTTCACCGGTCTGTGGGGCTGGGACGTGGTGCCGGGCGCGCGTGCGGCGGCGGGCGCCTGCTCCTGCGGCCGCGCGGACTGCCGCGAACCGGGCGCCCACCCCCTGCACTTCGCCCCCCGGGTCCCGGCCGGCGCCACCCTCGACGAGGTGTCCCGCACCTGGTCCGAGTACCCGGGCGCCGCGGTGATGCTGGCCGTCGGCCGGGCCTTCGACGTCATCGAGGTGGCCGAACCCGCCGGGCGCCGCGCACTGGCCCGCCTGGAGCGCATGGGCCTGCCCCTCGGTCCGGTCACCGCCACCCCCGATGGCCGCGCCCACTTCTTCGTCGCCCCCGGTGCCGCCGCCGAACTCCCCGCGCTGCTCTACCGCATGGGCTGGGACGACCCGACCTCCCTCGACCTGCGCGGCCTCGGCCCCGGTACGTACATCACGGCCCCGCCCTCCGACCGCGGCGGCCTCGGCCCGGTGCGCTGGCTGCGCTCCCCCGCGCTGGACTCGGCGACCAAACCCCCGGCGGCACGGCTGCTGCTCGGCACGCTGGCGTACGTGGCGCACCGGTCGCGGGCCTAGCGGTTCGCGTCACCCATCGGTCCCCGGCACAGCCGGCTCAGTCGCTCCGGCCCCGGACGCAACCGGCTCACGTCACCCACCGGGCCCCGGCACAACCGGCTCACGTCGCCCGACGGTCCGGGGCCCAGCCGGCTCAGTCGCTCCGGCCCCTGGCACAGCCGGCTCAGTCGCTCCGGCCCCGGACGCAACCGGCTCACGTCACCCACCGGCCCCCGGCCCTCCCTCTCCCCCGCCACAGCAGAGCGCCCGCCTCCAGGAGTGACCTCCGGGGGCGGGCGCTTCTTCGGGCGCGGCGGAATCACTCGCCGATCAGGGCGTCGACGAACGCCTCCGGCTCGAACGGCGCCAGATCGTCCGCGCCCTCGCCCAGACCGATCAGCTTGACCGGCACCCCCAGCTCCCGCTGGACGGCGATCACGATGCCGCCCTTCGCCGTCCCGTCCAGCTTGGTCAGGACGATGCCGGTGATGGCGACGACCTCGGCGAACACACGGGCCTGCACGAGCCCGTTCTGCCCCGTGGTCGCGTCCAGCACGAGCAGCACCTCGTCGAGCGGCGCGTGCTTCTCCACGACCCGCTTGACCTTGCCGAGCTCGTCCATGAGGCCGGTCTTGGTGTGCAGCCGGCCCGCGGTGTCGATGAGGACGACGTCGGAGCCCAGCTCCTTGCCCTCCTTGACCGCGTCGAACGCGACGGAGGCCGGATCGCCGCCCTCCGGACCGCGCACGGTGTGGGCGCCCACCCGCTCACCCCACGTCTGGAGCTGATCCGCGGCGGCGGCACGGAAGGTGTCGGCGGCGCCGAGGACGACGGTGTTGCCGTCCGCGACCAGGACCCGGGCGAGCTTGCCGGTGGTGGTGGTCTTGCCGGTGCCGTTGACCCCGACGACCATCACGATGCCGGGCTTTCGGCCCTCCGGCTCGGTCTTCACGGTCCGGTCCAGGTCGGTGCCGACCAGCTTGAGAAGCTCCTCGCGCAGCAGGGCGCGCAGCTCCTGGGGGGTCCGGGTGCCGAGCACCCGCACCCGCTCGCGCAGGCTCTCGACCAGCTCCTGGGTGGGCAGCACGCCGACGTCGGCGGTGATCAGGATGTCCTCGATCTCCTCCCAGGTGTCGTCGTCCAGGTGCTCGCGCGAGAGCAGCGTGAGCAGGCCCTTGCCGAGGGCGTTCTGGGAGCGGGACAGTCGGGAGCGCAGCCGCACGAGGCGACCCGCGGTGGGCTCCGGGACCTCGATCGCGGTCGGCGGGAGCTCTTCGATGACGGGCGGTTCCTCGACGGCGGTGGCCGGTCCGCCGGGGAGATCCACCTCCTCTATGGTCCGGCGCGGTTCGTCGCGCGGCGTCTCGGCCTCGTCGCCGACGTGCGGCTCGGCCGGGGGGGCGGTGATGTCGGGCGCTGCGGGGGGCGGCGGGGGCAGCTGCTTCTTGCGCCGGCTGCCGACCACGAGCCCGCCGAGCGCGCCGAGCACGACCACGGCGATGACTACAGCAAGGATGACGATGTCCATAACCCGTCCAGTATCAGCCATGGAGCCGGGTGACACCCCTCTGGCTGTCTGACACACCGTCAGCTACCGTCCGCCTTCACACCCGCCCGGTGAAGGGGGACTCCCATGCCCGTCACGGTCGTACGCTTCAACCTCGTCGAGCCCGACGCCACCCCCGCCTCGCTCGCCGCCCGCTATGCGGCGGCCCTGGAGATGGCCCGGTACGCCGACGAGCACGGCGTCACCACGGTGCAGACCGAGGAGCACCACGGCGCCGCGAACAACTGGCTGCCCTCCCCCTTCACCTTCGCCGGCGCGGTGTTCGGCGCGACCCGGCGGATCACCGTGACGGTCTCGGCGGTCATCGGCCCGTTGCACGACCCGCTGCGGCTGGCCGAGGACATCGCCGTACTGGACCTGATCAGCGGCGGCCGTCTGGTGACGGTCGCCGGGATCGGGTACCGCCCCGAGGAGTACGCGCAGTTCGACGTGGACTGGAAGTGGCGCGGCCGGCTCCAGGACGAGGTGCTCCAGACGCTGCTGAAGGCGTGGACCGGCGAGGAGTTCACGTACCGGGGGCGTCCGGTACGGGTCACCCCGCGTCCCTTCACCGAGCCGCACCCCCTGCTGCTGGTCGGCGGTTCCTCGAAGGCCGCCGCGCGCCGGGCCGCCCGCCTCGGCCTGCCGTTCTTCCCCAGCGCGCACCTGCCGGAGCTGGCGGCGTACTACAAGGAGCGGCTCATCGAGTACGGCACCGAGGGCTGGACGATGATGCCGGCCGCCGAGACCCCGCTGCTGCATCTCGCCGAGGACCCGGACCGGACCTGGGAGCGGTACGGCCGGCACTTCCTGCACGAGGCACGGACGTACGCCTCCTGGCAGTCCGGTGACATCCGCTCGGCCGTGCGATCGGCGGCCACGACCGTGGACGAGCTGCGCGCGGAGAGCGTGTACCGGGTGCTCACGCCCGACCAGTGCGTGGCGCAGGGCCTGGACAGCCTCGTCCTGCATCCGCTGTGCGGCGGGATGCCGCCGGAGGAGGGCCGGCGCAGTCTGCGGCTGCTGTGCGAAGACGTACTGCCCCGGCTCAAGGACTGAGCCGGGGCAGTACGTCTTTCCCGGGACGAGGAGAGGGGCAGCGGGGACTTGGCCCTTCTCCCCGGGTCCGGGGGCCGGTGTCAGCCCATGTCCTCGAGCTTCTTGCCCTTGGTCTCGGGCACGAACTTGAGGATGAAGGGGATGGAGAGGAAGGCGAACACCGCGTACATCACGTAGGTGAGCGACAGGTTCCACTCCGACAGGTCCGGGAAGGTGATCGTGATGACCCAGTTGGCGATCCACTGGGCCGAGGCGGCCACGCCGAGCGCGGCGGCGCGGATCTTGTTCGGGAAGACCTCACCGAGCATGACCCAGACCACGACACCCCAGGACAGGGCGAAGAAGAGTACGAACGCGTTGGCGGCGATCAGTGCCACGGCACCCTGCGCGGTGGGCAGCGGGTCGTTGCCGTTCTGGTAGGAGAAGGCCCAGGCGGCCAGCGCCAGCGAGATGCCCATGCCGACGGAACCGATCAGGGCGAGCGGCTTGCGGCCGATCCGGTCGACGAAGATCATCGCGATGACCGTACCGATGATGTTGATGATCGAGGTCTCGAAGGAGTAGAAGAACGAGCTCGACGGGTCGACGCCGACGGACTGCCACAGCAGGTTCGAGTAGTAGAAGATGACGTTGATGCCGACCAGCTGCTGGAAGACGGACAGGCCGATACCGATCCAGACGATCGGCAGCAGGCCGTACGTGCCGCCCAGCAGGTCCCGGAAGGTCGACTTGTGGTCGCTGCGCATGGCGTCGTCGATCTCGGCGACCCGGGCGTCGAGGTCGATGTCGCCCTCGACGTCGGCGAGCACCTTCTTGGCCTCGGCGATGCGGCCGACGCTGATCAGGAAGCGCGGGGACTCGGGGATGGCGAAGGAGAGCAGGCCGTAGACCAGGGCCGGCACGAGCATCACGCCGAGCATCCACTGCCAGGACTCAAGGCCCGCGATCTTGCCGCGCTCCTCGCCGTCGGCCATGTTGAGGATGGCCCAGTTGACGAGCTGGGAGACGGCGATGCCGATCACGATGGCCGCCTGCTGGAAGGAGGCGAGCCTGCCGCGGTAGGCCGGCGGGGCGACCTCGGCGATGTAGGCGGGGCCGATGACCGAGGCCATGCCGATGGCTATGCCGCCGAGGACACGCCAGGCGGCGAGGTCCCACGCTGCGAAGGGAAGGCCGGAGCCCACGGCCGACACGGCGAACAGCACCGCCGCGATCTGCATGACGCGGATACGGCCGATACGGTCCGCGATCCGGCCGGCGATGGCCGCGCCGACCGCGCTGCCGAGCAGGGCGCAGGCGGCGACCGTTCCGGTGGCACCCGAGCTCAGGTCGAACCTGTCCTGAATGCCGCCGTTGGCGCCGTTGATGACAGAGCTGTCATAGCCGAACAGGAAACCGCCCATGGCGGCCGCGGCCGTGATGAAGACGACGTGCCCGAGATGTTCGGGGTGGCTCGCCTTCGCACCCGACTGGGGTGCCTGCGCTGTGCTGGTCACGTGTAACTCCTCGGACACCGGCAACGCTGCCGGGTGGGTCAGCTCCTCCAAGTCGAGATACCTGAAGGTAAAAGCAACGTTGCAGAGACTATGCCTTCAGGTTTCGAAGTCAAGAGGCAATTGATGTGACGTTTAAGGGCATAGATGGAGGCTCTGTGTTCACCTCTTGAACGAAGCGGGGAGGGTCAGCGCAGTCGCTGACTGATGACCTTCGACACACCGTCGCCCTGCATGGAGACGCCGTACAGCGCGTCGGCGACCTCCATGGTCCGCTTCTGGTGGGTGATCACGATGAGCTGGGAGGCTTCCTGGAGCTCCTGCATGATGCGGATCAGCCGCTGGAGGTTGGTGTCGTCGAGGGCCGCCTCGACCTCGTCCATGACGTAGAACGGACTGGGCCGCGCCTTGAAGATCGACACCAGCAGGGCCACGGCGGTCAGCGAGCGCTCGCCGCCCGACAGCAGCGACAGCCGCTTGACCTTCTTGCCCGGCGGACGCGCCTCCACGTCCACGCCCGTGGTCAGCATGTTCTCGGGGTCGGTCAGGATCAGCCGCCCCTCGCCGCCCGGGAAGAGCCGGCTGAAGACGCCCTCGAACTCCCGGGCGGTGTCCCGGTAGGCCTCGGTGAAGACCTGCTCGACCCGCTCGTCGACCTCCTTGACGACCTGGAGCAGATCGGCGCGGGTCTTCTTCAGGTCCTCCAGCTGCTCGCTGAGGAACTGGTGGCGCTCCTCCAGCGCGGCGAACTCCTCCAGGGCGAGCGGATTGACCTTGCCGAGCTGCTGGTAGGCCCGC
The DNA here is from genome assembly GCF_042888685.1 of Streptomyces sp. NPDC002779. Lineage (NCBI taxonomy): Bacteria > Bacillati > Actinomycetota > Actinomycetes > Kitasatosporales > Streptomycetaceae > Streptomyces > Streptomyces sp. NPDC002779. The sequence goes on from NZ_JBIAQC010000001.1 coordinate 128,131, forward strand.
TCGGCCGCCCTCAGCCGCTTCTCCTGCTCACCTCGCACGAAGGGCCTCGGCCGGTTGCGCGGATGGTCGGGATCCTCCGGCAGCTCCTCGCCCTCGGCGGGCGGCGAGGGCGGTACGAGCTGATGGGGGCCGTACTCCTCGACGAGCCCGGCGGGCTCCACGCCGAGCTCTTCCAGCGCCTTGGTCTCCAGCTGCTCGATCCGCAGCCGCTTCTCGGCGCCGAGGACCTCACCGCGGTGCACGGAGTCGGTCAGCTTGTCGAGCTCCGCCTTGAGGTCGCGGCCCGTGGTCCGGGCGGCGGTCAGCTCCTGCTCCCTCATCGCCTTGGCGGCCTCGGCCGCGGCCCGCTCCCGCTCGGCCCGGCCGAGGGAGACCTCGACATGCGCGAGCAACTGCCGGGCGCCTGCGGCGACGGCCCCGGCGACGGCGGCCTCGTGCCTGAGGCGCGCCCGCCGCTGCTCGGCACGCGCGCGTGCGTCGCGTTCCGCACGCGCGGCCCGGTCCAGCGAGTCGGCCCGTCCGGCCAGCCCTTTGACACGTTCCTCGTGCGTACGGACCTGGAGGCGAGCCTCCATCTCGGTCTGGCGCGCGTTGGCCCCGTCGGCGGCGAGCCGGTCCCGTACCGAGGTGTCCGGCTCCTCCTCGACCGGCATCTCCTCGGCGACGGCGAGCCGTTCCGCGAGTTCCTCGGCCTCGGTGAGGGCTTTCTCCAGCGCGTCCTGGGCGCGCGCCGCGGCGGCCGTGGACCGCTCGGCCTCCCCGGCCGCGCCCCGCGCCTGCCCGGCGAGCCGGCCGAGCTGCTGGGCCAGCGCCGACTTCTCCCGGTCGGCGGCCCGGCGGCGGTCCCCTAGCTCCTCCACTTGGGCCGCGCACTCCGTGCGTCGCGCGCTCGCCGCGTGCTGTGCCTCGGTCAGCTCCTCGCAGCGGACGGCCAGCTCCTCCAGCTCGGCGGCCGCCTCGTCCACGGACGCCTGTACTTCGAGGAGGCTGGGCGCGCCCGCGGAGCCGCCGTGCGCGAAGTGGGCGCCCAGGAGGTCGCCTTCGGCGGTCACGGCGGTGAGGTGGGGGTGGGTGTAGATCAGGTCCTCGGCGTCCTCGAGGGTGCTGACCACGACGATGTCGCGCAGCAGGCGATGGACGGCGGGCATCAGCTCGGACGGGCCACGGACCAGGTCCGCCGCCCGGGGCCGGCGGTCGTCCGCGGGCCCACCGCGGGCCGGCGCCTCCGGCGCCCCCGTCAGGAGCAGTGACGCCCGTCCCCCGTCCTGCTTGCGCAGCAACCGGATCGCGTCGGCCGCCGCGGCCGGTGAGGTCACCGCCAGTGCGTCCGCCGCCGCCCCGAAGGCCGCCGCCAGGGCAACCTCGTGGCCCGGGGTGATCGTGAGGAGTTCCGCGGCCGGGCCGAGCAGCCCCGTGAGCCGGTCCTTCGCCTCCAGCAGCGCACCCGTGCCGTCCTTGCGGCGCAGGCCCAGTGCCAGCGCCTCGTGACGGGCCTGGGTGGCCGCGCGCCTGCGTTCCGCCGCCGTCGCCGCCTCCCGGGCCGCCGTCAGCATGGCCTCCGCCTCCGCCAGGGCCGCCTTCGCCGCGTCGTGCCGCTCAGCCAGTTCCGCGTCGCCGGCGTCGAGGCCGTCGACCTCGGCCTGCAGGGCCTCGTACTCCTCCTGCGCGGCGAACGCCCGCTCCTGTGCCTCGTCGCGGGCGGCGGCGAGCCGGTCGATCTCGGCCTGGGCCGACGCGGCACGCGAACGGGCCGCGTTGACCTGGCCGTTCAGTCGGGCCAGGCCCTCGCGGCGGTCGGCGATGGCTCGGGCGACGTCCTTCAGGCGCCGCTCCTCATGGGCGAGTTCGCGCTCCAGCTCGGCGCGGTGCGCGACGGTGTCCTCCAGGGCGCGCTCGGCCGCCTCCAGGGCCGCCTCCAGCTCGGCCTCCTGCTCACGGATCCGGGCGGCCTCGCGCTCCATGTCCTCGGGGTCACGGCCGCGCCGCTCGTCCGGGGGCGCGGAGGTGGCGCTCTTCACCCGCGCGTCGGCGAGCGAGACGGTGCCGCGGACCCGCTCGGCGAGCTGGGAGAGCTCGTACCAGGTCTGCTGGGCGCGCTGCAGGCGCGGGGTGAGCTGCCGTACCTCGTCCTCCAGGAGCGCCTCGCGCTGGAGCGCCTTCTTCAGCTCCCCTTCGGCGGCTTCCTTGCGTTCCTTCAGGGCGGCTTCGTCGGCGACCTCGGCGTTGAGGGCCTCGCGCAGCCGTACGAGGTCGTCGGCGAGGAGGCGGAGGCGGGCGTCGCGCAGGTCGGCCTGGATGACGGCGGCTCTGCGGGCGACGGCGGCCTGCCGGCCGAGGGGCTTGAGCTGGCGGCGCAGTTCGTCGGTCAGGTCCTGCACCCGCGCGAGGTTGGCCTTCATCGCGTCGAGCTTCCGGAGCGCCTTCTCCTTGCGCTTGCGGTGCTTCAGCACGCCCGCGGCCTCTTCGATGAAGGCCCTGCGCCCCATGGGGTCGGCGTGCAGGACCGAGTCCAGCTGGCCCTGGCCGACGATCACATGCATCTCGCGGCCGATGCCGGAGTCGGAGAGCAGCTCCTGGATGTCGAGCAGCCGGCAGGTGTCGCCGTTGATCTGGTACTCGCTGCCGCCGTTGCGGAACATGATCCGCGTGATGGTGACCTCGGCGTACTCGATGGGCAGCGCCCCGTCGGAGTTGTCGATGGTCAGCGACACCTCGGCGCGGCCCAGCGGCGGGCGCCCGGTGGTGCCGGCGAAGATGACGTCCTCCATCTTGCCGCCGCGCAGCGACTTGGCACCCTGCTCGCCCATGACCCAGCTGAGCGCGTCCACGACATTGGACTTGCCCGAGCCGTTCGGTCCGACGACGCACGTGATGCCCGGCTCGAACCGGAGTGTGGTCGCGGAGGCGAACGACTTGAACCCTCGGAGGGTCAGGGCCTTGAGGTGCACGCCGCTGGACTCTACCTTCCGGGCCTGTCTCACTCCATGAACCCGCGGTTTCACCCCTGAACGCGCAGGGCACACCAGACGTTAAGACGGTAAAAGGATGCCTGAGGGCAAGAAAGAAGGGACGCCGAAGCGTCCCTTGCAATTTCTGACACAACTCAGCGGTGGATCCGGGCTTCCCAACCACTGCGTTCGCCGTTGTGGAGCGGTGCAGTGATCAGGTGAGCGCAGGCTCCGCCTGGTGTGCGTCGATGCTCTCCATGATCCTGTCGTGAGAAGCGGCAGCCGCCAGCGCGTCCTTCTCCGCCTGGATCCGTACGAGCTCGGATTCCAGGTCCTGTACGCGCTGCTGGAGCCGTCGCATCTCGGCGAGGAGTCGAGGGTCGGAGCCGCCGACGTAACCGAGAAGCGCCTTTGCCATGATGGATGGTCCTCCACAATGAGTGACCGACCGATGCGGTGTGGGTCGTGAGGGATTCGCACCCACGGTGCTTGGCACTCTTGAGTTCTTGCTGCCGTTCTTACATGCCAAACAGCTAAGGTGCGCGGGGCTTTCAGCGTCTCACCAAAAAGTTTGACGGTCAACACGATCACGCCCCGTATTGACGGGCGTCCCGGGGCGCGCGGCCGAAACGGCGGCGCTGCGACTCCTGCGGGGCCCTGAGGGCGTGGCGATCATCCTGGCGTGCCGGACGTGCCGACGCAAGCGTTTCTCGGCAACTACCTGCTTCTTTCCGTGGGGGGCGGCTGCCCGTGGCGTGCTCTCGGGGTTCCCCGGGGACGGGTCGCGTCCGGTGATCACCGGATGGCGAAGCCGTCGTATCCCCCGCGAGGTGTGTCCCAGATCTCGGTGACACCCTCCACGCGGCCGGGCGTGTCGCCGCCCTGGAGCCAGTCTAGGAGCCCTTGACAGCCGGGGCGGGGGCCTTCGGCGACCACCTGGACGCGTCCGTCCTCCAGATTGAGAGCAAAACCACTCAGGCCGCCGATCTCGAGTGCCTTGGCACGGGTGAACCAGCGGAAACCCACACCTTGGACCCGTCCACGCACCCAGGCAACCAGCCGTACATCCTCGCTCATAGCTGCAACCTAACCGGCCAATGTCTCACTGGGCACTTCCTCACCCCGCGCCATGCGGTACCGTCCCGACCCAATGAATCTCATATGAAACTCACTCGATCGGGTGAGTTGGTTGATCGCAAAGGACGAGTCGACCGCACGGACGAGGAAGGCCAGAACATGGGACGCCACCGACGCTCCGCCGCCGGCCGCGCCGCCACGGGCCGCGCCACGGGGGTCAATCGCACCGAGGGTTCCTCTTCGAGGAGCCGTGACCCGCTGAACTCGTATCCGGACCCGCACCCGGGCGAGCCGGTGGGCATAGCGCCCTATCTCCACCAGGACGCCTACGCCGGCGCCTATGCGCAGACCGAGGCCTACCTCTTCGCGGCCGAGGCCGGCCGTGGCGACGGCTATGCCGAGGACTACGCCCGCGTGACGGACACCACCGTCTTCGCCAGCGACTTCACGAGCGACTTCGCCGCCGACGGCTTCCTGCCCGACGACGGCCCCCGGCCGGCGAGCGGTCACCGCCGCAAGAAGAAGAAGGCCGCCACCCCGGTGCGCACCGGTCTGCTGGGGGTCTCCGCGGCCGTGGCCATCGGTACCGTCGCGGTCGCCACGGGCGTGCTGCCCGGCGGCGACACCTACACCCTCGGCGGGGGCAGCGGCGACAAGGTGCAGACCGCCGACTCCCCGACCAGCTCCCCGAGCGAGCAGGGCGGCACGTCCGGCAGCGTGGAGAACCAGAACCAGAACCAGGACCAGAGCCGCGACGACGGCTCCCCGGCCAGCCGTGACCAGGAGCGGGCCGCCTCTCCGTCGGCAGCGCCCTCGACCTCGGCCCCGTCGGCCGCGCCGACGAAGACGCCGTCGAAGGAACCGAAGGCGACGCCGTCCAAGAAGCCGAAGGCGACCCCGTCGAAGCCCGCCACCAAGGCGCCGGAGAAGACCACCCCGCCGGTGACGCTCACCGAGGAGGCCGTCGCCGCGGCCGAGGTGCTCAAGCTCGTCAACGAGGAGCGGGCGAAGGCCGGCTGCAACGCCGTCGCCGCCAACAGCGCCCTCGCCGACCTCGCCGCCGCCTTCAGCGAGGACATGGACAAGCGGGACTTCTTCGACCACACCGACCCGGACGGCGCGAGCCCCTGGGACCGTGCCGAGAAGGCGGGCATCACCGGGCTCGGCGGCGAGAACATCGCCCGGGGCCAGGCCGGCGCGGCCGCGGTGATGGACGCGTGGATGAACAGCCCCGGCCACAAGGCCAACATCCTGAACTGCGACTTCAAGACGCTGGGCGTCGGCGTGCACATCGCGCCCGGCGGGCCCTGGTGGACGCAGAACTTCGGGTACTGACAGCACGCAGGCGTGAGGGCTCCCATCCGGTGACCGGGTGGGAGCCCTCACGCGTGTGCCCCTTACGCGGCGGCCCGGCCGCGCGCGAAGGCCCGCGCGGCCTCGGCGACCCGGCGCCCGAGGTGCTCGGCGGTCGCCGCATCGGCCTTGTGGACACCGTCGGGACCCTCGTCGACGTTGGTCTGCGCGGCCGCGCCCGCGAACACACCGAGCCGGTTGAGGTCGTGCTCGGAGCCCTCGCTGCTGTTCCAGCCCGGGTGCAGCCCGAGGTTGATCCAGTGCATGCCGTGCTGGGCGGCGAGGATCTGGAAGAACTGCAGCGTGTGCAGCTTGTCGCCGCTCTTGGAGCCGGAGTTGGTGAAGCCGGCGGCCAGCTTGTCCTTCCAGTCCTGGCCGAACCAGCGCTTGGAGGTGGCCTCGGCGAAGACGTGGAACGGACCGGAGGCGGTGCCCATGTAGGTCGGGGAGCCGAAGACGATGGCGTCCGAGCCGTCGAGGACCGTCCACTGCTCGTCGGTGATCTCGGCGACGTTGATCAGGTGCACCTCGGCACCGGCGTCGGCGGCGCCGGAGCGGACGGCCTCGGCGAGGACGGCGGTGTGGCCGTAGCCGGAGTGGTAGGCGATGGAGACAACGGGAGTGGTCACGAGGGGAACTCCTGGGAGAGCAGGTCGCTGACGATGCCGAAATGAAAGCACTAACTTTTGGTTAGTGCAACCCCTTGGTTAGCGCTGCGCTGGAGTAGGCTTCAGTCATGGACACCACGCAGCAGCGCACGGCGGAGCAGGAGCTGCCGTACAACGTGTTCGCGAAGGCCTGTCCCTCGCGCGGGACGCTGGAGCACGTCACCGGCCGCTGGGGCGCGCTCACCCTCGGGGCGCTGCACGAGGGGTCGCTGCGCTTCAACGAGCTGCGGCGCCGCGTGGACGGTGTGAGCGAGAAGATGCTGTCCCAGACCCTGCACGCGCTGGAGCGCGACGGCCTGGTGCACCGCGAGGCGCAGCCGACGAACCCGCCCCGCGTGGACTACGAACTGACGCCGCTGGGACGCGGTGTCGCCGAGCGGCTGCTCACCCTGATCCACTTCCTGGAAGGGCAGATGGACCACGTGCTCGACGCACGCGAGCGCTACGACGAGACGCGCGGCGCCCGCTGACACGTGGGGCAGAAGTAGCTCGACCGGTTCATCCACGGGCGGCGGCGCATCGGCGTACCGCATCGGCGGCACGGCAGGCCCTCGCGGCCGTACGCGTCCAGGGACCGGTCGAAGTAGCCCGACTCGCCGTTCACGTTGACGTACAGGGAGTCGAAGCTGGTGCCGCCCACCGCGAGGGCCGCGTTCATCACGTCCCGTACGTGGCCGAGGAGTTGGAGGCTGCGCGGCCGGGTGAAGGTGGCCGTGGGGCGGTCGTAGTGCAGGCGGGAGCGCCAAAGGGCCTCGTCCGCGTAGATGTTGCCGACTCCGCTGATCAACGACTGGTCGAGCAGGGCCCGTTTGATGGTGGTGCGCTTGCGACGCAGCGACTGGTGGAACGCCTCGTCGTCGAAGAGCGGATCGAGCGGGTCGCGGGCGATGTGCGCGATGACGTCGGGCAGTCCGTCGGGGGTGTTCTCGTGCAACGACAGTCCGCCGAAGGTGCGCTGGTCGACGAAGCGCAGTTCGGTGCCGAGGTCGTCGGCGAACCGCACCCGGATGCGCAGATGCTTCTCGGCCGGTGCCTGGTGCGGCTGGACCAGGAGCTGGCCGCTCATGCCGAGGTGGGCCAGGACCGACTGGGTGGTGTCCTCCAGGGGCAGCCACAGGTACTTGCCGCGGCGGCTCGGCACGCCGATGCGGTGGCCCTTCAGCCGGTGCGCGAAGTCGTCGGCGCCCGCGATGTGCCGGCGTACCGCACGTGGGTGCAGCACCTCGGCGTCGGCGACGGTCCGGTGGGCGACCCACCGCTCCAGACCGCGCCGGACGACCTCTACCTCGGGCAACTCGGGCATGGCATCCCCCGTACGAGCCGGTGTACGAGCCGAGCGCCCGCCCCGGGACGGGTGCGGGCGCTCGGGTCGCGCTGTTCTTCTCAGGCGGAGGCGGACGCCTCGTCGGCTTCCGCTGCCGCGGCCTGCGCGGCAGCGGCGGCGTTCTTGGCGCGCTCGTCCGCCGCGGCCCGGATGGACCGCCAGGCGGACTCGGCGGCCTGCTGCTCCGCCTCCTTCTTGCTGCGGCCGGTGCCGGTGCCGTACGAGACGCCTCCGACGCGGGCGGCAGCAGTGAAGGTCTTCTCATGGTCGGGGCCGGTCTCCGTGACCAGGTACTCGGGCACGCCGAGCCCTTCGGTCGCGGTGAGCTCCTGGAGACTGGTCTTCCAGTCCAGGCCGGCACCGAGATTCGAGGACTTCTCGATCAGGGGGTCGAACAGGCGGTGCACGAGCTCCGCCGCCGAGTCCAGGCCCTGGTCGAGATAGACCGCGCCGATCACCGCTTCCAGGGTGTCGGCGAGGATGGACGCCTTGTCCCGGCCGCCCGTGCCCTCTTCACCGCGGCCGAGCCGGATGAAGGAACCCAGGTCGAGCCCACGGCCCACCTCCGCCAGCGCACGCGAGTTGACCACCGCGGCCCGCAACTTGGCCAGCTGGCCTTCGGGCAGGTCGGGGTGGGTGCGGTACAGCGTGTCGGTGACGACGAGGCCGAGCACGGAGTCCCCGAGGAACTCCAGACGCTCGTTCGTCGGCAGACCGCCGTTCTCGTACGCGTAGGAACGATGGGTGAGCGCACGCACCAGAAGGGCGGACTCGAGTTGGTACCCGAGCCGCCCTTCCAACAGCGTGTGGGACGAGGCCGTGGTCTCCGCAGAGGTTTTCTTCGGCGTGGACACAGTGCCTCTCACCAGCCGCTCAGACCTCGAGGACCTGGCGCTTGTTGTAGGTGCCACAAGCCGGGCACGCGATGTGCTGCTGCTTGGGCTCGTGGCAGCGCTCGCACGCAACCAGGGTGGGGACCGCAGCCTTCCACTGCGACCGGCGGTGGCGCGTGTTGCTGCGCGACATCTTCCGCTTCGGAACAGCCACGGCTACTTCTCCTGCTTCTCGTCGACGCCCGGTTCGGCGCCGCTCATCTCGTCCTTCTCGCCGTCTTCGAGTGAACCGGCGAGTCCCTGCAGTGCCGCCCAACGGATGTCGACGGCGTCATGGTGGTGGTCCGGGTCGTCCGCGAGGCGTGCGCCGCACTCGGCGCACAGTCCCGGGCAGTCTTCCTGGCACACCGGCTGCATCGGCAGTGCGAGCACCACCGCATCACGCAGCACGGGTTCGAGGTCGAACAGGCCGTCCTCGAGAAAGAGCCTGTCCTCGTCTTCCTCGGCGTCGTCGACGGGTTCCGCGTGGTGTGCGCGGCCCCGGTCGTCGGCGTCAGGGTACGAGAACATCTCCTGGAAGTCCGCTTCGAGGTCGAGCTGAAGCGGCTCCAGACACCTTACGCACTCCCCCTCGGCCGACGCATGGGCGGTGCCTGTGACAAGCACCCCTTCCATGACCGACTCCAGGCGGAGTTCGAGCTTCACCGGGGCGCCTTCCGGCACTCCGATGACGTCCTTCAGACCGAGGTCCTTGGGGGCGTCGATCGTGCGGGTCAGGCGCTGGAGCGCGCCAGGACGCCGCCCCAGCTCGTGTGTGTCGAACACGAGAGGGTCGCGGTGGTCGAGGCGGGCGTTCAGAGCCATTCCTGCTTTCGATCTTCTGAGCTCAGGTCACACTGCCCTCGGTGTCCCCGGGCAGCGCTGATCGCGGACGTACGCGCGACCGAAGAGCCAGGATACTGGACCTTTCGCCAACGGCCCAATCCGGTGGGCTCAGCCCTGGCCGCGGCCCTGCTCATAGGCGCGCAGCTGCTCCGCGCTGATCATGCCGGTGTCGAAGAGACTGGTCTCGTCCAGGGCGTAACCCTGCTGCGCCTGCTGGGGCTGCTGGGCCTGCTGGGGGACCTGCTGCGGGTCGTAACCCTGCTGCTGGGCGTCGTAGCCCTGGTAGGCGTAGGGGTCGGCCTGCTGATAGCCGTACGGGTCCTGCTGGGCGTACGCGGGTTGCTGGTAGCCGCCATAGGTGTCGTACGCCGGTTGCTGCGGGGCGTAGTCCGGCTGCTGCGGCTGCTGCTGTGCGGCGGAGGCGTCCTGCTCGGCCAGGGCAGCGAGGTCGGCGAGGTAGTCGGCGTCGCTGGAGTGCTGGACGGTGCTGGTGTCGTCGGCGAGGGCGCCGAGGTCGTCGCTGGCGATCCGGCCGTGCAGCTTCTGCCGGCCGCGGCCGACGGCCTGCAGGGTCTTGGCGAGGACGGCCTCGAAGGCGCCGAGCTTGACGTCGACGTACTCGTCGGCCGTGCGGCGCAGGGTCTCGGGGTCGTGGCTGCGCTCGGGGGCGTCCTCGTCCTCGTAGCCCTGCTCGTCGACGCCGGGTCCGGTGCCGAGGAGCTTCTCGCGGCCGCGGCCGACGGAGCCGAGGGTCTTGGTGAGGACGACCTCGAAGTTGGCGAGTTTGGAGTCGACGTAGTCGTCGGCCTCGGCGCGGATGTCCTCGGCCTCCTTGCGGGCCTCGGCGAGGATGCGGTCGGCCTCTGCCTGGGAGCGGCGGGCGATCTCCGTGTCGGAGATCAGGGAGCCCCGTTCGGCGTGCGCGGAGCGGACGATCCGCTCCGCCTCCTGGCGGGCCTGCTCGACCATCTGCTCGCGGTCCCCGATGACCTCCTGGGCCTGCGCGAGGGAGCCCGGCAGGGCCTGGCGCACCTCTTCGAGCAGGGAGAGCAGCTCGGCGCGGTTGACCACGCACGAGGCCGACATCGGCATCGACCGGGCACTGGAGACCGCCGCGACGATCTCGTCGAGCTTCTTCTGCACGTCCACCGTGTGCTCGCCACTCTCTACAGCTGTGTTGGAGACGGACGGGACGACTGTAGCCCCATCAGTCCTTCAGCAGCCGGTCGTTCAGGGCTTCCAGCACGATGGGCGGGACCAGGTGCGAGACGTCGCCGCCCCAGGTCGCGACCTCCTTGACCAGCGAGGAGGACAGGAAGCTGTAGGTGGGGTTGGTCGGCACGAACAGGGTCTCGACGCCCGAGAGCCCGTTGTTCATCTGGGCCATCTGCAGCTCGTAGTCGAAGTCGCTGACCGCGCGCAGACCCTTGACGATGGCCGGGATGTCGCGCTGCTTGCAGAAGTCGACGAGGAGGCCGTGGAAGGCCTCGACCCGCACGTTGCCGTACTCGGCCGTGACCTGGCGGATGAGGTCGAGCCGTTCGTCGACCTCGAACAGGCCCTTCTTGGCCTTGTTGATCATGACCGCGACGTAGACCTCGTCATACAGCCTGGAGGCGCGGGAAATGATGTCGAGATGTCCGTTGGTGATCGGGTCGAACGACCCGGGACAGACGGCGCGGCGCACTAGTGATCCCTCGCTCTCCGGTCCGGTCATCGTGCGTCTTCGCACGTAGAGGCGGCGCGACCGTACCAAAACGTTCCCTCGCCGTAGCGACGGGCCCGGAGCGCTTCGAAGCCGTCCGGCCAGTGGAATTCGCCGCCTCTGGTGCTGCGCTCCACGGTGACGAGCGCGTCGTCCGCGAGCCAGCCTTCCGAGCGGAGTGTGAGCAGAATCTCCCGAAGATCGTCGTCCGTGACGGCGTACGGGGGATCCAGGAAGACGATGTCGTACGGCTCGGCCGGCGCCGGGGTCCTGATGATCTGTTCGGCCTTTCCGGCCCGCACCTCGGCGCCGGGGAGACCCAGGTTCTTGACGTTCTCGCGGATGACGCGGGCGGCTCGGGCGTCCGCCTCGACGAGGAGGGTGTGGCCCGCGCCCCGGGAGAGGGCCTCCAGGCCTACGGCGCCCGAGCCCGCGTACAGGTCGAGGACTCGTTCGCCCGCCAGGGGGCCGCCCAGGAGGGACTGCCAGGTGGAGAAGAGGCCCTCGCGTGCGCGGTCGGAGGTGGGGCGGGTGCCATTGCCTGGCGGCACGGCGAGGCGTCGGCCGCCGGCTGCGCCGGCGATCACGCGGGTCATCTTCGGTCCTTCGTCGTGGGCGGCTGTCGGTCTCAGTGTGGCTGGTCGCGCCCGCGCGGCGGTAGCCGCATATGGGTACAGCCCCGCGCCCCTGTCGGGGCGCCTACGGTTCACCCCTTGTCCAGGTACTGCTCTCTTTCCTCGTCCAGAAGAGCTTGCAGGGCCGTGCGCAGGCCGGGGAGGGTCTGGAGTTCCGGGTCCGCCTCCACCACCGCGGTCGCCTCCTGTCTCGCCTCCGCGATGATCTCCTCGTCCTCGATGACCGTCAGCATTCGCAGGCTGGTGCGGGCGCCGGACTGGGCCTGGCCCAGGACGTCGCCCTCCCTGCGCTGTTCGAGGTCGATGCGGGAGAGCTCGAAGCCGTCGAGGGTGGCGGCGACGGCGTTCAGGCGCTGGCGGGCGGGGCTCGCCTCGGGCATGTCGGTGACCAGGAGGCACAGGCCCGGCGCCGAGCCACGGCCGACCCGGCCGCGCAGCTGGTGGAGCTGGGAGACGCCGAAGCGGTCGGCGTCCATGATCACCATGGCGGTGGCGTTGGGGACGTTGACGCCGACCTCGATGACGGTGGTGGCGACCAGGACGTCGGTCTCGCCCGCGGCGAAGCGGCGCATGACCGCGTCCTTGTCGTCGGGGTGCATCCGGCCGTGCAGGACCTCCACCTTGAGCCCTCCGAGGGGACCCTGGGCGAGCTGGTCGGCCACGTCGAGGACGGCGAGCGGCGGACGCTTCTCCGCGGCCTCCTCGGCGGACTTCTTCTTCGAATCCGCTTCCTCGTCGCCGATGCGGGGGCAGACGACGTACGCCTGATGGCCGTTCTCCACTTCCTCGCGCACGCGCTCCCACGCGCGCGTGAGGAAGTGGGGCTTGTCGGCGGCCGGGACGACATGGCTGGCGATCGGGGAGCGGCCGGCCGGGAGCTGGTCGAGGACCGAGGTCTCCAGGTCGCCGAAGACGGTCATCGCGACCGTGCGCGGGATGGGCGTGGCGGTCATGACGAGGAGGTGCGGCGGCTGCTTGCCCTTGCCGCGCAGCGCGTCCCGCTGCTCGACGCCGAAGCGGTGCTGTTCATCGACCACGACCAGGCCGAGGTCATGGAACTGCACCTTGTCCTCGATCAGCGCATGGGTGCCGATGACGATGCCGGCCTCGCCGGTGACGAGGTCGAGCAGCGCCTGGCGGCGGCCCGCGGCTCCCATGGACCCGGTGAGCAGGACGACCTTGGTGGCGTGCTCCGAGCCGCCCAGCATGCCGCCCTGGGCGAGGTCGCCCATCATCTCGACGATCGAGCGGTGGTGCTGCTGGGCGAGCACCTCGGTGGGGGCGAGCATGGCGGCCTGCCCGCCGGCGTCGACGACGGCGAGCATCGCGCGCAGGGCCACCATGGTCTTGCCGGATCCGACCTCGCCCTGGAGCAGGCGGTGCATCGGGTGCTCGGTGGCCAGGTCGTCGAAGATCTCCTCGGAGACGCGCTGCTGGCCCTCGGTGAGGGTGAAGGGCAGGCGGTCGTCGAAGGCCGCGAGGAGACCGTCCGGCCCGGGGGTGCGGGACACCGCCGGGAGTTGGGCGTCGGTGTGCCGGCGGCGGGCCAGGGCGACCTGGAGGACGAACGCCTCGTCCCACTTGAGGCGGGAACGGGCGTCCTCGACGTCCGCCTTGGTGTGCGGGCGGTGGATCTTCAGCAGCGCCTCGGGGAGCGGGACCAGGCCGCGGCCCGCGCGGAGGCTCTCCGGGAGGGGGTCGACGGCGTCCTGGGCGCTCGGCAGCACCGTCTGGAGCGCCTTGCCGATCTTCCAGGACTCCAGTTTGGCGGTGGCGGGGTAGATGGGGATCAGGGCGCCGGCCCAGGTCTCGACCGTCTCCTCGCCGTCGCCGCGCAGCAGTTCGTAGGCCGGGTGGGCGAGCTGGAGGCGGCGGTTGAAGACGGAGACCTTGCCCGAGAACATCGCGCGGGTGCCCGGCAGGAGCTCCTTGTGGGGCTTGTGCACGCCGTGGCCGAAGAAGACCAGCTGGAGCCGGCCGCTGCCGTCGGTGATGGTCACCTCCAGGCGCTGGCCCTTGCCGCGCGGGGCCTTGGCGGAGGCGAAGGTGTGCAGCCGGGCGTCGGCGACCTGGGCGACCACCGTGACGTGCTCGTCCATGGGGAGGTCGGCGAGGTGGGTGAGCTGGCCGCGCTCCTCGTATCTGCGCGGGTAGTGGTGCAGGAGGTCGCCGACGGTGTGCAGGCCGAGGTGCTCGGCCATCACCTTCGCGGTGGCGGGGCCGAGCACCGACTTCAGTGGCTGCTGGAGTGGTTCTTGCAGTGCGGGCACGAGATCCATTGCACACCACGGCACTGACATCGCCGCAGACGCCTGCCTGAGGGCCCGGATCCGTCTGAGGAAACCCCTGGTCAGACGGGTGGCCCGGGCCATAGGATGGCGCGCCTCCGGCCATCCTTCGCGGTCACCGCCTCACACGGACCGCCCGACCCCGCGCCGACGCCTTCCCCCCACCGGCGCAGCGACGATGGACTCCCAGACCTCACAGCCGTCCCAGGCATCCCAGTCCCCTCATACCTTCCAGGTCGACCTGCGTGGTCTGGTCGACCTGCTCTCCCATCACCTGTACTCCAGTCCTAAGGTCTATCTGCGCGAACTGCTGCAGAACGCCGTGGACGCCATCACCGCCCGGCGCGCCGAGCAGCCCGACGCCCCGGCGCGGGTGCGGCTGTCCGTCGACGCCGGCGGCGGGCTGCGGGTGGAGGATTCCGGTGTCGGGCTGACCGAGTCCGATGTGCACAGCCTGCTGGCCACGATCGGCCGCAGCTCCAAGCGGGCGGACGGACTGCAGGCCGCCCGCTCGGACTTCCTGGGCCAGTTCGGCATCGGGCTGCTGGCCTGTTTCGTGGTCGCCGAGCGGATCCGGGTGGTCAGCCGCAGCGCCCGTACGCCCGATGCGCCACCGGTGGAGTGGACGGCGGCGGACGACGGCTCGTACACCGTGCGGACGCTCCCCGACGCCGAGCGGCCCGAACCGGGCACCACCGTGCATCTGGTGGCGCGGGCCGGAGCCGGGGAGTGGCTGACGCAGGAGCGGGTGCTCGCGCTGGCCCGGGAGTTCGGCTCGCTGCTGCCGTACGACGTACGGGTGGGCGAGGAGGAGGTCACCGACCTCCCGGCGCCCTGGGACCGCGCCTACCCCTCCCCCGCCAACCGGCGGGTGGCGCTGGCCCGGCACTGTCATGAGCTGTTCGGGTTCACTCCGCTGGACTCGATCGAGCTGAACGTTCCGCTGGCGGGCGTCCGCGGGGTGGCCTACGTGCTGCCGGCGGCGGTCAGCCCGGCCCAGCGCGCCGGTCATCGCGTCCACCTCAAGGGCATGCTGCTGACCGAGCGGGCCGAACAGCTGCTGCCCGACTGGGCGTTCTTCGTGCGCTGCGTCCTGGACACCGACAGCCTGCGGCCCACGGCCTCGCGCGAGTCGCTGTACGAGGACGAGACGCTGGCGGCCGTGCGGGAGGCGCTCGGGGAACGGATCCGGTCGTGGCTGACCGGGCTCGCCGCGGGCGATCCGGAACGGCTGGCGGCCTTCCTGTCGGTGCACCATCTCGGGGTGAAGTCCCTGGCGCGGCACGACAAGGAGATGCTGCGCACGATGCTGCCGTGGCTGCCCTTCGAGACCACCGACGGGCGGCTGTCCCTGGAGGAGTTCGCGCAGCGGCACCCGGTGGTGCACTTCACCCGGACCGTCGAGGAGTACCGGCAGGTCGCGCCGATCGCCTCGGCGCAGGGCGTCGGAGTGATCAACGGCGGTTACACGTACGACAGTGAACTCGTCGAGGCGTTGCCCTCGGTGCGGCCGGGAACGGTGGTCGCCGAGCTGGACGCGGACACCGTGACCGCCCATCTGGACGCCGTCGACCCGGCCGAGGAGCTGGCGCTGTCCGGCTTCCTGGCGGCCGCGCGGGCCAGGCTCGACCCGCTGGGCTGCGATGTGGTCCTGCGGGCCTTCCATCCGCTGTCCGTGCCCGCACTCCACCTGGACGACCGCGCGTCCCGGCACGAGCAGGCGCGGGCCGACGCCGAGGAGCAGGCCGACGACCTGTGGGCGGGCATCCTCGGCTCGCTGCGCGGCAGCGCGCCCCGCGCGCGGCTGGTGCTCAACCACCTCAATCCGCTGATCCGGCGGATCAGTTCCCTCAGCGACGCGGAACTGATCGGCACCGCCACCGAGTCGCTGTACGGACAGGCCCTGCTGATGGCGCAGCGGCCGCTCAGGCCCGCGGACTCGGCGCTGCTGAACCGGGCCTTCATGGGCCTGCTGGAGTGGGCCACGAACGGCGAGGAGGGTCGCTGATGACCGGAACCGACGGGGGCGCGGACTTCGACGCACTGCGCCGGGCGATGGCGGAGAACTCCGAGGAGCCGGAGGGCCCGGCCCGCAACGCGCGCGCGGAGCAGCTGCTCGCCGAGGCCGAGAAGCTGAACGTGCCGCTCGCCGTGATCGAGGCGCTCGGGCACCAGCTGAAGGTCTACAACTACAGCTCCGAGAAGGACAAGATGTTCGTCCCGTTCGCGCGGCTGCTGCGCATGTGGGACGAACGGCCCGAGGACTTCGACGAGTACGAGGCCCATTCCCTGCACTGGGTCTTCAAGTGGATGACGGCCGGGATGCTCGACCAGCCGCACGTCCCGCTCGCCTCCATAGAGAAGTGGCTCGGCGAGATGGAGCACCGCTACCGGCTCGCCGGCCACTCCGAACGGGCCGTGCGCAGCGCCGAGTTCAGCGTGGCCGCGCACATCGGGGACCTGGAGCGGGCCGAGCGGGCGTACGCCGCCTGGCTGGCCGCCGACCGGGACAGCATGGCCGACTGCCACGCCTGTGAGCTGCACGGGCAGGGCTGGTGGCAGGCGGAGCGGGGCCGGGACGAGCGGGCGCTGGAGCTGTGGGCCCCGGTCCTGGAGGGCGAGTACACCTGCGCCCACGAGCCGCACACCGTGCTGGCCTCCTCGCTCGCGTCCCTGCTGCGGCTGGGCCGGGTGGACGAGGCCCGCGCCCACCACCTGCGCGGCTTCCGTCTGGTACGGCCGATGGAGAGCATGCGCGGCGCCTACGCGGACCACGTCGAGTTCTGCGCGCTGACCGGCAACGAGGCACGCGGCCTGGAACTGCTCGCCGAGCGGCCCGCCTACTTCACCGACACCGGGCAGCCGCGCACCAGGCTCGAGTTCCTGACCGTGGTGACGCTGCTCATGGAGCGGCTGACCGGGCTGGGGCTCGGCGGGCAGCGGGTGCCGGGGCCCGCGGGCCGGACCTGGACGGCACACGAACTCGCCGCACACGCGCGTGCGGAGGCGCTGGAACTGGCCGGACGGTTCGACCGGCGCAACGGCACCGGTCGGGTCAGCGAGCTGGCACGAGCCCGCATGGCGCAGGAGCCGCTGGCGGAGCGGCTGCCGCTCGGGGTGCGCTCGGCGCGGTCCACCGTGGCGTCCGCCGCTGTT
Source organism: Streptomyces sp. NPDC002779 (assembly GCF_042888685.1). Taxonomy (NCBI): domain Bacteria; kingdom Bacillati; phylum Actinomycetota; class Actinomycetes; order Kitasatosporales; family Streptomycetaceae; genus Streptomyces; species Streptomyces sp. NPDC002779. Next base: position 145,003 of record NZ_JBIAQC010000001.1, read on the forward strand.
CCGGTGCGGGAGGTTCCGGCGCAGGATGAGCCCGTGGAGGCGGACCTGCCGACCCTGCTGGCCGAGGCCCGGCGGCTGTCGGACACCTTGCAGCCGCACGCCGTGGAGGCGTGGGCGGCGGTGGCGCGAGCCGCCGAGGGCGCCGAGCTGGACGTGCGCGACCTCGCGGAGATCGTCGACCACCGGGCGATGGAGCTCGGCCCCGACGGGGTCGAGCTGTTCGAGCGGGCCGCCGAGCTGTACGCCGAGGCGGACGACCCGGGCGAGTCGCTGGCGGCACGCACGCGTGCGGCGTACGTCCGCGCGCTCACCGGCCATCTGCACGAGGCGCTGGCGGCGGTGGCCGAGCCCTACGACCGGGTCCTCGCGCTGTACGCCGAGGACGGCACGGGGCTGCGGCAGACGGCGTCGGTGCTGATGGGACGCGCGCGGGTGCTGATGCGGCAGGTGCACGAGGCCGACGAGCCGGTGGACCCCGTGATCGCGAACACCGCCGAGGGCGCCGCGCGCGAACTCCTCGCGCTGGTGGACGGGCGCACCGCGGACGACGTTCGGCTCGCCTCGCGGGCCGCCGAGGCGCAGGCCATGCTCGCCGAACTGGCGGCGCTGGCCGGGGACGTGGAGGCGGCCGCGGGGCTGTTCGCGCGGGCCGCGGCGGCCTTCGTCGAGGCGGGGCTTCCCTGGTTCGCGGTGGAGTACGAGGCCCGGCTCGCCGGACTCGCGCACCACCTCGGCGACACGGCTCAGGCCGAGCGGGCGCTGCGGGCGGCCCTGGAGCACGGCGGACCGCACCTGGAGGCGCCGGGCCGGGCACAGCTGCATCTCCAGCTCGCCGAGGTCCTGGGCGGCCGGGGTCTGTCGGAGGAGGCCGCCGAGCACGCCCTGGAGGCGGCGCACTGGGCCGACGAGGCGGGCGAGGGCCGCACGCTCGGCGCCTGGGCGCGGCATCAGCTCGGCGGGTTCCTGCTGCGCCAGGGGCGCTGGGCGGAGGCCGCCGAGGTGCTGGAGTCGGCGCTGCCCGATCTGTCCCCGGAGACGCACGGCGACGGTGCTCTCGTGCAGACGCAGTGGTGGCTCGGCGACTGTCTGCGCGAGCTGGGCGAGCACCGGGAGGCGGCCGAGCGGCGTCTGCAGGCCGCCGACATCGCCCGGCACTGGCCCGAGCAGCACGACCACGCCACGCTCGCCCACCTCGCCGCCGAGTCGCTCGGTCAGGCGGAGCTGCACGAGGAGGCGGACCGCGCCTACACGCGCGCGGGCGATCTGTGGCGGGAGCTGGGCAACGTCCACGGGCTCGTCCGCTCCCTGCGCGCCCGCGCGTGGCTCGCGCTGCGGGCCGAGGACGGCGCGGCCGGGGTCGACGCGGCCCGGGAGCTGATGGCGGCCGCGGTCCAGGAGTGCGCGCAAGCGCTGGACGCGGCGCCCGACGAGGAGGCGTACGCCCGGCTCACCGCCGAGCTGGGCCACACCCACCGCCAGTTCGGCGACCTGCTCGCCCGGTCCGCGGCCGAGGACGACGAGGACGACTCGATCCGGGCCGCCCTGGAGGGGGCGCTGTCCCGGATGACGGAGGCGATCACGGTGTCCGCCACGCTCGGGGAGGCCGGCCGGCACGCCCGGACCGGTGCCGAACTCGCCGCGGGCTGGCTGGAGGCGGACCTGGGCCGGCCCGCTCAGGCGGCGGCACGCGCGCGTGCGGTGCTGGCGGCCTACGAGGGCGTGCCCGCGCAGGACGGGGCGGCCGGGGAGCGGCGGGCCGAGGCGGAGCAGCTGCTCCAGGTGACCGAGGAGGACTGAGGCGGGCTGAGCGGGCCGTGCGGGCTGAGGGCGCTGCGCCCTCTTCCCCGCCGATCAGCAGCTGTGCCCTGTTCCCCGCCGATCAGCAACAGCGCCTATTCCACGCCGATCAGCAGCAGCGCCCCTTGCCGTCCGCCCCGGTAGACCACCGTGTCGACGGCGAGGTAGGACTCCCGTACCCGCGCTTCGAGGTGTCCGGCGATCCCGTCGGGCGCCTCGTCGCCGAGGACGAGGGTGACCAGCTCGCCGCCGGCCGAGAGCATGCGGTCCAGGACGGTCTCGGCGGTGGCGGTGACCTCCGCGCCGATGACGGCGACGTCGCCGTCGATGAGGCCGAGCACATCGCCGGCCTGGCAGATGCCGGCCATGGTCCAGGACTGGCGCTCGGCGACGGCGACCTCGGCGTAGCGGGTGGCGCCGGCCGCCGAGGTCATCGACACCACGTCCTCGTCGAAGCGTCGGTCGGGCTCGTGCACGGCGAGCGCGGCGATCCCCTGGACCGCGGACCGGGTGGGGATCAGCGCCACCCGGATGCCCTCGGCGCGGGCCTGCTCGGCGGCGGCCGCCGCGGTGTGCCGCAGCTCCGCGTCGTTGGGCAGCAGCACGACCTCGCGCGCGTGGGCCCGTCGTACGGCCTCCACCAGTTCCCCGCTCGCGGGCGGCTCCCCGGGGCGCGCGAGCACGGTGGTCGCACCCGCCTCGGTGTACAGCCCGGCCAGGCCCGGCCCCGGTACGACGGCCACGACCGCACGCTGGGCCCGCTCGCGGGGCGGCCGCTCGCCTCCGGTGGTGTGCACGTCACCGACGCCGAAGTGGGTGATCCGGATCCGGTGCGGGCGGCCCGCCTCGACGCCCGCCTCCACGGCGGCACCGGCGTCGTCGACGTGCACATGGACGTTCCACAGCCCGTCGCCGCCGACCACGACCAGCGAGTCCCCGAGGGTGTCGAGCCGCTCCCGGAGCCGGGTGACGGCCGCGTCCTCGGCCTCCAGCAGGTAGATCACCTCGAAGGCGGGCCCGCCCTCCGGAAGGGCCGCGCACTCACCGGGACTGTCGACGGGCCCGCGCGCGTAGGTCACGGTCGCGGCCGGCTTCTCCCCGGTGAGCGTCTGCACCAGAGCCGCGAGGACGGTGACGAGACCGCGTCCCCCGGCGTCCACCACCCCCGCGCGTTCCAGCACGGCGAGCTGGCGCGGGGTCGCGGCGAGGGCGGCGCGCGCCCCTTCGTAGGCGGCCCGGGCGACGGTCCCGCAGTCGCCGTCGGCCTCCGTGGCGGCGTCGGCGGCGGCCGAGGCGACGGTGAGGATCGTGCCCTCGACCGGGTGGGCCACGGCCTGCCGGGCGGAGTCGGCGGCGTGCCGCAGGGCGAGCCGGAGCCCGCCCGCCCCGGTGTGCGCCGTGTCACCGTCGGCGGCGAGCACCTGGGCCATGCCGCGCAGCAGCTGCGCCAGGATCGTCCCGGAGTTACCGCGCGCCCCGATGAGCGCGCCGTGGGCCATCGCGCGCACGGCCTCCGCCAGGGACGGCGCGGAGCCCGCGGAGCCCGCCTCGTGCCCGATGAACACCGCGTCCACGGCCGCCGCCGCCGACTCCACCGTGAGGTACAGGTTCGTGCCGGTGTCCCCGTCGGCCACGGGGTAGACATTGATCGCGTCGATCTCCTCGCGCGCGCGCCCGAGCGCCTCCAGCGCGAGGCCGCACCAGGTGCGTACCGCGAGAGCATCGAAGAATGTCTGCGGCACCTGCGCCACCTGCGCCTCCCTGAGCTGCTGGACGTGGACGCAGCGTAGACCCAGGGACCGGGCCCGCCGGAAGAGGGCCGGGCGCGGAGCCCTGAGCAGCCATGGTAGTTTCGTTGTACTGGCGCAGTCGTTGTATGCTGCTCCGGTTGCCCGATGCAGATCGGGCCATTCCCCCTGGCAACGCCACTCAGATCTCTGATCCTGCGATTCTGATCCCGGCCTGCCGGGTTCAACCGTACGTGCATCTGAAGTCTTTGGAGTGACCCGTGGCTGCCAACTGCGACGTCTGCGGCAAGGGGCCGGGCTTCGGCAACAACATCTCGCACTCGCACCGCCGTACGCCCCGTCGCTGGAACCCGAACATCCAGCGCGTCCGTACCGTGGTGGGCGGGACGCCGAAGCGCGTGAACGCTTGCACCTCGTGCATCAAGGCCGGCAAGGTCTCGCGCTGACGCACAGCTAAGCGCGCGGCCACTGCTGGTTCGCTGCTCTGAGCCGGTCCACCTCGCGTGGACCGGCTTTTTGCATGCCCTAAGCGCCGTACATGCCCTACGCGCGGGACCGCCACCCGTGATCCACGGGCCCGATCCCCCCACCCAGCGCGAACCCGGCCGCGATGGCCCCCGTGACGTACTCCTTGGCCGCCGTCACCGCCTCCGGCACCGGCTGCCCCTTCGCCAGCTGGGACGCGATCGCGGAGGCCAGCGTGCAGCCCGTGCCATGGGTGTGCCGGTTGTCGTGCCGCGGCGCGCGCAGCCAGTGCTCCTCGGAGCCGTCGGTGAGCAGATCGACGGCGTCCCCCGCGAGATGGCCGCCCTTGATCACGACCCAGCGCGGCCCGTACGCCAGCACGGCCGCCGCGGCCCGTCGCAGATCGCCCTCGGACTCGACCGTGATTCCTGTGAGTTGGGCCACTTCGTCCAGGTTCGGGGTCGCGACGGTGGCCACCGGCAGCAGCGTGCTGCGTACGGAGTCCAGCGCCGAGGCGGCGAGCAGCGAGTCCCCGTGCTTGGACACCCCCACCGGGTCGACCACCACCGGCGCGTCCGTGCCGCCCAGCAAGGCGGCCACCGCCTCGACGAGTTCGGCGGAGGCCAGCATGCCGGTCTTCACGGCCTGCACGCCGATGTCGTCGACGACACTGCGGTACTGGGCCCGCACCGCCTCCACGGGCAGCGGCCAAGCACCCTGCACTCCCAGCGAGTTCTGCGCGGTGACCGCCGTGATCACGCTCATGCCGTGCACGCCGAGCGCCAGCATCGTCTTCAGGTCGGCCTGGATCCCCGCCCCGCCCCCGGAGTCGGAGCCCGCGACCGTCAGCACCCTCGGCGGCGCGCTCACGACTCGATGTCCCCGAAGTGGTCCCAGCCGCCCTTGCTGGTCCACGGCGCCCCGTCGACCGTCACCTGGGGCAGCGCCGAGGGGTTGAGGACCTCGCCGATGACCTTCCAGCGGGCGGGCAGCTTCACATCCGGCGGGAAGGTCGCCACGATCGCGTGGTCCTCTCCCCCGCTCAGCACCCACTGCATGGGATCGACCCCGACGGCCTGCCCGATGTCGTTCATCTGGGAGGGGATGTCGATCGCGCCGGAGCGGATGTCGATCCGCACCTTGCTGGCCTCGGCGATGTGCCCGAGGTCGGCGATCAGCCCGTCACTGACGTCGCACATGGCCGTCGCCCCGAGCCCGGCCGCCGCGGGGCCCGCGTGATACGGCGGCTCCGGACGCCGGTGCGCCTCCACGAAGGCCCGCGGCGAGCGGAACCCCCGGGACAGCACCGCGTACCCGGCCGCGGACCAGCCCAGCCAGCCGGTCACCGCGACGAGGTCCCCGGGCTGCGCGCCGCCCCGGGTGACGGGCTCCTGGTTGCGCAGGTCGCCGAGCGCGGTGATCGACACCATGATCGTGTCGCCGCGTACGACATCGCCGCCGACCACGGAGGCGCCGGCCACCTGGCACTCGTCGCGCAGGCCGTCCATCAGCTCGGTCGCCCAGGTCACCGGGAGTTCGGCCGGGACCACCAGGCCGAGCAGCAGGGCGGTCGGCACGGCACCCATGGCCGCGATGTCGGCGAGGTTCTGCGCGGCCGCCTTGCGGCCCACGTCGTAGGCGGTGGACCAGTCGCGGCGGAAGTGCCGTCCCTCGAGCAGGATGTCGGTGCTCGCCACGACCCTGCGGTCGGGCGCGGCGACCACCGCGGCGTCGTCGCCGGGGCCGACCCGGACCGCCGGGGTGGTGGTGAGACGGGAGGTGAGCTCCCTGATGAGCCCGAACTCCCCGAGCTCACCAACAGTGCCCTTCATTGCCCTTACGCCCCTTCTGTCCCTATGCGTTCCCGGTCGCGTGTCTCTACTGTCCTCGATACGGTCGAGGTGACCGTCAACCACTGTCGTGCCTGCACCCCGGCGCGGGACCCCCGGGCACCGCGGGTCTCCCCGCGACGAGCGACGACGCGATACCGTGGCGTTCCTTTTCCCCACATGATCCTCGTGGCCGCCCTGGAGGTTCCGTGGTACAGGCGTACATCCTGATCCAGACGGAGGTCGGCAAGGCGTCGACCGTCGCCGAGTCGATCAGCAAGATCCCTGGAGTCATCCAGGCCGAGGACGTGACAGGACCGTATGACGTGATCGTGCGAGCGCAGGCCGACACCGTGGACGACCTCGGCCGCATGGTGGTCGCCAAGGTCCAGCAAGTGGACGGCATCACCCGCACCCTGACCTGCCCGGTCGTCCATCTGTAGCCCCCGTCTACCCTTGGCCGGTGAACTCTTTGCGTCACCGGCTCATCGGTCTGCCCGCGCTCGTTGTGTCGATCACCGTCGCGGGCTGCTCCTCAGCAGACGACAGCGGGTCGGCGGCGGTTCCCTCGCCGGGGGCGCGAACCACCGAGCTGTGCCAGAACCTGGACAAGGTACTGCCGTCGAAGGTGGCCGGTGAGAGCCGCCGTGACCCCGGGCCCGCCTCCGCGCTGACGGCGGGCTGGGGAAACCCGGAGATCATACTGCGCTGCGGTGTGCCCCGGCCGCCGAAGATGATCGACCCGAAGGTCGCGGAGGGGCGCGACTCCGACGCGGTGGCCGGCGGTGTGAACGGCGTCGACTGGCTGATGGAGCGGCGGGACGGCGGGGCGTACCGCTTCACCTGCGCCAATCGCGAGGCGTACGTCGAAGTGACCGTGCCGGAGGGGGTGGACAGCTCGGCCGTGCTGATCGACCTGGCGCCGGCCGTGAAAAAGGCGATCCCCGCAGGGATCGCCGACTAGCTCAGCGCAGACCCGTGGAGCGGCGCAGCGCCGCCTGGATCAGCCGGTCCACCAGCTCCGGGTAACCGACCCCGGTCGCCTGCCACATCTGCGGGTACATCGAGATCGGGGTGAAGCCGGGCATCGTGTTGATCTCGTTGATCACGAACTCGTCGTCCTCCGTGAGGAAGAAGTCCGCCCGTACGAGTCCCTCGCAGGAGGCCGCGTCGTAGGCGTCCACGGCCAGCTGACGCACCTGAGCCGTCTCCTCGGGCGTCAGCGGCGCCGGCACGATCCCGGGGGTCGAGTCGATGTACTTGGCCTCGAAGTCGTAGTACGCGTGGGCGTCCGGCGGCGGGATCTCCGCGGGCACCGAGGCGCGCGGGCCGTCCTCGAACTCCAGCACCCCGCACTCGATCTCACGGCCCCGCAGCGCCGCCTCGACCAAGATCTTCGGGTCGTGCCGCTGGGCCTCCGCGATCGCCTCGTCGAGGCCCGCCAGGTCCTCGACCTTGGTGATGCCGATCGACGAACCCGCGCGCGCGGGCTTCACGAAGAGCGGCCAGCCGTGCTCACCGGCGAAGTCGACGATCTTCTTGCACGCGGCCGGCTCGTCCCGCTCCCACTCCCGGGGCCGGATCACCACGTACGGGCCGACCTTGAGCCCGAAGGAGGTGAACACCCGCTTCATGTACTCCTTGTCCTGGCCGACGGCCGAGGCGAGCACACCCGAGCCCACGTAGGGGACACCGGAGAGCTCCAGCAGGCCCTGGAGGGTGCCGTCCTCGCCGTAGGGGCCGTGCAGGACGGGGAAGACGACGTCGACCTCACCGAGCGCCTTGGGCACCGATCCCGGCTCGCTGTAGACGACTTCGCGGTTCGCGGGGTCGACGGGGAGCACCACGCCGCCCTCGGTCGACTCGGCGAGCTCCGCGACGCTCGGGGTGCGGCGGTCGGTGATCGCCATGCGCTCCGGTTCGTCGGCGGTGAGCGCCCAGCGGCCGTCCTGGGTGATGCCGATCGGCAGGACGTCGTACCGGGTCCGGTCGATGGCCTTCAGTACGGCGCCGGCCGTGACCACGGAGATCCCGTGCTCGGAGCTGCGGCCGCCGAACACGACGGCCACGCGCGGCTTGCGAGGCGGCTGCTGAGGGCTCTGGGGGAGGTTCTCGGTGCTCATATCGCGTTGAGGGTACCCGGTGGTAGGGGCCTGATACAGCGCCGCGGACCCCGCGTCGCTCAGCGTCGTTCGGGCTTCGCGCTGCGCGACATCAGCTCCTTGAGCGCGACCACCGGAGCCTTGCCCTCGTGCACGATGCCGACGACGGTCTCGCAGATCGGCATGTCGACGCCGTGCCGACGGGCCAGATCCAGCACCGACTCGCAGGACTTGACGCCCTCGGCGGTCTGCTTGGTGACCGCGATGGTCTCCTGCAGCGTCATGCCCTTGCCGAGGTTGGTGCCGAAGGTGTGGTTGCGCGACAGCGGCGAGGAGCAGGTGGCCACCAGGTCGCCGAGGCCCGCGAGTCCGGCGAACGTCATCGGGTCGGCACCCAGTGCGACACCGAGCCGCGCGGTCTCCGCGAGGCCGCGGGTGATCAGCGAGCCCTTGGCGTTGTCGCCGAGCCCCATGCCGTCCGCGATGCCGACGGCGAGCCCGATCACGTTCTTCACGGCCCCGCCCAGCTCGCAGCCGACCACGTCCGTCTCGGTGTACGGCCTGAAGTACGGCGTGTGGCAGGCGGCCTGGAGGCGCTGGGCGACGGCCTCGTCGGTGCAGGCGACCACGGCGGCGGCCGGCATCCGGGCGGCGATCTCCCGGGCCAGGTTGGGTCCGGTCACCACGGCGATCCGGTTCGGGCCGACCTTGGCGACGTCCTCGATGACCTCGCTCATCCGCATCGCGGAGCCGAGTTCGACGCCCTTCATCAGCGAGACGAGGACCGTGTCCGGGGCGAGCAGCGGGGTCCACTCGGCGAGGTTGCCGCGCAGCGTCTGCGAGGGGACCGCGAGGACGGTGAAGTCGGCGCCGCGTGCCGCCTCGGCGGCGTCGGTGGTGGCCCGCAGGTTCTCCGGGAGCTCCACGCCGGGGAGGTAGTCGGGGTTCGTCCGCGTGGAGTTGACCGCTTCGGCGAGTTCCGGGCGGCGCCCCCACAGGGTGACCTCGCACCCCGCGTCGGCGAGCACCGTGCCGAAGGCGGTGCCCCATGATCCGGTGCCGAAGACGGCCGCCTTGACGGGCTTGCTCACGTACCCTGCCCCTCTTCCTGCTCGACCTTGCGCTGCGTCTGCGCCATGGTCCTGCGGCGCTGCTCGATCCGCTCATGCCGCGGGTCGTACGGCGTCATCGGCGCCTTCTCGCCGCGGATCTCCTCGAGCTGGACGGTGATGGCGGCCATGATGACCTCGGTCGCCTCCTTCAGCAGCTCGGGGGTCATCTCCTTGCCGTAGAACCGCGTCAGGTCCACGGGCGGGCCCGCCAGCACGCGGTGCGTCTTGCGCGGCAGCAGGCTGGGCTTCCTGGCGTACGGCGGCAGCACTTCGTTGGCGCCCCACTGCGCGACCGGGATCACCGGGCACCGGGTCTGCAGGGCGACCCGCGCGGCGCCGGTCTTGCCGGTCATGGGCCAGCCGGCCGGGTCCCGGGTGAGGGTGCCCTCGGGATAGAAGGCGACGCATTCGCCGCGCTCCACCGCGTCGATCGCGGCCCGGAAAGCGCTCAGCGCGTCGGTGCTCTCGCGGTAGACGGGGATCTGCCCGGTGCCGCGCATCGCGGCCCCGACGAATCCCTTCTTGAAAAGCCCGCTCTTCGCCAGGAATCGCGGAACACGACCGGTGTTGTACTGAAAGTGCGCGTAGGCGAGAGGATCGATGTGCGAATTGTGGTTCACCGCGGTGATAAATCCACCCGCGGCCGGAATGTGCTCCATTCCGCGCCAGTCCCGCTTGAGCAGAACCACCAGTGGCGGTTTGCACAGGACCGCTGCGAAGCGGTACCAGAAGCCGATTCTGCGGCGGGGCACGCGGACACCTTCCTCCAGGGCCTGGGGGGCCGCACAAGTGTCGCCCCAGGCCGACCGTCTGTCGAGAACACCGTACGCCCCGCCGACCGGACCGCCAGATGGCCCAGGGGAAAGCCGGGTGACAATGGCCGTGACAAGAGAGGTACGAACACGCGTGCAGTGGACCTTGGTCATCCCCCTGAAGCCGCTGACGCGGGCCAAGAGCAGGCTCGCGGACACCGCGGCCGACGGGTTGCGCCCGGCCCTGGCGCTGGCCTTCGCGCAGGACACCGTCGCAGCGGCGCTGGCCAGCGCCGCGGTACGGGATGTGGCCGTCGTCACGGACGACGCCCTGGCCGGCCGGGAGCTGGCGGCCCTGGGCGCGCGGATCGTCGCGGACGAGCCGGGGGACGGCCTGAACGCCGCCGTGGCACACGGCGAGGCGGTCGTCCGGGCATCGCGCCCCGAGGTGGCCGTGGCGGCCCTGAACGCGGATCTTCCGGCGCTGCGCCCGGCGGAATTGACCCGGGTCCTGGACTCGGCGGCGGAATTTCCACGCGCTTTCCTGGCGGACGCCGCCGCAATCGGCACGACCCTGCTGGCCGCGACTTCGGGAAGGCAATTGCACCCGGCATTCGGGCTGGATTCCCGCGCCCGCCATCACGCGTCGGGAGCCGTGGAACTCCGGCTCACCGAGGTGGATTCCGTACGCCAGGACGTGGACACCGGAGATGACCTGCGGGCCGCACTGGCGCTGGGGGTGGGCCCGCGCACCACGGCCGCGGCGGCCCGTCTGCTGATCAAGGGACAGTAGCCGCCGCCCCATCGCGACGCGACCGGCGCAGCGTACGCTGACGCCATGCAGGCCACCGCATACACGTACGACCCAGACACGCGCAGCGGCCAGGTACTCCTGGACGACGGCACCCCGGTCCCCTTCGACGCCGCGGCGTTCGACGCGGGCGGGCTCCGCCTGCTGCGCCCCGGCCAGCGGGTACGCATCGAGGTGGAGGGCCCCAAGGACGGGCCGCGCATCACCCTCGTCACGCTGCAGACCCTGTAGGCCCCGAAAAACGCCGCGGGCCGGACTCCCTGGGGAGTCCGGCCCGGCGCGTGAGTACCCGTGCGCCCTACCTCTTGCGGGCGGTGGTCTTCTTGGCGGTGGTCTTGCGGGCCGTCGACTTCTTGGCCGGGGCCTTCTTGGCGGTCGCCTTCTTCGCGGGGGCCTTCTGGGCCGTCTTGGCGGTGGTGGCCTTCTTCGCGGTGGTCTTCTTGGCGGCGGCCGTGGCCTTCTTCGTGGTCGCCTTCTTGGCGGTCGCCGTGGTCTTCTTCGCGGTGGCCGACGTGGTCTTCTTCGCGGTCGCCTTCTTGGCGGTCGCCGTGGTCTTCTTCGCGGTGGTCTTCTTCGCCGCCGCCTTCTTGACGGTCGCGGAAGCTCCGCCGGTCAGGCTGCCCTTGGGCGCCTTCTTCACGGCGACGTCGTTCTTCGGGAGCTTCTTCGAACCGCTCACCAGGTCCTTGAAGCCCTGGCCGGCGCGGAACCGCGGCACAGAGGTCTTCTTGACCCGAACCCGCTCGCCCGTCTGGGGGTTGCGGGCGTAACGCGCCGGACGGTCGACCTTCTCGAACGACCCGAAGCCGGTGACCGAGACCCGGTCCCCCGCGACCACCGCACGGACGACGGCGTCCAGAACGGCGTCGACAGCATCGGCAGCCTGCTGGCGGCCGCCCATCTTGTCGGCAATCGCTTCTACGAGCTGCGCCTTGTTCACGTCTTCCCCTTCGGAGACATTGCCCGAACGAAAGTGTTCAAGCTTTTTCGCACGTTAGGCAGATATATACCGCAAATCAAACACGAAACGGGCTTATCACCCTTGTGCCGCAACGGAACTCGACTGTCTTCGGAGCCTTCAGCGTTCCTCGTCGGGGATTCGCCCCGCCTCGAGGTCCGCCGAGAACGCCTCCAGTCGCCTTGCCGCATCGGCGAGATCGTGCTTGGCCGCGGCCGTAATGACCAGCAGCTTCCGGGTCAGCGCCATCCGTACGCCCTCCGGGACTTGCAGTGCGCGCACTCTTGTGTGCGCTTCCTTGAGTTGGTCCGCGACCGCCGCATAGAGCTCGAGTTGGCCGTCGTGTTCCATGCACAGATTGTGCCATCTGGGGCGAGTTGTCGCCTGCTCAGGGTGCAACTGCCGCCTCAAACGGCCGTCCGGGCACCGGCGGAAGCCGCGGCTGTATCACTCGGCTACCCCGGCAACAGCCGCCGTAACGTGGGAAGTTGACGGCCCCAGAGGACGCGCGCGGGGCCGTTCGGGTGCAGACATGGCCGTACCCCCGATCGGGCTGATCGGGGGTACGGCGGGGGTCTTGGGGTGGCCGAAACTCGACCTGTTCAGTTGCTCCGGAGGGCTCCGGGCGTCACGCCTGGAGCGTCTGCGGCTTGTACGACGGCCGCTTGGCCTCGTACGCGGCGATGTCCGCCTCGTTCTGGAGGGTGATGGAGATGTCGTCGAGGCCGTTCAGCAGCCGCCAGCGGGAGTTCTCGTCCAGCTCGAAGGAGGCGGTGACGCCCTCGGCGCGCACCTCGCGGTCCTCCAGGTCGACGGTGATCTCGGCCTCGGGGTTCTGCTCGGTGAGCTCCCACAGCGCGTCCACGATCTTCTGCTCCAGAACCACGGTGAGCAGGCCGTTCTTGAGCGAGTTACCCCGGAAGATGTCGGCGAAGCGGGAGGAGATGACGGTCTTGAAGCCGTAGTTCTGCAGCGCCCAGACGGCGTGCTCACGGGAGGACCCGGTGCCGAAGTCGGGACCGGCGACCAGGACCGTGGCGCCCGCGCGCTCGGGCTGGTTGAGGATGAACTTCTCGTCCTTGCGCCAGGCCTCGAACAGCCCGTCCTCGAAACCGTCCCGGGTCACCTTCTTGAGCCAGTGAGCAGGGATGATCTGGTCGGTGTCGACGTTGGAGCGGCGCAGCGGGACGGCCCGGCCGGTGTGCTTGGTGAATGCTTCCATGACTTCTCAGACTCCAGCGGGCGTACGGGTCTCGGCGTCGGACAGGTCGGCCGGGGAGGCCAGGTGGCCCAGCACGGCGGTCGCGGCGGCGACCTGCGGCGACACCAGGTGCGTACGGCCGCCCTTGCCCTGCCTGCCCTCGAAGTTGCGGTTGGAGGTGGACGCGGAGCGCTCGCCGGGGGCCAGCTGGTCGGGGTTCATGCCCAGACACATCGAGCAGCCCGCGTGCCGCCATTCGGCGCCGGCCTCCTTGAAAACGACGTCCAGGCCCTCGGAGACGGCCTGCAGACCGACCCGCGCGGAGCCGGGGACGACCAGCATCCGTACGCCGTCGGCGACTTTGCGGCCCTTCACGAGTTCCGCGGCGGCGCGCAGGTCCTCGATGCGGCCGTTGGTGCAGGAGCCTACGAAGACGGTGTCCACCTTGATGGAGTTCAGCGGCTGTCCGGCCTCCAACCCCATGTATTCCAGGGCCTTTTCGGCGGCGAGGCGCTCCGAAGCGTCTTCGTACGAAGCGGGATCGGGGACGTTCGCCGAAAGCGGCGCGCCCTGGCCCGGGTTGGTGCCCCAGGTGACGAACGGCGACAGTTCGGCGGCCTCGATGACGACCTCGGCGTCGAACTCGGCGTCGTCGTCCGTGCGCAGCGTCTTCCAGTACGCGACGGCCGCGTCCCAGTCCTCGCCCTTGGGGGCGTGCGGACGGCCCTCGAGGTAGTCGAAGGTGGTCTGGTCAGGGGCGATCATGCCCGCGCGGGCGCCGGCCTCGATCGACATGTTGCAGATGGTCATCCGGGCTTCCATCGACAGTTTCTCGATGGCGGGGCCGCGGTACTCCAGGACATAGCCCTGGCCGCCGCCGGTGCCGATCTTCGCGATGATCGCCAGGATCAGGTCCTTGGCGGTGACGCCGTCGGGCAGCTCGCCGTTGACCGTGATGGCCATGGTCTTGGGGCGGACGAGGGGCAGCGTCTGGGTGGCCAGCACATGCTCCACCTGGGAGGTGCCGATGCCGAACGCCAGGCCGCCGAAGGCGCCGTGCGTGGAGGTGTGGGAGTCGCCGCAGACCACGGTCATGCCGGGCTGGGTCAGGCCCAGCTGCGGGCCGACGACGTGCACCACGCCCTGCTCGACGTCGCCCAGCGGGTGCAGCCGCACCCCGAAGTCGGCGGCGTTCTTGCGCAGCGTCTCCAGCTGGATCCGGGAGACCGGATCGGCGATGGGCTTGTCGATGTCGAGGGTGGGGGTGTTGTGGTCCTCGGTGGCGATGGTCAGGTCGAGCCGGCGGACCCGGCGACCGCTCTTGCGGAGGCCGTCGAAGGCCTGCGGGCTGGTCACCTCGTGCAGCAGGTGCAGATCGATGAAGAGGAGGTCGGGCTCGCCCTCGGCGCGCCGGACGACATGGTCGTCCCAGACCTTCTCCGCGAGTGTCCTACCCATCGCTTTCCCTCCGGCCGGCAAAGGTGCGCCGACCCAACTAGAGATCTGTGGAAGCGGCGCCCGCGCCCCTGTGTCCGGGCGTCCGCCGCCGGGCCCGTCGGTCTGCGGGCCGCTGTGCCTTCGTGTCATCCAGAGTGGCGTGTTCCACGGAAAATTGAACTTGCGTTTCACAGAGTGAGACGCGAGTATCGTTGCATGGACAACAGTAGCGGCGTCGGCGTGCTGGACAAGGCAGCCCTTGTCCTGAGCGCCCTGGAGTCCGGTCCGGCCACCCTCGCGGGTCTGGTGGCGGCGACCGGGTTGGCACGACCCACGGCCCACCGGCTGGCCGTGGCGCTGGAACACCACCGCATGGTGGCGCGCGACATGCAGGGCCGTTTCATTCTCGGCCCGCGCATGGCGGAGCTGGCCGCGGCCGCGGGTGAGGACCGTCTCCTCGCCACCGCGGGCCCGGTGCTCACGCACCTGCGTGACGTCACGGGCGAGAGCGCGCAGCTCTACCGCCGCCAGGGCGACATGCGCATCTGCGTCGCCGCGGCGGAGCGCCTGTCCGGACTCCGGGACACGGTCCCGGTCGGCTCGACGCTCACGATGAAGGCGGGCTCCTCCGCGCAGATCCTCATGGCCTGGGAGGAGCCGGAGCGCCTGCACCGGGGCCTGCAGGGCGCCCGCTTCACGGCGACGGCCCTGTCGGGCGTACGGCGCCGCGGCTGGGCCCAGTCGATCGGCGAGCGCGAGCCGGGCGTCGCGTCCGTGTCCGCGCCGGTGCGCGGCCCCTCCAACCGTGTGGTGGCCGCCGTCTCGGTCTCCGGCCCCATCGAGCGCCTGACCCGCCACCCGGGCCGGATGCACGCCCAGGCGGTCATCGACGCCGCCGCCCGCCTCTCCGAGGCCCTGCGCCGCACCGGCTGACACGTCCCGGGCACCACAGTGGGGAGGGTCCGTCCCAACGCCGCGGCAGACCCTCCCGTAGATCCGAAGTACCCGTGCCGGACATGGAGTTCATGGCGGTGCCAGGAGCATGCGAAGGGCCCTCCACCGAAGTGGAGAGCCCTTCCTTCTGTACCCCCGACCGGATTCGAACCGGCGCTACCGCCTTGAGAGGGCGGCGTGCTAGGCCGCTACACAACGGGGGCGTGGATCCTGCAGGCTTTTGATACTGCACCGCCGCAGGTCCGAGCTGGTCTACCTGGACTCGAACCAAGACTAACTGAACCAGAATCAGTCGTGCTGCCAATTACACCATAGACCAATGTGGTTTAGACCAGCAGTACCCCCGACCGGATTCGAACCGGCGCTACCGCCTTGAGAGGGCGGCGTGCTAGGCCGCTACACAACGGGGGCCCTAGCGATCGTCTCGAAGGAGATCACCGTACCCCCGACCGGATTCGAACCGGCGCTACTGCCTTGAGAGGGCAGCGTGCTAGGCCGCTACACAACGGGGGCTTTGCAGATAAGCTCTGCGAGCTGGCCTACCTGGACTCGAACCAAGACTAACTGAACCAGAATCAGTCGTGCTGCCAATTACACCATAGGCCACTGGAACGCAAGCCCCTGAGGGGATTTTGTTCTAGCTTGCGCCCTCCGGTTACCGGCCTTTCGGCCCGCTCCTCGGCGGCGCAGGAAGAACATTACCCGAAGGTGGACGGGGCTCCAAAACGGGTATCGGCGCCGAGGATCACCGGGAGTTCGGCCGACGGGGCCCGGACCGCGCCACCGGGCCCCTGATCGGCGCGGCGAACGCCGAGGGGCGGCACCCGGAGTCCCGGGTGCCGCCCCTCGGCTGTGGGTCAGCTCACGCGGCGAGCCTCGCCAGCGCCGCGTCGATGCGGGCCAGCGTCTTCTCCTTGCCGAGGATCTCCAGGGACTCGAAGAGCGGCAGGCCGACGGTGCGGCCGGTGACGGCCACCCGGACCGGGGCCTGGGCCTTGCCGAGCTTCAGGCCGTGGGCCTCGCCGGCCGTCAGGACGGCCTCCTTCAGGGACTCCGGGGAGGTCCAGTCCGCCGCCTGGAGCTTCTCGCGGGCGGTGACCAGCAGGGCGTCCGAGCCCTCCTTCATCGCCTTCGTCCAGCTCGCCTCGTCGTAGACCGGCTCGGGCAGGAAGAGGAAGTCGACGTTGTCGGTGATCTCCGACAGGACCTTCAGGCGGGTCTGCGCGTGCGGGGCGACCGCCGCCCACTTGGCCTCGTCGAAGTCCTCCGGCGCCCAGGGGGCGAAGGGGGCCTTCAGCCAGGGGGCGCAGCGCTCGGTGAAGTCCTTCACATCGAGCATGCGGATGTGGTCGCCGTTGATCGACTCGCACTTCTTCAGGTCGAAGCGGGCCGGATTGGGGTTCACGTCCGTGATCTCGAAGGCCGCGACCATCTCGTCCATCGTGAAGATGTCCTGGTCGGCCGAGAGCGACCAGCCGAGCAGGGAGAGGTAGTTGAGCAGCCCCTCGGGCAGGAAGCCGCGCTCCCGGTAGAGGTTCAGGCTCGACTGCGGGTCGCGCTTGGAGAGCTTCTTGTTGCCCTCGCCCATGACGTACGGCAGGTGACCGAAGTCGGGGATCCGCTTCGCGATGCCGAGCTCCATCAGCGCCTTGTACAGGGCGATCTGACGGGGCGTCGAGGACAGCAGGTCCTCGCCGCGCAGCACGTGGGTGATCTCCATCAGGGCGTCGTCGACCGGGTTCACCAGGGTGTACAGCGGGGCGCCGTTGGCGCGGACGATGCCGTAGTCGGGGACGTTCTCCGGGGTGAAGGTCAGTTCGCCGCGGACCAGGTCGGTGAAGGTGATCGTCTCGTCGGGCATCCGGAAGCGGACGATCGGGGCGCGGCCCTGGGCCTGGTACTCGGCGACCTGCTGGGCGCTCAGCTCACGGCAGTGGCCGTCGTAGCCGGAGGGCTTGCCGGCCGCGCGGGCGGCCTCGCGGCGGCTGTCCAGCTCCTCCTGGGAGCAGTAGCAGTGGTAGGCGTGGCCGCCGTCCAGGAGCTTCTGCGCGACGTCCCGGTAGAGGTCCATGCGCTGCGACTGGCGGTACGGCGCGTGCGGGCCGCCGATCTCGGGGCCCTCGTCCCAGTCGAAGCCGAGCCAGCGCATCGAGTCCAGCAGCTGGTCGTACGACTCCTCCGAGTCGCGGGCCGCGTCGGTGTCCTCGATGCGGAAGACCAGGGTGCCGCCGTGGTGCTTGGCGAACGCCCAGTTGAACAGGGCGGTGCGGACCAGGCCCACATGGGGGTTGCCGGTGGGCGACGGGCAGAAACGGACACGGACTGCTGGGGCGGATGCGCTAGCCACGCTTGACAACCTTGTTGGTGAGAGTGCCGATGCCTTCGATGCTGACGGAGACCTCGTCGCCGACAGCCAGGGGGCCGACCCCCGCGGGGGTGCCCGTGAGGATCACGTCGCCGGGGAGCAGCGTCATGGCCTCGGTGATGTTGACGATCAGATCCTCGATGGAGTGGATCATCTCGCTGGTGCGGCCGAGCTGCCGCTGCCCGCCGTTGACCGTGAGCTGGACGGTCAGGTCGGAGGGGTCCAGGTCCGTCTCCACCCAGGGACCCAGCGGGCAGGAGGTGTCGAAGCCCTTGGCCCGGGCCCACTGCTTCTCACGCTTCTGCACGTCACGCGCGGTGATGTCGTTGGCGCAGGTGTAACCGAGGATGACGTCCTTGACGCGCTCGCGCGGGACCTCGCGGCACATCCGGCCGATGACCACGGCCAGCTCGGCCTCGTGGTGCAGCTCCTGTGAGAAGGAGGGGTACTGGATGTCGTCGCCGGGGCCGATCACGGAGGTCGACGGCTTGAAGAAGGCGAAGGGCGCGTCCGGGACCTCGTTGCCCAGTTCCTTCGCGTGCTCGGCGTAGTTGCGGCCGAAGGCCACGACCTTGTTGGGGAGCACCGGGGGCAGCAGCCGGACCTTGCTCAGCGGGACCTTGGTGCCGGAGAGCTCGAATTCCGCGAACGGGATGCCCTTGATGATGTCGAGGACGAGTTCGTCAGGCTTGTCGCCTTCGACCACGCCGAAGGCGACGTTCCCGTCGATGGAGAATCTGGCGATGCGCACGGGATGCTTGGCCCCTTGGGTTAAGCGGCTGGAGTCTGACGCTCCAGGCTAACGTGGCCAGGGGCCCGCACCTCGCGGTATTACTCCGCGGCGGTGGCGGCGACGGGCGCCTCGTCCAGGATCGTGCGGCGGGGGTTGGCCGTCTGGGCCGGAAGGTCGACGGAGTGCTCCGGCCGCTCCATGGTCAGCAGGTCGCCGGCGCCCTCGAGGTGGGCCAGCGTGGTGCGCCGCGGGTTGGCTATCGTGCGGATCATCGTCGTCGTCTTCACGGTTCTACGTAACCCTTGTCGTGTGCGGTGGTCGGAGAGTTGGCAGTTTGCGCCGCCCTGTAAAGCGTCAGGCTAAACACGCGATTCCCCGGGGAAGCCGTGAAGACTCCATGATCTCCGTGTGAGTTTGCTCACGAGTTCATTCCCAAACCGGTCAAATCAGGCCCACACCCCACCCCAACGAAACGGACATTGCCCCCCTGAACCCATCATTCCGCTCCTGATCATGGCGACTGGGACACCCCCACCCCCCTGACGACTCGCTCTTGTAAGTCCGTTTTGGGGTGGATCACTTTCTACGACCGGTGACCCCCTACTCACAAGGTGTCACCTAGGTCACGGCTCGGCTCACGGCCCTTGTTGGAGATCCTGCACTGTGCTGGAATTCCACGGACCGCCGCAGGATCGAACCGGCGCGCAGGGGCGCTACGCAGCGCCGAGCGGCGGTGGAAGGGGGAGCCAGCGCCGGTCTCACGACCACCAGGGGACGTAATTCAGGACGCCCCCTACGACGCCGACACCGTCCTTCCGTTCACGCGGAGGGGCGCCTGGTCCAGAGGTTGCGACGCTAGTGCAGGGACGTTTCAAGAGGGATGGCAGTGCTTCGGCGGAGCCGGAGCTGCACGGCGGGACTGGCCCCAATGCCGGCAGTCCCTCGCCCCAGCACGCCCAGAACCCGGGCCCGGCCGGTGACGGCTCGGGTCGCCCCGGCGCACCCGGCGGACCGGCTTCCTCGGGCCCGGCCACCGCGCCGGTCAAGCCGCCGAAGAGCTCGACCAACCCCGGCCCGCGAATAGCCCTGCGCAACTGGCGTATCTCCACGCGTCTGGTGTCGCTGCTCGCCCTCCCGGTGGTCGCGGCCACCTCGCTGGGCGCCCTGCGTATCAGCGACTCCATGGACGACATGCAGCAGCTCGACAACATGAAGCTGCTGACCGACATGACCAAGCAGGCCACCGAGCTGGCCGCCGCGCTCCAGGAGGAGCGCGACCAGTCCGCCGGTCCCCTGGCGCACGGCGAGAAGGCCACCGGCTACACGGTCAAGGGCTACACCGACAAGACCGACCGGCTGCGCGAGAACTTCATCGAGTCCGCCGAGGAGGTCGACACCTCCAGCGAGGACGGCACCCTCCAGGGCGTCCACGACACCCTCGTCGGCGTGGTCCGCGACCTGCGCACCCTGAGCAGCATCCGCAAGGACGCCTACCAGGCCGAGGACAACTCCACGCAGACGGTCGAGGC
This sequence comes from Streptomyces sp. NPDC002779, assembly GCF_042888685.1. Lineage (NCBI taxonomy): Bacteria > Bacillati > Actinomycetota > Actinomycetes > Kitasatosporales > Streptomycetaceae > Streptomyces > Streptomyces sp. NPDC002779. The sequence goes on from NZ_JBIAQC010000001.1 coordinate 164,796, forward strand.
CTACCACCGGCTGATCGAGCACCTGCTGGACCTCTCCCAGGACATGGCCGAGGCGACCAGCAACCCCGACATGATCCAGCGCACCCGCGCGCTCGCGGCCTTCTCCTCCGCCAAGGAGTACGCCTCCATCCAGCGCGCGGTGCTCGCCGCGGCCCTGCCGGTGAACACCAAGTCCACCGGCAACCTCTCGGACAACGACCGGCTCTACGCCCAGTCGGCGCTGGCCAGCCAGACCTCCGAACTCGCCAGCTTCAAGGCCATCTACGGCGGTGAGGACGCCGCCGAGCTGCTCAAGCCGGTCGAGGAGGGCAACTCCACGATCCAGGCCACCGACACCTACGGCGACCGCGCCATCACCAGTGGTCTGGCCACGGTGGACCGGCGCTCGTACAAGGACTGGGTGGACGACAGCTCGATCAAGATCGAGCAGATGGGCAACATCGAGCGCACGCTGCTGGAGCAGATGGAGCAGAAGGCCCGCGAGCTGCGCAACGAGTCGGAGCGCGACGCGATCATCTCCGGTGCGCTGATCCTGCTGGTGCTCGGTGTGTCGCTGGTCGGCGCCTTCGTGGTGGCCCGCTCCATGATCCGCTCGCTGCGCCGGCTGGAGGAGACCGCCACCCGGGTCGCCTCGGACCGCCTGCCCGAGCTGGTCAAGCAGCTGTCCGAGACCGACCCGCAGGACGTGGACACCTCCGTGGAGTCGGTCGGTGTGCACTCCCGGGACGAGATCGGCAAAGTGGCCGCGGCCTTCGACGACGTGCACCGCGAGGCGGTCCGCCTCGCCGCCGAGCAGGCGCTGCTGCGGGGCAACGTCAACGCGATGTTCACCAACCTCTCGCGCCGCTCCCAGGGCCTCATCCAGCGTCAGCTGTCGCTCATCTCCGAACTGGAGTCCCGCGAGGCCGACCCGGACCAGCTGTCCTCGCTGTTCAAGCTCGACCACCTCGCGACCCGCATGCGCCGTAACGGCGAGAACCTCCTCGTGCTCGCCGGTGAAGAGCCCGGCCGCCGCTGGACCCGCCCGGTCCCGCTGGTCGACGTGCTCCGCGCCGCCGCCTCCGAGGTGGAGCAGTACGAGCGCATCGAGCTGTCCTCCGTGCCCACCACCGAAGTGGCCGGCCGGGTCGTCAACGACCTCGTCCACCTGCTCGCCGAGCTGCTGGAGAACGCCACCTCGTTCTCCTCCCCGCAGACCAAGGTCAAGGTCACCGGTCACGCGCTGCCCGACGGCCGCGTACTGATCGAGATCCACGACACCGGTATCGGCCTCTCCCCCGAGGACCTCGCCGCGATCAACGAGCGGCTCGCCTCGCCGCCCACCGTGGACGTGTCGGTCTCCCGGCGCATGGGTCTGTTCGTGGTCGGCCGGCTCTCGCAGCGCCACGGCATCCGCATCCAGCTGCGCCCGTCGGACTCCGGCGGTACGACCGCGCTGGTCATGCTCCCCGTCGATGTCGCCCAGGGCGGCAAGAAGCCCGTTCCGGGCAAGCCCGGCCAGGGTGTCCCCTCCGGCGGTCCCGCCGCCGCGCAGGCCGCCGCCGGTGCGGCCGCCGCACGCCGCTCGGCCGGCCAGGGCGGCGGTGCCCTCGGCGCCGGTGCGCCCTCCGGTGGTCTGCTCGGTGCCGGTCAGGGACCGCGCGCCGCGCTGCCCGGCCGTGACTCGGGCGGCCGTCCCAACGCCCCGCGTGGACCGCAGGGCCAGAGCGCGCCCCAGGCCCCGGCCGGACCCCCGAGCCGCCAGGCTCCCCCGGCCCCCGCACACTTCGGCCAGGCGCCCGGCGTCCCGCAGGGCCTTCAGGCCCAGGGCCCCGGCGCCCCGCAGACCCAGGACGCCTTCGGTGGCGGCCGCCCCGCCTCCGCCGCCCCGCAGCAGGCCCCCAACCCGGGTGCCGAGAAGAGCGGTGGCGGCCGGCGTGGCCGTCGGCCGCAGCTGCCCGGCGGCCGTGGTGGCCCGCGGGCCGAGCTGCCGGGCGCCGGCGCCTCGCAGCCGCGTACGCCGAGCTGGAGCGACGACAACGCCCAGCCGCCGGTGCCGCGCGCCTCGCTGGACACCCCGCGCGGACACGACGAGCAGGACCCGGCGCAGACCTCCCGGATGCCGCGGATCGACGACCGGCAGGGCCCGGGTGCGACCACGCAGATGCCGGCGATCCCGCGCGGTGACGGCCGTCAGGCCCCCGCGGGACCGGCGGACTTCGGCTCCTACGAGGCCCCGCAGAACACGGGCCAGTTCCAGCGTCCCGACGCCCCGCAGGGCCAGCACACGGGCGAGTTCGTCCGCCCGGACGTCTACGGCACGGGCGGCGGGCAGTCCACGGGGCAGTTCCCGGCCCCGCAGGGCTACGACAACGGCTCGACCGGACAGCACCAGCTGCCCGGCCGGCAGAACCCGTCCACCACGGGTCAGTACGAACGGCCTCAGCAGGGCGGGCCGGCCGACTTCGGCACCCCGCGCCCGCCGGCCCCACAGCGTCCGCAGCAGCGGCCGAACCGTCCCGAGCCCGAGGCCCTGCCCCCGGCTGGTCCGGGCGACGGGCGTACGCCGCTGTACGACACGCTGGAGACCAACTGGTTCCGCGGCCAGCAGGGCCAGCCGGACCAGGGCCAGCCGGGACCGGGCCAGCAGCCCAACGGCGCTGCTCCCGCTCCGGCTCAGGCGCCGCAGGCTCCGGCCCCGGCTCCCCAGCGTTCCGCCAACACCGGTTCCTGGCGCAGCTCGCCGAACGACGATCTCGTACGGCAGGCAGAACGCGTCCGGCAGCCGGCCGCGGGCGGTGTCACCACCTCCGGCCTTCCGCGCCGGGTGCCCAGGGCGAACCTCGTCCCGGGCACGGCTCAGCAGCAACAGCACCAAACCGGTCCGCAGGTCTCGCGTGCGCCTGATGACGTGCGCGGGCGGCTGACCAATCTTCGTCGGGGCATCGCACAAGGTCGACAGGCCGGCAACGGCCAGACCGGAAGCTTCCCGAGCCCCACTCACCAGCAGGAGCGTTAGTTGAGCCCGATGAGCCAGGCGGCACAGAATCTGAACTGGTTGATCACCAACTTTGTGGACAACACCCCAGGGGTGTCCCACACCGTCGTCGTGTCCGCCGACGGCCTCCTGCTGGCGATGTCGGAGGGATTCCCGCGCGACCGTGCCGACCAGCTGGCGGCCGTGGCGTCCGGACTCACCTCGCTCACGGCGGGTGCCTCCCGGATCTTCGAGGGCGGCACCGTCGCGCAGACGGTCGTGGAGATGGAGAGAGGATTCCTCTTCCTGATGTCCGTCTCCGACGGCTCGTCGCTCGCCGTGCTCGCGCACCCCGAGTGCGACATCGGCCTCGTCGGCTACGAGATGGCGTTGCTGGTCGACCGTGCGGGCGCGGTGCTCACGCCCGACCTGCGTGCCGAGCTGCAAGGCAGTCTGCTCCACTGACCGATCTCGGATCCACCCGCCTCACCAAATCACCGTCAGGCCGCCACAGTCCCCCCACCGGCCCCGTCAGACGGCACGACTGACCAACTTGCTGTCCCGCCCGGAGGATTCATGACCCCGCCCAACGCCTCTCATGATCCGTACGCGGAGCCGTACGAGGATGAGGGCGACCAGCCGCTGGTACGTCCGTACGCGATGACCGGCGGCCGGACCCGGCCGCGCTACCAGTTGGCCATCGAGGCCCTGATCAGCACCACGGCCGACCCGGCAGCGCTCATGGGGCTGCTCCCGGAGCACCAGCGCATCTGCCATCTGTGCCGAGAGGTCAAGTCGGTCGCCGAAGTCTCGGCGCTGCTGTCGATGCCTCTCGGTGTGGCCCGGATCCTCGTCGCGGACCTCGCGGAGGCCGGGCTGGTCGCCATCCACCAGCCGGGTGGCGACGAGAACAACGGCGGTGCACCGGACGTGACACTGCTCGAAAGGGTGCTCAGTGGACTTCGCAAGCTCTGACGGAGGCCGGGCGACCACCTCCGCGAAGATCGTGGTGGCGGGCGGCTTCGGCGTCGGCAAGACGACGTTCGTCGGCGCCGTCTCCGAGATCAACCCGCTGCGCACGGAGGCCGTGATGACGTCCGCGAGCGCGGGCATCGACGACCTCACCCACACCGGGGACAAGACGACCACCACGGTCGCCATGGACTTCGGCCGCATCACGCTCGACCAGGACCTGATCCTGTACCTGTTCGGCACCCCCGGCCAGGACCGCTTCTGGTTCATGTGGGACGACCTGGTGCGCGGCGCGATCGGCGCCGTCGTGCTGGTCGACACCCGGCGCCTGGCCGACTGCTTCCCGGCGGTCGACTACTTCGAGAACAGCGGACTGCCCTTCGTCGTGGCCCTCAACGGCTTCGACGGGCACCAGCCGTATGCTCCCGAGGAGGTGCGCGAGGCCCTGCAGATCGGGCCCGACACCCCGATCATCACGACGGACGCCCGGCACCGCTCGGATGCCAAGAGTGCGCTGATCACCCTGGTCGAGCACGCCCTGATGGCCCGCCTGCGGTAGTGGATCAAGTGATCGGTCGCGTACGGCAGTTGTCGTAGATGTCCCGGAGTCGGCTGTGGCCTTTGACACGGTCGGCTCCGGTGTTCATAACGTTTCGGCAGAGGAATCGGGTGGTACCGCCACGCGTCGCGGTCAACCGGTCTCACTGCGCTCACGTAGGCCCCGCCTTTTGGCGGGGCTCGCTCTTTATGACCGTTTTATCTGGGGCTCGTGTCACGTGAAACCAGCGCTCTCCACTGTTTGGAACTGCGCTGGTCCACGTGCTGGAATGCCTGAACTGCCCAATAGTCAATGACGTACTCCCCAGCCGAGGACGTACCGGGCTCTGAGACACTGCGGCACAACGATAGGTGCCGACCGCCGAGAGGTTGTTGGTCGAGTGAGGCGAAGCAAGAACAGTCCCGAGCCGTCGGCCCGGGGCAACTTCACCCCGCCGCCGCGCGGAGCGGCGCCCGCCCCTGTGCCCGGTTCGGAGCCGACGGCCGGCCCCGCTCCGAGCGGCGGCCGGCTCTCCCCGCGCAACTGGCGGGTGCCGACCCGGCTGAACGCGATCCTGCTCATACCCGTGCTGGTCGGCCTCGTCATGGGCGGCTTCCAGGTGAAGAGCTCGATCGACACCTGGCAGGAGGCCGAGGACGCGGAGAACACCGCCGTTCTGGTGCGGGCCTCCCTCAACTACGCGGACGCGCTGTACAACGAGCGCGACATCACCGCGGCCCCCCTCCTGCTGAACCAGGACAAGGACGTCGTCACCGCGGCCCGCAAGAAGACGGACGCCGCCGCCGACGCCTTCGACGAGGCGGCCCGGAGCATGCCGTCGAAGGCCGGCCTCGAACGCCGTCTGACGCTGTTCCGCAAGGTCGAGCCCGAGCTGGCGATCCTGCGCGAGGAGGCGTACACCACCAAGCGCCCCGGCGTGGAGACCGAAGAGGGCTACGTCGACATCGCCCACCCGCTGACCGAGTTCGCCAACGAGCTCGGCCTCGGCACCGGCAACATCACCTCCTACGGCCGTACCGTCTACGCGATCGAGCTGACCAAGGGCGCCCTGTCGCTCCAGCGCTCCATCGGTATGCACATGCTGGTCGACCCCGGCCCCGGCACCGGCAGCTTCACCAGCCAGAAGGTCGCCCTGACCTCCTACGCCTACCTGGAGGGCATCGCCGTCCAGGAGTACCTCGGCGGTGGTACCGAGGCGGACGCGCAGAAGCTGGACGACGCCAAGGCGGACATCAAGGCCAAGGGTGCGGCCATGGCCAAGGAGGCCAGGGCCGAGAACCCGGACTACGTCCCGCCGCCGGAGGACCCCACCGACATGGTGCGGCTCGTCGCGGGCCTGAAGACCACCGACCCCGCCGAGCGGCTGGCCCTCGCCGAGAAGGGCGTCACCGCCGAGAACTGGTGGGCGGTCAACACCCTCAAGTACGACGCCTACGGGCAGATCGAGTCCGACCTCGCCGACAGTGCGGTGCGCGAGGCCGCGGCGATCGCCGACGAGGCCAAGCGGGACGCCTTCATCGTGGGTGCCGCCGTCGTGATCGCCCTGCTCGCCGCGTTCATCCTGGCCGGCATGGTGGCCCGCCAGATGTCCCGCGCGATGCGCCAGCTGCGCAACGCCGCCTTCAACATCGCCGAGCAGCGGCTGCCGATGCTGGTCGACCAGCTCTCGCGCACCGACCCCGGCCGGGTCGACACCCGGGTCCAGGCCATCCCGATCACCACCACCGACGAGATCGGCGAGGTCGCCCGCGCCTTCGACCAGGTCCACCGGGAGGCGGTCCGGCTGGCCGCCGAGCAGGCCCTGCTGCGGGGCAACATCAACGCGATCTTCACCAACCTGTCCCGGCGCAACCAGTCGCTGATCGAGGGCCAGTTGACCCTGATCACCGACCTGGAGAACAACGAGGCCGACCCGGACCAGCTGGAGAACCTCTTCAAGCTGGACCACCTCGCGACCCGTATGCGCCGCAACGGCGAGAACCTCCTGGTCCTCGCCGGCGAGGAGCCCGGCCGCCGCTGGGACCAGCCGGTCCCGCTGGTCGACGTGCTGCGTGCCGCCTCCTCCGAGGTGGAGCAGTACGAGCGCATCGAGCTGTCCGGGGTCCCGGAGGCCGAGATCCACGGCCGCGCCGTGACCGACCTCGTGCACCTGCTCGCCGAGCTGCTGGAGAACGCGACGACGTTCTCCTCCCCGCAGACCAAGGTCCGCGTCACCGCGACCCGGCTGCCCGACGGCCGTGTGATGGTCGAGATCCACGACAAGGGCATCGGCCTCACCGCCGAGGACTTCGCGGACATCAACCACAAGCTGGCCAACCCGCCGACCGTGGACGCCGCGATCTCCCAGCGCATGGGCCTGTTCGTGGTCGGCCGGCTGTCCGACCGGCACGGCATCCGCGTCCAGCTGCGCCCCTCCGGCGAGCAGGCCGGTACGACCTCGCTGGTCATGCTGCCCGACGCGATCACCCACGGTGGCGGCGGCGACGCGCCGATGCAGGACCAGTTCACGGTCTCGCAGATCATCCCGGAACAGAACTTCCAGGGTGAGGACTTCAACCGCCAGCCGATGCGCACGGCGGCCGAACTCGGCTTCGACGACAGCCGCTACGAGGTCCCGGACGACATCCGCGACCTGGACCCGGTCGGCCGCTCCCTGACGCGCCAGGAGCGCCGGGCGGCCCTGGAGGCCCAGTCGAACGGCGACGAGCACGGCCAGAGCGGGCCCGAGGGCGGGTACGACGAGTACACCGGCCAGCAGCAGGGCTACGACGGCACCGGCGCGAGCGGCCACGGCGGCTACCCCGAGCAGCAGTCGGCGTACGACCCGCAGACGGCGTACGAGGGGCAGCAGCCGTCGTACGAGGCGCAGTACTACGCGCCCAACGGCGGCCTGCCGCAGAACGACTCCTTCTCCTCCAACGGCGGCTACCCCGACCCCGGTTATGCGGAGCCCGCTCGGGAGGAGCCCGCGGCCGCGCAGCAGTCGGCCCCGGAGGCCTTCCCGGCCTTCGAGGAGCGGCGCTACCAGGACGACTGGCCGCAGCAGGACGATTACCGCAACAGCTACCCGGACCAGTACGCTCCGGAAACGGAACCTGTGCAGGCCGCTGACACAGATGAGCGGGACCGCGTAGGCTTCGACCGTCCGGGACCGGCCCCCTCCGCCGCCCACGAGCTGACCGACGCCGGGCTTCCGCGCCGCGGATCCCCCGCGAGCGGCTCGAACGGCGCCCGGCCAGTGAGCCAGGAGACGCCGGCCCCCGCGGAGAACCCCAAGGACGACAGCTGGCGCTCGGCGAACGACGATCGCTGGCAGCAGGCGGCGCAGCTCCGCAAGCCCAAGGCGGGCGGAGTCACCTCCTCCGGTCTGCCCCGGCGGGTGCCCAAGGCCAACCTGGTCGAGGGAGCCGCCGAGACCACCCCTCAGGGAGGTCCACAGATCTCCCGTGCTCCCGAGGACGTCCGGGGCAGGCTGAGCAACCTGCGCCGCGGGGTCCAGCGGGGTCGCAGTGCGGGAAGCGAAACGAACGGCCAGGCCACTAGGAATCAGCACAGTGGTCCTGACAGCACCTACAACCAGGAGCGTTAGTGTGAGCCCGATGAGCCAGGCGGCGCAGAACCTGAACTGGTTGATCACCAACTTCGTGGACAACACCCCCGGGGTGTCGCACACGGTGGTGGTCTCCGCCGACGGACTCCTTCTGGCGATGTCCGAAGGCTTTCCGCGTGACCGCGCCGATCAGCTCGCGGCGGTCGCCTCCGGTCTGACCTCGCTGACCGCTGGTGCCTCGCGCATCTTCGAGGGCGGCAGCGTGAACCAGACGGTTGTGGAGATGGAGCGGGGATTCCTCTTCATCATGTCCATCTCCGACGGTTCGTCGCTCGCGGTTCTTGCCCACCCGGAGGCGGACATCGGCCTCATTGGGTACGAGATGGCCCTTCTGGTGGACCGTGCCGGTACGGTCCTGACGCCGGATCTGCGTGCGGAGCTCCAAGGGAGCCTTCTCAACTAACAGACACACGGTGCGTTTTGTCGTCCCGGGGCCGTAAGGTTTCGGGACGCGGCTCCCCATTGACGGGTGCCAGGCACAGTCGGAGGAGGAGAGAAAGTGGCAACACCCCCAGACGGTTCGTCATCGGGCAACTGGTCGTACGGCCCTGCCCAGGGCCAGAACGACGGTTCCCAGAACCGGTACAACTTCCCCTCCGCGCCGAGCCAGCGGCGGCAGCAGCCGTACGGACAGCCGCAGGGCCCCCAGGGCCCGGGGCAGTCGCCGTACGACCAGCCGCAGGCGCCGCGCATCCAGCCCGAGCAGCCGCAGCGACGCGCCCCTGAGCCGACGCCCGCCGGGGCGTCGCATCACAACCCCTTGGTGCGCCCGTACGCCATGACTGGCGGCCGGACGCGCCCGCGCTACCAGCTCGCCATCGAGGCGCTGGTGCACACCACCGCGCAGCCGCACCAGATGCAGGGCCAGTTGCCCGAGCATCAGCGGATCTGCAACCTCTGCCGGGAGATCAAGTCGGTGGCCGAGGTCTCGGCCCTGCTCACGATCCCTCTCGGCGTGGCCAGGATCCTCGTCGCCGACTTGGCGGAGGCGGGCCTGGTCGCCATCCATCAGCCCGGCGGCGACGAGAACGCCGGCGGCCAGCCAGACGTGACACTGCTCGAAAGGGTGCTCAGTGGACTTCGCAAGCTCTAGCGGCGGTCCTTCCCGCTCCACCACCTCGGCGAAGATCGTGGTGGCGGGTGGCTTCGGCGTGGGCAAGACCACGTTCGTCGGGGCCGTTTCGGAGATCAACCCGCTGCGCACAGAGGCCGTCATGACGTCTGCGTCGGCGGGCATCGACGACCTCACCCACACCGGAGACAAGACGACCACGACGGTCGCCATGGACTTCGGCCGCATCACCCTGGACCAGGACCTGATCCTGTACCTCTTCGGTACGCCCGGCCAGGACCGCTTCTGGTTCATGTGGGACGACCTGGTGCGCGGCGCGATCGGCGCCGTCGTGCTGGTCGACACCCGGCGCCTGGCCGACTGCTTCCCGGCCGTCGACTACTTCGAGAACTCCGGCCTCCCCTTCGTGATCGCCCTGAACGGCTTCGACGGCAACCAGCCGTACAACCCGGACGAGGTGCGCGAGGCCCTGCAGATCGGCCCCGACACCCCGATCATCACGACGGACGCCCGGCACCGCTCGGACGCCAAGTCGACGCTGATCACCCTGGTCGAGCACGCCCTGATGGCCCGCCTGCGCTAGTCCACCCGAACCGGTTGCGGCCTCCGTGCCTCCTGTGGGAGGGATGGGGGCCGTACGTCGTTTTCAGGAACGCCATCTGACCATCGAGGAGCTGGCCCGGGTGCGGGTGCCCGGGGTGAAGTTCTCGCGGAGCGTCAAGCGGCAGTTCGAGCAGATCGCGGACGCGGTGTTCGACCGCAGGGAGCCGTTCCTGGAGCACGAGTTCAGGGGCCTGTCCACGCCCGAGGCCGTGATCGACGCGGTCTGCGACACCTTCGCGGCGGCGGAGTGCGGACGGTGCGGCCGCCGGTGGGTCTGGACGAGACCCAAAGCAGCCTCCCGCCGGCAGAGGGAACCCTCCGGCTCACAGCGTGCGTCATGCCCGACGATCCGTTGGTGCTGCTACGCCCCGGTGTGACCGTCAGCGTCTGCTGGCCGTACGGCTACGGCCCCGCCCTCCCAGCCGGGAGAACGGGGCCGTGGCAGCGCAGAAGCTCAGCGCCAGCTGTGCGGGGCGCGGAAGCCCGGCTCGCGTTCCAGGCGGCGCCAGCCTGCCCGGGCGCGGCCCCGGTGGGCCGGGGCGGACGCGGGCCGGGCGGCCGCGCGGGCCAGCAGGATCGCCGTGATGGCGGCGACTTCCTCGGGCCCGGCGTGGCCCTTCTCGACGCGAATGTCAGGGAGCTTCATGGGTGTCAGTCTCCGTAAGAGAGGTTTCCGCAGCGGTACCGGTGGGTTACTGCGGGGGGTTGCCGTGCTTGCGGGACGGCAGGTCGGCGTGCTTCGACTGGAGCATCGCCAGGGAACGGATCAGGACCTCGCGGGTTTCCGCCGGGTCGATCACGTCGTCGACGAGACCGCGCTCCGCCGCGTAGTACGGGTGCATCAGCTCGGACTTGTACTCCTTGACCATGCGGGAGCGCATGGCCTCGGGGTCCTCGGCCTCCGCGATCTGACGCCGGAAGATGACGTTGGCGGCACCTTCGGCACCCATCACGGCGATCTCGTTCGTCGGCCAGGCGTACGTCAGGTCCGCACCGATGGACTGGCTGTCCATGACGATGTACGCACCTCCGTAGGCCTTGCGCAGGATCAGCGAGATCCGGGGCACGGTCGCGTTGCAGTAGGCGTACAGCAGCTTGGCGCCGTGGCGGATGATTCCACCGTGCTCCTGATCCACGCCGGGGAGGAAGCCGGGCACGTCCAAAAGGGTGAGGATCGGGATGTTGAAGGCATCGCACATCTGGACGAAACGAGCCGCCTTCTCCGACGCCTCGATGTCCAGGACGCCCGCCAGGGACTGCGGCTGGTTGGCCACGATGCCGACGACCTGGCCGTCCAGCCGGGCCAGCGCGCAGATGATGTTCCGCGCCCAGCGCTCGTGGACCTCCAGGTACTCCCCGTCGTCGACGATCTCCTCGATGACCTTGGCCATGTCGTACGGGCGGTTGCCGTCGGCCGGGACCAGGTCGAGCAGTACGTCACCGCGGCGGTCCGCGGCGTCCGTGGACTCCACGCGCGGCGGGTTCTCGCGGTTGTTCTGCGGCAGCAGCGACAGCAGGTAGCGGACCTCCGCGATGCACGTCTCCTCGTCGTCGTACGCGAAGTGGCAGACGCCGCTCGTCTCGGCGTGCACGTCCGCGCCGCCCAGGCCGTTCTGGGTGATCTCCTCGCCGGTGACCGCCTTCACCACGTCCGGGCCGGTGATGAACATCTGGGAGGTCTCGCGGACCATGAAGACGAAGTCGGTCAGGGCGGGGCTGTAGGCCGCGCCGCCCGCGCACGGGCCGAGCATCACCGAGATCTGCGGGATGACACCGGAGGCCCTGGTGTTGCGCTGGAAGATGCCGCCGTAGCCGGCGAGGGCCGAGACGCCCTCCTGGATCCGGGCGCCCGCACCGTCGTTGAGCGAGACCAGGGGCGCGCCCGCCGCGATGGCCATGTCCATGATCTTGTGGATCTTGGTGGCGTGGGCCTCGCCCAGCGCGCCGCCGAAGATGCGGAAGTCATGGGCGTAGACGAAGACCGTGCGGCCCTCCACCGTGCCCCAGCCGGTGATGACACCGTCGGTGAACGGCTTCTTGGACTCCAGGCCGAAGCCCTGGGCCCGGTGCCGGCGCAGCTGCTCGACCTCCTGGAAGGAGCCCGGGTCAAGCAGCAGCTCGATCCGCTCCCGGGCGGTCAGCTTGCCCTTGGCGTGCTGCGCCTCGGTCGCCTTCTCGCTGGGACCGGCCAGTGCCTGGGCACGGATCTCGTGCAGCTCGGCGACCCGGCCGCGCGCGTCCGTGGGCTCACCCGTCGTCTCTTCCAAAACGGTCATGTAGCGACCTTACGAAGAACGCGGGGTAATGCGGGCCGTCGACTCCGTACAGTCTCCGGCCCGTTTTCCTGGTACCCCTGAACAGAACCATGCCGGTATGCAGCCGTTCTGACTGCTCAGAGGTCGTTTGGCTTGTAGAGGTCACACAAAGCCGTCAGCTGAGAGTCACCTCACATTCATGGCTCGCACATGCCATCCCCGGAGTGACACGGAGATGCAGTCGGCGGCCTGTGGCGAGCACCTCGACGCTGTCGTCGGCCCGGATCACCGAGCGCACCGGACGGTCCCAGACGATCTCCACCGGTGCGCCGGTGCGGGGCGGCTCGCTCACCGAGAGGGCGGCGGTACGGCCGTGGGTGCGGACCAGGACGCTCGCCCCCGAGGAGGAGGTGAGCGGGCCCGCGGTGCCCGCCTGCCAGAAGTTCGCCGCGGTCAGGCCGAGCGAGGGGACGTGGACCGCCTGGCGTCCGGCGTCGTTGGCGAGGACCGACAGCCAGTCCCGGTCGGCGGCCCGGGCGGCGACCGCGCCGCGGGAGGCGCCGGGCATCAGGACGTACCGGTAGGAGGCGTCCGTGGGGTCCGTGCCGTGGTCCAGCCAGAGCGTCTGCCAGCGGCGGGTGCGCCGCTCGGCCGTACCGGCGGTGTTGATGTCGGCCCAGGCTCCCGTGCGGTCCTCGCGCAGGGTCCGCGGCTCCCCCTCGGGAACCAGCCACCCGCCGTGCCCCTGGAGATGGGCCCAGCCGTCGCCCCGTACGAAGGTCTGCTCGCCGCTCTCCCCCAGGTTCCGGTTGTCGACCACCGTCTCGACGGGGACGCCGTCGGCACAGGTGATCCCGGCGCCCAGGCAGATCACCGCGTCCGCGACGCAGAACCACGACTTGCGGGCCTGGAGGGTCGAGCCGAGCCCCTTCAGGTGCTGCCCGATCGCCGCGTACTCGCCGTCGGTCGCCCCGCCCACCCAGCGCGCGTCGGGCCGGGGCTCGCCCCACTCGCCGCCGGCCCGGTCGGGCAGCCGCCGCGTCGAGACGGTCGTCCCCGGAAGCCGGTACCAGTCGACGGTGGGCCAGTACCAGTCGGTGTACTGGTCCCCGAGCCCCGCCGCCCACCAGGACAGCATCCCGGCGCCGGTGTGCCAGCCGCGCGGGTTCTCGCCGTTGCCGCATTCGTAGTGGGCGATGCGGTCGCTGGCCATCGCGATGTTCGCGACGAAGCCGGGGCGGCGGTGGACGGCCCGGTCCATGGCGGCGAAGAGATGGTGGCCGGTGGGTTCGGGCGCGGCGGGCAGGGAGGAGGCGGCGACGGCGTGCAGCCGCGCGAGGTCGGCGACCCCGAACTGCCGTCCCGTCAGGACCGGGGCGACGGTGTCCCGCTCGATCCAGCCCTTGACACGGCCGTACCAGCGCTGCCGCTCCGCCTCGCTCGCCCCGCCCGCGAGCAGGGCGACGGCGGCGATGACGGCGTGCCCGTGGACGTGGTCGCTGCGCATGACCTGCCGGTCGTCGCCCTTGAGGCAACCGCGGCTGATGGCCCGGCCGTTGACGCTGTCCATGATCAGCCCGTCGTGGACGAGCGGGGCCCAGGCCCGCTCGACGCTGTCGAGGACGGTCTGCCGACGGGGATCGGTCACCTCCCACTCGGACCCGGCGAGCAGCGCGAAGAGCCGTCCGAGCCCGTCGAGCAGGACCTGTCCGTAGGTGCCGGAGTAGGGGACCCGGGTGTGCTGCACGAACGATCCGTCCGCGTACAGCCCGTCCCCCCGGGTGACGTACGGGAAGACCGGCGAGAGCGCGTCCCGGGCGAGGGCGATCCGTTCGGGTTCCTGGCCCAGGACCCCGCGCAGGGCGACGGAACGGCACAGGTCGACCCGGTTGGCGCCGGTGGAGGTGCCGGAGTAGTCGGTGAGCGCGGAGTCGGGGACGAAGTGGTCGACGGCGGCGCAGGCGGCGGCTCGCCGGGCCTCGCCCAGGCGGTCGTGGAGCGCGACCGTGATGTCCATCAGCAGCCTCGGGCTGCCGATCTGCCACTCCCACCAGTTGCCGTACGGGGTGGTGGAGGGGTGGTAGACGGTGGCGGACAGGTGGTCGAGCCCGCGCAGGACGTCCGCGAGCAGGCTCGGGTCACCGGTCGATCCGGTGCCGGGCTGGACGTAGGCCTGGGTCATGGTCCACAGCCGGCTGTAGCTCCGGGTGATGCCGGAGGGCGGGTCGTAGGGGGTGCCGGGCCACAGGGAGCCGGCGGTGGGCGCCATGGACGCCTGGAAGCCGCGCGCGAGCACCCCGGTGTCGGCGAGGCGGGAGGCGTACGGCTCCGCCGTGGGGTCGTAGCCGGACCCGAGGGCGAGATCGAGCCATCGGCGCCGGAGGGCGGCGTACGGATCGGTGATCCCCTGCGGGGTCGCCGCCGTGAGGGTCAGCCCGGCGGCGAGGAGAAGGACCCGGCGAGTGAAGCGCATGCCCTCCAGGGAACCACCTCGCGAAGATAGTTGAAATCCGAACGGAATAGGTCTACCGTCGTCCATGTTGGAGCTGGTTGAACATTCAACTTAACCGCGCGATCGTCACCAGCACGACCGCCACCGGCACGACCGTCCCCAAGGAGAACGTCATGAGCATCTTCGGCCGCAAGAACACCGTCGAGACCCCCGCCGCCGTCACCCCGGAGCTCGCCGCCCTGACCGGCGACTACAGCATCGACGCCGCACACTCCACGCTCGGTTTCGTGGCCCGGCACGCCATGGTCACGAACGTCAAGGGCACGTTCCTGGACTTCACCGGCTCGCTGCACCTCGACGGCTCCGACCCGGCGAGGTCCACCGCCTCCCTGGACGTGAAGATGGACAGCATCGACACCGGTTCCGCGGACCGCGACGGCCACCTCAAGAGCGCGGACTTCTTCCGCACGGACGAGTTCCCGGCCATGACCTTCCGCTCCACCAAGGCGGAGGCCCTGGGCGGCGACGACTACCGCGTCACCGGTGACCTGACGATCCTCGGCACCACCCGGCCGCTCACCATCGACCTGGAGTTCAACGGCGCCGCGAAGGACCCGTTCGGCAACGAGCGCGTCGGGTTCGAGGGCAAGGCCGAGATCCTGCGCTCCGAGTACGGCCTGACCTGGAACGCGGCCCTGGAGACGGGTGGCGTGCTGGTCTCCGACAAGATCAAGCTGAACTTCGACATCTCGGCGATCCGCAACGCGTGACCCGTCCGCCCCTCAGTCGCACCCCCTGAGCGCGCCCGCCCTCCGACTCCCCCGACGGAAGGCGGGCGCTCGGCTGTCTAACGTCCCTCCAGCTTCGCGATCGCCGCGGCCAGCCGGCCCGCCCGGGTCTCGGGCGTACGGGCCTGGAGCAGGCCGAGGACCACCTGATAGCGGTCGCTCCTGCCCAGCTTCTCGAAGACCTCCCGGGCCCGGGGGTTCCGCTCCAGTTCCGCCGTCAGGTCCTCCGGCACGGTCGCGTTGCGCTGCGATTCGTACGCCGCCGCCCACCGCCCGTCGGCCCGGGCCGCCTCGACCTCCGCGATCCCGGCGGGCCGCATCCGCCCGGCGGCGCTCAACTCCGCGATCCGCCGCACGTTGACCATCGACCAGAGGCTGCCGGGGCGGCGCGGAGTGATCTTCTGCAGGAAGTACGACTCGTCCAGCGGCTTGCGCTGCCCGGTGATCCAGCCGTGGCACAGGGCCACGTCGTTGACGTCGGCGAAGTCCGCGGACGCGATGCCCGACCCCTTCTTGGCGACCTTGACCCACAGCCCCGGATGCGGGGCGGGGTGCTCGGCGAGCCAGGTGTCGAGGGCGTCGACGGAGGCGAAGAAAAGAGGGCCTGCGATCTCGGTCATGGGGAGACCGTAGGCGGGGAATAGGCCAGTTTCCGTCCTAGATAAGCGTCCTGGACGAGCCCGCTCTGTCCTCGATGACGCATGGCTGGATATCCCCTCTTGTGCTCGCGCGCACGGCGTTCTCATAATCCGAGCCATAGTTTGACGTGTCCGCGACAATCTTGCGGGCGCGGTACGCCTCCACCGAACCCCACGGAAGGCACCCCCTTGAAGTCTCTCCTCAAGGCGCTCAAGAGATGCGCCGTCGCGGCCACGGCCGCGCTCGCCGTCGCCAGCCTCCAGCCCGTGTCCGCCGCGCAGGCGGCCCCCGCCCCCGTCGTCGGCGGAACCCGCGCCGCGCAGGGCGAGTTCCCGTTCATGGTGCGGCTCTCGATGGGCTGCGGCGGCGCCCTTTACACCCAGCAGATCGTGCTCACCGCCGCGCACTGCGTGGGCCGTACCGGCGCCAACACCGGCATCACCGCCACCGCCGGCGTCGTGGACCTGCAGTCCAGCAGCCGGATCCAGGTGCGCTCCACCTACGTCTACCGCGCCCCCGGCTACAACGGCGACGGCAAGGACTGGGCGCTCATCAAGCTCGCCCAGCCGATCAACCTGCCCACGCTGAAGATCGCCACGACCACGCAGCACAACACCGGCACCTTCACCGTGGCCGGCTGGGGCGCGGCCACCGAGGGCGGCTCCCAGCAGCGCTACCTGCTCAAGGCGACCGTGCCGTTCGTGAGTGACGCGACCTGCCGCTCGTACAGCGGCTACAGCGGTCTCATCGCGAGCGAGGAGATCTGCGCGGGCTACACCGCGGGCGGCGTCGACACCTGCCAGGGCGACTCCGGTGGCCCCATGTTCCGCCGGGACGCGGCGAACCAGTGGATCCAGGTCGGCATCGTCAGCTGGGGCATCGGCTGCGCCCGCCCCAACGCCCCCGGTGTCTACACCGAGGTCTCCACCTTCGCCTCCGCCATCGCCTCGGCGGCGGCCGGGCTCTGAGTCCTGACGCACGAGGGGCGCGTACGAACCCGTACGCGCCCCATCTTTCGTCAGAACCCGCCGCCGCCGAAGTCCCCGCCGCCCCCGAAGTCGCCGCCGCCGAAGTCCCCGCCGCCGAAGCCGCCCGTGAAGTCGTCCGAGGCGAAGTCGGCGCCCGAGACGTCACCGCCCTCGTAGCCGCCGCCGAAGTCGCCGTAACCGGCCCCGTAGTCGGCGGCGTAGGCGGGGCTCGCCATCATGCCGCCGAGCATCGTGCCGATGAGCAGGCCCGGGAGGAGGCCGCCGCCGAAGTAGCCGCCGGCATAGGGGCCGTAGGCGGGTCCGGCGTCCCAGTAGGGACGGCGGGCGCCGGTGTCGGTGGTGACCTCGCGGATCATCGGGTCCTGGCCGTCGGCGAGGCGGGCCTCGTCAGCCGCGCAGACCGGGACCTCGCGGGTGGCGCCGCCGGACGGTGTCCAGGTCACGTCGGCGACCGAGGGGCCGTGCCGGGGGTCGAAGAAGCAGGGCGGCCGGCGGTCGGGCAGCGGGCGGCCCTCGCGGCGGGCGGCGAGCACGGCCAGCGCGTGGCGGCCGTCCTCCAGGGCCTGGGTGACGCCCTTGACCTCCTCCGGTCTGGTCGCCGCGGCCATCAGGCGCTTGGCCTGTTCGTAGGAGTCCAGGGCGTGTTCGTAGTCGGTGCGCATCGCGTCGTCGGCGCCGGGCTCGCCGGGGTGGAAGTCCAGGCGGTCCAGTTCCTCGCCGAACGCGGTGATGTCCTCGTCGACCACCACCCGCAGCTTCTCCAGCGCGGCCCGCTGTTCCCGCTCGTGCGCGAGGCGCCGGCGCCGGACCAGCGTGTAGGCGCCCGCGCCGCCCGCCGCCAGGACCACTCCGGTGGTGACCAGACCGGCGACCGGCACACCGGCGTCGGTCGTGGAACCCCAGGAGGAGGGTGCGGAGCCGCCCACGTTGTTCAGGGCGGCGTCGACGAAGTCGTTCAGCTGGGCCTTGACGTCGTCGGTGCCCCGTACGGACGTCACCAGGTTGTTCACTCCCTGTCGGCTCAGCACCGAGGAGTCGGCCCGGGCGCCGAAGCGGTCACCGCTGCGCACCGCGTACAGGCCGGTGATCCCGGTCTCGGTACGCAGGTTCAGGAAGAGGTCCCGCTCGGGCTGGTCGGCCGGGAGGACGGCGACGAAGACGGGTTTGCCGGCGTCCCTGATCTTGTCGGCGAGCGCCTCGGCGTCCGCGGACGAGAGCTGGTCGGAGGCGGCGGGGTCCACGTAGACGGGGTCTTCGCGCAGGGCCTCGGCGACCGTCGACGGGTCCGCGGCCGCGAACGCGCCGGGCGCGCCGGTCGTCAGCACCGCCAGCGTGGCGGCGACCGGGACGAGGGCCCACCGGACAAGGCCCCGGAGCAACGGAGTCCTCATACCTCGACGCTACCTGACGAAACGGGCAAACGTACCGGGCCCGGGGGAGCCAATCCCGCCGGGCCCGGTACCTGCCTACTGCGCCGGCTCCACTCCCGCCCGCAGCAATCCGTAGGTGTACGCGTCCTCCAGTGCCTGCCAGGACGCCGCGATGACGTTCTCCGCCACGCCTACCGTGGACCACTCGCCGGTGCCGTCGGAGGTGGAGATCAGGACGCGGGTGGTGGACTGGGTGCCGTGGACGCCCTCCAGGATGCGGACCTTGTAGTCGACCAGGTCCAGCTTGGCGAGCTGGGGGTAGATCTTCTCCAGGCCGACGCGCAGGGCGCGGTCCAGGGCGTTGACCGGGCCGTTGCCCTCCGCCGTGGCGACGATGCGCTCGCCCTTGGCGAAGAGCTTCACGGTGGCCTCGTTGGCGTGGCTGCCGTCGGGGCGGTCCTCCACGATCGCGCGCCAGGACTCGACGCCGAAGTACTTCAGGGGCTTGCCCTCGACCTCGGCGCGCAGCAGGAGTTCGAAGGACGCGTCCGCCGCCTCGTAGGTGTAGCCCTTGAGTTCGCGCTCCTTCACCCGCTCGACGACCCGGCCGACCAGCTCCCGGTCGCCGCCCAGATCGACGCCGAGCTCCTTGCCCTTGAGCTCGACGGAGGCGCGGCCCGCCATGTCGGAGACCAGCATCCGCATGGTGTTGCCGACCTGCTCGGGGTCGATGTGCTGGTACAGGTCCGGGTCGACCTTGATCGCGGAGGCGTGCAGGCCCGCCTTGTGGGCGAAGGCCGAGACGCCGACGTAGGGCTGGTGGGTGGAGGGGGTGAGGTTCACGACCTCGGCGATGGCGTGGGAGATCCGGGTCATCTCCCGCAGGTGCCCGTCGGGGAGGACCTTCTTGCCGTACTTCAGCTCCAGCGCGGCCACGACCGGGAACAGGTTGGCGTTGCCCACGCGTTCGCCGTAGCCGTTCGCCGTGCACTGGACGTGCGTCGCGCCCGCGTCCACCGCGGCGAGGGTGTTGGCGACCGCGCAGCCGGTGTCGTCCTGGGTGTGGATGCCGAGCCGGGCGCCGGTGTCGGCCAGCACCGTCGAGACGACCGCCTGGACCTGCGCCGGGAGCATGCCGCCGTTGGTGTCGCAGAGGATCACGACGTCGGCGCCCGCCTCCGAGGCCGTACGGACGACGGCCTTGGCGTACTCGGGGTTGGCGCGG
Source organism: Streptomyces sp. NPDC002779 (assembly GCF_042888685.1). NCBI lineage: Bacteria > Bacillati > Actinomycetota > Actinomycetes > Kitasatosporales > Streptomycetaceae > Streptomyces > Streptomyces sp. NPDC002779. The sequence goes on from NZ_JBIAQC010000001.1 coordinate 184,286, forward strand.
TAGCCGTCGAAGAAGTGCTCGCAGTCGACGAAGACCCGGCGGCCCTGTTCCGCCAGGAACGACACCGTGTCCCGGACCATCTCCAGGTTCTCGTCCAGGGTGGTGCGCAGCGCGAGTTCCACATGCCGGTCATGGGACTTGGCGACCAGCGTGATGACCGGGGCGCCCGACTCCAGCAGCGCCCTGACCTGCGGGTCGTCCGCTGCCTTGGCGCCTGCCCGGCGGGTGGCGCCGAAGGCGACCAGCTGCGCGTGCCGGAAGTGGATCTCCCGCTGGGCGCGGGCGAAGAACTCGGTGTCCCGCGGGTTGGCGCCGGGCCAGCCGCCCTCGATGAAGCCCACGCCGAAGTCGTCCAGGTGCCGTGCGATGGCCAGCTTGTCCGCGACGGTGAGGTTGATCCCCTCGCGCTGCGCGCCGTCGCGCAGGGTGGTGTCGAAGACGTGGAACGAGTCGTCGAGTTCGCTGGTTTCCGTCATGGTCTGAAGGCTCCTGAGGTCTGGATCTCGGTCTGTACCGGAATGACCGGCTCCACCGTCCTCCAATGATCCCTCGCGCTGCGGTCCCGGCTGCAGGTGGGCCAGAAATGCGAAAAACCCCTCGCGGGTGCGAGAGGTCTGCGCGCGGGTCGAGAACGACGGTGTCCGCCCGTACCTGGTCGTACGTGGCGGTCACTGCGGACCGGCGCGCCTGCTGCCAATAATCATGGCGAACGAGAGCACGGGGGCAGTGTGGCACAGACCGCCCCCGCGCTCACCGCCGTCTCACAATGCGAACCCCTTGCTGGTCACCGCGGCCGGAGTCACCGCAGCCGGAAGAGGAAGCCGTCGCCCGCCGCATTGGTGTCGCCGGGGACGAGTTCGGACGAGGCGGAGTGGACGGACAGCAGCCGCCCGTCCCGGGCGAACCCGCTGGGTGCCGCGTACCCCTCGGTCTGCGGTCCGCCCGCCAGGGTGCGGGTGACGAGCTGGGTACGGCCGGTCCGCAGATCCCGGACATGGACGTTCTCCGCGACGACCTCGTCGCCCGACCGGGTCTCGGTGGTGTAGGCGAGACGGCTGCCGTCGGGGCTGAGCAGACCGGCGCCGAGCCCGCCCGCGCCGTCGTGGGTGATCCACCGGGTCGCCCCGGTGCGGCTGTCGTACAGGTAGAGCTCCCAGGTGTACTCCGGCGCCTCGGGAACCACGCTCTCGTCGAAGGAGGTGTACGAGACGAACCGGCCGTCCGCCGAGAGGGTCGCGCCCGCCGGGCTGCCGTCGGTGGGCTCGCCCGCGACCGCGTTCACCAGCTTCTGCTCCCCGGTGCCCAGGTCGACGTGCCACAGCTCGTGCCGCCCGCCGCGCGGGTGCCGCTGCACATAGGCCAGGTGGCTGCCGTCGGCGCTCAGGGTGACGCTCGGGACGTACCAGTCCGCCGGGATGCGGTCGCTGACCCGCTGGGCGGTGCCGGTGCGGCGGTCGACGACGTAGGCGAGGGTCTGGTCGCTCGCGGCCCCCTCCATCCGCTGCGCCGAGGCACCGAAGGCGACGTACCGGCCGTCGGCCGACATGTCGAAGGTGTCGAACGCCCAGGCGGAGCCGCCGTCGGCGCCGACGCTGACCCGTTCCGTGCGGCCGGTGCTGCGGTCGTGGACGTAGACGTCCTCCACATGGCCGGCGGGCGGTCCGGAGGGCCACTCGGCGAGGTTCTTCGCCGAGGACATGAAGGCGACGTACCGGCCGTCGGCGCTGATCTCCGCCTGGTGGCTGCCCGAACCCCCCTCCGCCTGGCTCCCGTCCGAGGCGACGTTGACCCGCTCCACGGTGCCGCGGCGCAGATCGCGGACGAACACATCGCTTTGGCCGTTGGTGTCCCCCGGCACCACGTCCGGATCCGCCGAGACGAACGCGGCATGGCGCCCGTCCGCGGTGAGCGCCGCGCCGCCCGACCCCGTCCCGATCTGTTCCCCCGCCGCCGTCAGCGTGATCCGCTCGGGCCCGGGCTTCGGCGCCGGCGCCGCCGATGTCGCCGACAGGGCGACCATCGCCCCCGCGAGCACGGCGACGGACACCCCACGCATGGTTCTGAGCACGTTTCCCCCGTGATGCTTCCCCCGGCCCTGCGCCAGGGCTTGCGTCGAGACAAACGCACCACGCGACACCGCGTCAATCCGTCGAATTGAGTACAACCCGGGCGTACCGTCAAGCGTCCGCGAGGAGGCCTTCGCGGAGGAACTCCTGTACGTGGCCGAGAACTTGCGCCCGGTCGGTGCCGCGCAGCCCGATCGCCACGTGGATGGAGAAGCCGTCGAGGAGGGCCCGGAGGCGGGCCGCGAAACGGTCCGGGTCGACCGGGCGGAACTCTCCCCGGGAGACCCCCTCGGCCAGCAGGGCGACCAGGTCGCGGTGCCAGGCGCCCTCGATCGCGGCCTGCCGGTCCCGGGCGGTGTCGTCGGCGTTCTGCGAGCGGTTCCAGACCTCCAGCCACAGCGTCCAGTGCGGGTCGCGATGGCCGTCCGGGACGTACAGGTCGACATACGCATCGAGCCGTTCCCGGACCGGGCCGGTCCCGGTCAGCAGCCGGCCGCGCTCGGCGCCGAGCCGGCCCTCGCTCCACTCCAGGGTCTGCAGCAGCAGTTCGTCCTTGGAGCCGAAGTAGTAGAGCAGATGGCCACTGCTCATCCCGACCTCACGGCCGAGCGCCGCCATGGTGAGCTTCTCCAGACCGCGCTCGGCGATCATCTCCATGGCGGCGACGAGGACGTCCTCCCGCGGCGGCGCGTGCTTGCGCGCACCGGCCATCCGACGGCTCCTAGATCTTCGGCTGCTGCTGGGTGATGCAGTGGATGCCTCCACCGCCCGCGAAAATGGTACGGGCGTCCACCAGCGTCACCGTCCGCTCGGGGAACAGCCGCCGGAAGATCCCGGCCGCGATCTCGTCGCGGGGGTCGTCGAAGGCGCACAGGACGACTCCGCCGTTGCAGAGGTAGTGGTTGATGTAGGAGTAGTCGACCCAGTCGCCCTCCTCGTCCTTGAGGACGGTGGGCGCGGGGATCTCGACGACCTCCAGGCGGCGGCCCTTCGCGTCGGTCTGGCCGCGCAGGATCTCCAGGTACTGCCGGGACCGGGCGTGGTCCGGGTGGTCCGGGTTCTGCTGGCTGTGCACGACGACGGTGCCGGGCCGGGCGAACGCCGCGACGATGTCGACGTGACCCTGGGTGCCGTACATGCCGTAGTCGCCGGCCAGGCCGTGCGGGAGCCAGATCGCCTTGCTGGTGCCGAGCTTGGCGTGGATCTCCGCCTCGACCTGCTCCCGGGTCCAGTCGGGGTTGCGGCCCGCGCCGAGCTGGACGGTGTCGGTCAGCAGGACCGTGCCCTCGCCGTCGACGTGGATCGCGCCGCCCTCGTTGACCAGCGTCGAGGGCAGGACGGGGACCCCCGCCAGATCCGCCACATGCCGGGCGATCTTGGAGTCGTGCTCCCAGCGGGCCCAGTCCTGGCCGCCCCAGCCGTTGAACACCCAGTCCACGGCGGCCAGTCGGCCCTCCTCGTCCTTGACGAAGGTGGGGCCGATGTCGCGCATCCACGCGTCGTCGAGCTCCCGCTCGGCCAACTCGATGTCCGGGCCGAGCAGTTCGCGCGCCGAGTCGCCCTGTCCTGGTCCGTGCACCACCGTCACCGGCTCGAAGCGGCGTACCGCGCGGGCCACGGACGCCCAGGCGGCGCGGGCCTCGGCCAGCTCCTCCTCGGTGGTGAAGGTGGGGTTGGGGCCGGGCCAGGCCATCCAGGTGCGCTCGTGCGGAGCCCACTCCGGGGGCATACGGAAGGTCATCTCAGGTCCTAGAGGAAGTAGAGGCGGTTCAGGGAGACCGAGTCGGCCGGTTCGGAGCGCAAGGGCTCTCCGTCGAGGGTGACGAGCCCGGTGCGCTGGTCGACGTCGACGGCTCCGGTACGGGAGTTCAGGCGCAGGTCGGCCGGTCCGATGCCGCGGGTGCCGCGGACGGCGACCCGGCGACGCCGGGTGGGCATGGTGTCGTGGCCCTGGTCGAGGGCGGCCTGGGCGACGAAGGCGACGGAGATCTCGGCGGGAGTGGCGCCGTGCGCGCCGAACTGCGGGCCCAGGACGAGGGGTTCGCAGGTGTCGGTGGCCGCGTTGGGGTCACCGGTCACCCCGTAGGCGGGGAAGCCGGACTTCAGCACCAGCTGCGGTTTGGCGCCGAAGTACTCGGGGCGCCAGAGCACGATGTCGGCGAGCTTGCCGACCTCGAGCGAACCGACCTCGTGCGCGAGCCCGTGGGCGATGGCCGGGTTGATGGTCAGCTTGGCCATGTAGCGCAGGACGCGCTCGTTGTCGTGGCCGACGCCGGGGTCGCCCAGCTCGGCCTTCATCTTGCCGGCCATGGCGAACGTACGGCGGACGGTCTCACCGGCGCGGCCCATGCCCTGCGCGTCGGAGGAGGTGATGCCGATCGCGCCCAGGTCGTGCAGCACGTCCTCGGCGCCCATGGTCCCGGCGCGGATGCGGTCGCGGGCCATGGCGGCGTCGCCGGGCAGGTCCGTCTTCAGATCGTGGACGGAGACGATCATGCCGTAGTGCTCGGCGACCGCGTCCCGCCCGAAGGGCAGCGTGGGGTTGGTCGAGGAGCCGATGACGTTCGGGACGCCCGCCATCTTCAGCACGTTGGGCACGTGTCCGCCGCCGCAGCCCTCGATGTGGAAGGCGTGGATGGTGCGGCCCTCCAGCACCCGCAGGGTGTCCTCGACCGACAGGCACTCGTTCAGGCCGTCGCTGTGCAGGGCGACCTGGACGTCGTGCTCCTCCGCCACTCGCAGCGCGGTGTCCAGCGCCCGGGTGTGCGCGCCCATGTCCTCGTGCACCTTGAAGCCGGACGCGCCGCCCTCGGCGAGCGCCTCCACCAGCGGCGCGCCGTCGGAGGACGAACCCCGCCCGAGGAAGCCGATGTTGACCGGCCAGGCGTCGAAGGCGCCGAAGGCGTGCTTCAGTGCCCACGGGGAGTTCACGCCGACGCCCCACACGGGCCCGAACTCCTGCCCGATGACCGTGGTGACGCCGGAGGCCAGCGAGGCCTCCATGATGCGCGGTGACAGCAGATGGACATGGGTGTCGACGGCACCGGCGGTGGCGATCAGCCCCTCGCCGGACACGATGGACGTACCGGTGCCGACCACGACGTCGACCCCGTCGAGCGTGTCCGGGTTCCCGGCCCGCCCGATCGAGCTGATCCGGCCCTCGCGGATGCCGATGGAGACCTTCCGGATGCCCTGGACGGCGTCGATCACCACGACATTGCTGATGACGACGTCGCAGGTCTCCCGGACGGCGGCGGCCTTGAGATGGATCCCGTCGCGGGCGGTCTTGCCGAACCCGGCCAGGAACTCGTCGCCGTGGCGCTGGGAGTCGGACTCGATCTTGACGGTGAGGCCGGAGTCGCCGAGGCGGATCCGGTCGCCCGCGCGGGGGCCGTGGGTGGCGGCGTACTCGTACGGCGTGAGGCGGCGGGCCTCGGCGGGGTGGCCTCCGGGGCGGCTCATCGGGCGGCCTCCTCTCCGGGGACGCCCAGATATCCGCAGGCGGCGGCCCTGCGCAGGGCCTCTTCCCTGGCTCCCGGCGCGTCCAGCGGCCCGTCGACGAGCCCGGCGAAGCCGATCGCGATCCGGGCGCCGCCGATCGGCACCAGGCCGACCTCGGCGCTCTCGCCCGGCCCGAAGCGCACGGAGGACCCGGCGGGGACCGCGAGCCGCATGCCGTAGGCCCGCTGGCGGTCGAAGTCGAGGCGCGGGTTCGCCTCGAAGAAGTGGAAGTGGGAGGTGACGGAGACCGGCACGGCGGCCGTGTTGGTGACCGGAAGACGCACGGCGGCTGCGGGCTCGGGGTGCTCGGGGCCGGGCAGCAGCGCGCCGGGCGCCTCGGCTCCGAGCCCGGCGCCGATCGGGTCGGAGACGACCGCGAGCCGGGAGCCGTCGTCGAAGACCGCCTCCACGTGCACCTCGGTGACCACGTCCGCGACCCCGGGCAGCACATCGTCCGGGCCGAGCACCGAGCGGGCGGCCTCGACGGCCTCGGCCAGCCGCCGGCCGTCCCGGGCCGCCTCACAGACGGTGTCCGCGATCAGGGCGGTGGCCTCCGGCACGTTCAGCCGCAGACCGCGGGCCCGGCGGGCACGGGCCAGCTCGGCGGCTCCGAAGAGCAGCAGCCGGTCACGTTCCGTGGGAGTCAGTCTCATGACGCGGGCACCTCCTTGCCTTCCAGTCGTTAGAACAACACTCTAAACATCAGATTCGTACGAGGGAAACATTGACGTGCCAGCTCCGGAAACGTCACATTGAGCGTCGCTCTAACTTCTCAGGCGGCCGATCAAGGGAGACCAGCCATGCCGATGGAACGGCGCGGAGTCGACACCATCCCCGACGAGGAACGCACCAGCGGACCCCGTGACCTCGTCTCGATCCTGGTGGGGTCGAATCTCTGCCTCGGCGTGATCATCTTCGGGTGGCTGCCGCCGTCCTTCGGCCTCGGCTGGTGGGCGTCGGTCAGCTCGATCCTGGTGGGCACCGCCGTCGGCGTCGCCCTGACCGCGCCGCTCGCCCTGATTTCCCTGCGCACGGCGACCAACCTGTCCACCTCCTCCGGCGCCCAGTTCGGGGTGCGCGGCCGGCTGGTCGGCTCGGTGGTCGGCCTGCTGCTCGCCCTCGGCTACACCGCGCTGACCGTGTGGATCGGCGGCGACGTGATGCTCGGCGTCCTGACCCGCCTGTTCGGCGTCCCCGCAAGCGACCTCTCCTACGGCCTGGTCTACGGCCTGCTCGCCGCGGCGACGGTCACCGGCGCGGTCTACGGCTACCGCGTGCTGCTCGCCCTGTCCCGCGTCCTCGCGGTCGGCATGACAGTCCTGCTGCTGCTCGGCGTCCTCGCCTACGCCCCCGACTTCACGACCGCCGCGCTCCCCGAGGCCGGCGGCTATCTGCTGGGCGGGTTCTGGCCGACGTGGCTGCTGGCCGCGGTGGCCGCGGGCCTGTCGGGCCCCATCGCCTTCATCACCCTGCTGGGCGACTACACCCGCTACATCTCCCCGGCCCGCCACTCCTCCCGCAAGGTCCTGCACGCCACCTGGCTCGGGCTCGCCCTCGGCCTGCTCGTCCCGCAGCTCTTCGGCACCTTCACGGCGTACGCGGCCGGCGCGGCCCTCGACTACGCCGGTCCCCTCGTGGACGCGGCCCCCACCTGGTACCTGGTCCCGCTGCTGCTCGCCGCCTCCGCGGGCTCGGTCGGCAACGCGGGTCTGATGCTCTACTCCATGGGCCTCGACCTGGACGCCATCCTGCCGCGCGCCTCCCGGGCGACCGCCACTTACACGGTCGCGGTTCTCGCCACGGTCTGCGTCTTCGTCGGCCACTACGCCTCCACCGCCCAGGACGCGATGACCTCCTTCGTCCTGCTGCTGACGGCGATCGGCACACCGTGGGCGGTCATCACCCTGATCGGCTTCGCGCGCTGCCGGGGGGTGTACGACGCGGAGGCCCTCCAGGTCTTCAACCGCCGTGCGCGGGGCGGGATCTACTGGTTCACCGGCGGCTGGAACATCCCGGCGACGGTGTCCTGGGCGCTGGGGGCGACGGTCGGCGTGCTCGCGGTGGCGCTGCCGTCGTACGAGGGCCCGCTGCTCGCGCTGACCGGCGGGGTGGACTGCAGCTTCCTGCTGTCGGGCGCGGTGGGAGCCGCGCTGTACCTGGCGCTCACGGCCCGGGAGAGCACGAAGGCCGCCGTGGACCCGCGGTCCACGACGGCCTTGGCGAACAACGAGGTCCAGGAGCCCGCGACGCCGGGATGATCCGAACGGGAAGGCCTAGGCGAGCCGGTGCATCCAACCGTGCTTGTCCTCGGCGGTGCCGCGCTGGATGTCCAGGAGGGCCCGGCGCAGCCGCATGGTGACCTCGCCGGGCTCCCCGCCCGACTGCGTCCACTCCGCGCCGGTCCGCTTCACCGTGCCGACCGGCGTGATGACGGCGGCCGTACCGCAAGTGAACACCTCGGTCAGGGTGCCGTTCTCGGAGTCGCGCTGCCACTGGTCGACGGAGATCCGGCCCTCCTCGGCCTCGTAGCCGAGGTCACGGGCGACGGAGAGCAGCGAGTCGCGCGTGACGCCCTCCAGGATGGACCCGGTGAGGGCCGGCGTGACGATCTTGTCGCCGTACACGAAGTACAGGTTCATGCCGCCGAGCTCCTCGACCCACTTGCGCTCGACCGCGTCGAGGTAGCAGACCTGGGCGCAGCCCTTCGCGGCGGCCTCCGCCTGGGCGAGCAGGGACGCGGCGTAGTTGCCGCCGGTCTTGGCGTAGCCCATGCCGCCGGGCACCGCGCGGACGTGGTCCTCGGAGACCCAGATGGAGACCGGCTGCACGCCGCCCGGGAAGTAGGCGCCGGCCGGGGAGGCGATGACGAGGAAGAGGTAGTCGTTGGCCGGCTTCACACCGAGCCCGACCTCCGTCGCGATCATGAACGGACGCAGGTACAGCGACTCCTCGCCGCCGTGCTCCGGGACCCAGGCCACGTCCTGCGCGACGAGCGCGTCGCACGCCTCGATGAAGGTCTCGACCGGGAGCTCGGGCATGCCGAGGCGGCGGGCGGACTCCTGGAAGCGCTTGGCGTTCTTGTCCGGGCGGAAGGTGGCGACGGTGCCGTCGGGCTGACGGTAGGCCTTCAGGCCCTCGAAGATCTCCTGCGCGTAGTGCAGCACCATGCTGGCCGGGTCGAGGGAGATCGCCGCGTACGGGACGAGCTGACCGTCGTGCCAGCCGCGGCCCTCGGTCCACTTGATGGTCACCATGTGGTCGGTGAAGTGGCGGCCGAACCCCGGGTTGGCCAGGATCGCCGCGCGCTCGGCGTCGGCGAGCGGGCTGGCGGAGGGCTTGAGCTCGATCGTGGGCGTCGTCATGAGTGGTTGTCCTTCACCGGTTTTGGTTGTGGCGGGCCGCGGTCGCGCCAGTACTGTCAGTGGCCAGTGCTAGGACGTCCGAGCATTCCCTCATTCCGCGGCTCCGCGTTCGATTATCGCGCGCGGGGAGCCGTGGAAGAAACGGCGTGAATGCGGCCCAGGGGTTGATGGTGACACCCGGCGGGGACATGCGGAAGCCGCCGGGTGCTGGAGAGACCCGGCGGCTTCGAGTGGCGCGACGGGTCAGCCGGCTACTCGTACGGCGAGCGCGTCGCCGATCTCGGAGGTGCTGCGGGCGGGCTTGCCGACCCGCGCGGTCAGGTCGGCCGCGACCGCCTCGTCGATCCGGGCGGCCTCGGTGTCGTGGCCGAGGTGGCGCAGCATGAGCGCGACGGACAGGACCGTGGCGGTGGGGTCGGCCTTGCCCTGGCCCGCGATGTCGGGCGCGGAGCCGTGCACCGGCTCGAACATCGAGGGGTACTCGCCGGAGGGGTTGATGTTGCCGCTCGCGGCGACGCCGATGCCGCCGGAGACGGCCGCGGCGAGGTCGGTGATGATGTCGCCGAAGAGGTTGTCGGTGACGATGACGTCGAACCGCTCGGGCTGGGTGACCAGGTAGATGGTCGCGGCGTCGACGTGCATGTACTCGGTGGTGACGTCGGGGTACTCCGCGGCCACCCGGTTGAAGACGTCGGTCCACAGGTGACCGGCGAAGGCCAGCACGTTGTTCTTGTGGATCAGCGCGAGCTTCTTGCGCGGCCGGGCCTGGGCGCGGGCGAAGGCGTCCCGGACGACCCGCTCGACACCGAAGGCCGTGTTCACGGAGACCTCGGTGGCGACCTCGTGCGGGGTGCCCTTGCGGATGGTGCCGCCGTTGCCGGTGTAGGGGCCCTCGGTGCCCTCGCGGACGACCACGAAGTCGATGGCCGGCTGGCCCTTCAGGGGCGTCTCCACGCCCGGGAGGAGCTTCGACGGACGCAGGTTGACGTGGTGGTCGAAGAGGAAGCGGAGCTTGAGCAGGAAGCCGCGCTCCAGCACGCCGGACGGGACCGTGGGGTCACCGATCGCGCCGAGCAGGATGGCGTCGTGCTTCCTGAGCGCCTCGGCGTCGGCCTCGGTGAGGGTCTCACCGGTGGCGTGGTAGCGCCGGGCGCCGAAGTCGTACTCCTTGGTCTCCAGCTTCACATCCTGCGGGAGGACGGCGGAGAGGACCTTCAGGCCTTCGGCCACGACTTCCTGCCCGATGCCGTCACCGGGGATCACTGCCAGATTGAGGATGCGAGAGCTAGCCGACATGCGCAGCACCCTACTCCTCGTCCCATGGGATGACACGCCATGTCCGCGATGCGGACAGCCGAGCGGCCGCAACTCCATCGTGTCGGCTGCCGTTCACCCGTACGACCCACGGGTGTTGGGGTTCGCTGGGAAGTTCTCCGTCATGGACCTCCCCGACGTCGGAATTCCGCCGCGGCTCGCGCGCCGGATGAGCATGGCCGAGCAGTACGAGTACGCGCACACCAAGCTGACCCGACGCCGCGCGCTGGTGACGGCGGGCGCGGTGGCGGGCGGAGCGCTGACCGGCTGCTCGGGTGCGGGCACCACCGCCTCCTCGGCCCCGTCCCGGTCCGCGACCACGAAGGTGCCGGGTTCGGCGGTCAGGCCCTTCGGCCGCCATCTCGCCTTCGGCGCCGACCCGCGCACCCAGATGCGGATCTCCTGGCAGGTCCCGGCGGCGGTCGGGAAGCCGTACATACGCATCGGCGCCCGCCCGGACGAGCTGGGCCGCAAGGTGGAGGCCGAGATCCGCGCCCTGCACACGCCGGGCGTGGAGGGCGTACGCCTCGCACTGGAGCAGTACTACGTGCACGCGGCCCTGGACGACCTGCTGCCGGGCACGACGTACTACTACGGCGTGGGCCACGAGGGTTTCGACCCGGCCGCGCCCCCGCACCGCTCCACCGTCGCCTCCTTCCGTACCGCGCCCGCGAACCCGGAGTCCTTCGTGTTCACGGCCTTCGGCGACCAGGGCGTCAGCGACGCGGCCGAGGCCGGTGACCAGCTGCTGCTGCGTCAGGACCCGGCGTTCCATCTGCACGCAGGCGACATCTGCTACGCGAACGTCAAAGGCCGGGGCGAGGAATCGGACGGCTACGACCCCGGGTTCTGGGATCTGTTCCTCAAGCAGAACGAGCCGGTCGCCAAGACCGTGCCGTGGATGGTGACCACCGGCAACCACGACATGGAGGCCTGGTACTCCCCCGACGGCTACGGCGGCCAGGTGGCCCGCTTCAGCCTCCCGGAGAGCGGCTTCGACCCGCGGACCGCGCCGGGGGTGTACTCCTTCGTCTACGGCAACGTCGGCTTCGTGGCGCTGGACGCCAACGACGTGTCGTACGAGATCCCGGCGAACCTCGGGTACACCGGGGGCCGGCAGACGATGTGGCTGGCCGGGCGGCTGCGGGAGCTGCGGGCGTCGGCGGCGGTGGACTTCGTCGTCGTCTTCTTCCACCACTGCACCTACTCGACGTCCACGCACGCCTCGGACGGCGGGGTGCGCGCCGAGTGGCTGCCGCTGTTCGCCGAGCACCGGGTGGATCTGGTGATCAACGGCCACAACCATGTCTACGAGCGGACCGACGCCATCAAGAACGGCGAGGTGGGCCGCCCGGTGCCGATCGGCGCGGCGACCGACCCGGCGCGGGACGGCACGGTGTACGTCACGGCCGGCGGAGGCGGCAAGGATCTGTACGGCTTCCCGGCGGGCGTCGAGGAGAGCTACGAGGGCCGGGTGAAGGACCGCGAGTCGGTGGACACCTTCCGGTGGACCAGGTCGCGGTCGGTGAAGCGGGAGACCGTGGAGTGGTCCCGCGTGCGCTACCGGGGCTTCTCGGTCCTGAAGGTGGAGGCGGTCAGCGGGGCCGGTGCGCGGCTGAAGGTGTCCGCCCTCGCCCACGACGGCAAGCGCGTCGACCATTTCGAGGTGCGGCGCGGCGCCTGAACCCCGCGCCGCACCTCGCGCGGGTGCGGCTCCCGGCGTGTGCGGTCCGGCTCAGTGGCCGGTGGCGCCGCCGTTGTCACGGCGGTCGAGCGCGCGCTGGAGGGCGGCGGCGGCGTTCTTGCGGTCGGACTCGCTGGAGCGGGGGAGGTGACGGACTCGGCGGGCGGTCGTCTCGGCCATGGGAAATCGACTCCTTCGAGAAACCTGGAGTGCGGAAGAGGGGTACGAGACTCCCCCACTGCCTAATGGGCGTGGGAGGTGCCCCCAGCGGGGAGCGGTGGCCGCAGGGGTTGCCTGCACGGGGCCCGGCTCACGACCGCCATTCGCTTGATCGAGCGAGACGTTCGGCTCCTACAAAGTTAAGGGAGCGGGACGCTTCTGTCTCCACAATTACTCGGACTTCCTACTATCTGAGACGGCAGGCACGCGAACGGGCCGGATCCCGAAGGACCCGGCCCGTTCGAGGCTGTCGGCGATCAGCCCATGTGCGGGTACGTGTAGTCGGTCGGCGGGACCAGCGTCTCCTTGATCGCGCGGGTCAGCGTCCAGCGCATCAGGTTCTGCGGGGCGCCGGCCTTGTCGTTGGTGCCGGAGGCCCGCCCGCCGCCGAAGGGCTGCTGGCCGACGACGGCACCGGTCGACTTGTCGTTGATGTAGAAGTTGCCGGCCGCGTAGCGCAGCTTGTCCATGGTGTACGCGGTGGCCGCGCGGTCGCTGGAGATGACCGAGCCGGTGAGGGCGTAGTCGGAGCCGGACTCCATCTGGGTCAGCATCTGCTCGTACTTGTCGTCCTCGTAGACGTGCACGGCGAGGATCGGGCCGAAGTACTCGGTGGTGAACACCTCGTTCGCCGGGTCGTCGCACTCGATGACGGTCGGGCGGACGAAGTAACCCACCGAGTCGTCGTAGGAGCCGCCCGCCACGATCGTGCAGGACGGGTCGGACTTGGCGCGGTCGATGGCGGCCTTGTTCTTGGCGAAGGCACGCTCGTCGATGACGGCGCCGATGAAGTTCGCCAGATCGGTGACGTCACCCATGGTGAGGTAGTCGACCTCGGCGGCGAACTCCTCCTTGAAACCGGAGTTCCAGATCGACGCCGGGATGTAGGCGCGGGAGGTCGCCGAGCACTTCTGGCCCTGGTACTCGAAGGCGCCGCGGGTCAGCGCGGTCTTCAGGATGGCGCGGTCGGCGCTCGGGTGGGCGACGACGAAGTCCTTGCCGCCGGTCTCGCCGACCATGCGCGGGTAGGTGCGGTACTTCTCGATGTTGTTGCCGACCGTCTTCCACAGGTACTGGAAGGTCTTGGTCGAGCCGGTGAAGTGGATACCGGCGAGATCGCGGTGCTCCAGGGCGACCTTGGAGACCTCGATGCCGTCACCGGTGACGAGGTTGATGACGCCCTTGGGCAGGCCCGCCTCCTCCAGCAGCTGCATCAGCAGCACGGCGGCGTGGGTCTGCGTCGGGGACGGCTTCCACACGACGACGTTGCCCATGAGCGCGGGGGCGGTGGGCAGGTTGCCCGCGATGGCCGTGAAGTTGAACGGTGTGATCGCGTAGACGAAGCCCTCCAGCGGGCGGTGGTCGAGCCGGTTCCACACGCCGGGGGAGTTCGCCGGGGGCTGCTCGGCGAGCAGGTCACGGGCGTACTTGACGTTGAAGCGCCAGAAGTCGACCAGCTCGCAGGGGGTGTCGATCTCGGCCTGCTGGGCGGTCTTGGACTGGCCGAGCATGGTGGAGGCGGCCAGCGTCTCGCGCCAGGGACCGGCCAGCAGCTCGGCGGCGCGCAGGATGATCGCCGCGCGGTCGTCGAAGGACATCGCGCGCCAGGCCGGGGCGGCGGCGAGGGCGGCGTCGATGGCGTCCTGGGCGTCCTGCCGGGTGGCGTGGGCGAAGGTGCCGAGGCGGGCCTTGTGGTTGTGCGGCTGCACGACGTCGACACGCTCGCCGCCGCCCATCCGCTTCTCGCCGCCGATGGTCATCGGCAGGTCGATCGGGTTGTCGGCCAGCTCCTTGAGTTTGGCCTCCAGCCGGGCGCGCTCGGGCGAGCCGGGGGCGTAGCCGTGCACCGGCTCGTTGACGGGGGTGGGGACCTGGGTCACAGCGTCCATGAGATCCGTAACTCCTTGTACGTGAGCGGGTGTTTCGGGCTCAGCCCTTGGTGACCATCGAGCGGACGAAGAAGCGCAGGTTCGCCGGCTTCTCCGCCAAACGCCGCATGCTGTGCTTTCCCGGGGGCCGACCCCCGGACCCCCAGCAGGGGGAAGTCTCTGCGTACGTCATGTCTCAGCCTCGGGTGAGCATGCTGCGGACGAAGAAGCGCAGGTTCGCCGGCTTCTCCGCCAGGCGCCGCATGAAGTAGCCGTACCAGTCGGTGCCGTAGGCGGTGTAGACGCGCATCCGGTGGCCCTCGGCGGCCAGGCGCAGGTGCTCGTCGCCGCGGATGCCGTAGAGCATCTGGAACTCGTACTCGTCGAGCTTGCGCCCGGCGCGGTGGGCCAGCTCCTGGGCGATGGAGATCAGACGCGGGTCGTGGGACCCGATCATCGGGTACCCGGAGCCCTCCATCAGGATGCGCATGATCCGGACGTACGCCTTGTCGATCTCGGCCTTGTCCTGGTACGCGACCTCGGCGGGCTCCTTGTAGGCGCCCTTCACGATGCGCACCCGGCTGCCGTTCGCGGCCAGGCGGCGGGCGTCGGCCTCGGTGCGGAACAGGTAGGCCTGGATCACGCAGCCTGTCTGCGGGAAGTCCTTCCGCAGTTCCTCGTGGATGGCGAACATCGAGTCGAGGGTCGTGTGGTCCTCCGCGTCCAGGGTGACCGTGGTGCCGATGGCGGCGGCGGCCTCCACCACCGGGCGGACGTTCGCCAGCGCCAGCTCGTGGCCGCCGGGCAGCGCCTGGCCGAACATCGACAGCTTCACGGACATCTCCGCGCGGGTGCCGAGCTCCAGCCCCTTGAGCCGGTCGATCAGCGCCAGATAGGCGTCGCGGGCGGCCTCGGCCTGCGCGGGGGTGGTGATGTCCTCGCCGACCACGTCCATGGTCAGATCCAGGCCCTTGGCCGTGAGGTCCTCGACGATCGGGACGATCTCGTCCACGGTCTCGCCGGGGATGAACCGGTCGACGACCTGCTTGGTGACCGGAGCGGCCGAGACGAGACGTCGCATCCGGTCGCTGCGCGACGCGGCGAGAATCACGGGACCCAGCACGGGGCACCTCCACAACCATCAGAAACAGGCCGTATCCCAACGGTTCGGGTACGGCACGGAGAACCACCGTGAAACCTAAGGATCCCTCCGATCCTCGGCCATCGACAGCTGTCACGCATCCGTGCCGCAGATCTCATACAGATGTATGAGGCACCTCGGAAAATGCGGGAGAATGCCCGGGTGACGTCGGAATTCAAGGGTGACTACCAGGAGCTGGTCGACGAGATCTCGGAGCTGCTGGGCGCCCCGGCGACCCTGGAGAACCGCGACTTCGAGCTGATCGCCTTCGGCGCCTATGACAGTGAGGACGAGCTGGACGCCTCCGCGCTGGACCCCGTGCGCACCCGCTCGATCCTGACCCGCCGCTCCACGGCCGCCGTCCGCGCCTGGTTCGAGGGCTTCGGCATCACCCGCGCGAGCGCCCCCGTCCGCATCCCGCCCACCCCGGAGGCCGGCGTCTACCGCGGCCGGATCTGTCTGCCGGTACGTCATCGGGGCGTGGTCCTCGGTTACGTCTGGCTCCTGGACGACGACCCGGGGCCCACCGACCGCCGGCTGGCCGCCGCGATGGACGTCACCGTCCGCATCGGCGCCCTGCTCGCAGACGAGGCCCAGCACGGCGCCGACCTCACCCGTGAGCTGCGGGCCGTCCTCACCGCCGAGCGGGACTGGCAGCGCGAGATGGCCGTCGCCGAACTCCGCACCGCCCTCGGCGTACGCGCCGACTCCCTCCACACGGTCGTCTGCGTCGCCCCTTGGCCCTCAGCCGACCCGGACGACGCCCCCTCGGTGCGCACGGTGCCGGGCGCCACGGCGCTGTGCACGGTGCCGTGGGGGGCGACGGCCCACTCGCTGGCGCTGCTGATCCGGCTGCGCTCCCCGGAGGTGCTGACTCCGGCGACCGCCGCGGCCGGACGGCTGCTGGAGCGGGTGGGCGGACCCGGGGGCGCGGGCATCGCGGCCGCCCGGGCCGGGCTCGGGGAGCTGGGGGCGGCCTGGCGGGAGGCGTCGGCCGCGGCGCGCGCGGTGCTGGCCGAGCCGCGGCTCGGGCCCGTCGCGCAGTGGGCGCGCATCGGCCCGTACCGCCTGCTCACCGCGCTGCCGCCGGGGACGGCGCTCGATCCGGCGGTGGCCCCGCTGCTCTCCCCGGCGCACCGGGAACTCGCGCGCACCGCCGAGGTCTACCTCGACCGCGCGGGACAGGCGGCGCGCACGGCCGCCGAGCTCGGGATCCACCGGCAGACGCTCTACTACCGGCTGTCCCGGGTGGAGCAGCTGACGGGTCTCGATCTGGACGACGGGGAGGACCGGCTGCTGCTGCACATGGCGCTGAAGGGGGCGCGGCTGTAGTCGGCCTCCTAGTTCCGGGTGGCGGCCTCGATCACCTGACGCAGCCCTTCGGTGAGCTGCTCCGCGCCCGGCGCGGTCTTCGGGTCGAAGGTCCACTGGGCGATGAGGCCTGTCATGAGGGTCACGTAGAACATGCCGAGGGTGTCGGCGGTCCCGTCCTCGACGTCCTCCTCGCGCCCGCCCATGAGCAGCGGAATCAGACCGCGCCCGGCCTCCCGCTGAGCCACCGCCAGATGGTCGCGGACCTCCGGGAGTTGGTCGCCCATGACGACGATCTCCATGCTGAGCCGCCACAGCGAACCGGGCTCGCGCATGGTGGCGATGATGTTCGACCACACCTGCTGGAACCGCTCGACCGAACCCGGCTCCGCGGTGATCCCCGCGGCCCTGTCGCCCTCGAAGGCGTCGCCCACCTCCTCGACCAGCGCCACGTAAGCCTGCGCCAGCAACGCGTCCTTCGAGCCGTAGTGATAGCCGATCGACGCCAGGTTGGTCCCCGACTCCCTGACGATGTCGCGCGCGGTCGTCCGCACGAACCCCTTCGCCAGCAGGCAGCGCTTGGCGCCTTCGAGCAGATCCTCACGGTGTCCCATGACGGACAGCCTACCCTCGGTCCATACGTCCGTCCTATACACTCGTCATAGACGGACGTTTTATACGTGTGTACATTCCCCGCCATGACAATCAACCCCCTGTCCCCCACCCGTGCGGGCCGCCGTGAGTGGACCGCGCTCGGCGTGCTGATGCTGCCGCTGCTGCTGGTGTCGATGGACGTCTCGGTCCTCTACTTCGCCGTCCCGGTGATCGGCGCCGACCTGGCACCGACCGGCACCCAGCAGCTCTGGATCTTCGACATCTACGCCTTCGTCCTGGCCGGCCTGCTGATGACGATGGGCTCGCTCGGCGACCGCATCGGCCACCGCCGCCTCCTGCTGATCGGCGCCGCCGCCTTCGGCACCGCCTCACTGGCCGCGGCCTACGCCAACAACGCCGGGATGCTGATCGCGGCCCGCGCGGTGCTCGGCATCGGCGGCGCGACCCTGATGCCCTCGACGCTGGCCATGCTCCGCACGATGTTCACCGACCCCGGCCAGCGCGCGAAGGCGATCGGGCTGTGGTCCGGCGTCATGACGGCCGGGGTGGCGCTCGGTTCGGTGCTGAGCGGGGTCCTGGTGGAGTACTTCTGGTGGGGCTCGGTGTTCCTGGTCAACCTGCCCGCGATGGCGCTCCTGCTGCTCCTCGGCCCGCTGCTGCTCCCCGAGTCGAAGGACCCCGAGCCCGGCCGCTTCGACCTGCTGAGCGTCCCGCTGTCGATGGCGGCCGTACTGCCCGTGATCTACGGCCTGAAGGAGATCCCCTCCGAGGGCTGGAACGTCCGCTAGGTCGTCTCGGTCACCGTCGGCCTGCTCTTCGCGACGCTCTTCGTCCACCGCCAGCGCACGGCCGCCTCCCCGATGATCTCCCCCGCCCTGTTCCGCGGCCGGGGCTTCGCCCCCGCGGTCGCCCTGAACCTCGTCTCGGCGTTCGGCATCATGGGCTCGGCGTACTTCACCACGCAGTACCTGCAGTCCGTCCTCGACAAGAGCGCGCTGGAGGCGGCCCTGTGGGCGCTGCTGCCGTCGGTGCCGATCGGGGCGGCGGCACCGATCGGTACCCGGCTGGTGCAGAAGGGCGCCGACCGGGCCCATGTGGTCACCGGCGGCTTCCTGATCGCCGCGTCGGGCTTCGGGCTGCTGTCCTTCGCCGGTACCGACTCGCTGTGGCTGGTGCTGACCGGGTGCGCGGTGCTCGCCGTCGGCGCGGTCGTGGTGATGTCCCAGATCATGGACCTGGCGATGGGCGCCGCCCCGGTGGAACGGGCGGGCTCGGCGTCCTCCCTGATGGAGACCGGCGCCGAGTTCGGCGGCGCGCTGGGCATGGCCCTGCTCGGCTCCATCGGTACGGCGGTCTACCGCCACGGGATCCCGGACTCGGCCCCGGCACCCGCCCACGAGACGCTGGGCGGGGCGCTGGCGGTCGCCGACCGGGTGCCGGGCCTCGCCACGGCCGCACGGGAGGCGTTCACCAGCGCGATGCAGGGGGCGGCGGTCGCGGGGGCGGTGGTGCTGGCGGGGGCGGCGGTACTGGCGGCGCTCACCCTGCGGCGGATCGAGGTGCGGGAGCAGACATGCGAAACGCCGGACGAGCCGAGAGACCTCAGCGCGTCCGGCGTTTGAGCGGCAGTGGCGTCAGGTCAGGTTCACCGCACGGGCGGACGTCGCCCCGATCTCCTCGGCGACCTCCGCCAGCACCCCGGAGGGCACCGTGTCGTCCACCGTCAGCACGGCCAGCGCCTCGCCGCCGGCGACCGCGCGGGACACCTGCATGCCGGCGATGTTGATGCCCGCCTCGCCGAAGACCCGGCCCACGGTGCCGACGACACCCGGACGGTCCTCGTAGCGCAGCACCACCATGTGGTCGGCGAGCGCGAGGTCCACGTCGTAGTCGCCGACCGCGACGAGCTTCTGGAGGTGCTTGGGGCCGGCCAGGGTGCCGGAGACCGCGACCTCCTCGCCGCTGCCGAGCGTGCCGCGCACGGTGACGACATTGCGGTGGTCGGCCGACTCCGAGCTGGTGGTCAGCCGCACCTCGACGCCGCGCTCCTGGGCGAACAGCGGGGCGTTGACGTAGGAGACCGTCTCGGCGACGACGTCCTCGAAGACGCCCTTGAGCGCGGAGAGTTCGAGCACCTTGACGTCGTGCTGGGTGATCTCGCCGTACACCTCGACGTCGAGGCGGACCGCGACCTCACCGGCGAGCGCGGTGAAGATCCGGCCGAGGCGCTCGGCGAGCGGCAGGCCCGGCTTGACGTCCTCGGCGATGACACCGCCCTGGACGTTCACCGCGTCCGGGACCAGCTCACCGGCGAGCGCGAGCCGCACCGAGCGGGCGACGGCGATACCGGCCTTCTCCTGCGCCTCGTCGGTGGAGGCACCGAGGTGCGGGGTGGCGACGACCTGGTCGAACTCGAAGAGCGGGGAGTCCGTGCAGGGCTCCTTCGCGTACACGTCGAGACCGGCACCGGCGACCCGGCCCTCCTTGAGGGCGGAGTACAGCGCCTCCTCGTCGACGATCCCGCCGCGCGCGGCGTTGACGATGCGGACGCTCGGCTTGACCTTGCGCAGCGCCTCGTCGCCGATGAGACCGACGGTCTCCGGGGTCTTGGGAAGGTGGACGGTGATGAAGTCGGAGACCTCGAGCAGCTCGTCCAGCGACAGCACCTTGACGCCCATCTGCGCGGCGCGGGCGGGCTGGATGTACGGGTCGTAGGCGACGACCTTCATACCGAAGCCGGACATGCGCTGGGCGACCAGGGCACCGATCCGGCCGAGCCCGACGACGCCCAGGGTCTTCTCGGCGAGCTCGACGCCCGTGTACTTGCTGCGCTTCCACTCGCCGTTCTTCAGCGCGGCGTTGGCCTGCGGGATGTGGCGGGCGGTGGCGACGAGGAGGCCGCAGGCCAGCTCGGCGGCGGTCACGATGTTGGACGTGGGGGCGTTGACGACCATCACGCCGGCCTTGGTGGCGGCGGAGACGTCGACGTTGTCCAGGCCGACGCCGGCTCGTGCGACGACCTTCAGCTTGTGCGCGGCGGCGATGGCCTCGGCGTCGACCTTGGTGGCCGAGCGGATCAGGATCGCGTCCACGTCGGCGATGGCCGGGAGCAGCTCGGCCCGGTCGGCGCCGTTGCAGTGGCGGATCTCGAAGTCGGGGCCGAGCGCGTCGACGGTGGCGGGCGACAGCTCTTCAGCGATGAGTACGACGGGTTTCGAGCTCACGTGAGTCCTCACATGTCCATTGCGGACGGCCGTCCCGACGGCCGCTGGCGGTGGAGGGGCTTGCCGCGTGGAAGACGCACGACGCTGTGGGCCTGACGCGTATGTTGTCGAGAAGTGTAGTGCTGCGGGCCGAGGCGTCTTACGCCGCAGCGGAAGGATCACCCGTCCGTGGCTGGACGTGGTGGACAACGGGGCCGGAGCGACCGCTCCGACCCCGTGACATGCGGCTTACGCCTCCTCGTCGACCCAGCTCATGAGCTTGCGCAGCTCCTTGCCCGTGGTCTCCAGCAGGTGCTCGGAGTCCTGCTGCTTGTACTCGTTGTACTTCTTCAGACCGCCGTGGTACTCGTCCATCCAGGCCTGCGCGAAGGTGCCGTCCTGGATCTCCGCGAGGACCTTCTTCATCTCGGCCTTGGTGGCGTCGGTGATGATCCGCGGGCCGGTGACGTAGTCGCCCCACTCGGCGGTCTCGGAGATCGACCAGCGCATCTTCTCCAGGCCGCCCTCGTACATGAGGTCCACGATCAGCTTCAGCTCGTGCAGGCACTCGAAGTACGCGATCTCGGGCTGGTAGCCGGCCTCGGTCAGCGTCTCGAAACCGGCCTTGACCAGGGCGGCGGTGCCACCGCAGAGGACGGCCTGCTCACCGAACAGGTCGGTCTCGGTCTCCTCGGTGAAGGTCGTCTTGATGACGCCGGCGCGGGTGCCGCCGATGCCCTTGGCGTACGACAGGGCGAGCGCGAAGGCGTTGCCCGTGGCGTCCTGCTCGACGGCGGCGATGCACGGAACGCCGCGGCCCTCCTCGTACTGGCGGCGGACCAGGTGGCCCGGGCCCTTGGGGGCGACCATGCAGACGTCGACGCCGGCCGGGGGCTTGATGAAGCCGTAGCGGATGTTCAGGCCGTGGCCGAAGAACAGCGCGTCGCCGTCCTTCAGGTTCGGGGCGATGTGCTCCTCGTAGACCTGGGCCTGGATCGGGTCCGGGACGAGGATCATGATGACGTCGGCCTCGGCGGCGGCCTCCGCCGGCGTCACCACGCGCAGGCCCTGCTCCTCGGCCTTGGCCTTGGACTTGGAGCCCTCGTGCAGACCGACGCGCACGTCGACACCCGAGTCACGGAGCGACAGCGCGTGGGCGTGGCCCTGGCTGCCGTAACCGATGACCGCGACCTTGCGGCCCTGGATGATGGACAGGTCGGCGTCGGCGTCGTAGAACAGCTCGGCCACTTTGGGTTCTCTCCTTGTGTGCAGGTGTTGCGTCCCACCGTATGACGGCGGGCGGAAGGGAAGTTCGGGGGTCTCGGTATGCGGGCGGCCGGTGTTCCCCGGCCGCCCGGATCCGTCGTTATGCCGACCGGTCGAGGGCGCGCAGCGAGCGGTCCGTGATCGAGCGTGCTCCGCGTCCGATCGCGATCGTGCCGGACTGGACGAGCTCCTTGATCCCGAACGGCTCCAGCATCTTCAGCATCGCCTCCAGCTTGTCGCTGGAGCCGGTGGCCTCGATCGTGACGGCCTCCGGGGAGACGTCGACGGTCTTGGCGCGGAACAGCTGGACGATCTCGACGATCTGGGAGCGCGTCTCGTTGTCGGCGCGCACCTTCACCAGAACGAGTTCGCGCTGCACGGCCGAACCGGGCTCCAGCTCGACGATCTTCAGCACGTTGACGAGCTTGTTGAGCTGCTTGGTCACCTGCTCCAGCGGCAGGTCGGCCACGCTGACCACGATGGTGATGCGGCTGATGTCGGGGTGCTCGGTGACACCGACCGCGAGCGAGTCGATGTTGAAGCCGCGGCGGGAGAACAGGGCGGCGATCCGCGCCAGGATGCCGGGCGTGTTCTCCACCAGGACCGAGAGCGTGTGCTTGGTCATTTTCTCTGCGTCTCTCTCGCTCAGTCGTCTTCGTTGTCGCCGAAGTCGGGGCG
The DNA here is from genome assembly GCF_042888685.1 of Streptomyces sp. NPDC002779. Taxonomy (NCBI): domain Bacteria; kingdom Bacillati; phylum Actinomycetota; class Actinomycetes; order Kitasatosporales; family Streptomycetaceae; genus Streptomyces; species Streptomyces sp. NPDC002779. Next base: position 206,514 of record NZ_JBIAQC010000001.1, read on the forward strand.
GACGTCCCTGGCGGCCAGGATCTCGTCGTTGGAGGTGCCGGCGGCGACCATCGGCCACACCATCGCGTCCTCGTGGACGATGAAGTCGACGACCACCGGGCGGTCGTTGATGGAGTTGGCCTCCTCGATCACCTTGTCGAGGTCGGCCGGGTCCTCGCAGCGGATCGCGTAACAGCCCATGGCCTCCGACAGCTTGACGAAGTCGGGGACGCGGGTGCCCGCGCTGGGCTGCTTGCCGTCCGCCTCCGGGCCGCTGTGCAGCACGGTGTTGGAGTAGCGCTGGTTGTAGAAGAGGGTCTGCCACTGGCGGACCATCCCGAGGGCGCCGTTGTTGATGATGGCGACCTTGATCGGGATGTTGTTCAGGGCGCAGGTGGCCAGTTCCTGGTTGGTCATCTGGAAGCAGCCGTCGCCGTCGATCGCCCAGACCGTACGGTCCGGTGCGCCGGCCTTGGCGCCCATCGCGGCCGGGACCGCGTAGCCCATCGTCCCGGCGCCGCCGGAGTTCAGCCAGGTCGCGGGCTTGTCGTACTCGATGTAATGCGCGGCCCACATCTGGTGCTGGCCCACGCCCGCGGTGAAGACCGTTCCCTCCGGGGCGAGTTGACCGATGCGCTCGATGACCTGCTGCGGCGACAGCGAGCCGTCCTCGGGCTGGTCGTAGCCGAGCGGGTAGGTCTCGCGCCAGCGGTTCAGGTCGTTCCACCAGGCGCTGTAGTCGCCCTGGTGGCCGTCGTTGTGCTCCTTCTGGACCGCCTGGATCAGGTCGGCGATGACCTCGCGGGCGTCCCCCACGATCGGCACGTCGGCGGCGCGGTTCTTGCCGATCTCGGCCGGGTCGATGTCGGCGTGGACGATCTTGGCGTGCGGGGCGAAGCTGTCCAGCTTGCCGGTGACGCGGTCGTCGAAGCGGGCACCGAGGGCGACGATCAGGTCGGCCTTCTGCAGCGCGGTGACGGCGGTGACCGATCCGTGCATGCCCGGCATTCCCACGTGCAGCGGGTGGCTGTCGGGGAAGGCGCCGAGCGCCACCAGGGTGGTGGTGACGGGCGCTCCGGTGAGCTCCGCGAGGACCTTCAGCTCGGCGGTGGCCTTGGCCTTGAGGACGCCGCCGCCGACGTAGAGGACGGGCCGCTTCGCGGAGGTGATCAGCTTGGCCGCCTCGCGGATCTGCTTGGCGTGCGGCTTGGTGACCGGACGGTAGCCGGGCAGGTCCATGACCGGCGGCCAGGAGAAGGTGGTCTGTGCCTGGAGGGCGTCCTTGGCGATGTCGACCAGGACCGGGCCGGGGCGGCCGGTGGAGGCGATGTGGAACGCCTGCGCGATCACCCGGGGGATGTCATCGGCCTTGGTGACGAGGAAGTTGTGCTTGGTGATCGGCATGGTGATGCCGACGATGTCCGCTTCCTGGAAGGCGTCCGTGCCGATCGCCTTGGAGGCCACCTGGCCGGTGATCGCGACCATCGGCACCGAGTCCATGTGCGCGTCGGCGATCGGCGTGACGAGGTTGGTCGCGCCGGGGCCAGAGGTCGCCATGCAGACACCGACCTTGCCGGTGGCCAACGCGTACCCCTCGGCCGCGTGACCGGCGCCCTGCTCGTGGCGCACCAGGATGTGACGCACGCGGGTGGAGTCCATCAGCGGGTCGTACGCCGGAAGGATGCAACCACCGGGAATGCCGAACACCGTGTCGGCCCCGACTTCCTCGAGGGAGCGGATGAGGGACTGCGCACCCGTGACGTGCTCGGGGGCGGACGGCTGTCCTCCGGAACGGGGCCGCGGCTGCGGATGATGGGCCCCGGTGGCCTGCTCGGTCATCGGCATTCTCTTCTCGATGCTGAGGGTTTTTGCGAAGTTTGTACGGTGTACGACTGCTGCTGGTGCAACAAAAAACCCCTCGTGCCGTCAGGCAAGCGAGGGGAGCGCGCCGGGAGTGGGTCGCTGAGCGGTCAAGGGCTCAGCGTCAGCCGACGCGCTTTCCAAGTACGAGAATTCGGGTGCGCATGGCACTGACCCTCCCCCCGGCACGCACCGCGTGTCAAGGTGGTGGGACGGGAGTCTCATTATGTGAGCGACGGGTGCCGCCGCCTCCGAGAACGGCGGGCACCCCCCGGCCCTGCGGCTCCCGCACACCCGCGAACGCCGGCTCCCCCGGCCCGTGCGGGACCGGGTAGCGGCCGGAGGCGAGCGCCCGGCGCAGCCGGTACTCGTCCACCGGACCGGAGAAGGCCATGCCCAGGCCGTGGGTGCAGCCCATCGCCCGCAGCGCCACCACCTGCTCGGGCAGGTCCACACCCTCGGCCACGGACTGCAGCCCCAGGTCGGCGGCGATCCGCAGCAGCCCGCTGGTGATCTTGTGCAGCCGCGCGGACTCCACGACGCCCTCGACCAGGCCGCGGTCCACCTTGAGCACGTCCACGGGAAGCCTGCGCAGCGCGGCGATCGCCGCGCCGCCACTGCCGAAGCCGTCCAGCGCGATCCGCACGCCGAGTCTGCGCAGCGCGCCCAGGCGGCGCTCCAGCTCGTCCAGCGAGCCCCGTACGTCGGTGTCGGCCAGCTCGATCACCAGCGAACCCGACGGCAGCCGGTACCGGGTGAGCAGGGCCTCGATCGAGTCGGGCGGCATCGAGCGGTCCAGCAGCCGGCGCGCGCTGATCCGGACGGTCACCGGCACCGAGAGCCCGGTGGCGGCGCGCTCGGCGGCCTGCTCCACGGCCTCCTCCAGCATCCAGCGGCCCAGCTCGGCGGTCTTGTCGCTGTCCTCGGCGACCCGCAGGAACTCGGCGGGCGTGAACAGCACGCCCTGCGAGGACCGCCAGCGCGCCTGGGCGGCGACCGAGGTGATCCGGCCGTCCTCCAGGCACACCACCGGCTGGTGCAGCAGCGCGAACTCGCCGTCGTGCAGCGCGGCCCGCAGGCGCGTGGCCAGCTCGGCCTTGCGTACGACGTCCTGCTGCATCTGCGGCTTGTACAGCTCGACCCGGCCCTTTCCGGACGCCTTGGCCCGGTACATCGCGAGGTCGGCGTTGCGCAGCAGCTCGCCCGCGCCCAGGCCCGGCTCGGCGAACGCGACGCCGATGGAGGCGGCGACCCGGACATCGTTGCCGTCGATGACGTACGGCTGCGACAGCGTGAGCCTGAGGCGGTCGGCGAGATCCAGGATGTGCCGTTCGCGGGCGGACCGGTCACGGGTGCCGTCTCCGACGATCAGCGCGGCGAACTCGTCGCCGCCGAGCCGGGAGGCGGTGTCCCCGTGCCGGACCGCCTCCTGGAGCCTGCGGGCGGCCTGCACGAGCAGTTCGTCCCCGGCCTGGTGCCCGATGGTGTCGTTGACGGCCTTGAAGCCGTCCAGGTCGATGAAGAGGACGGCCGTGCCGCGCAGGGCGGCGCCGCGGTCGGAGGCGCGGCGGCCGGACAGGGCCTGCTGCACGCGCTTGGTGAACAGGGCGCGGTTGGGCAGGTCGGTGAGCGGGTCGTGCTCGGCGTTGTGCTGGAGCTGCGCCTGCAGGCGGACGCGCTCGGTCACGTCCCGGCTGTTGAAGATGAGGCCGCCGTGGTGGCGGTTGACGGTGGACTCCACGTTCAGCCAGCCGCCGTCGCCGGAGCGGAAGCGGCACTCGATGCGCGTAGTGGGTTCCTCGTGCGGGCTGGCGGCGAGGAAGCGGCGCACCTCGTGCACCACGCAGCCCAGGTCCTCCGGGTGGATGAGGTTGGCCAGTTCGGTGCCCACCAACTCCTCCGCGGGGCGGCCGTAGACGCCGGCCGCGGCCGGGGAGACGTAGCGCAGGATGCCGTTCGGCGCGGCGATCATGATGACGTCGCTGGAGCCCTGCACCAGGGAGCGGAAGTGGTTCTCCTTCTGCGCCAGTTCCTGGGTGAGGGTGATGTTGTCGAGCAGCATGATGCCCTGGCGCACCACGAGGGCGAGCACGACGGTGCCGCCGGTGATGAGCACGACGCGGTCGACGCTGCGGCCGTTGAGGACGTTGTAGAGGATCCCCAGCGTGCAGACGGCGGCGGCGAGATAGGGCGTGAGGGCGGCCAGCGAGCCGGCGATCGGCCGGGCCGCCGGGAACCGGCTGTGATCACCTCCCTGCGGGGGCAGGTGGTGGTGGCTGCCGCCGCCCCGCTGTCCCGGCAGGTGCTCGCGCACCACGCGCGTGTAGCCCTCGCCCTCCTGCCGCTCCGTGTCGCCGCCCCGGGGGGAGGCCCAGGGGGCGTAGGCGAGCAGCAGCGAGCCGGCGAACCAGCCCGCGTCGAGGAGCTGGCCGGAGCGGTAGTTGCTGTTCATCAGCGGCGAGGTGAACAGGGCATCGCACATCACGGTCAGGGCGAGTGCCCCGATCGCGGTGTTCACCGCGGTGCGGTTCACCGACGAGCGCCGGAAGTGCAGCGCCAGCACCATGCTGACCAGCGCGATGTCCAGCAGCGGATAGGCCAGCGACAGCGCGGTGTGCGACACGCTCGTCGCCTCGGACTGGGCGGCGGTCTGGGCGAGGGCCAGGCTCCACGCCAGCGTCAGCAGGGAGCCGCCGATCAGCCAGGCGTCGAGGCCGAGGCAGACCCAGCCGGCCCGGGTCACCGGGCGCTTGGCGAGCACCAGCAGCCCCACGATGGCGGGCGGGGCGAAGCACAGGAAGAAGCCGTCCGCGTAGCTGGGGCTGGGCACGGGCCGCTCGAGCACGACCTCGTACCACCCCCAGACCAGATTGCCGAGGGACGCCATCACCGAGGAGAGGGCGAACAGCAGCCAGGCCGGCCGGAAGCGGATCCGGCGGCTCCGGGCGTACAGGAAGCACGAGACCGCGGCGGCAGCGGCCGCGGCGCTCAGCCCGAAGTCGCCCATGATCAACGCGAGTTCGTCCGAACCCCAGCCGAGCGCGGAACCGACGGCGTATCCCGCGCACACCAGGGCCAGAACGAGTTGGGGGACCATGCCCGCCCCGCCGCCGGAGGACGGCGGCCGGGGCAGCGCCCCCGACGAAGGATGGGCCCGCAACGCGCCGTTGAGGGTCGTCGTGGGAGGCGGCGGCGAGCTCACCGGTCCCTCCCGGTCCGCGCCGCTCCCGGGTCCCGCGGGTCCCGGTGCGCTGGATGGGCCTGCCTGCGGCGGCTGCTGTGCCTGCGGTGATGGCTGTGGTGTCCGCCGGGACTGCCGTGGTGGCCGCGCCTGCGCGCGGCCGTGCGCCAGGGTCGCCGCCGGCGGCCCCGCCGCGTCGGATCGTTGGTCCATAGGCCGTGCATCGCCCGTCGCCCCCCTCACAGTCTGCAATGTCCATCCCCGGCGCCGAACGGTGCGCGGCGCAGCCCCTGTCGGGACGATACACCAGTCTCGTCACTCAGGGACATAGGTTCTCTACGCTCCGTGACGACCAGCGGGGATGCGGGTACGGACCGCGTCCGGAAGGTTGCGGAGGGTACCCGAACCGGGTTACGTGGCTGTCGCGTTGGTCGACGGGCCGCTGTCCGCACCCGTCGTAAGGATCACGTTGCGCAGCGGCTCCCGGTTCACGAAACGGCTCAACTGCTCGACCAGCAGCCGCTTGGCGCGGGGCATGAAGGCGGACGTCGGGCCACCGACGTGCGGACTGATGAGCACCCCGGGAGCCTGCCACAGAGGGTGGCCCGGCGGCAGCGGTTCGGGGTCGGTGACGTCGAGGGCCGCGGTGATGCGCCCGCTCTCCAGTTCGGCGAGGAGGGCCTTGGTGTCGACGACGCCGCCGCGGGCGATGTTCACCAGCAGCGCCCCGTCCTTCATCCGGGCCAGGAAGTCGGCGTCGACGAGGTGACGCGTGGTCTCGGTGAGCGGGGTGGAGAGCACGACGACGTCCGCCTCGGGAAGCAGGTCGGGCAGCCGGGTGAGTGGATGCACCGGCCCGCGCTCCGTAGTGCGCTCGGAGCGCGCGACGCGCGCCACCCGCGCGAGCTCGAACGGCGCGAGCCGGTCCTCGATGGCGGCGCCGATCGAGCCGTATCCCACGATGAGCACGGTCTTGTCCGCCAGCGCGGGCCGGAAGCCACCGCGCCACTCCCCCTTGTCCTGGGCGCGCACGAAGTCGGGGATGCCGCGCAGCGAGGCCAGGATCAGCGCGAGCGTGAGCTCGGCGGTGCTCGCCTCGTGCACCCCGCGCGCGTTGCAGAGCCGGACGCCCGCGCGCAGATGCCGCAGTCCGGGCTCGACGTGGTCGATGCCGGCGGACAGCGTCTGCACGACCTCGACGGAGCTCATCAGGGGCAGCGGGCGCTGTCCGAGTCCCGGCGGCTTCATGTAGGGGACGACGTAGAAGGCGCACGCGGCGGGGTCCGCGGGATAGTCGTCGGCGCCGTTCCAGAAGCGGTAGTCCGGCCCCTCGGGGAGCCCTTCGATCTCGTCCGGCGGGATGGGAAGCCACACGTCAGCAGTCATGCACCGGAGGCTATGTCAGGTCCCCGGGACGGCAGAGGTTAGGTTGGGGTGGCGGAAGAGGGAGGGTCACGAGCAGGTGGAGCGCAGGACGATCGGCGCGGCGGCGCTCGCGGTGGGGGCTGTCGGACTCGGGTGCATGCCGATGAGCTGGGCGTACAGCGGATCCCGGCAGCGCGGTGACGAGTCGCTGCGGGCCGTGCACCGGGCGCTCGATCTGGGCTCGACGCTGCTGGACACGGCCGACATGTACGGCCCGTTCACCAACGAGCTGTTGCTGGGGCGGGTGTTGAAGGAACGCCGCCAGGACGCCTTCGTGTCGACGAAGGTCGGGCTGCTGGTCGGCGAGCAGCACATCGTGGCCAACGGCCGCCCCGGGTACGTGAAACGGGCGTGCGACGCCTCGCTGCGGCGGCTCCAGACGGACGTGATCGACCTGTACCAGCTGCACCGGGCGGACCCGGAGGTGCCGGTCGAGGAGACCTGGGGGGCGATGGCGGACCTCGTCCGGGCCGGGAAGGTACGGGCGTTGGGCATGTGCGCGGTGGGGGCGCGCGGCGGTCGCCGGTCCGGGAGCCGCCTGCACGACGCCACGCTGCGGCAGTTGCGACGGATGCAGCAGGTCTTCCCGGTGAGCGCGGTGCAGGCGGAACTGTCGGTGTGGTCGCCGGAGGCGCTGGAGTCCCTCCTGCCGTGGTGCGAGGCGCGCGGCATCGGCTTCCTGGCGGCGATGCCGCTGGGCAACGGCTTCCTCACCGGCACGCTGACGCCGGGCGAGGGCTTCGAACCGGACGACGTCCGCGCCCGCCATCCCCGCTTCACGGCGGAGATGATGGCCGCCAACCAGCCGATCGTGGTCGGTCTGCGCCGCATCGCCCGCCGCCATGGGGCAGACGTCACCCCGGCGCAGGTGGCGCTGGCGTGGGTGCTGGCGCAGGGACGGCACGTGGTGCCGGTGCCGGGGGCGAAGCGGGAGCGGTGGGTGACGCAGAACGCGGGGGCGGCGCGGCTGCGGCTCACGGCGGAGGATCTGGCGGAGATCGGGGCGCTGCCCGGGGCGCGGGGGTCCTGGGACTGAGCCGGTGGGTACTTAGCCGGTGGGTACTGAGTCGGCGGGTACTGAGCCGGCGGTTGCCGGGCGGTCTTGATGCGGGAATCATTGATCGGGAACCTGTGAGGCGCGAGCGGTGTATGACAAGGAGAAGCCGTCGCGTCGAAGGGACCATGATCGTGCAACGTCGAGCTGTGTCGGCCGTACTGGCCGCGGCCGCGCTCCTGCTGACGGCCGGGTGTTCCTCCGACGACGAAGGGGGCTCGTCCGGCGCGGGTGACAGCGCGGCGTCGACCGGTGCGGCCTCCCAGGCACCACCGTCGTCCCGGGCCACCGACGACACCCCGCCCGCCAAGGGCTCCGCCAAGGTGGTGCGGACCGTCGCCGAGGGACTGAAGAGCCCGTGGGGCCTGGCCCCGCTGCCGGACGGCGACCTGCTGGTCTCCTCCCGTGACGAGGGCACCATCACCCGGGTCGACACCGAGAGCGGAAAGAAGACCGAGCTGGGCGAGGTGCCCGGGGTGTCCCCGGCCGGAGAGGGCGGCCTGATGGGCCTCGCGCTCTCCCCGGACTACGCCTCGGACCACATGGTCTACGCCTACTTCACCTCGGCCTCGGACAATCGCATCGTCCGGCTGCTCGTCGACGAGGACAAGCCGGCCGGCGAGCAACTGGGCGCCCCGGACACCGTCTTCAGGGGCATCCCCAAGGGCTTCGTCCACAACGGCGGCCGGATCGCCTTCGGCCCCGACAAGATGCTGTACGCGGGCACGGGCGAGAGCGGCGAGGAGGGGCTGTCGCAGGACAAGAAGTCCCTGGGCGGCAAAATCCTGCGGATGACCCCGGAGGGCGAACCGGCGCCGGGCAACCCCTTCCCCGACTCCCCGGTGTACTCGTACGGCCACCGCAATGTGCAGGGCCTGGCCTGGGACACCGAACAGCGCCTGTTCGCCGCGGAGTTCGGCCAGGACACCTGGGACGAGCTGAACGCGATCAAGCCGGGTGACAACTACGGATGGCCCCGGGCCGAGGGCGAGTCGGACGACCCGGCGTTCCACAACCCGATAACCCAGTGGGCCACGGACGAGGCCTCCCCAAGCGGCATCGCCTACGCCGAGGGCTCGGTCTGGACGGCGGGCCTGAGGGGCGAGCGTCTGTGGCGCGTCCCCCTGAAGGGCACGGAGGCCGCGGCCGACCCGCAGTCCTTCCTGGAGGGCGAGTACGGCCGGCTGCGCACGGTGGTCCCGGCAGGCGGCGACAAGCTGTGGCTGACGACGAGCAACACCGACGGCCGGGGCTCACCGGAGGACGCGGACGACAGGATCCTGGAGGTGCAGGTGTCCTAGGCGGCGAGGAACAGGTGTCCTAGCCGGCGAGGTGCAGGTGTCTTAGACCGCGCCGCCCACCCGCTCTCCGTCCTCCGTCGGGAACAGCCCCATCCGGTGCGCCATCGCCGCGGCCTCGCCCCGCCCCGCGACGCCCAGCTTGGCGAGGATGTTGGAGACATGGACGCTGGCCGTCTTCGGGGAGATGAAGAGTTCCTCGGCGATCTGGCGGTTGGTGCGGCCGGCCGTGACCAGCCGCAGGACGTCCCGTTCACGGCTGGTGAGGCCGAGGGTGTCGGCGGCGGGGCGGGGCGCGTCGGGCGTGAGGGGGAGGCGCGCTCGCCGGGCGAGGGAGGCGACCTCGTCGGCGAGGGGGCGGGCGCCCAGGTGGTCGGCGACGGCGTGGGCGAGGCGGAGGAGTTCCGCCGCCGAGGCCCGGTCGTCCTCGCCGCCCGCCGTCACCAGGGCCTCGGCGAGCCGGTGGCGGACGCGGGCGAGGTCGTGGGGCCGCTGGAGGCGCTCGAAGGCGGTGACGACCGACGACCAGAGGTCGGGGGGCGCCTGTCCCTCGGCGCGGTGGAGTTCCGCGCGGACCCACTGCTCGTGGGCGCGCCAGATGGGCGCGTCGGTGGTGAGGGTCTTCACCGCGCCGAAGAGGCGCTCCAGGGTCTCGGTGCGGCCCTCGTCGGCGGCGGGGAGGTCCCGGGCGTCGGCCTCGGCGGTGGCGGCGGCCAGCAGCAGGGGCCAGGCGTAGCGCTGGGTGCCGGGCTGGAAGCCGGCGTCGAGGACGCGCGTGAGTTCGGCGCGGGCGTCCAGGATGCGGCCCTCGGCGGCCGCGAGGGCTATCGCGAGCCGGGACAGGGGCAGGTCGTTCTGCGGCATGGGGTCGTGGGAGCCGTAGGCGAGGCGGCCGTCGGCGAGGTGCCGGGCGGCCTCGTCCAGATGTCCGCGGGCCAGCGCGATCTGGGCGAGGCAGTGGGCGGCGCAGCCGCGCGGCTTGGCGACCTGGCCCACGCGCTGGGCGGCCAGCGCGGCCTGCGCTGCCTCGTCCCAGCGGCCCAGGGAGATCAGTGCCTCGGCGAGGTTGGCCCAGATCCAGGCCTCCGAGTCCCGCAGGCCCCGGTCCTGGGTGAGCCGCAGGCCATCGCGGAGGATCCCGACCGCGTCCTCGGAACGGCCGATGCCTTCGAGGACGGACGCCAGGTTGATGTGGCTGCGGCCGAGCACCGACGGCAGTCCGAGCGGCAGCGCCTGCTCCCGCACCTCGTACATCTGGGCGAGCCCGGTCTCGATGTCCCCGGCGTCGACGAGCAGTACCCCCAGGGTGAGGCGGGCGTTCAGTTCGATGTCGGAGGCGCCCACCATGCGCGCGTACTCGACGGCGCGCTCGGCGGCGGTCATGGCGTCCGGGCCGGGTGCCCGGACCATGGCCCAGGCGGCCGCGGTGGCCAGCACGTCGGCGTGCACCTCGGACGGCGGCAGGCCCCGGACCAGCTCCTGGGCGGTGCCGATCTCCTGCCAGCCGTCGCCGCGGGCCTGGGCCTGGACCAGCCGGGAGCGCTGGATCCAGAACCACGCGGCCCGCAGGGGATCGTCCTCGCCGTCGAGCAGACGCAGCGCCCGCTTGGTGATCTTCAGGGCGCGCTCGCGCTCCCCGCACAGCCGTCCGGCGACGGCGGCCTCGGCCATCAGGTCGAGATAGCGCAGGGGTGTGGTGGCGGGGTCGCAGCCGCAGGGCGGATAGACCTCGGTGTAGTCGACGGGGCGCAGGGTGGCCCGTACGTCCTCGGGCGCGGAGTCCCACAGCTCCATCGCGCGTTCCAGGAGCCGCAGTTGTTCGGAGTAGGCGTGCCGGCGGCGGGCGGTGACGGAGGCGTCCAGCACGGCGGGCAGGGCCTTGGCCGGGTCGTGGGCGTGGTACCAGTAGCTGGCCAGGCGCATGACGCGTTCGTCGGCGGGGACGAGGCTCGGATCGGCCTGGAGGGCCTCGGCGTAGGCGCGGTTGAGGCGGGAGCGCTCGCCGGGCAGCAGGTCGTCGCTGACCGCCTCGCGGACCAGGGAGTGCCGGAAGCGGTAGCCGTCGCCGCCGGGCGCGGCGGTCAGGATGCTGGCGTTGACGGCGGCCCGCAGCGCCTCCAGGAGATCGTCCTCGGCGAGCCGGGCGACGGCGGCGAGCAGCCGGTACTCCACGGTGGAGCCGCCCTCGGCGACGATCCGGGCCACCCGCTGGGCGGACTCGGGCAGGGCCTCGACCCGCACCAGGAGCAGATCGCGCAGGGAGGCGGTGAGTCCGGTGCAGCAGCCCTCGTGGGCGGCGACGGCGAGTTCCTCGACGAAGAAAGCGTTGCCGTCGGAGCGTTCGAAGATCTCGTCGACCTGGGCCGGGTCGGGTTCGGTGGCGAGGATGCCGGCGATCTGGCGGCCGACCTCGGCGCGGCTGAACCGGGCGAGCTCGATGCGGCGGACCGTGCGCAGCCGGTCGAGTTCGGCGAGCAGGGGGCGCAGCGGGTGGCGGCGGTGGATGTCGTCGGAGCGGTAGGTGGCGAGGACGACCAGGCGGCCGGTGCGCAGGGTGCGCAGGAGGTAGGCGAGGAGGTGGCGGGTGGAGGCGTCGGCCCAGTGCAGGTCCTCCAGGACGAGGACGACCGTGCGGTCGGCGGAGACGCGCTCCAGCAGCCGGGCGGTGAGCTCGAAGAGGCGGGCCATGCCGTTCTCGTCGTGCCGCTGGGAGCCGGTCTCGCCGAGTTCGGGCAGCAGCCGGGCCAGTTCCTCCTCCTGGCCCGCCGCGGCGGCGGCGAGTTCCCCGGGAAGTTCGTGGCGCAGGGCGCGCAGGGCGGTGGAGAAGGGCGCGAAGGGCAGCCCGTCGGCGCCGATCTCCACGCAGCCGCCGAGGGCGACGACGGCTCCCGCGCGGGCGGCGCGGTTGGCGAACTCCTCGACGAGACGGGTCTTGCCGACCCCGGCCTCGCCGCCGAGGAGCAGCGCCTGGGGCTCTCCCCCGGTGCCGAAGGCCGGGGAGGTTCCTCCGGCCTCGGCACGGGCGAGCGCGTCGTTCAGGATCTGGACCTCGTCGGCACGACCGACGAACACCGGGCTGACGGACTGGTTCTCCACGGGCCAGAGCATCGCACGCGGCCCTGACGGCGGGGCACCGGTTTTCGTGGTGCGCCCTGGCGCCAGGCCCCCGATGGTCATGCGGTGCGGGTGATCCGCAGGCGGCCGAGACGGGAGGTATGCACCTCGCCCTCGGCGGCTTGGCGGGCCGCCTCCCGGCGGGCGGCGCGGCGGCCGCGGACGATCTCACGGGCCAGCCGGTCGTTCTGGGCCTCGCGCATGAGGTCGGCGGTGCGCAGGCGGTAGAGCTCGTGCTCGAACATGGTGTCCCCTTGGAAGAGTTGGCTTCGCTTTGTTGCGATGCCTCAACTCTCGTCTCCCAGGGGGGTCCGCCACATCGGGAGAGTTCCGCATCTTCGGCGGTGCCCGGGGCCTTAGATGCGGGTGAGGGGCCTCAGATGCTCCGTAAGGTGCTCACGGACGCTCTAAGACCCCTCAGGACCTGCGGTGATTCAGCCGGTGGAAGGAAGGCCGAGCAGGACGTCGGTGTACTTCAGGACGGCCAGCAGCAGGCCGATCACACCGAGCGCGACGCCGCCCCAGGCGACCGACTTGATCCACACGGGCTGCGGCTCGCCGGGAACGCCGAAGGCGGGCCGGGCCAGCACGAAGACGCCGACGATCAGGGCGATGAGCGCGAACAGGCCCGCCCACAGGGCGGTGGTCTGCCAGGCGTCGCCGTAGACCTGCTGGACCTGCTGGGCGACGGTCGCGCTGGAGGAGGTCTCCAGCTGGCCGATGAGGGTCTCGCGCGCGGCGGCGACCGTACCGATCCAGCCGCCCGTCAGCGACACCAGGCCGAGCGCCGCGGAGACGACGGCGCCGGCGCCCTGTCCGACGAAGGAGGTGCCCCCGTCCTTGGTGGTGTCGGCGGCCTCGGCCTCCGTCACCTCGTCCATCACTTCGTCGTCGGGCTCGGTGGCCTCTACGGCCTCCGGCTCCTCGGCTGTCTTCGTCACGTCCACTGTCTTCGTTCCCATGTCTCGCACCGTACGGAGGCTGTCTGAGAGGTTTCTTAATGATCCTTGTGAGCGGTACGCGCGCGTGCGTGCGCCCACTCGGCGGCGAGGATCGCCCACACCTCGGTGTCGTGGCGGACGCCCCGGTGAGGATAGTTCTCCCGCAGGACGCCCTCCCGGGTCATGCCGAGCCGCCGCGCCACATTGATGCTGGGCTCATTGGCCGCCGCCGCGTGCCATTCCACGCGGTGCATGCCGCGCGCGCCGAACGCCCAGTCCAGGAGCGTCCGCATCGCGCGGGTGACGAGTCCGCGTCCGGTCGCGGCCGGCTCCAGCCAGCACCCGACCTCGCAGTTGCGGCTCGCGGCGTCGAAGTTCAGGAAGAGCACCCCGCCGACCAGCTTCCCGTCCAGCCACAGCCCGTGCAGGGACCCGGTGTCGGCGGCCCGCATGTCGGCGTACCGCTGGAGGACCTCGCTGGCACCGGCGGTGTCCTCGGCCTTCGAGCCGAACGGGACGTACTGGTTGATGAACTCCCGGCCGCGCTCCAGGTGCGCGAGGAACTCCTCGGCGTGCCAGGGCTCCAGGGGCCGCAGTTCGGCGCCGTCGTCACCCAGCGATATCGCGTACATCCTGCCGCTGCTCCTTCGCCAGTACGTCCGCCATCTCGGCGTCCGTCGCAGCGGCCAGCCTCTCATGGGCGGCGCGGGCCTCGGGCGGCTCGATGCTGATCCGGGGCAGCCGGGCGTCCAGCCAGCGTGGCAGCCACCAGTTGGCGCCGCCGAGCAGATGCATCAGGGCGGGCACGAGCAGGGTGCGCAGGACGAAGGCGTCCAGGGCGACGGCGGCGGCGAGCGCGATGCCGAACATGGCGATCACCCGGTCGCCGCTGAGCACGAAGGCGAGGAAGACCGAGATCATGATGACCGCGGCGGAGTTGATCACCCGGCTGGTCTCGGCGAGGCCGATCCGTACGGCCCGCCGGTTGTCACCGGTCTCCAGCCACTCCTCGTACATCCGGCTGACCAGGAACACCTGGTAGTCCATGGAGAGCCCGAAGAGCACGGACACCATGATCACCGGGAGGAAGGGCTCGATCGGCCCGGCGCGGCCGAGACCGAGCAGCTCGCTCCCCCAGCCCCATTGGAAGACGGCGACTACGATGCCGAAGGAGGCGGCGACGGCGGCGATGTTCATCGCGGCGGCCTTCAGCGGGATGCCGATGGACCGGAAGGCGAGCAGGAGCAGCAGACAGCCGAGTCCGACGACGACGCCCACGAACAGGGGCAGCTTGCCGACGATGACATCGGCGAAGTCGTCGTAGCCGGCCGTCACCCCGCCGACCTGCACATCGAGCGAGGTGCCGGTCTCCGCGCGCGGGAGCACCTCGGAGCGGAGCCGCTCGACGAGGTCGCTGGTGGAGCGGGACTGCGGCGAGGACTCGGGGACGACCGTGAGGTACGCGGTGTCGCCGGCCGCGTTGAAGGTCACCGGGGTCACCGCGGCGACGCCCTCGGTGGTGCGCAGGGTGGCGTCGAGGCTGTCCAGGGCGAGCTTGTCGTCGCCGCCGTCGACCTGGGTCACCAGGGTCAGCGGGCCGTTGACGCCGGGGCCGAAGCCGTCGGCGAGGAGGTCGTAGGCCTGCCGGGTGGTGGCGGTGTCCGGGTTGTTGCCCTGGTCGGAGGTGCCCAGGCGCAGCGAGAGGGTGGGCAGGGCGAGGATCGTGATGACGACCAGGGCGAGGGCGCCGAGCAGCTTGGGGTGCCGCTCGACGAACGCCGACCAGCGGGCGGCGAACCCGGTCGGCAGCTCGGGTTCGGGCCCGTGCTCGACGAGCCTGCGCCGCTCGCGGCGGCTGAGGGCGCGCAGGCCGATGAAGGACAGCAGGGCCGGCAGCAGGGTCACGGAGGCCGCGACGGTGAGCACCACGGTCAGCGAGGCCGCGACGGCGACGCCGTTGAGGAAGTTCAGCCGCAGGATGAGCATGCCCAGCAGGGCGATGCAAACGGTGGCACCCGCGAACACGACCGCCCGTCCGGTGGTCGCGACGGCCTGGGTGATCGACTCGGTGACGTCCAGTCCGCGCTTCAGGCCGCGCCGGTGCCGGGTGACGATGAACAGCGCGTAGTCGATGCCGACGCCGAGCCCGATCAGCATGCCGAGCATGGGCGCGAAGTCGGCGACGGTCATGACGTGCCCGAGCAGCACGGTCCCGGCGTAGGCGGTGCCGACGCTGACCAGGGCGGTGGCGATGGGCAGCACGGAGGCGGCGAGCGAGCCGAAGGCGAGGAAGAGGACGATCGCGGCGACGGCCACCCCGACCACCTCGGCGAGATGGCCGCCGGAGGACTCGGTGAGCCCGATCGCGGTGCCCCCGAGCTCGACCTGCAGCCCGTCGGCCTCGGCCTCCCCGGCGATGTCGACGACCGCCCGCACTTCGGCGGGGTCGATGTTCTCGGCCCGGTCCTCGAAGATGACCGTGGCGTAGGCGGTCCGGCTGTCCGCGCTGACCTGGGCCGCGCCCTGGCCGCCGTAGGGGCCGGTCACGGCGGCCACGCCGGGCAGCTCGGCGATCTCCTCCAGGGCGCGGTTCATCGTCTGCTGGACGTCGGCGGCACGCACGCTGCCGGCGTCGGTGTGCCAGACGACGGTGTTGCTGTCCCCGCCGAGGCCCTGGAAGCCGTCCTCGAGGAGCTGGGTGGCCCGGCCGGACTCGGTGCCGGCGACCTCGTAGTCGTTGGAGTACGCGGCGCCCGCGGCGACGGCCGCCGCGCTCACCGCGCCGAGGGCGAGAAGCCACAGCAGAACGGCGACAAGGCGGCGCTGGACACACCAGCGGGCGAGGGCTGCCACGAAACGTGCTCCCAGGAGTGCGATTTATGGATCTTTGACCGGGAACAGCGGTTCATGAGGTGAACAACCCGCAAAGAACGCATCAGCAATGCGAGCACCACTCTTACAGCCCAAAGTGATCATTTGATGTGTTCGTGGGCTTATTCACAGGAATGGGAGACGGATCACAGGACAGTAACGGCTGCTGCGCCATGTCAGCCGAACTGATCCCCGAACGCCATCACCCTCACCCCGGCGATCAGCAGCCACAGCGCCCGCCGGGTGCGGCCGCGGGAGCCGAGGAAGGCGGCGAGGCCGCAGACGGCGGCGCCGAGGGCGTAGGCGGCCGCCACGAGCGCCGGGACGGCGCCGGTGGCGCGGAGTGTCGAGGCGGCGAGTCCGGCCAGGGTCAGCAGCACACCTGCAGCGGCCGCCGTCCAGCGGGCCCGGTGCGGTGCGGGGTGCCGGAGGTCTCCGGACGCGCCCAGGGGGATGCATCGGCTGCGATGCATCCCCCTGGGGCTCGGGACAAGGGGCCGTCAGCCCTCGCTGACGCCCAGCTTCTCCAGGATCAGCTCCTTGACGCGCGCCGCGTCGGCCTGACCACGGGTCGCCTTCATGACCGCGCCGACCAGGGCACCGGCCGCGGCCACCTTGCCCCCGCGGATCTTGTCCGCGATGGCCGGGTTGCCGGCGATGGCCTCCTCGACGGCCGTGGTCAGGGCACCCTCGTCGGAGACGACCTTCAGACCGCGCTTGTCGACGACCTCGTCCGGGGTGCCCTCGCCCGCGAGGACGCCCTCGATGACCTGTCGGGCCAGCTTGTCGTTCAGGTCACCCTTGGCGACGAGCTCGGTGACCCGGGCGACCTGCTCCGGGGTGATCGCCAGCTCGTCGAGCGAGGTGCCCGACTCGTTGGCGCTGCGGGCGAGTTCGCCCATCCACCACTTGCGGGCGGAGGCGGCGTCGGCACCGGCGTCGATGGTGGCGACGATCGGGTCCAGCGCACCGGCGTTGAGGATCGACTGCATGTCGGTGGCGGAGATCCCCCACTCCTCACGCAGCCGGTTGCGGCGCACCAGCGGCAGCTCCGGCAGCCCGCCCCGGATCTCCTCGACCCACTCACGGGACGGGGCGACCGGCACCAGGTCGGGCTCCGGGAAGTACCGGTAGTCCTCGGCCTCCTCCTTCACGCGGCCCGAGGTCGTCGACCCGGTGTCCTCGTGGAAGTGGCGGGTCTCCTGGATGATCGTGCCGCCGGAGGACAGCACGGCCGCGTGCCGCTGGATCTCGAAGCGGGCCGCACGCTCCACGGACCGCAGCGAGTTGACGTTCTTCGTCTCGGACCGCGTGCCGAACTTCTCGCGGCCGTGCGGGCGCAGCGACAGGTTCACGTCGCAGCGCATCTGGCCCATCTCCATCCGGGCCTCGGAGACACCGAGCGCCCGGATCAGCTCGCGCAGCTCACGGACGTACGCCCGGGCGACCTCGGGAGCGCGCTCGCCCGCACCCTCGATCGGCTTGGTGACGATCTCGATGAGCGGGATGCCGGCGCGGTTGTAGTCCAGCAGCGAGTGCGAGGCGCCGTGGATACGGCCCGTGGCACCGCCGACGTGCGTCGACTTGCCGGTGTCCTCCTCCATGTGGGCGCGCTCGATCTCCACGCGGAAGGTCTCGCCGTCCTCCAGCTGTACGTCGAGGTAGCCGTTGAAGGCGATCGGCTCGTCGTACTGGGAGGTCTGGAAGTTCTTCGGCATGTCCGGATAGAAGTAGTTCTTCCGGGCGAAGCGGCACCACTCGGCGATCTCGCAGTTCAACGCGAGACCGATCTTGATGGCGGACTCGACGCCGGTCGCGTTGACGACCGGGAGCGCGCCGGGCATGCCGAGGCAGACCGGGCAGGTCTGGGTGTTCGGGTCGGCACCGAGCGCGGTCGAACAGCCGCAGAACATCTTGGTCTTGGTGCCGAGTTCGACATGGACCTCGAGGCCCATGACGGGGTCGTACGACGCCAGCGCGTCCTCGTACGACACCAGGTCGGTCGTGGTGGTCACGATGAAACTTCCCTCTCAGCCCAGCAGGACGTCGTCGTCGCCCAGCCGCTTCAGCTCGCGGTAGAGAATGGCCAGGTTGGTGACGACCGCGGCACCGGTCACGACGGCGTCGAGCAGCCGCAGCGTGTCGTTGTCGCCGCGGGCCTTCTTGATCTGCTTGTAGACACCCAGGGCCCCGAAGGCCGACGTGGCCATCGAGATGTACAGACCGGACTTGGAGCTCTTGAAGACCTTGGCCTTGGACAGTGCGCTCACAGCGACGGAGCCTCCTCGATCAGCGGGTGGCCCCACCTTTCCACGAAGGCTGCCTCGACGGCGGCGCCGACCTTGTAGAGGCGCTCGTCCTTCATGACCGGGGCGATGATCTGCAGTCCGACCGGGAGGTTGTCCTCCGGGGCGAGGCCGCACGGCAGTGACATGGCCGCGTTGCCCGCCAGGTTGGTCGGGATGGTGCACAGGTCGGCGAGGTACATCGCCATCGGGTCGTCGGCGCGCTCGCCGATCGCGAAGGCGGTGGTCGGGGTCGTCGGGGAGACGATCACGTCGACCTGCTCGAACGCCTTGTCGAAGTCCTGCTTGATGAGCGTACGGACCTTCTGGGCGCTGCCGTAGTAGGCGTCGTAGTAGCCGCTCGACAGGGCGTACGTGCCGAGCATGATGCGGCGCTTGACCTCGGGGCCGAAGCCCGCCTCACGGGTGAGGGAGGTGACCTCCTCGGCGGAGTGGGTGCCGTCGTCGCCGCTGCGCAGGCCGTAGCGCAGGCCGTCGAAGCGGGCGAGGTTGGAGGAGCACTCGGAGGGCGCGATCAGGTAGTACGCGGAGAGCGCCAGGTCGAAGGACGGGCAGTCCAGCTCGACGATCTCGGCGCCCAGCTCCTTGAGCAGGGCGACGGACTCGTCGAAGCGCTGGATGACACCGGCCTGGTAGCCCTCGCCGCGGAACTGCTTGACGACGCCGACGCGCATGCCCTCGACGCTGCCGTTGCGGGCGGCCTCGACGACCGGCGGGACCGGGGCGTCGATCGAGGTGGAGTCCATCGGGTCGTGCCCGGCGATGACCTCGTGCAGCAGGGCCGCGTCCAGGACCGTACGGGCGCAGGGGCCGCCCTGGTCGAGGGAGGAGGAGAAGGCGACCATGCCGTAGCGGGAGACCGAGCCGTACGTCGGCTTCACGCCGACCGTGCCGGTGACGGCGGCCGGCTGGCGGATGGAGCCGCCGGTGTCGGTGCCGATGGCGAGCGGGGCCATGTGCGCGGCCAGCGCGGCGGAGGAGCCGCCACCGGAACCGCCGGGGATCTTGGTGAGGTCCCAGGGGTTGCCGGTCGGGCCGTAGGCGCTGTTCTCGGTGGAGGACCCCATGGCGAACTCGTCCATGTTGGTCTTGCCGAGGATGACGACGTCGGCGGCCTTGAGGCGCTGGGTGACGGTGGCGTCGTAGGGCGGGATCCAGCCCTCGAGGATCTTCGAGCCGACGGTCGTCGGGATGCCCTCGGTGGTGAAGATGTCCTTGAGCGCGAGCGGTACGCCGGCCAGCGGGCCGAGCTTCTCGCCGCGCTCCCGCTTCTCGTCGACGGCACGGGCCTGGGCCAGCGCGCCCTCGCGGTCGACGTGCAGGAAGGCGTGCACCTTCTCGTCGACGGCCTCGATGCGTGCGAGGTGGGCCTCGGTGACCTGGACCGCGGTGAGCTCGCCGGAGGCGATCTTCGCGGCCGTCTCGGCGGCCGTGAGCTTGATGATGTCCGTCATGCGATTAGTCCTCCCCCAGGATCTGCGGCACCTTGAAACGCTGCTGCTCCTGGGCCGGGGCGCCGGAGAGCGCCTGCTCGGGGGTGAGCGACGGACGGACCTCGTCCGCCCGCATGACGTTCGTCAGCGGGAGCGGGTGCGAGGTCGGCGGTACGTCTTGGTCGGCGACCTCACTGACGCGGGCCACCGCGCCGATGATGTCGTCCAGCTGTCCCGCGAAGTGCTCGAGCTCTTCGGGCTTCAGCTCCAGACGCGCCAGCCGGGCGAGGTGGGCGACCTCCTCGCGCGTGATGCCAGGCATGCAGCGATCCTCTGGGTGGGAGTGGGTGGTTCGGGCCCAATCCTATGGGGCGGGGACCCGTGCCAGGGAAACGGTTTCGACAGCGCCCGGAAAGGGGCCCGGGGCCGCGTCGATTTCGCGGCTTCGCCGCGTGGGCGCGACCTGCCCCGACGAACCGCGGACGCGCTAATCGGCCGCCGGCAGTGCCGCCCGCGGCCGCTGCCACCCTCGTGACCCCCGGGCCCGCAGCCACGCCGTCGTCTCCTCGGGAGGCATCGCGGCGGCGACCAGCCAGCCCTGTACGGCGTCGCAGCCCAGGTCGCGCAGCCGCTCCCAGGTCTCGTCGTCCTCGACGCCCTCGGCGACGACCAGCAGGCCGAGCGAGTGGGCGAGGTCCACCGTGCAGCGCACGATCGCGGCGTCCTCGGTGTCGATGGCGAGGCGGGCCACGAACGAGCGGTCGATCTTCAGCTCGCTCACCGGGAGCCGCCTGAGGTGCACGAGGGAGGAGTACCCCGTGCCGAAGTCGTCCAGGGACATCTTCACGCCGTGCCCGGTCAGTCCCGCGAGGGTGTCGGCGGCGCGCTGCGGGTCCTCCAGCAGGACGTGCTCGGTGATCTCCAGTTGGAGCGCTCCCGCGGGGACGCCGTGCCGGGCGAGCCGGGCGGCGACCGAGCCGGCGAAGCCCGGGGTGTGGACGTCGCGCGGGGAGACATTGACGGCGACCGGGACGAACAGGCCCTGCGCCCGCCACTTGGCGACCTGTCCGAGCGCCGTGTCCAGCACGTACTCGGTCAGATAGGGCATCAGCCCGGAGGACTCGGCGATGGCTATGAACTCGTCCGGCGGCACCTTCCCGCGCTCCGGGTGCACCCAGCGGACCAGCGCCTCCAGGCCGGCCACCTGGCCGTCGAAGCGGACCTTGGGCTGGTAGTGCAGCTGCACCTCGTGCGCGTCCAGCGCCCGGCGCAGATCGCCGAGGAGTCCGAGCCGGTCGGGGGTGTTGGAGTCCCGCTTGGACTCGTACACCTCCACGCCGGTACGGTCCCGCTTCGCCTGGTACATCGCCACGTCCGCGCGGCGCAGCAGGCCCTCGGCGTCCAGGGCGTGGTCGGGGAAGACGGCGACGCCGGCACTGGCCTCCAGGACCAGGGTGAGGCCGTCCAGGTCGAGCGGGGAGCTGAGGTCGGCGACCAGACTGCGGGCGACCCGGGTCGCGGACGTCGTGGAGTCGGCGACCGGCAGTAAGACGGCGAACTCGTCCCCGCCGAGGCGGGCGGCCTCGGCACCGCGCGGCAGCGCCAGCCGGAGCCGGTCGGCTATCTGGAGCAGCAGCCGGTCCCCGGCGAGATGACCGAGGGTGTCATTGACCGAGCGGAAGCGGTCCAGGTCGATCAGCATCAGTGCGGACTTGGCGTCGATCCGCTCGGCGTCGTCGAGCGCGGTCCAGATCCGCTCCAGCAGCCACTGCCGGTTGGGCAGTCCGGTCAGCGGGTCGCGCAGTTGCTCCTCGGCGCGCGCCCGGGCTATCCACAGGGTGGAGTCGAGGGCGATCAGCGGGATGGCGAACAGCGGCAGCAGCACCGGCTTGGCCATGGCGACGACGCAGACCAGCGGGGCGATCCCGAGCAGGGCGACCGCGACCAGACCTTGTCTGACCAGGGCGGTGCGGGCGACGGTGGGCACTCCTGCGGTGCGCGGGGCGTGGAGGTACCACAGCAGGGTGCGGCTGACCGCGAGGTAGGCGACGGCGACCAGCACCACCTCGGGGGCGGTGTAGAAGGTCCAGGTGTCCGGGTTCCAGGGGTTCTCGACGGACGGCACCCGGCCGAACGCGGCGAGCACCAGGGCCCCGGCGGCGATGCCAAGGATGTCCACCGAGCCGTGCAGGACACCCTGCCGCCAGCGGTGGCGGCGGGCTGTGCCGACCAGCACGACGACGGTGAGGCTGACCATGCCGGCGGGCAGCCAGCCGAAGAGCATCAGGACGGCGAGGGTGAGGGCGGCGCCGGAGCCGGTGCCGCCCCACCAGCGGGCCCGGCCGAGGGCGACGAGGTGGCCGACGATGATGCCGGTGAGCAGCGCCAGCGACCAGCCGACGGTGCCGGACGGGAAGAGGGCGTGGCCGCCGGTGAAGGCGCGGTAGAACCCGGCGCCGAGCACGAAGCCCGCCGCCGCCACGACGCCCGCGGGCAGCGCGGGCCACGACAGGTGCCGTTCGGTCTCGCTCTCCGGCACACCCGGGACGCGCTCGACGGTGAGCTGGGCGGCGCCGAGGCCGGCCGCCCCGGTGAGCGGTACCGCGCCGGGCCGCCCGGACCAGCGGCTCGCGCGCCAGGGGCCGGTGACCCGGCGCAGGCGCAGCCGTGAGTCCGGGGCGGCGCTCTCGGTCGGTTCCATTCCCGTCCCTCTCACAGCCGGCGGTGCCCACGCCACGCGGCCCGTGGCCCGACGACCGGGCGGCACCGCGTTGGAAAACCCTTCCCCGGCTCATCATGAGCAAGGGAATGCCCCGACCGCAGCTGGGCACGGCAGGCGCACATCTCAACAGTAGGCCGCAGAGGGCTTCCACGGGCAGCGGTCGTCGACGGTTGCCCGAATGCGCCCCGGCCACCCGTATGCATCTGATATGCGCCGATCGGGTGGCCTTCAACCGCTGCCGCCGCCTACTCCTCGGTGGGAAGCGCGACGTCGGCCGCCGCCTCGGGACCCTGTTCCAGCAGGACGTCGAAGCCGTCCTCGTTCAGAACAGGCACCTTGAGCTGCATCGCCTTGTCATATTTCGAACCGGGATTCTCCCCCACCACCACGAAGGACGTCTTCTTCGAGACCGAACCGGTCACTTTCGCTCCTCGGGTCTGCAGCGCCTCCTTGGCGCCGTCCCGGGTGAAGCGCTCCAGGGTGCCGGTCACGACCACGGTGAGCCCTTCGAGCGGGCGCGGGCCCTGGTCCTCGCCGGAGCCCTCCTCCTCCATGCGGACACCGGCCGCACGCCACTTGCGGAGGATCTCCTGGTGCCACTCCTCGGCGAACCACTCCTTGAGGGAGGCGGCGATGATCGCGCCGACGCCGTCGGTGGCCGCCAGCTCCTCCTCGCTCGCCTGCTCGATCCGCTCGATCGAGCGGAACTCACGGGCCAGCGCCTCGGCGGCGACCGGGCCCACATGACGGATCGACAAGCCCGTGAGGACCCGGGCGAGCGGGCGCTCCTTGGCCGCCTGGATGTTCTCCAGCATGGCAAGCGCGTTCTTCTTGGCCTCGCCCTGCTGGTTGGCGAAGACCCGGGCGACCTTCTCCTCGCCGGTCTTCGGGTCCCGCTTGGGCAGGCCGCTGTCCTGGTCGAGGACGTACGCCTTGATGGGCAGCAGCCGCTCGATGGTGAGGTCGAACAGATCGCCCTCGTCGGCCAGCGGCGGGTCCTCGGGCTCCAGCGGCTTGGTGAGGGCGGCCGCGGCGACGTACCCGAAGTGCTCGATGTCCAGCGACTTGCGGCCCGCGAGGTAGAACAGGCGCTCGCGCAGCTGGGCCGGGCAGGTGCGCGCGTTCGGGCAGCGCAGGTCGACGTCGCCCTCCTTCATGGGCCGCAGCGCCGTGCCGCACTCGGGGCACTCGCTCGGCATCACGAACTCGCGCTCGCTGCCGTCGCGCAGGTCGACGACCGGGCCGAGGATCTCCGGGATGACGTCACCGGCCTTGCGCAGCACCACGGTGTCGCCGATGAGCACGCCCTTGGCCTTGACCACGTCCTGGTTGTGCAGGGTGGCGAACTCGACCTCCGAGCCGGCCACCGTCACCGGCTCGACCTGGGCGTACGGCGTGATCCGGCCCGTACGGCCGACGCCGACCCGGATGTTGACCAGCTTGGTGTTGACCTCCTCCGGCGCGTACTTGTACGCGATGGCCCAGCGCGGCGCGCGCGAGGTGGAGCCGAGGCGGCCCTGGAGCGGGATCTCGTCGAGCTTGACGACGACTCCGTCGATCTCGTGCTCGACCGAGTGCCGGTGCTCGCCGAAGTGGGCGATGAACTCCCGGACGCCGTCGAGGTCGCCGACCACCTTGTTGTGCCGGGAGGTGGGCAGTCCCCACCTCTTGAGCAGGTCGTACGCCTGGGAGAGGCGGGTGAGGCCGTCGCCGCCCTCCAGGGCGCCGATGCCGTGGACGACCATGTGCAGCGGGCGGGTGGCGGTGACGCGCGGGTCCTTCTGGCGCAGCGAACCGGCGGCGGCGTTGCGCGGGTTGGCGAAGGGCTTGTCGCCGGCCTCCACCAGACGGGCGTTGAGCTCCTCGAACTTCTCCATCGGGAAGTAGACCTCGCCGCGGATCTCCACGAGGTCCGGGACGCTGTCCCCGGTCAGCCGGTCCGGGATCTCCGCGATCGTCCGGACATTGGGAGTGATGTCCTCGCCCGTGCGGCCGTCGCCCCGGGTCGCCGCGCGGGTGAGCCGGCCGTGCTCGTAGGTCAGGTTCACGGCGAGGCCGTCGACCTTCAGCTCGCACAGGAAGTGGTACGCGGAGGTGCCGACGTCCTTGTGGACGCGCTCGGCCCAGGCGGCGAGCTCCAGGTCGTCGAAGGCGTTGTCGAGGGAGAGCATGCGCTGCCGGTGCTGGACGGCGGTGAAATCCGTCGCGTACGCCCCCGCGACCTTCTGGGTCGGCGAGTCGGGGGTGCGCAGCTCCGGATACTCCTCCTCCAGTGCCTCCAGCGAGCGTAGGAGCTTGTCGAACTCCGCGTCGCTGACGACGGGGGCGTCCTTCACGTAGTACCGGAAGCGGTGCTCCTCGATCTGCTCAGCGAGCTTGGCGTGCTGTTCCCGCGCCTCGGCGGGCACCGTCGTCTCCGCTTGCTTGTCGCCGGCCACCGTGTTGTCCTCCCGTTACTCTGGGTTGTCCGCGAGGGATCTCGCCGCCCGGACGCAGTGGGCGAGGGCCTTGCGGGCGTACTCGGGGGATGCGCCCGCGAGTCCGCACGCCGGGGTGATCGTGACGGACTCCGCGAGGAGCCCCGGCCGCAGCCCCAGCCTGCGCCACAGCGTCCTGACACCCATGACGCTACCGGCAGGGTCTGACAACGGGCCGTCCGTGCCCGGGACGACACCGGCGAACAGCCGGGTGCCCGCCTCCACCGCCTCCCCGATCGTGTCGTCGTCACGCTCGGTGAGGAGCGCGGCGTCGAAGGACACCGCCGCGGCGCCCGCCCGGCGCAGCAGGGCGAACGGGACGTCGGGTGCGCACGAGTGGACCACGACGGGTCCGCCGGCGTGCACCCCGACGGTCTCGCGCAGCGCGGCCTCGACGATCTGCCGGTCCACGGCACGGTGGGTCCGGTACCCGCTGGCGGTCCTGACGTGCCCGCGCAGGACCGCCGTGAGGGAGGGTTCGTCGAGCTGGAGGACGATCTGGGCGCCGGGGATGCGGCGTTGCACCTCCGCGAGATGGAGGCGCAGTCCCTCGGTGAGGGAGGCGGTGAGGTCGCGGCAGGCGCCGGGGTCGGAGAGGACCGACTCGCCGTTCCTGAGCTCCAGCGCGGCGGCGAGGGTCCAGGGCCCGACGGCCTGCACCTTGACCTGCCCCTCGTACCCCTGGGTGAACTCCTCCAGGGCGTCGAGGTCTTCGACGAGCCAGGACCGGGCGCGCCTGGTGTCCCGGCCGGGCCGGTCCCCGAGGCGCCATCCACTGGGCTCCACGCGCGCGTACAGCTCGACGAGCAGGCCCGCGGTGCGGCCGATCATGTCGGCGCCGGGGCCGCGGGCGGGCAGTTCGGCGAGGTGCGGGAAGTCCTCGAAGGACCCGATGACCGTCTTGGCGGCCTCCCGGGCGTCGCCGCCGGGCAGGGAGCCGACGCCGGTGGCGGGGGCGAAGCTGAAGTGTGCGTTCACGGAGGGAAGCCTACGTAGGAGGGGGCGGCGGGGGCACCGCCGCGTACCCCGGCCCGCTTCGCCCCCGCCGGGGCCGCCCGGTGGGTCAGCGGCCGGGGCGGACCGTCACGTCGTTGATCTCCGCGTCCCTGGGCAGGTCCAGGGCCGTCAGGATCGTCGTCGCCACCGACTCCGGGTCGATCCACTGCGACTCGTCGTACTCCTTGCCCTCCTGCTGGTGGACCTTCGCCTGCATCGGGCTGGCCGTGCGGCCGGGGTAGACCGACGTGACGCGGACGCCGTTCGCGTGTTCCTCGTGCCGCAGCGCGTCCGCCAGCGCCTTCAGACCGTGCTTGGAGGCGGCGTAGGCGGACCAGTCGGCGTGTGCGTTCAGGCCCGCGCCGGAGTTCACGAACACCACGTGGCCCCGCGTGGTCCGCAGCTGCGGCAGGAAGTGCCGGGTCAGTTCCGCGGGTGCGATGAGGTTGACGTTCAGCTGGTGGCGCCAGGACTTGGGGGTCAGGTCGCCCACCCGGCCCAGGTCCACCACGCCCGCGATGTGCAGCAGCGAGTCCACCCGGTCCGGGAGCGACTGGTGCGAGAAGGCCCAGGACAGCTTGTCGGGGTCGGCGAGATCGCCCACCAGCGTCCTCGCCCCGGGGAACCGGGCCGACAGTTCCTTCGCCCGCCCCGCGTCACGCGCGTGCAGCACGAGGTCGTCCCCGCGCGCGTGCAGCCGGCGCGCCACGGCCGCGCCGATGCCGGAACCGGCCCCGGTGATCACATGAGTAGCCATGCCGGTCATCGTCGCACCCCCGGGGCCGTCACTCGATGCCCTGGCTCTCCTCCAGATAGGCCAGCGCCCCCACCGGCTCCTCCGCGAAGAACACCAGGTCGGTCAGCGGCCGGGGCAGGAAGCCCTCGTCCTCCATGCGCCGGAACTGCTCCTTGAGGCCGTCGTAGAAGCCCGCCGTGTTCAGCAACACCACCGGCTTGTCCGTGTGCCCGTGCTTCTTCAGCTCCAGGATCTCCGTGGCCTCGTCCAGCGTGCCCGTCCCACCGACCATGATCACCACGGCGTCGGCGTTCTCCAGCAGCAGCTTCTTGCGCTCGGCCAGATCCTTGGCGACGACCATCTCGTCGGCGCCCGCGCGGGCCCTGGCGGACAGGAACTCCACCGAGACGCCGAGCAGCCGCCCGCCCGCCTCCTGCACGCCGTCCGCGACCACCTTCATCAGGCCGACGTCGGAGCCGCCCCACACGAGCGTGTGACCGCCCTTGCCCAGCAGGTTCGCGAACTCCCGCGCGGGGCGGGTGTAGCGCTCGTCGAGATCGGCCGCGGAGAGGAAGACGCAGATTCGCATGCGATCACCGTACGCGGGAAGAACCGGCGCCCCGCGCGCGCTGCACCAACCATGGCTGATGGACACACGATCACGATCGAGCAGGGCACGCGGCGCGTGCGGGTCGTCCACGACGGCGAGGTCCTCGCGGAGAGCGACCGGCCGCTCGTGCTGCGGGAGACCGGCTGTCCCGCGCGCTACTACCTGCCCGCCGAGGACGTCCGGACGGACCTGCTGACGCCCTCCGACACGCACACGTACTGCCCGTTCAAGGGCACGGCCTCCTACTGGTCGCTGCCGGGCGCACCCGACCGGGTGTGGTCGTATCCGGACCCCAAGCCGGACGTCGCCCGGATCAAGGACCACCTGTGCTTCTACGACGTTGAAGTGTTGTGAGCGATTAGCCGGGTGCTCGATGGCAACCTGTCGGGCATGGCACACGAGACCATTTCGCGCGACGGCACCTCCCTCGCGTACGAGAGCACCGGTGACGGCCCGGTCGTCGTCCTCGTCAGCGGCGCGATGTCCACGGGCGCCACGCTCGCGCCGCTGGCCGGGTCCCTCGCGGAGCACGGGCTCACCGCGGTCACGTACGACCGCCGGGGCCGTGGCGCGAGCGGTGACACGCCGCCGTACGACGTGGCCCGCGAGGTGGAGGATCTCGCGGTGCTGATCGAGGCGGTGGGCGGCGAGGCGGCGCTGTGCGGGGTCTCCTCGGGCGGCGCGCTGGCGCTGGAGGCGGCGGCGAGCGGGCTGCCGGTGCGTCAGGTGGCCGTGTACGAGACGCCGTTCACCGTGTACGAGGGTGGCACCGCGGAATGGGCCGCGTACACCGAGCGCCTGACCGAGGCGCTCGGCGAGGACCGGCGCGGGGACGCGGTCGAGCTGTTCCTGCGGCTCACGGGGCTCGCCGAGGCGATGATCCAGGGCGCCCGCCAGTCCCCCATGTGGGCCGGCATGGAGGCCATCGCGCCGAGCCTCGCGTACGACGCCGCGGTGCTCCGGGACGGCGATGTGCCGCGCGAGCGGCTGACCGGGATCGAGGTACCGGTGCTGGCGGTCGCGGGCGGCGAGAGCCCCGGCTGGATGCGGGAGGCCGCGCAGGCGGTCGCCGAGGCGGCCCCGCGGGGCGCGTACCGCTCCCTGCCGGGCCAGACCCACATGGTGGAGCCCCAGGTCCTCGGACCGGTCCTGGCCGAGTTCTTCGCCGCCTAGGCAGTCCTGTCCGCAGGACCGGTCAGGCCACGTCCGCCGTCGCGCGCGTGGTCGTCGAGATCGTCGCCGAACCGACCACGCGCGTGCCGTCGTACAGGACGATCGCCTGGCCGGGGGCCACACCGCGGACCGGTTCGGTGAACGTGACCTCCAGGGTGCCGTCGATCAGTTCGGCGGTGACCTCGGTCTCGCCGCCATGGGCGCGCAGCTGGGCGGTGTAGGTGCCGGGCCCGGTAGGGGCGGCGCCGCACCAGCGGGGCCGGATCGCGCGCAGGGCGATGACGTCGAGGGCTGCGGCCGGGCCGACCGTGACCGTGTTGTCGACCGGGGAGATGTCGAGGACGTAGCGCGGCTTGCCGTCGGCGGCCGGGGTGCCGATGCGCAGGCCCTTGCGCTGGCCGATGGTGAAGCCGTACGCGCCCTCGTGGGTGCCGAGCTTGGTGCCGGACTCGTCGACGATGTCGCCCTCGGCCTTGCCGAGCCGCTTCGCCAGGAAGCCCTGGGTGTCGCCGTCGGCGATGAAGCAGATGTCGTGCGAGTCGGGCTTCTTGGCGACCGCGAGCCCCCGGCGCTCCGCCTCCGCGCGGATCTCGTCCTTGGTGGTCACCGTGTCGCCGAGCGGGAAGAGCGCGTGGGCGAGCTGCTTGTCGTCCAGGACGCCGAGGACGTACGACTGGTCCTTGGCCATGTCGGAGGCGCGGTGCAGCTCGCGGCTGCCGTCCTCGCCCACGATCACCTGGGCGTAGTGGCCGGTGCAGACCGCGTCGAAGCCGAGGGCCAGCGCCTTGTCGAGCAGCGCCGCGAACTTGATCTTCTCGTTGCAGCGCAGGCAGGGGTTCGGGGTGCGGCCCGCCTCGTACTCGGCGACGAAGTCCTCGACCACGTCCTCGCGGAAGCGGTCGGCGAGGTCCCACACGTAGAAGGGGATGCCGATGACGTCCGCGGCGCGCCGGGCGTCGCGCGAGTCCTCGATGGTGCAACAGCCACGCGCGCCCGTGCGGAACGACTGGGGGTTCGCGGAGAGCGCGAGGTGGACGCCGGTCACGTCGTGGCCGGCTTCCGCGGCACGGGCGGCGGCTACGGCGGAGTCCACGCCTCCGGACATGGCGGCGAGGACGCGAAGGGGGCGCTGCGGGGTGTCAGTCATAACTCTTCAAGAGTAAGGGGCCGCGGGAACCGGAGCCCACGAGTATCCGTTGACGATCACATGGGGGCGAGGAAGGCATCCAAGGACACGGACCGGCGCATCGGCCGGCGGGCGCTGCTGATCGGCGGCGCCGCGGCGGCCGCGGGCACCGCCGTGCTGGCGCGCGACGAGCTGGGGCGGCTGTGGTGGCGCATGCCCGGCGTGGAGAAGCCGCGCGAGGAGGGGGAGGTCGACTTCGCGGGCGCGCGCTGGGTGGCGGCGTCGGACGCGAACTGGCGGCGCGCGGACCGGCCTGACGACTACGGCGTCGACATGGTGGTCATCCATGTCACCCAGGGCAGCTTCGACAGCGCGGTGCGGGTGTTCCAGGATCCGGAGCACGGCGCGGCCTCGCACTACATCGTGCGCAAGGACGGTCACGTCACGCAGATGATCCGCGAGCTGGACGTGGCGTTCCACGCGGGCAACCGCGACTACAACGAACGCAGTGTCGGCATCGAGCACGAAGGGTTCGTGGACCGGCCCGAGGGTTTCACGGACGAGATGTACGCGGCCTCGGCGCGGCTCACCGCCCGCATATGCGCGCGTTACGACATCCCCGTGGACCGCGAGCACATCATCGGCCACGTCGAGGTACCGGGCACGGACCACACCGACCCGGGCGAGCACTGGGACTGGAAGCGGTACATGACACTCGTGCGCAGGGCGCGGACCGCCGTGGCGTGACCCGGCGGTCGGGCCGGGACCCGGATGCCGCGGCGGCGGGCAGGGCGAAAGCCTGGGGCGCGAGGTGCACGCCCGGAGGGGGCCGCTACGTCAGCCCCGCCGCGCGGGCCCGCTCCACCGCAGGGCCGATCGCCTGGGCGACGGCGTCGACGTCGGCGTCGGTGGAGGTGTGGCCGAGGGAGAAGCGGAGGGTGCCGCGGGCCAGGTCCGGGTCGGTGCCGGTGGCCAGCAGGACGTGGCTGGGCTGGGCGACGCCCGCGGTGCAGGCGGAGCCGGTGGAGCACTCGATGCCCTGGGCGTCGAGCAGGAGCAGCAGGGAGTCACCCTCGCAGCCGGGGAACATGAAGTGGGCGTTGGCCGGGAGGCGGTCCACCGGGTCGCCGCCGAGGATGGCGTCCGGGACGGCCGTGCGGACCGCGGCGATCAGGTCGTCGCGCAGGCCGCCGATCTCCCGGGCGAACCACTCGTGCTGCTCGGCGGCCAGCCGGCCGGCGACCGCGAAGGAGGCGATGGCCGGGACGTCGAGGGTGCCGGAGCGGACCTGGCGCTCCTGGCCGCCGCCGTGCAGGACCGGGACGGGGGCCTGGTCCCGGCCGAGGATCAGCGCGCCGATGCCGTAGGGGCCGCCGATCTTGTGGCCGGAGACGGTCATCGCGGCGAGGCCGGAGGCGGCGAAGTCCACCGGGAGCTGGCCGACGGCCTGGACGGCGTCGGCGTGCAGGGGGATGCCGAACTCGGCCGCGGCCTGGGCGAGTTCGCGGACCGGCAGGATGGTGCCGATCTCGTTGTTAGCCCACATGACGGTGGCCAGGGCCACGTCGTCGGGGTTGCGGGCGATGGCCTCGCGCAGCGCCTCGGGGTGGACCCGGCCGTGCTCGTCCACCGGGAGGTACTCGACGGTGGCGCCCTCGTGCTCGCCGAGCCAGTGGACCGCGTCCAGGACGGCGTGGTGCTCGACGGGCGACGCGAGGACCCGGGTGCGGGCCGGGTCGGCGTCGCGGCGGGCCCAGTACAGGCCCTTGACCGCGAGGTTGTCGGCCTCGGTGCCGCCGGAGGTGAAGACGACCTCGCTGGGACGGGCGCCGAGCGCTTCCGCCAGGGTCTCGCGGGCTTCCTCGACCGTACGGCGGGCGCGGCGGCCGGCTGCGTGCAGGGAGGAGGCGTTGCCGGTGACGCCCAGCTGGGCGGTGAGTGCCTCAGCCGCCTCCGGGAGCATCGGAGTCGTCGCGGCGTGGTCGAGGTAAGCCATGGTGCAGCGATTCTACGGGCCCGGTCGGCGGCCGTAGGCGCGGGTGCGGGCGCGGTGCCGGGCGACGGCCTGTCAGAAGCTCCAGGACAGTGTGCCGTCCGCCTGCATGAAGGCCAGCAGGACCAGCAGGTCCGCCACTCCCAGGCCGAGGCCCAGGCAGGCGCGGCCCCGGCGCTGGGTGCCTCGGGACAAGGCGACCGCGGCGAGGGTGATCGCGATCGGGCCCAGGAAGACGTTGAGGACCAGGAGGCCCACCAGGCCGAGGATGAAGGACGCCACGGCCATGCCGTCGGTGTCCCGGGCGATGCGGCGGTCGGTCGTCGGGGCGGTGAGCTGCATGACGGATCAACTCCCTGTGCGGGTCAGTGGCGGCGGGCGTGGCGCTCGCGGAGCGCGAAGACGGACAGCCACACGGCGATCACCGCGGCGGCGACGACGGTGAAGCCGAGCGGTGCGTGGGCGACGGTGCCCAGCACGACGCCCAGCAGCAGGAGCGCGGCGACGAGGAACAGCATGGGATGGGATCCCCCTCCGAGATGCGTCTCGTACATGGGTGAACAGTTGTAGGTACAGCTGTTCACTGACTTCCCAGTCTAGCGCGCCTTATGACTTTTCAATTCGGGAGAACAGTTGTTAACTGCATGGCATGAGTCACACCCTCGGCATCCGGCAGGCCCAGAAGCAGAAGACCCGACAGGCGCTCCTGGACGCCGCGTTGGGGCTGCTGGAGGAGCAGAGCCTGAGCAGTCTGGGCCTGCGCGAGGTCACCCGTGCCGTCGGCGTGGCCCCCACCGCCTTCTACCGGCACTTCCGCTCCACCGCGGATCTCGGCGTCGCCCTCGTCGAGGAGGCGCTCGGCAGTCTGCACCCGATGATCCGCACCACCGTCTCCGCGGACGGCGACCCCGACGAACGCATAGCGCGCGCCGTGGAGTTGATCGCCGGTCATGTCACCGCGCACCCGGCGCACGTCCGCTTCATCGCCCGTGAGCGGCACGGCGGTGTGCAGCCCGTGCGGGAGGCCATCCAGCAGCAACTCGCCCGGTTCGGCGAGGAGGTGCAGCACGAGCTCGCCAAGGACCCGATGTCAGAGGGCTGGAGCGACGACGACCTGCTGATGCTGGCCAACCTCTATGTCGACCAGATGCTCATGGTGGCCTCCCTCTTCCTCGACACGCTGGAGGAAGGGGCCGAGGAGAAGCAGGCGCAGGTCGTCCAGGTCGCCACCCGCCGGATGCGGCTGATCAGCATCGGCCGCCGGCACTGGCTGGACTGAGGCCCGCGCCCCCGGTCGGCCGAGACCTGGCTGGACCGAGGCCCGCTTCCCCGGTCAGCCGAGACGGACCCGGGCCAGCTGCCGCGACTGGGCCACCAGACGGTCCTCGCTGTCCCACACCTCCGCGTCCTCCTCCAGGAAGCCGCCCGCCAGGTTGCGCGTGGTGATCCCCACCCGCAGCGGGCCCGGGGCCGGGCGGCAGCGGACGTGGACCGTCAGTTCCACCGTCGGGACCCAGCCCTTGATGCCGAGCTCGAAGGCGGTCGGCGGCAGCGCGTCCACCGCCAGCAGCAGGGAGAGCGGGTCCGCGTCGCGGCCGTCGGCCAAGCCGAACCAGGCGCGCATCTCGCCCTTGCCGGAGGGGGCGCCGAGGGCCCAGCCCAGGGTGGCGGGGTCCAGCTTGATCATCAGGCGGTCGGTGATGGCGGAGCTGCCGGGGACCGGGGCGGGGCCGTCCTGGGGGCCGAAGCACTGGTCCATCGGCGGGATCGCGGGCGGCTTCGCCGTCGTACGGACGTCGTCAGGGAGGGCGTCGAGGTCGCCGTAGGAAGCGAGGACGCGGATGCGTTCGACCTCGCGGCCCTGGTCGTCGTACTGGAAGAGCGAGGCCTGGCCGGTCGACAGGGTGCGGCCGGTGCGGACCACCGAGGTGCGCACGACGGCCGGGCCGGGCTGGGACGCGGTCAGGTAGTGCGCCGAGATCGTGAACGGGTCGGCGTGCGGCAGGGCGTCGGAGAGCGCGCGGCCGAGGACGGCCAGCAGATAGCCGCCGTTGACGGCGCTGATGATGGTCCAGCCGGCGGAGAGGTCGATGTCATAGACGCCGGGCTCCCGCCGGGTGAGCGCGGTGTCGCGGTCGAACTCGCTGTCGCCGATCGTGGCCTGCGTGGACGCTGCTTCTGGCATGGGTGAACGGTACAACAGGCGACTACTAAGCGGTAGCTTTCCTCGTCGTTCCCGGCACCGGCCCGCACCTCGGCGCCTACTCCTCCCGTACCGTCGAGCGCCGGTTCCAGGCCCGCGGGGCCCGCCAGTGGTAGCGCATCGCGAGCAGCCGCAGGACGAACGCGGTGACCGCCGCGAGCCCGCCGGTGACGGGGCCGAGGGCGTCGTAGCGGATGCACAGGGCGACCATCGTGGCGCCGACCATCGCCGGCACCGCGTACAGGTCACGGTCCCAGCGCAGCAGGGAGGGGACCTCGTTGGCGAGCACGTCCCGCAGGACGCCGCCACCGACCGCGGTGGCCAGGCCCAGGGCGGCGGAGGCGGTGAGGCCCAGGCCGTGGTCGTACGCCTTCGTCGTGCCGGTGACGCAGAACAGGCCGAGGCCGGCCGCGTCGAAGACGTTCACGCCACTCTGGATGCGCTCCACGTGCGGATGCAGGAAGACCACCAGGAGAGCGGCGAGCAGCGGGGTCAGGAAGTACCCCAGGTCCGTGAAGGCGGCGGGCGGCACCGAGCCGATGACCAGGTCCCGGAAGAGTCCGCCGCCCAGCGCGGTGACCTCGGCGAGGACGGCGATGCCGAAGACGTCGAAGTTCTTGCGGACCGCCAGCAGGGCGCCCGAGATTGCGAAGACGAAGATGCCGATCAGGTCGAGCGTGTGCTGGACGGAGGGGGTGAAGAGTTGCTGGAGCACCCTGCCATTCTTACCCGACGACGAGCCCCCGCCTTTCATTGCAAGGCGGGGGCTCGGTCGGGCGTGGGGTACTAGTCCTTCTTGCCGGGGGTTTCCTCTTCCGTGGCGGCGACCTCCGCGGCCACCGCCGCCGAGGTCTCCGCCGATTCCGCCAGCACCTCGTCGGACACCAGCTCCGCCGCCTCCTTCGCGGCGGTCAGCAGGACCGTGTCCTGCGGGGCCTGGTCCTCGAAGTTCTCCGGGTGGTGGCAGGCGACCCGCTGGCCGGGGCGCAGCTCCAGCAGCGGCGGCTCGGTCGTCTTGCAGATCTCCGTCGCCTTCCAGCACCGCGTGTGGAAGCGGCAGCCGCTGGGCGGCGCGATCGGTGAGGGCACATCGCCGCGGAGCAGGATGCGGTCGCTCTTGGTGCCCCGGCGCTTGGGGTCCGGCACCGGCACGGCCGACATCAGGGCCTTGGTGTACGGGTGCATGGGGGACTCGTACAGCGCGGTGCGGTCGGCGAGCTCGACGATCTTGCCGAGGTACATCACCGCGATCCGGTCCGAGACATGGCGGACGACGGACAGGTCGTGCGCGATGATCACGTACGTCAGGCCGAGCTCCTGCTGGAGGTCGTCCATCAGGTTCACGACCTGCGCCTGGATCGACACGTCGAGAGCGGAGACCGGCTCGTCCGCCACGACCAGCTTCGGCTTCAGCGCCAGCGCCCGCGCGATGCCGATGCGCTGACGCTGACCGCCGGAGAACTCGTGCGGATAGCGGTTGTAGTGCTCGGGGCTGAGGCCGACCAGCTCCAGCAGCCGCTGGACCTCCTTCTTCACCCCGCCTTCGGGCTCGACGCCCTGGAGCCGGAAGGGCGCCGAGACGATCGAGCCGATGGTGTGCCGCGGGTTCAGGGAGCCGTACGGGTCCTGGAAGATCATCTGGATGTCCCGCCGCAGCGGGCGCATCCCGGCCGTGCTCAGCCGCGTGATGTCCTTGCCCTCGAAGTGGATCGAGCCGCCCGTCGGGTCCTGGAGCCGGGTGATGACCCGCCCCATGGTCGACTTGCCGCAGCCCGACTCGCCGAC
This sequence comes from Streptomyces sp. NPDC002779, assembly GCF_042888685.1. Taxonomy (NCBI): domain Bacteria; kingdom Bacillati; phylum Actinomycetota; class Actinomycetes; order Kitasatosporales; family Streptomycetaceae; genus Streptomyces; species Streptomyces sp. NPDC002779. The sequence continues at coordinate 241,797 of NZ_JBIAQC010000001.1, forward strand.
CACGCCCAGGGTCTCGCCCTTGCGCACCTCGAAGTCGATGCCGTCGACCGCCTTCACCGCGCCGACCTGGCGCTGGAGCACGCCCTTGCGGATCGGGAAGTGCTTCTGCAGGCCCTCGACCTTCAGCAGCACCTCGCGCTCCTCCGCGGGGGCCGACGCCTGCGCCGGGACGGTCACGTCCGATTTCTTGGTTTCACTCACAGCTTCGGCGCAATCTCTTCGGTCCAGATCCGCGTGCGGTCCTCGGGCGAGAGGTGGCAGGCGGAGAAGTGTCCGGTGCCGACCTGCGACAGCTCGGGGCGCACGGTGCGGGTGACATCGCCCTTGGGGACGTCCGCGTACGGGCAGCGGGGGTGGAACGCGCAGCCCGAGGGGATGTTGATCAGGCTCGGCGGCTGGCCCTTGACCGGGATGAGCCGGTCCGAGGTCTCCCGGTCGATGCGGGGCATCGAGCCGAGCAGACCCCAGGTGTACGGGTGCTGCGGCCGCTCGAAGATGTCGTCGACCGGACCGCGCTCCACGCACCGGCCGCCGTACATCACCAGCACGTCGTCGGCGATCTCGGCGACCACTCCGAGGTCGTGGGTGATGAGGACGACCGCCGAACCGAACTCCTTCTGCAGATCCCGGATCAGGTCGAGGATCTGCGCCTGCACGGTGACGTCCAGGGCGGTGGTCGGCTCGTCCGCGATGAGCAGCTCGGGGTTGTTCACCAGCGCCATGGCGATCATCGCGCGCTGGCGCATACCGCCGGAGAACTCGTGCGGGTAGCCGTCGACGCGCTTGGCGGGCTCGGGGATGCCGACCCGGTCGAGCATCTCGATGGCCCGGTTGCGCGCCACCTTCTTGCTGACGTCGTGGTGGACGCGGTACGCCTCCACGATCTGGTTGCCGATCGTGTAGTACGGGTGCATCGCGGACAGCGGGTCCTGGAAGATCATCGCCATCTCGCGGCCGCGCAGCCGGCGCACCTCGTCCGGGTCGGCGGAGACCAGTTCCTTGCCGTCCAGCCAGATCTCGCCGGACATCTTGACGTTCTTGCCGCGTGCGCCGAGGCGGTGCAGGCCCATGATCGCCAGCGAGGTGACCGACTTGCCCGAGCCGGACTCGCCCACGATGGAGAGGGTCTTGCCCTTCTCCAGCTTGAAGCTGAGCCCGTCGACGGACTTGACCATGCCGTCGTCGGTCGGGAAGTGCACCTTGAGGTCACGGACTTCGAGGAACGCGGTGGGCGTGTCGGAGGGCGCCTTGACGGGCTCCCCCACTGCGGCACCGGTCTTGGAGAGTTCGGTCACGAGAGCCTCACCCGCGGGTCGGCGGCGGCGTACAGCAGGTCCACCAGGAAGTTTGCGATCACGACGAAGAAGGCGGCGAGCAGGGTCACGCCGAGGATCGGGGGCAGGTCGTTGTCCTGGATGGCCTTCACGGCGTACTCGCCGATGCCGTGCAGGGAGAAGACGTACTCGGTGATGACCGCACCGCCGAGCAGCAGTCCCAGGTCCATACCGAAGACGGTGATGATCGGGGTCAGCGCGGCCCTGAGTCCGTGCCGTGCCACCACCTTGCGCTCCCGCAGGCCCTTGGCGCGGGCCGTGCGGATGAAGTCCTCGTTCATCGTCTCCAGCATCCCCGAGCGGGTGAGCCGCGCGTAGATGGCGGAGTACAGCAGGGCGAGGGAACACCAAGCGGGGAAGAGGGTGTTGGCCCACTGCGCCGGGTTCTCGGTGAACGGAACGTAGGTGCGGCCGAAGATCGGCCACTCGATGGTGAAGAGCAGGATCGCCAGGCTGCCCGTGAAGAACATGGGGAGCGACACGCCGGCGAGCGCGATGCCCATGAAGGTGCGGTCGAGCAGCGAGCGCGGCTTGAGTGCGGAGATCACACCGGCCGTGACACCGCCGATCAGCCACATCACCGAGGCACCGGCGGCCAGGGACAGCGTCACCGGCAGGCGGTCGGTGAGCTGCGGCCACACCTCCTGGTGCGTCTTGAAGGAGTAGCCGAAGCACGGCGCGTTGCACTGCGCCATGGTGGGGCCCAGGTCATAGCTGGCGCCGGAGACGATCCCCTTGATGAAATCCCAGTACTGGACGTACACGGGCTGGTCGAGACCGAGGTTCTGCTTGACCGCTGCGATGTCGGCCTTCGTGGGACTCTTCCCGATGTACTGCTGAGCCAGCTGGTCGGCCGTCTGGCCGGCGAGTCGGGGCAGCAGGAAGAAGATCGCGAAGGTGACCGCGGTGACGACCAGCAGCAGGATCACCGCTGCGATCATCCGGCGGAGAATGTACGAGATCACGGGGATCGGCGCCGGTGCCCGCGGACCGCGAAGTCCGCGGGCACCAAAGCCTTCACCTGCCTTCCGGGGCTACTTCTTGGTCGTGCCGATGTTGAGGTAGTCGTACTGACCGCTGAAGGCCGCCGTCGAGACCAGGTTGGTGAAGCCGGACGGGCGGTACAGCAGGACCTTGAAGTAGGACAGCGGAACGAGGGCCGCCTCCTCCATCGTCTTCTTGTCGATCTGGGCGTAGAGGCTGTTGCGCTTGGCCTCGTCCTCGGTACCGATCGCCTCCTCCAGCATGGAGTTGACGTCCGCGTTGTCCAGCTGCGACAGGTTGGTGTTGCCGGACTCGCCGATCGCGTCACCGTGCAGGATCTGCTGCTCGAAGCCGTAACCGGACGGCCAGTCAGCACCCCACTGCATCATGTGCAGGCCGATGTTCTCCTTCTTGTTGAACTTCGGCACACCCGCGTTGTCGGTGAAGTACTTGCCCGAGGGGTACTGCTTCAGGGTGGCGTCGATGCCTGCGGCCTTCAGCGAGTTGATGATCGCGGTGGCCGCGTCGATCTCCTGCGGACGGTCGCTGCGCGCCGAGATGTTGGTCTTGATCGTGTCCTTGCCGCAGGCCTTCAGCTGCTCCTTGGCCTTGGCGACGTCACCCTTGTTGCCCGGGGTGGCGTACAGGTCGGACTTCTCGTAGCCCGGGATGTCCGGCGGCAGGACGGTCGTGGCGATGTCACCGCGGATCGGGCCGCCGAGGGCGGTCTGCACCGAGACCTTGTCGACCGCGTACTGCACGGCCTTGCGGCACTCGACCTTGTCGAAGGGCGCGAGCTTGGTGTTGATCGCCATGTAGACCAGGCGGCCACCGTAGGTGTTGTCGGTGTTGGCCTTCAGGTCCGCCTTGTTGACGACCTTCGCCTGCGTCGCGGCCTGGACGCCACCGCCACCGAGGTCGATGGCCGTGCCGGCCATGACGTCCTGGTCGATGGTCTCGGCGTTGACCTTCAGCTTGACGACGATCTTGTCCGGGTACTGCTTGCGCAGCGGGTCGGTCTTGGCGTCCCAGTTCTCGTTGCGGACGAGGACGACCTGCTTGCCCTCTTCGTAGCTCTCGAACTTGTAGGAGCCCGAGGACACGACGTTCTTGACGTAGTCGACGCCGTTGTCCTTGGCCTTCGGCACGGGAGCCGTCTGCGGGGTGGCGACCAGGTAGTCGAACTCCTGGAAGGCACGGTTGAGCTTGAAGACGATCGTGGTGTCGTCCGGCGTCTCGATGGACGCGAGGCCCTTGGCGCTCTTGTCCTTGTACGGGCCCTTGTACTTGTCGCCGCCCTCGAGGAACTGCTGGAAGTAGTTGGGGCCGAGGGAGAGCACGTCACGCGCGAAGTTCGAGCGCTCCACCGCGTACTTGACGTCCTTGGACGTGATCGGCGTGCCGTCCTCGTACTTGAGGCCCTCACGCAGCTTGTACGTCCAGGTCTTGCCGCCGTCGCTGGGCTCACCCGGAGCCGACGCGAGGTCGGGGACCAGCTCGTTGCCGGCCTCACCCGCGGCGGGCTTGAACGTCATCAGCGGGCGGGCGTACAGCCGGCTGAGGTTGTACATGTACGCGTAGTACGTGTTGCCCGGGTCGAAGGAGTCCGGCACGTCCGAGTACTCGTACGTGACCGTGCCCCCCTTCGCGTCGGAGGCGTTGACGACACCCTTGGTCGCGGCGTCGGCGCCGGCCGACTTGTTGTTGCCGTCACCATTGTCGTTGTTGTCATCGGCCTTGCTGCAACCCGAAAGCACCAGGCTCACAGTGCCGACAGCCGCGATTGCGGCCAGCGCTGACCTTCGCATGATGGTCTGCTTCCCCTCCATAGGTGGAAACTTGATGGGCTCTCGACGCGGCCGCATGTCAGCGGCTGCGCGGGTCGAGAGCGTCACGGAGTCCGTCGCCGAGCAGGTTGAACGCCAGGACGGTGACGAAGATGGCGAGGCCCGGCACGATCATGAACTGCGGGTCGACCTCGTAGAAGTTGACCGCCTCGCTGAGCATGCCGCCCCATGACGCCTGCGGGGGCTGGATGCCGACGCCGAGGAAGCTCAGGCTGGCCTCGAAAAGGATGTTCGTCGGGATGAGCAGCGTCGAGTAGACGATGATCGGGCCGACCAGGTTCGGGAGCAGTTCCCGGAAGAGGATGTACGGGCCCTTGGCGCCCATGCCCCGGGAGGCGTCGACGAACTCACGTTCCCTCAGGGCCAGGGTCTGACCGCGGACGATACGGCCCAGGTACGGCCAGTTGAAGAAGCCGATGATGAAGATCAGCACGCCGATGTGGAGCGGCAGACCCTCCAGGCCGAAGGCACCACCCTGCAGCGTCGCCGAGATGGCGATGGCGAAGAGCAGCAGCGGGAAGGCGAGGAAGGTGTCCATCAGGCGGCTGATGATCGTGTCCACGCGCCCGCCGTAGTAGCCAGCGATCACACCGAGGACCGTGCCGATGGTGTTCGACAGGATGGTGGCCCCGAACGCGACGACCAGGGACACCCAGGAGCCCTCCAGGATGCGGGTGGCGATGTCCCGCCCGAACTTGGGCTCGACGCCCAGCGGGTGGTCCATGCTCATCCCGCCGAAGTCCCCTGTGGGCAGCGAGGTGTTGGGGTCGATCAGATCCTGGTTGAAGGCGTTGGGGTCGAGACCGAAGAGGGCCTGGATGGGCCGGGACAGGACGGCGAGCAGCACCAGCAGGATGACGACGATGCCGCCGGACACGGCGAGCTTGTCCTTCTTGAACCGGGTCCAGGCGATCTGCCCAAGGGAACGGCCCTCGATCTGCCCCTTGTCGGCACCGCTGAGGACAGCTTCCGGCTGAGCCTCGGCTGCCTTAGTGGTCTCGATCGGTGCGGTCACAGTGACCCGACCCCTCTCGCCGGTGGTGACCGGCCTACGCCCGCCGTGGATTACGGCTTTGTCGACTTGCACTCGATCACAGGATCGACCGATCCCATGTCTGTCTCGGGAGTCTTCAGCGTCGTCACGATCACCCGCCAGGTCTGACGGCGAAAGTATGCGCAACCGTGATGATGCACTGGGGATTCCGTTATCCGAACAGCAGATAACGGAGGCCGAACGGGAGGGAGTTAGGACACATCGGTCACTAGGCGACATTCGGCGTCATCTACGCGCGAAGAAATGTGTCGGGTCCGTGAACGGCCGATGGCCCGTGAGGAGGTCAGTAGCCGCCCTGTACCGGTGGGTAACCGTACCCCGCGGCGGGCGCCTGCGCCGCGTGGGCCTCACGGTCGTAGAAGGGGCGGGCGTTCGCCCGCATCCACAGCGCGACCGGGTCGTACTCGTCGGACATCGCCACCGTGGAAACCGGCAGCCCGTCCGGAACGGCGCCGATGGACTGCTGCATCATCGCGCGCACCGAGTCCACGGCGGGCGGGCTGGTGTCGTACACGTCCAGGCCGATGGCGAGGTACGGCGCTCCGAGCGCGGGCTGCACCCAGGCGCGGCGCAGTGCGCGGACGGCCGGGGTGCGGTGGGCGTTCTGCGCGAGCAGGGCGTAGAAGTGCGGGATCTCGATGCCAGGTTCGGACAGCTGCAGCGGGCCCGCGGGCTGGCGCTCCAGACCGGTGGCGATCCGGCGCAGGTCGAGCCAGGGGATGCCGACGCCGCCGCCCGGGGCGTGCGGGTTCAGCCAGAGGCCGAAGTGGTCGGGGTACAGCGTGCGGGCGACGTCGACTCCGTCGACGACCTCGTAACTGCGGTTCCAGCCGCTGGCCGAGAGTTCCTGGGCGGAGGTCACGCAGGGGGCGTAGCCGTAGCCGTCGACCTCCATGTTCCCGTACTGGGCGTCCGGGGAGCCGGCCTGGCCGTGCCACAGCAGCATCCAGATCTGGCCGGAGTTCGGGGTCGCGAGCGCGCGCAGCAGCGCCTCGTAGGCGTCGTACCGCCCGGGCGTGACCTGGCGCAGCATGTGCTCGACCTGCCCGGCCGCGATGCCGCTGGCGCTCACCTGTACCGCCCCTTCACCTTTTCTCCGACCGAGCCTTGGGCCTAGCTTAAGCCCGCCTGCGGACTCGGGACTTGCTCCGGTTGTGCGAGTGCGGGCTGCGTGTGGCCGGTCGCGCCCCGCGGCGGAGGCGCACATCGACACAGCCCCGCGCCCCTTGTGTCCCTCGACTAACCACGCGTGTAGAAGGGCCGCACTTTTTCCCGCATCCATATCGCCACCGGGTCCTGGGCCGCCATGTCCAGGAGGATCAGGTTGACGGGCCACTTGGTCGGGACCCTGCCCAGGGCCCGCCCCAGGGCGTCCATCGGGGCCGTGCGCAGGTCGCCCTCCCAGTCGGAGAGTTCGACCCCTATGAACATCACCGGGTCCGCCGTCTCGATGGCGGCCAGGCAGCGACGGGCGGTGGTGACCACGCCGGTCGTCGCGAACTCGGCGGAGGCGGCGGACAGGAAGTCGACCGGGTCGTCCTGCCAGTCCGGCTCGTACAGCTTGACGCGGCCGCCGCTCGCCGGGCCGTCCAGCGGGGTGCGGCCCACCCTGCACAGCTCGGCCACCGCCGGCGGCGGAAGGGGGATGCCCACCATGCCGTCCGGGTTCACCGCGATGCCCACCTGCGGCGGCAGCCCGCGGGCGAACTCCACCGCCGGGGCGATCGTGTACGACATGTGGGAGCCGACGACCTGGCGGAACTGTTCCTCGGAGCTGAAGACCGGGACATAGGCCTGGCCCTCGATCTCCAGCGTGGGCAGGTCCAGCGGGCCGCTGTGCGGGCCGCCGCCGGACGGCAGCGGGACCCACAGGAAGCTGCGGCCGAGGACCTCGATGATCCGGCCGCCCGCCGTGGGGACGCCGAGGGAGGCGGAGAGCACCTCCTCCAGTTCGTTGCCGGGCCATCCGCCGTGCGGATGGGGGTGTGCCTGCGCCGGAAAGTCCGCGGGGAGATCCGCCGGGAAGTCCATCTGTCTGACCGCCTGCCCTGAACCACTGATGTGGCTGAAAAGGCTAACGCCTGCCCGGCCGCCCGGGTCAGCCCGTGAAGCCGATCCGCCGCAACGCCCCCGCCGCCGGCCGGTCGATCAGCACCGCCGAACCGCAGCCCGGGGGCAGCTCGCCCTGCTCCACCGCGCGCAGCAGCCGGCCCGCCGCCGAGCGGTGCCGCAGGAAGGCGTACCGCGAGACACCGCGCCCGCGCTCGCGCTGGCCCTCCAGCGCCTCGTCCGGGGTGACGTCCAGGAGCAGCAGATGCAGCATGCCGCCCCGGCGCCGCGCGGTGCGGGCCAGCCAGCCGCGCACCCAGGCCTGGGTGCCGCAGTCGTGGACGACGACTCCCTGGTCCGAGCGCAGCGCGCGCCACAGCCCGGCGTAGTGCGCGAGCCGGACCAGGGGCCGGTAGACCGCGTACGGCAGGAAGCCCGGCATCCGGGCGTCCCAGCGGTCGCGGGTGTCCTGGGAGTCGATGCGCGGGCCCTTCACGGTCCGCCGCATCAGCGTGGACTTGCCGCTGCCCGGCAGGCCGGTGATCACGACCAGGTCCCGGGGCCCAAAGAGCAGGGCATGCGGGCTGCGGCCGTCGCGTGCGCGCAGGTCGCGGACGACGGGTGCGGGCAGCGTGCCGCGGGCTTCGAGCGCCGGGGCCGTGGGCTGCTCGGGCAGCGCCAGGCCCGACGTGGTCGCGTACGCCGTGGTCCTGTTCACCGTGATCGTCCTCCTCCGGGTCGGGATCTCCCCTCCCCACTGAACGTAAAGAGAAGGTAATGGGCGATCTCTCGCGTTTTCGTGTGCGTACCGCCACAAGCCGGTTACAGAAGCGGCCTGCCCACGGACGCCCCGGTCATGCAATGATGGCCGCGCCAACTGCATACCGGCCGTTCGAATCCGCGCGGGAGAGTTCCCAGCCTTCAGCTGGGGCGCCGAAGGAGCAAGTCCCTCCCTTGAATCTCTCAGGCCCCGTTACCGCGCGGGCGAGGCACATCTGAAAAGCGGACCGCCCTTTGCCGGTGGTCCCACCCAAGGTGCAAGTCATGCCCCGCGTGGTCATGACGAACCTCTCAGGTTCCGATGACAGATGGGGAGGAAAGACCTCGCCGTCATGCCCTGGGAGACGACCGTCCGATGAGCAGTTCCGAACCCCGCCGTACCGCCCTCGATGCCCTGCATCGCTCGCTGGGCGCGACGATGACCGACTTCGCCGGCTGGGACATGCCGCTGCGTTACGGCTCCGAGCGCGACGAGCACACCGCCGTGCGCACCAAGGCCGGCCTCTTCGACCTCTCCCACATGGGCGAGATCACCGTGACCGGCCCGGAGGCCGCCCGGCTGCTGAACTACGCCCTCGTCGGCAACATCGCCTCCGTCGGCGTCGGCCGCGCCCGCTACACCATGATCTGCCGGGCCGACGGCGGCATCCTCGACGACCTGATCGTCTACCGGCTCGCCGAGACCGAGTACATGGTCGTCGCCAACGCCTCCAACGCCCAGATCGTGCTGGACGCGCTGGCGGATCGTTCCGCCGGCTTCGACGCCGAGGTGCGCGACGACCGGGACGCCTACGCGCTGATCGCGGTGCAGGGCCCGGAGTCCCCCGGCATCCTCGGCTCGCTCACCGACGCCGACCTCGACGGCCTGAAGTACTACGCCGGGCTCCCCGGCACCGTCGCGGGCGTCCCGGCGCTGATCGCGCGCACCGGCTACACCGGCGAGGACGGCTTCGAGCTGTTCGTGGCGCCCGCCGACGCCGAGAAGCTGTGGCAGGCGCTCACCGAGGCGGGCGCGCCCGTCGGCCTGATCCCGTGCGGCCTGTCCTGCCGGGACACCCTGCGGCTGGAGGCGGGCATGCCGCTGTACGGCCATGAGCTCACCACCTCGCTGACCCCCTTCGACGCCGGTCTCGGCCGGGTGGTCAAGTTCGAGAAGGAGGGTGACTTCGTGGGGCGCGAGGCGCTCACCGAGGCCGCCGAGCGCGCGGAGAGCAACCCGCCGCGGGTCCTGGTCGGCCTGATCGCCGAGGGCCGCCGCATCCCGCGCGCCGGGTACCAGGTCGTCGCCGACGGCCAGGTCATCGGCGAGGTCACCTCCGGCGCCCCCTCCCCCACGCTGGGCAAGCCGATCGCCATGGCCTACGTCGACGCCGCGCACGCGGCGCCCGGCACGGCCGGCGTCGGCGTGGACATCCGGGGCACCCACGAGCCGTACGAGGTCGTGGCGCTGCCCTTCTACAAGCGCCGGAAGTAGCCACCGGGCGTGACCCCGGACACCTTTGCGCTGGTCACGCGCGCCTTCTGCAGTCCCCCCTTCATCAGCACTCCCCCGCGTACAGGAGAATTCAGGCCATGAGCAACCCCCAGCAGCTGCGCTACAGCAAGGAGCACGAGTGGCTGTCGGTCGCCGAGGACGGCGTCTCGACGGTCGGCATCACGGAGTACGCGGCCAACGCGCTCGGTGACGTCGTCTTCGCCCAGCTCCCCGAGGTCGGCTCCACGGTGGCCGCGGGCGAGTCCTGCGGCGAGCTGGAGTCCACCAAGTCGGTCAGCGACCTGTACTCCCCGGTCGCCGGCGAGATCACCGAGATCAACGAGGACGTCGTCAACGACCCCTCGCTGGTGAACTCGGCCCCCTTCGAGGGCGGCTGGCTGTTCAAGGTCCGCGTGACGGAGGAGCCGGCCGACCTGCTCTCCGCCGACGAGTACACCGCCTTTTCCGCCGGCTGAGGAGTCGTAGACGCATGTCCGTCCTGAACACGCCCCTGCACGAGCTCGACCCGGACGTGGCCGCCGCGCTCGACGCCGAGCTGCACCGCCAGCAGTCCACCCTGGAGATGATCGCCTCCGAGAACTTCGCGCCGGTCGCGGTCATGGAGGCCCAGGGCTCGGTCCTCACCAACAAGTACGCCGAGGGCTACCCGGGCCGCCGCTACTACGGCGGCTGCGAGCACGTCGACGTGGCCGAGCAGATCGCCATCGACCGGGTCAAGGAGCTGTTCGGCGCCGAGTACGCCAACGTCCAGCCGCACTCCGGTGCCTCCGCCAACCAGGCCGCGCTGTTCGCGCTGGCCCAGCCCGGCGACACCATCCTCGGTCTGGACCTGGCCCACGGCGGCCATCTGACCCACGGGATGCGGCTGAACTTCTCCGGCAAGCAGTTCAACGTGGTCGCCTACCACGTCGACGACGCCGGTCTGGTCGACATGGCCGAGGTCGAGCGGCTCGCCAAGGAGCACCGCCCCAAGGTGATCATCGCCGGCTGGTCGGCGTACCCGCGCCAGCTGGACTTCGCGGAGTTCCGCCGGATCGCCGACGAGGTCGAGGCGTACCTGTGGGTCGACATGGCGCACTTCGCCGGCCTGGTGGCCGCGGGGCTGCACCCGAACCCGGTGCCGTACGCCGATGTCGTGACCTCCACCACCCACAAGACCCTGGGCGGTCCGCGCGGCGGCATCATCCTCGCCCGGGGCAAGGAGTTCGCGAAGAAGCTGAACTCCGCCGTCTTCCCCGGCTTCCAGGGCGGTCCCCTGGAGCACGTGATCGCGGCCAAGGCGGTCTCCTTCAAGGTCGCCGCCTCGGAGGACTTCAAGGAGCGGCAGCGGCGTACGGTGGAGGGTGCGCGCATCCTCGCCGAGCGGCTCACGGCGGCCGACGCCCGCGAGGCCGGGGTCAACGTCCTGTCCGGCGGCACCGACGTCCACCTGCTCCTGGTGGACCTGCGCGAGTCCGAGCTGGACGGACAGCAGGCCGAGGACCGCCTCCACGAGGTCGGGATCACGGTCAACCGCAACGCCGTCCCGAACGACCCGCGTCCGCCGATGGTCACCTCTGGTCTGCGGATCGGCACGCCCGCCCTGGCCACCCGCGGCTTCACCGCCGAGGACTTCGCCGAGGTCGCGGACGTGATCGCACAGGCGCTGAAGCCGTCCTACGACGCGGAGGCGCTGAAGGCCCGGGTCCGGGCCCTGGCCGACAAGCACCCGCTGTACCCCGGCCTGAGCAAGTAGTAGTTCCCTGGTGGGGGCACCCGAGGACGTGTGCCCCCACCCTTTTTTGGAGGAGTTCCCGTGGCCATCTCGGTCTTCGACCTGTTCTCGATCGGCATCGGCCCGTCGAGCTCCCACACGGTCGGCCCGATGCGTGCGGCCCGCATGTTCGCCCGCCGCGTGCGCAACGAAGGGCTGCTGGAGGGCGTCACCTCGGTCCGCTGCGAGCTGTACGGCTCCCTGGGCGCGACCGGGCACGGCCACGGCACGCCGAAGGCGGTGCTGCTCGGGCTGGAGGGGGCCTCGCCGCGCACGGTGGACGTGGAGGGCGCGGACGAGCGGGTCGAGTCGATCAAGTCCACGGGGCGGCTGTCGCTGCTGGGCGAGCACGAGATCGCGTTCTCCTTCGACGACGACCTGGTGCTGCACCGGCGCGAGGCGCTGCCGTACCACGCGAACGGCATGACGATCCGGGCGTACGACGCCCAGGGCGCCGAGCTGATCGCGAAGACGTACTACTCGGTCGGCGGCGGCTTCGTCGTGGACGAGGAGGCGGTGGGCGCCGACCGGATCAAGCTCGACGACACGGTGCTGAAGTACCCCTTCCGCACCGGTGACGAGCTGCTGCGGCTGACGAAGGAGACGGGTCTTTCGATCTCCTCGCTGATGCTGGAGAACGAGCGGGCCTGGCGCACGGAGGAGGAGATCCGCGCGGGCCTGCTGGAGATCTGGCGGGTGATGCAGGCGTGCGTGGCGCGCGGCATGTCCCGGGAGGGGATCCTGCCGGGCGGGCTGCGGGTGCGCCGCAGGGCCGCGGTGTCGGCGCGCCAGCTGCGGGCCGAGGGGGACCCGCTGGCGCACGCGATGGAGTGGCTCACGCTCTACGCGATGGCGGTGAACGAGGAGAACGCGGCGGGCGGGCGGGTGGTCACGGCCCCGACGAACGGCGCCGCGGGCATCATCCCCTCGGTCCTGCACTACTACATCAACTTCGTGCCGGGCGCGGACGAGGACGGCGTGGTCCGGTTCCTGCTCGCCGCCGGCGCGATCGGCATGCTCTTCAAGGAGAACGCCTCCATCTCCGGCGCCGAGGTCGGCTGCCAGGGCGAGGTGGGCTCGGCCTGCTCGATGGCGGCGGGAGCCCTCGCGGAGGTGCTGGGCGGCTCCCCGGAGCAGGTGGAGAACGCGGCCGAGATCGGCATGGAGCACAACCTGGGCCTGACCTGCGACCCGGTCGGCGGCCTGGTCCAGATCCCGTGCATCGAGCGCAACGGCATGGCCGCGGTGAAGGCGGTCACGGCGGCGAAGATGGCGATGCGCGGCGACGGCTCGCACAAGGTGTCCCTGGACAAGGTCATCAAGACCATGAAGGACACCGGCGCCGACATGAGCGTGAAGTACAAGGAGACGGCGCGGGGCGGGCTGGCGGTCAACATCATCGAATGCTGAGGGTTCGTCCTGGCCACGAGGCAGATCACCCGTGCTCGACCCGGCCGCCGACCACCACGGTCTCCGCGACGGTGCCCGGTATGTCCTCCGGCGCCGAGCGCAGGATGTCCCGGGAGAGGATCACGAAGTCGGCCGCTTTCCCCACCGTCAGTGACCCCCGGTCGTGTTCCAGGAAATTGGCGTACGCGGAGCCCATCGTGTAGCCGTGGACCGCGGTCTCCACGCTGATCGTCTCCTCGGGCATCCAGGGCTCTCCGCCACCCAGCGGACGCCGTGTGACGGCGGTGTAGATGCCGACCATCGGGTCCATCTCGGCCACGTTCCAGTCGCTGGAGAGAGCGAGTACGGCGCCTGCGTCGTGCAGGCTGCGCAGCGGCCACGCCTTGTGCCAGCGTCCGGCACCGACGTTCTCGGCCCAGTCCTTCCCGGGACCCGCGATCTCGGGGGCGGCGTGGCGTGGCTGCATGCACGCGACGACGCCGAGTTCGGTGAAGCGCGGTGTGTCCGCGGGGTCGAGGCACTCGACGTGGACCACCTGATGCCGGGCGTCTCGCGGCCCGTTGACCGTGCGGGTGTGTTCGACGGCGTCCAGGACGGTCCTGATGCCGCGGTCGCCGGTCGCGTGCACGAAGCACTGGAAGCCGCGCGCGTCCAGCTTCGCCAGCAGGGCCGCGAACTCCTCGGGCGGGTAGAAGGTGTCGCCGCGGTGGTGGCGGCAGCCCGCGTACGGTTCGAGAAGGGCCGCCGTTCGTGGTTCGACGACGTCGTCGATGTAGAGCTTGAGGGGGCCGACGTGCAGCCGGTCGTCCGCGTACCTGCGTGCGGCGGCGGCGAAGTCGTCGAGGTCGGCGTCCGTGGTGCCACGCGGATGGAACAGTGCCGCGACGATCCGGGACCTGAGCCGGCCCTCGGCGCGGGCGCGGTCGAACAGCGCGAGGTCGTCGAGCGAGTTCTGCGGTTCGACGACGGTGGTGATGCCGAAGGCGATGGCGTCGTCCAGGGATGCGGTGAGCCGTCCGTACTGGCGGTCGGCCGAGGCCCAGGGCAGGCCGAGTTCCCGCAGGGCACGGTGACCGTCTCGGGAGAGGCCCTTGACGGCGAAGTCCCTGATGAAGCCGGTCGGTTCGCCCGTGGCAGGGTCGGTGACCGCCTCCCCGAAGGGCAGATGGGTGTGGTCCCGGTCGATGCCGAGCCGCCGCAGGGCGGCGGTGTTCACCCACGCGGTGTGCACGTCGTAGCTCAGGACGAAGGCGGGCACGTCACCCGTGACCGGATCGAGGTCGGCGGCACTGGGCATGCGACCGCCGGGGATCGCCGAGTAGTCGAAGGCTTCCGCCTCGATCCACGGCGCGTCGGAGCCGGCCGTGTGCCAGGCGCGGATGCGGGCGTGGACCTCGTCGAGCGTGGCGGCGCCGGCGAGCTGCACGCAGGCGTCGTCGGAGCCGAGCCGGACGTGGTTGTGCGCGTCGATGAACCCTGGCAGGACCAGCTTCCCCGCGGCGTCGATCACCTGTGTGCGCGGTCCGGTCCATTCCGCGGCGTCGGCGTCGGAGCCGAGCCAGGCGATCCGGCCGCCGGACACCGCCAGGGCCTGCGCTTCGGGGAGCGCCGGGTCGACGGTGTGGATCCGGGCGTTGCGCACGAGAAGGTCTGCGGGGTGTGAGGCCAGGGGCATGTGAGGGAACTCCGTTGGTGGTGCGGTGATTCGGGTGTGGAGACCTCCGCGCGGAGCGGAGTGTGCGGCGCGCGGCCGCGGCTCAGCCGAGGGATGTGTGCGGGACGACCGTGCGCCGGGCGAGGACCCAGTACACGCCGCCGGAGACGAGGGAGCCGAGGAGGGTCAGGTCGGCTCCGCCCAGCGGGGCCACCAGCGGCCCGGTCCACAGTTCCGAGTCGCAGGTGAGCGCGGCGAAGGCCATGCCCGCGAGGAGGGCTGCCATACCGGCGGGGTGGTGGCCGGACCGGTACCAGTAGCCGCCGTCCCGTCCCGCGTGCAGAGCCGGTGCGTCGTAGCGGCAGCGGCGCATCAGCATGTCCGCGAGGAACACGCCGCCCCAGGGCGCGAACACGATGATCAGCAGGGAGAGGAAGGACAGCAGCGAGCTGGTGAAGTCGGTGAGGAAGAGCGCGTAGAGCGATCCCGCGGCTGTGACGGCCGCGCTGATGAGGATGGCCTGGGAGCGGCTCCAGGGGACGCCGAGGACCTGGAGGTTCAGGCTCGACGAGTAGAGCGTGATGATCGAGTTGGTCACGGAGCCGCCGAGGACGAGGGCGAGGAAGAGCGGCTGGAACCAGCCCGGCAGCAGTGCCTCCGTGCCCGCCACGGCGTCGGTCATGTCCGTCTGGGTGGCTGCGGCCACCCCGGCCACGCCCAGGGCGACGGACGAGACGAAGCCTCCCAGGGCCCCGTACCAGGTCAGCGACCGCAGCGAGGTCGTGGTCGGCAGATAGCGGGTGTAGTCGGCCGGCATGGGGACGTAGCTGAACGGCCCGGCCAGCATCACGACGAAGGCCAGGCTCCATCCGGCGGCACCGGGCGCGGCGGCCGTGGTGGCGCCGGTCTCGGTGCCGGGCAGCAGGAAGACGAGGAGCACGGCGAAGCCTGCGGCGAGGACGTACGCGATCCAGCGCTCGGCGAACTGGACCGTGGCGTGCCCCCAGAGCGTGACCGCGAACGTCAGCGCCAGCGTGATCAGGAGCGCCAGAGCCCGTCCGGCGTCGTTCGACGCCCATCCGAGGTCGGCGAAGAAGGCTTCCAGAGCGAGCACGCCGACGACCGTGTTCACGATGGTGTAGCCGATGCTGACCACCCAGTTGAGCATCCCGGCCGGCCAGTTGCCGCGTACGCCGAACGCCGCGCGGGAGACGACGAGGGTGGCGGTTCCGGTGCGAACGCCGCTCAGGCCCGCCGCGCTGATCGCGAAGAACGCCAGGCCACCGGCGACGACGACGAAGGTTGCCTGCCAGAAGGACAGGCCGAAGGCCACGGCCAGGGCGCCGTTGATGACGTACGTGAACGTGAGGTTGGAACCGAACCAGAGCCAGAACAGATCTTTCGCGCTGCCGTGGCGCTCCGCCACGGGGATGGGGTCGATGCCGTGCTTCTCCACCTGGAAGACCTGGTCGGTGGAGGCGTTCCCGTCGGCTGGTGCCACACCCGCGTCCTGCTGAGCCATACGGCCCACCTCTCATCCCCGCGCGTCACCGGACGGCCACGCTGGTTTGAATGCCGTTCTAGAAGTTAGAACGGCATTCAAGATGCGCGGACGGAGGCGCTGCCGTCAAGACCTCTGCGGAAAACGGCGGCTAAGGTCGTCTCCAGCCGTAGCGAAGAGGAGGGGCGACGTGGCGACGACTGCGCGACGACGCGATGGGCACGACGCCCGGGAACGGATGCTGAAGGAGGCGATGGCGGCCATCGCCGAGGACGGGCTGGCGACGCTCACCATGTCCGCCCTGGCCAAGCGCCTCGGCACCAGCGGCGGGCACATCCTCTACTACTTCGGCAACAAGGACCGGCTGCTGCTGGAGGCGCTGCGCTGGAGCGAGAACGTGCTGGCCGAGGAGCGGCGGGCCCTGCTGGCGCGCCGGGTCACCGTCGAGCGCAAACTCGCCCTCTTCCTGGAGCTCTACCTTCCCGTCGGCCCGCGGGACCCGCGCTGGACCCTCTGGATCGAGCTGTGGGCGCGGACGGGGGCGAACGAGCAGTTGCGCGCGGCGCAGGCCGAGATCGACGTCAGCTGGCAGGAGGACCTCGAGTCACTCCTCGCCAAGGGCGTGCAGCAGGGCCGTTTCGCCGCCGGACTCGACACCGCGGCCGTGGCCTCCGTACTGCTGGCCCTGCTCGACGGGTTGAGCACCCGGGTGGTGCTCGGCCAGCCCGGCGCGGACCGCGCCGGCGCGCTGGAGACCGCGCGATCCGTGGCGGCACGACTGGTGTCGGCGGCCTGAGCGACGGTTCGTCCCCGCGGCCGTGCGGGGCCAGCGGTCCGAGACCAAGGGTCAAGGCCCGGCAACCGGGGCATCAACAACTCCCGTCCCCCCACGCACACTTCAGGGAGTCCACGATGCTTCGCGGCATTGACGTCAGCTCGTACCAGTCGTCGGCCTATGACACGGACGGCCTCTCCTTCGTCTTCGTCAAGGCGACGGAGGGGCGTTCGTACGTCAACCCCAAACTGGCGGCCCAGACCAAGCGTGCCCGCGAGGCGGGACTGGTGGTCGGCTTCTACCACTTCCTGTGGCCGGGCAACCTCACGGCCCAGGCGCAGTACTTCGTCAAGCACGCCCCGGAGAAGGCGGGCGACATCCTCGCCGTCGACTGGGAGACCACCAGCGACGGCACCCACGCGTCCAACGCGGAGAAGGACCTGTTCATCCGCAAGGTGAAGGAGCTGCGGCCGAACAACCCGGTCGTGCTGTACTGCAACCGGAATTTCTGGCTCAACATCGACCGCACCTCCTACGCCGGCGACGGCCTGTGGATCGCCGACTACGTCACCGCGGGCAAGCCCCGCATCAAGGCGAAGTGGCGCTTCCACCAGTACACCGACGACCCCCTGGACCGGAACGTCGCCGACTTCGCGAGCAGGGCGGCGCTGCGCGAGTGGGCCGACGAGGTGTGATCAGAGGGGGTCGTCGCCGCCGAGCGACGGCTCAGGCCCGGAACTCCGGCTTGCGGTGCGGGGACGCTTCCGCCAGGGCCTTGGCGACCTCCTCGACGCCGGCCCGCAGACCGTAGACGGGGGCGTCGGGCTGCTGGCGCCAGGAGTCGTCGATCCCGCCCGAGTCGACCGTGTCGTAGCCGAGTTCGTCGATCAGGGCGCGGACCTTCGCCTTCGCCGCCTCGTCGTCGCCGGCCACCGGCAGGGCCATCCGGTCGGGGTCGCCGGCCGGGCGGTGGCGGTCCAGGAGGTCCTGGGCGTAGGTGCCGTTGAACGCCTTGATCACCGGGTGGCCGATCTGCCGTTCCGTCCAGCGGCTCTCCGTCAGGCCCTCGTCCTCGATCCCGGCGATCCTCCCGTCCCGCTGCTTCGGGTAGTAGTTCCCGGTGTCGATGACGGCGACGCCCTCCGCCACCTCGGCGAGCAGGCCCGCCGGCAGGTCCGGTACGGCCTTGACCGGGATGGTGATCACGACGATCTCGGCGCCGCGCGCGGCCTCCTCCACCCGGACCGCCCTCGCCCCGGTCTCCGTGGCCAGTTCATCGAGGGTGTGCGGCCCGCGTGAGTTGGCGACGGAGACCTCGTGGCCGAGGGCGGTCAGCCGCCGGGTGAGGTTGCCGCCGATCTGACCCGCGCCGATGATGCCGATCTTCATGTCAGCCCTTCCCAAGGTAAATGCACGTGCATTCTTCTGCTGTCGGGCGTCAACCTCGCGGCCGTTGCGGCTATTCCTCGGTGGACCGCCGCTCTCAGAGCCGTACGACGATCTTGCCGGTATGCCGGTTCGACTCCATCAGACGGTGGGCGTCCTGGATGGTGTCGAGCCCCTCGAAGACCTCCGCCACGACCGGCCGGAAGCCGCCGTCGGCGAGACCGGCGTCGACGAAGGCGGTGGCGCGGCGGCGGCCGTCGCCCGTGTCGGTGAAGGCCATGTTGGCGTACGTGTGGATCGTGAAGGGCCAGTTGAAGGGGATCTCGGCGGGACGGCCGTCCAGCCAGCCGTAGAGCACGACGCATCCGCCGGGCACGAGCGAGGAGGTTAGGGCGCCGAAGCCCTGGCCGCCGATCCCGTCGAAGACCACCTCGACGCCCCGGCCGCCGGTGAGCTGCTTGACCTCCGCGGCGACCGCGTCCCCTACGGCATCCCCGGTGACGATCACCTCGGCCGCCCCCACGTCGAGCAGCTGCTGGCGCTTGGCCTCGGTCCGGGTGGTGGCGATCGGGATCGCACCGATGCGCCGGGCGACCTGGACGGCGGCCGTGCCCACGCCGCTGGAGGCGCCGGTGACGAGCACATGGTCCCCGGGCTTGAGCCCGGCGGTCTCCAGCAGGGCCCCGTAGGCGGTGCTGTACGTCATCCAGGCGGCGGCCCCGGTCACCGCGTCGACGGAGGCGGGGCGCCGGACGACGGCGGACCCGGGCAGGACGAGCCGCTCGGCGTACACGCCCTGGGCGCTCATCTCGATACCGGGGCCGGTCATCACCAGGTCACCGACGGCGAGTTCGGTGACGCCCTCGCCGACCGCCTCGACGACGGCGGAGGCCTCGTAGCCGAGGCGGGAGGCGGGAAGTGTGGGCTGGTAGTAGTAAGTCCCGGCGCGGAAAAGGGCTTCGGCGCGGTTGAGGCCCAGCGCCTCCACGCGCAGGGCGACTTCACCCGGGCCGGGATCGGGGACGGCCGCGTCCTCGATCGTCAGGACGTCGGGTCCGCCGAGGTCGTGAAAGAGCACGGTGCGTGCGGTCGTTGGCATGGCATCGACGGTACGGGCGGTGCCGGAGACGATCCATGTCCGCCGGTCCTCCCTTCATGTCCGTTCGTCTCACCCCTTGACCGGAGGGCTACCGTACGGACATGGATGTCCTCAGCGACGCGGTCGCCGCCATGCGCACCGGGCGACCGCACTCCTCGCGCAACGACATGTACGGGCCCTGGGGCCTGCGCTTCGAGGCCTCGGCCGGCGCCGGGTTCCACGTACTGCTCAGAGGATCGGCCTGGCTGGTCCCCGCCGAGAGCGAACCGGTCGAACTCGGGCCGGGGGACGTGGTGTTCCTGGCGAGCGGGTGCGGACACGGGGTGGCCAGCGCCCTGGACGTACCGATGCGGGAGGTGCGGCTCCAGGACGACGGCACCTGGCCCGAACTGCCGCCCGATCCGGTCGGGTCGGGCCCGCCGACCACGGTCATGCTGTGCGGCGCCTATCTGCTGGACCGCTCCCGCGCCCACCCCCTGCTCACCGAGCTGCCGGAGGTGGTGCATCTGCCCGCCCGCGTCGGCACGCACCGTTCGCTGCGGGCGGCGGTGGAACTGCTGGGCGCGGAACTGGCGGAGCCGCGGCCGGGCTCGGACACCATCGTGACCTCGCTGCTGGACACCCTGCTGCTGTACCTCCTGCGCGCCTGGTGGCAGGGGGAGGCACGGGCCGACGGGCACCCCACGGGCTGGGCGGCCGCCCTCGCCGACCCGGCGGTCACGGCGGCCCTGCGCGCCATCCACGGCGACCCGTCCCACCCCTGGACGGTGGCGGAACTCGGCGCCCGCGGCGGCCTGTCCCGCGCGGCCTTCGCCCGCCGGTTCACGGCACTGGTGGGGACGCCGCCGCTGACGTATCTGACCTGGTGGCGCATGACGACGGCGGGGCGGCTGCTGCGCGAGGACGGCGCCCCGCTCCGACTGGTCGCCCAACGCGCCGGCTACACCTCGGAGTTCGCGTTCGCCAAGGCGTTCAAGCGGGAGTTCGGAGTGGCGCCGGGACAGTACCGGCGCAGGGTCTCGTGAAGCGGACGGACAAGCCGGGGCTGCTGAAGCGGACGGAAAAAGGGGCGGCCCAGCGGGCGCGCCCCCCTTGCCGCACGCGTCACTTGCCCACGTAGGACCAGAACTCGTCGAACGACAGCAGCTTGTCGCCGTTGAGGTCGCGGGACTTGATGACGGCCTCCGCGACGGACTCGGTGACGTTCCAGTCGCCGCCCTGGGCCATAGCGGTCTTGAACTCGGCCGCGGTGATGAAGCCGTCACCGTCCGTGTCGATCCGCTCGAACTGCTTGCGTGCCTCGTCGATGTCCGCCACCGATCCGCCCCTTCGTCGTACCTTGCCAGGTCCTGCTGTCCTACTGACGAAGGTCAGATTAACCGGCACGCCGAGCCCGCACCGCGGCGCCCGGTGTGCGAAGAGTCGAGGAGCACGGTGATGGAGACATTGCGGGACATATTCGACGCGGCGGCCCACGGCATCTTCCCGGCCCCGGACGGCGGCACGACGGTGGTCCCCCAGCCCTCTCCCCGGGACGCGGGGGTGTTCGCCTTCACCGCGCACTCCGTGATCGCGACCGACGAGGATCCGGACTGGGTGTACGCGACCCTGCGCGCCCTCGACTGCGACGCCCTCGCCGCGACCATGAACGCGCGGTTCCTCGCGGCCCTCATGGACCGCACGGGACGCGGCAGCGACACGATCGACGTGATGACGGTGGCCTCCGCCCTGCCGGGTGAGCCGGCGCTGCCCCTGACCGGGATCGACGACCCCGGCCATCCGAGGGTGGCGAGTTCCCGCGGGCGGCGCGACGAGGTGCGGGTGCGGGCCGCGCAGGGCGGTGTGCTGGTCCTCGGGCGCGGGGTGGCGGGGCGGCTGGAGGTGGCGGTCGAGGTGGGGGACGACGTACGGCATCGGGGGCTGGGGCGGGAACTGGCCCGCTGTGCGCGGCAGTTGAGCGGTGGTGAGCCGGTGTGGGCGCAGATCTCCGCGGGGAACGCCCGCAGCATGCGGGCGTTCCAGGCGGCCGGTTACCGTCCCGTCGGCTCGGAGCTGCTGCTCAGTGCCAGGACTCGTAGTGCGGGTTGCTCTCGCAGCCGCTCATGATCTCGACCTTGGTCGTCTTGTTCACCGGGCAGACGCCGATGATGTACTTCCGGTCGATGCCGCCGGGGAAGGCCACCTCGACCTGGTCGGCCCATTTGTGGGTGTCGCCGATGGTCCTGTTGACGTCGATGCCGCCGGGAGCGTCGATGTAGTAGTTCCAGCCGGACTTCCACCACTTCTTGTACAGGTCGTGGTCGTAGGTCGTGGACACGTACGGCGAGGGCTGGTTGACGAGGACGTACTGCTTGATGTCGTACTGGCCGTTCATGACGTCCTTGGGCTTGAAGCCCTCCTCGAAGACGGTCGAGGGGCCACGGCTGTCGACGCGGTAGAGGGTGCCGCAGGCCGTACGCCAGACCGGCTCGGGGGTGATGCGGCCGACGTCGACGCGGCGGTCGGCGGCGGCCTTGACCGGGTCGTCGAACTGGACGGGACAGTCCGCCGGAGCAGGGGTGTTCGCGGGCGCGGTGGCCGCGGTGGTGGCGAACACCGCGGCCAGGGACAGGACGACGGACGCGGCGCGCCGCCGCAGGGAAGGCGTGATCATGGAGAGCACGATTCCGGTTCCGCGGCGGCGCGTGGTGGACGTTCACCCGCAAGGCGGCGTGTCAGCGGAAGATGCCGGTGTGGCCGAGCGAGTAGCGGCCCGGCTGCGGGTACACCGCGAGCCCGTGCGGGCCGCTGCCGACCGGGATGCGGGCGAGCTGGGCGCCGGTGCGGGTGTCGATGGCGTACACCTCGCCGTCGTAACGTCCCGACAGCCACAGGACCTTGCCGTCCGCCGAGACCCCGCCCATGTCGGGGCTCCCGCCGTCGGGCAGATGCCACTTCTTGGTGAGCTTGTTCCGGGCGAAGTCGAAGACGGACACCGACCCCTCACCGCGGTTGGAGACGTACATCTCGCGCGAGTCGCGGCTGATGTACAGGCCGTGGCAGCCCTTGCCGGTGGGCAGCAGCTTCGGCTTGCCGAAGGTCTTGCCGTCCAGCACCCACATGCCGTCGGCCATCATGTCGGCGATGTAGAACTTCTTGCCGTCCGGGGAGATCTTGACGTCCTGCGGCATGGCGCCGGTGAAGGGGAGCTTCTGCTGCCCGATCACCTTCATCTTCTCGGTGTCGACCTTCAGCAGCTCACCGCTGAACTCGCAGGAGACGATGAAGTACTTGCCGTCGGCCGAGAAGTCGGCGTGGTTGACGCCGTAGCAGCTGACCGGCTCGGTCTTGACCTCCTTCATGGTGTGCGGGTCGCGGAAGACCAGCTCACGGTCGAGGGAGGCCATGACCACGGCGTACTTGCCGTTGGGCGTGAAGTAGAGGTTGTACGGGTCGTGCACCTCCACCTCCTTGCCCGCCTTGCCGGTCTTCGGGTCGATGGGGGTGAGCGTGTGGCCGCGGTTGTTGTTGACCCACAGCGTCTTCATGTCCCAGGAGGGCACGACGTGCTGGGGCTGGCGGCCGACCGGGATCGTGTCGATGATCTCGTACGTCTTGGGGTCGATGACGGAGACCGTGTCGGACTCGGTGTTGGGGACGTAGACCCGGCTCGGGAAGTCCTTCACCACCGGGGAGAGCTTGTTGGGGCGGTCGGCGGCGTAGACGTCCTGCGGGTCCAGCACCGGGGGCATCCCGGGCAGCCCCTGGACGGGTCTCTGCTTCGGCGGGGCGGGGACGGCGGCCCCGGTGCCGGCGGCCTCGGTCCGCTCCCGGGTCTCGGTGCCGCAGGCGGCGAGCGTGGCGAGGGCGGCGCCCGCGATCAGGGTGGCCTTCACAAGGTGGTGGTGCATCAGCTGAACAGCTCCGTGGTGGTGACGGCGGTCAGTCCGCGGCGGTCGAGGTCGTCGAGTACGGCGGGGAGGGCGGCGACGGTGTCGTCGTAGCCGAAGTGCAGGCTCACGATCGAGCCGGGGCGGATCCCGGTGGCGAGGGTGCGGGTGAGGGCGGCGGGCCCGGGGCCGGTGAAGTCGAGGGAGTCGACGTCGTAGGAGAGGACCTGGGGGTAGCCGGCCTCGCGGGCCAGGCGGGCGACCCGGGGGGAGGCCCGGGCCGCGCGGGAGGGGCGGAACCAGGTGCCGATGGAGCCGGTGAGGCGTCGCAGGCGTGCGGCGCAGTCGGTGATCTCGGCGCGGGCCTCCGCCTCCGGCATCGCGTTGATGTCGAGGTGGCGCTGGGTGTGGTTGCCGAGGTCGTGGCCGGCGTCGAGGATGCGGCGGGCGAGCCGGGGGTTGGCGTCCAGCCAGCTGCCCACGGCCAGGACCGTGAGGTGGGCGCCCTGCCGTTCGGCGGCCCGCAGGACGGCTTCGGCGGTGCGAGGATCGCCGTTGCCGTGGAAGGTGAGGGCCACCCGGAGGCGGTGCCGGGGGCCGTGGGTGAGGTGGGCGGGGTGGCCCGGGATGCGGCGGGGGGTGGGGGCGGTGAGGGGCCGGGGCGCGCTGCGGGGGGCGAGGGCGCCGGTGGGGGCGGTGCAGGCGGCCGTGAGGGCCGCCGCGGTGACTAGGCCGGCGGCTGCTTGGAGGACCGTCCGGCGATCGGTCTGGGTCACCCGCCCTATTTAAGGGGGTTATGGGTGAATTTCGGGTATTTCGCCTCCGCCACCCTTACGTCAGCGGTCCGCGACCCTCATCTCGAACCAGGTCGTCTTGCCCCGGGGCAGCAGATCGACTCCCCAGCGGTCCGCCAGTTTGTCCACCAGGAACAGGCCCCGGCCGCTGAGGTCCAGCTCCTGGACCGGCATCAGACACGGCAGGCCCCGCGACGGATCACGGACCTCGATACGGATCCAGCCGCGGCGCCGGCGCATCCGGAGGCCGAAGACCCGGGCCCCGGTGTGGCGTACCGCGTTCCCCACCAGTTCCGAGACGAGTAAGACCGCGTCTTCCGTCATCTTCGCCGTCAGGCCCCACTGACGCAGGACGACCACCTGGGCCAGTCGGCGGGCGGTCGCCGCGGATTCCGGGAGGGACGCGAGCCGGACTTCCGCCTCCGTCGGGTTGCCGAACAACTCCAGCGCCTTCACGGCGTGTTCGTCCTCGACCGCCGGCGACCAGCGCGCCGCGGTCGCACGGCCGTGTCCCCGCGGCTGTTCCATGCCCTCCAGCCCCGCCATGCCACCATCATGGCCGCCCAGAGCACCTTCCGGAGCCGTTCCTGCGGAATCCGCTCCCCGGAATCCACTGTTCCGCGAGGGTCGATCGGCATATGCCAAAGGCAATTCGGAGCCCTTCACGACCCCTCTGACCTGCGGCGAAGGATCTGGTGGCGGCAATCGACGGGCCTCCTCGACACGACAGGCTTAAGGCTGCGTTAAGGCTCCCATAAACCGTCCCATCGAGGGACCCGGATGAGACATCGCGTCAATTGCAAGAGGTTCCGCGGTATTCGGCGCAGTACATCAGAGGAACTTGGCCTTGCCCGGGCCGTCCTCCACGAAGCTGCGCATCCCGGTCTCCCGGTCCGCCGTGGCGAACAGGCCCGCGAACCAGTTGCGTTCCACCGCCAGACCGGTGTCGATGTCCGTCTCCAGGCCGGTGTCGATGGACTCCTTCGCGGCGCGCAGCGCGATCGCCGGGCCCTGCGCGAGCTTCGCGGCCCAGGCGTGCGCGGCGGTGTACACCTCCTCGGCGGGGACCACGCGGTCCACCAGACCCATGGTCAGCGCCTCGTCCGCCTTGACCATCCGGCCGGTGAAGATGAGGTCCTTCGCCTTGGAGGGGCCCACCAGCCGGGACAGCCGCTGGGTGCCGCCCGCGCCCGGAATCAGACCGAGCAGGATCTCGGGCTGGCCCAGCTTCGCGTTCTCCGCGGCGATCCGGAAGTCCGCGCACAGGGCCAGCTCGCAGCCACCGCCGAGGGCGTAGCCGGTGACCGCCGCGACCACCGGCTTGGGGATCCGGGCCACGGCGGTGAAGGAGTCCTGCAGGGCGCGGGAGCGCAGCACCATGGCCGTGTGGTCCATGGCCTGCATCTCCTTGATGTCCGCGCCGGCCGCGAACACCTTCTCGCCGCCGTAGATCACCACCGCGCGCACATCCTCCCGGCGGCTCGCCTCCTCGGCGAGTTCCTTGAGGCGGTCCTGGGTGGCGACGTCCAGCGCGTTCATCGGGGGGCGGTCCAGGCGGAGCGTGCCCACGCCGTCGGCGACTTCGAGATTCACGGTCATGCTCCGCAGGTTAACGGTGACTAACCCTCGCGCAGAAGACCGGCCCCGCTACTTCGTCCACTCCTCCCAGGACATGTTCCAGCCGTTGAGGCCGTTGTCCGGGGCGATGGTCGCGTCGTCGGAGTTCTTCACGACGACGACGTCGCCGATCATGGAGTGGTTGAAGAACCAGGCGGCCGGGGTCCCCTTGTCCCAGGCACCCTTCACATCGCGCAGGCCGACGCAACCGTGGCTGGCGTTGTAGTTGCCGAAGGCGTCGCCGCCCCAGTAGTTGCCGTGGATGAAGGTGCCGGACTGGCTCAGGCGCATGGCGTGCGGGACGTCGTCGATGTCGTACTCGCCGTCGTAGCCGACCGTGTCGCCGTTCATCCGGGTCTCGACGAACTTCTCGGTGATGACCATCTGGCCGTTCCAGGTGTCGTAACCGGGCTTGCCGGTGGTGACCGGGAGGGTCTTGACGACCTTGCCGTCCTGCATGACCTTCATCTTCTTGGTCTTCACATCGACGACGGAGACCTGGTCGCGGCCGATGGTGAAGGAGACGGTCTTGTCCTGCTTGCCGTAGACGCCGTCCCGGCCCTCGACGCCGTCGAGATCGAGGTCGACGGTGACCTTGGTGCCTTCCTTCCAGTACTTCTCGGGGCGGAAGTCGAGGCGGTCGTTGCCGAACCAGTGGCCCTGGACGTCCACGGCGGGCTCGGTCCTGATCCGTACGGCCTTCTCGACGTCGTCCGGGTTGGTGATGCCCCGGTCGAAGCGGAGCGAGAAGGGCATGCCCACGCCGACCTTGGAGCCGTCCTCCGGGGTGAAGGTGCCGAGGAAGGTGTGCTCGGGGGTGAGCGTGGTGAAGCTGGAGTCCTCGGCGGCCTCGCGGCCCTCGGAGTCCTTGGCGACCGCGTGGACGGTGTACTTCGTGGCGGCGGCGAGGTGGGTGGACGGCGTCCAGCTCGCGCCCCCGTCGGTGATCTTCCCGGGTATCGCCTCGCCCTTGCCGTCCTTGACGACGACTTCGGAGAGCTTGCCCTTGCTCGCGCTGACCTTGAGGGCGCCGCTGGTGTCGACGGACTCGGCGCCGTCCTTCGGGGCTATGGAGACCACGGCCTGCGACGGCCCGCTCTGCGCGGCACCGGAGTCACCGCCCTTGCCCTTGCCGTCGCCGGAGCCCGAGTCCGAGCCGCCACCGCACGCGGTGACGGCCAGCAGCAGACCTCCGGCGAGCACGGCCGTGATCCTCCTGCGCGCGTCAACCGACGCCCCCGATATCGGTCGCACGTTCAAGTCCTTCTCTCCCCTCGCCGGGCCTGGTCAGGCCCCCGCCCCCGCGCGTCTGCCAGGCGCTCGGCGCATATTAACCACAAGGTCATCCGGCGCGGCGCCCCTGGATTGTCACCGTTCCGTACCGAGTTCAGTACCGACTTCGACGGAAACGTGCGTCGAGTGGCCCCCCTGTCCTGTTACTTCACCGCACTTCCGGCCTTCCAGTCCTTCCAGCCCATATTCCAGCCGCCCAGGCCGTTGTCGGGAGCGACCTTCTTGTCCTTGCTGCGGACGACCTCGACCACGTCCCCGATCAGGCTCCGGTCGAAGAACCAGCCCGCCGGGGTGTCCGAGCCGCCGCCCTTGACGTCCCTCAGGCCCACGCAGCCGTGGCTGACGTTGACCTTCCCGAAGGCGTGCGGCGCCCAGTAGTTGCCGTGCAGGAAGGTGCCGGACTCGGTCAGCCGCATGGCGTGCGGGACGTCCGGGATGTCGTACTCGCCCTTGCCGTCGTCGTCGGTGAAGCCGACCGTGGCGCCGTTCATCCGGGTCACCTCGAGCATCTCGGTGACGACCATCTTGCCGTTGTAGGTGGTGGTCTTCGGGGCGCCCGCCGTGATCGGCACGGTGGCGAGCAGGTCGCCGTCGCGCCGGACCTCCATGGTGTGCGCGGCCGCGTCGACGGTGGAGACCTGGTGGCGGCCGACGGTGAAGGAGAACGTCTTGTACTGCAGGCCGTAGACCCCCGGCGCGCCCTCCACGTCACGGAGCTTGAGGGAGACGGTGACCTGGGTGCCGGGCTTCCAGTACCGCTCGGGGCGGAAGTCGAGGCGGCCCTTGCCGAACCAGTGCGGGCGGATCTCGACGGCCGGGCGGGCGGTGACGTGGACGGCGCGTTCCACGGCGGCGCGGTTCTCGATCTCCCGGTTGAACTCCAGGGAGACGATCATTCCGGTGCCGACCGTGGAGCGGTTCTCCGGGGAGACGTACCCGATGAACCGCTCCTCGGGGACGTGGGTGGTGAAGGTGGTGTGCCGGGCGGAGCGGCGGCCGTGGCCGTCCAGCGCCACCACGTCGACGGTGTAGCGGGCGGCCAGCGCCAGGTGCCGGTCGTCGGGTTCCCAGCGCAGTCCGTCGGCGGAGATCTGCCCGGGGACCGGGGTCTCCTGCGCGTCCTGCGACTTGACGACCCGCACCGACTCCAGGCGCCCGCTGGGCACCCCCACCCGCAGCTTCGCGTCGGGCTTCACCCCCCGGCTGCCGTCGTCCGGGAAGACACGGATCACCTCCTCGGGTGCCCGGGGTTTGCCGAGCCCGCCGAGGCCGGCCCCTCCGGTCGTCTCCGACGTGCAGCCGGCGGCTCCGGCCAGCAGTCCTGCCCATGTCAGTACGGCGGCCAGTGCGGCCCCCGCGCGCCGTGCGCGCCCTTGTACGTGCCTCACGAGGAGCCCAACGACCGGGCACGCTCCGGGGAAACGTGAGTGCGAGCCAAGCGCTGGGCAGAACAGTGGGGAGGACGACGCGACGGGGAGCCGCTGCCGGGGTCTTGCATGCCCGTTTGCACGTCGTCCAGCGAGCCGTGGGAGGCCAAGGGTGTCCAGCAGCGCAGCCGAGCGTGAGGCAGTGGCTCAGGAGCGGGCCGCCGAAGGGCCGGGGGCCCTCCTACTGAACGGTGCGCCGCGCCGGACGCCGGGCATGCCCGTGTGGCCCGGTGCGCCCACTCCGCTGGGCGCCCGCTTCCGGGTGGGCCCGGACGGGGTGGCCGGGACCAACTTCGCGCTGTGGGCGGGCGGTGCCGAGGCCGTCGAGCTGTGCCTGTTCGACGACGCGGGCAAGGAGACCCGGGCCAAGCTGACCGAGCTGACGCACGAGATCTGGCACGGCTTCGTGCCCGGGGTGCTGCCGGGCCAGCGGTACGGCTTTAGGGTGCACGGCCGCTGGGACCCCTGGACCGGCGCCCGCTGGAACCCGGCGAAGCTGCTGCTCGACCCGTACGCCCGCGCGGTGGACGGCGACTTCGGGCTGCCGCCGGAGGTGTACGGCCATGTCCGGGACTGGCCGCAGCAGCAGGTCGCGGACACCGTCCGGGACGACCGGGACTCGGCGCCGTACGTCCCCAAGGGCGTCGTCGTGCACGACGACGACGACTGGACGGACGACCGGCGGCCGAAGACGCCCTGGGCGGACTCGGTCATCTACGAGGTGCACGTGCGCGGCTTCACCCGGCTGCACCCGGGCATCCCCGAGGAACTGCGCGGGACGTACGCGGGTCTCGCGCACCCGGCGGCCATCGAGCACCTGGTCAAGCTGGGCGTGACGGCCGTGGAGCTGCTGCCGGTCCATCAGTTCGCGCACGAGGACCATCTGCTGCGGCGCGGCCTGAAGAACTACTGGGGCTACAACTCCATCGGCTACTTCGCCCCGCACGCCGGGTACGCGGCCTCCGGGACCACGGGACAGCAGGTCGGCGAGTTCAAGCGGATGGTGCGGTCGCTGCACGAGGCCGGCATCGAGGTCATCCTCGACGTGGTCTACAACCACACCGCGGAGGCCGGTGAGCTGGGCCCCACCCTGTCCCTGAAGGGCATCGACAACCGGGGCTACTACCGCTTGCAGTCGGACGCGCGCCGGTACGCCGACTACACGGGCTGCGGCAACACCCTCCATGTGGTCCAGCCCCATGTGCTGCGGCTGATCACCGACTCGCTGCGCTACTGGGTCACCGAGATGGGCGTCGACGGCTTCCGCTTCGACCTCGCCGCCGCGCTGGCCCGCTCGATGCACGACGTCGACATGCTCTCGCCGTTCCTCGCCGTCATCGCCCAGGACCCCCTGCTGAGCCGGGTGAAGCTGATCGCCGAACCGTGGGACGTGGGCTCCGGCGGCTACCAGGTGGGCGCCTTCCCCCCGCTGTGGACGGAGTGGAACGACCGCTACCGCAACGCCGTACGGGACTTCTGGCGGGGCGCGCTGCCGGACGTGCGGGATCTCGGCTACCGGCTGTCGGGGTCGAGCGACCTGTACGCGTGGGGCGGGCGGCGGCCGTACGCCTCCGTCAACTTCGTGACCGCGCACGACGGCTTCACGCTGCGCGACCTCGTCTCCTACGAGCGCAAGCACAACGAGGCGAACGGCGAGGGCAACCGGGACGGCACGGACGACAACCGGGCCTGGAACTGCGGCGCGGAGGGCGAGACGGACGAGGAGGGGGTACGGGAGCTCAGGCGGCGGCAGCTGCGGAACCTGCTGACCACCCTGCTGCTGTCCACGGGTGTGCCGATGCTGGTGGCGGGCGACGAGCTGGGGCGCACCCAGCGCGGCAACAACAACGCCTACTGCCAGGACAACGAGATCAGCTGGCTGGACTGGGGGCTGCTGGAGGACCCCGGCTGGAAGGCGCTGTTCGAGCTGACCTCCCGGCTGATCGAGCTGCGCCACCGGCATCCCGTGCTGCGCCGGCGGGCCTTCTTCTCCGGGCGCGCGCACTCGGCGGACGGGCTGCGGGACCTGGCCTGGTTCACCGCGCGGGGGACGGAGATGACGGAACGGGACTGGTACGCGCCCGCCGCCACGCTCGGCATGTACCTCTCCGGGCGGGACATCCCGGGCCGGGACGAGCGGGGCGCCCCGATCGTCGACGACAGCTTCCTGGCGGTGCTGCACGCGGGGGACCAGCCGGTGAGCTTCGTACTGCCGGCGCCGCCGTGGGCGGAGGAGTACGAGGTGGTCGTCGACACCGCGCGCGAGGAGCAGGGCGCGGCGCCGGGTCTGGTCCACCGGGCGGGTACGGCGATCACGGTGCCGGCGCGGGCGGTGCTGCTGCTGAAGGTGGTGGCCTGACGGGGGTGGCGTGACGGGCGCCGGGTCCCGCGCAAGGGGCCAAAACTCGGTGGGCGTTGTCAGTGGCGATCCGTAGGCTCGCTGCTGATGCCCACGACACCCGCGCCCGCCGAGGAACGCTCCGCCGTCAGGACCCTGCTGCGCCTGTGGCCGTACGTCCGCCCCGTGCGGGCGCGGCTGTTCACCGCCGCGTTCGTGGCGATCCTCGCCTCGTGCACGGGCCTGGTGATCCCGCTCGTGCTGAAGTGGATGGTGGACGGGCCGGTCGCCGGGCGGGATCCGGCCGGGGTGTGGCTCGGGGCGCTGTTCCTGCTGCTGCTCGGGCTCGCCGAGGCGCTGCTGTTCGGGCTGCGGCGGTGGCTGGTGGCCCGGCCGCTGTCGCATGTCGAGGCGGAGATGCGGGCGGGCCTGTACCGGCATCTGCAGCGGCTGCCGGTCGCCTTCCACGACCGGTGGGCGTCAGGGCAGTTGCTGTCGCGGGGGACCACCGATCTGATGCTGGTGCGGATGTTCCTCGCGTTTCCGCTGACCTTCCTGCTGGTCAACGGCGTCACCATCCTGGTCGGCGTGGTCCTCATGCTGCTCCAGGACTGGACGCTGGGACTGGTGATCCTCGGGCCCGCCGTGCCGGTGATCGTGATGTGCGTGGTCTTCGAGAAGCGGTATGCGGAGGTGGCGCGGCGGGCGCAGGACCAGGTCGGGGATCTGACGACCGTCGTCGAGGAGAGCGTGCTCGGGATCCGGATCATCAAGGGGTTCGGGCGGCACCGCAGCCAGGCCCGGGCGTTCCGGGATCTGTCGTCGACGCTGCGGGGGACCGAGCTGCGCAAGGCGCGGCTGCTGGCGGTGATCTGGGCGGTGATCGTGACGCTGCCCGAGGTGGCCGTCGGGGCGGCGCTGGTGGTGGGGTGCGTGCAGGTCGCGGACGGGCAGTTGTCGGCGGGCACGCTGGTGGCGTTCCTGTCCACGGCGCTCGCCCTGCGGTGGCCCGTGGAGTCGATCGCGTTCCTGCTGGCGATGAGCCAGGAGGCGGCGACGGCCACGGAGCGGTACTTCGAGGTGCTCGACGAGGCGCCGGAATCGGCGGAGCGGCCCGAGCCGGGGCGCGTCGCGGCCGGGGCGGAGGGGCTGGTCTTCGAGAGCGTCTGCTTCCGCTACCCCGACGCCCCGCCCGACTCCCCGCCCGTCCTGGACCGCATCGACCTCCACATCCGCCCCGGCGAGTCCATGGCCCTCGTCGGTGCCACCGGCTCCGGCAAGACCACCCTCACCGCGCTCGTGCCCCGGTTGCACGAGGTCACCTCCGGGCGGATCACCCTGGACGGCGAGGACATCAGGGCCATGTCCCGGGAGGAACTGCGCTCCAAGGTCGCCGTCGCCTTCGAGGAACCCACCCTGTTCTCCGCCTCCGTCGGGGAGAACGTGCTGATGGGGACCGACGGCACCGCGGGAGCCGCGGAGCTGGACCGCGCGCTCGCCGTCGCCCAGGCCTCTTTCGTGCACTCCCTGCCGCAGGGCACCGACACCCAGGTCGGCGAGCAGGGGCTCAGCCTCTCCGGTGGGCAGCGGCAGCGGCTGGCGCTCGCCCGGGCCGTCGTCGGACGGCCGCGGTTCCTGGTGCTGGACGATCCGCTGTCCGCGCTCGACGTGCACACCGAGGCCGCCGTCGAGGCCGCGCTGCGGGACGTGCTCGCGCAGACCACCGCGATCGTGGTGGCGCACCGGCCGTCCACCGTGCTGCTCGCCGACCGGGTCGCGCTGCTGTCCCGCGGCCGGATCACCGCGGTCGGCACCCATCACGAACTGCTGCGCAGCAACGCCGAGTACGCCCGTCTGATGTCCGGAGCGGAGGCACCCGGATGACCGCGCCCACCCTCACCGCCCCGTCCAAGGACCGGCCCGAGGAGACCGGCGACCCGTTCGACCGGGACGTCCTGCCCACTCCCCCGGGCGCCACCGGCGCACTGCTGCGTTCGCTGCTGACGCCGATGAAGGCCCGGGTGGCGCTCACCACGCTGCTGCTGCTCGTCCAGCAGGCGGCCGTGCAGGCGGGCCCGCTGCTGGTGGCGTACGCCCTCGACCGGGCGGTGCCGGCGTTCCGCGGGGGCGACCACGGCCCGCTGATCGCCGTGGCCGTGGGCTATCTGCTCTGCGCGGCGGCCTCCGGCGCCCTGCAGTACGGGTTCGTCATCGCGTCGGCCCGCGTCAACCAGGACGTGCTGCTGGATCTGCGCGGCCGGATCTTCCGGCACGCGCAGGCGCTGAGCATCGACTTCCACGAGCGCTACACGAGCGGCCGCCTGATCTCCCGGTCCACCGCGGACGTGGAGTCGCTGCGGGAGCTGCTGAGCGAAGGGCTCCAGGAACTCGTCACCGTGATCCTGTCGTTCGTGTACATCTCGGCGCTGCTGCTCTGGCTGGACCTCGGGCTCGGCGCGGTCGCGGTCGCCTCCTTCGTGCCGCTGTTCCTGCTCATGCGGAATTACCAGCGGCGCGCCGGGCGGGTGTACCGGCTGCGGTCGACGGCCATCGCCTCGGTGATCGTGAAGTTCGTGGAGACGATGAACGGCATCCGGCCGGTGCGCGCGTTCCGCCGCGAGGCCGTCAACGACGCCGACTTCGCCGTACTGAACCAGCGGCACGAGCGGATCAACGGCGACGCGCTGCTGGAGATGGCCCGGTACGTGGTGGGCTCCCGGCTGGTGGCCAACACCGCCGTCGCGGCGATCGTGCTGTGGGGCGCCCACCGGGTCGCGGGCGGCACGCTGGCGCTCGGCGTGCTGGCCGCCGCGGTGCTGTATCTGCGGCGGCTGTACGACCCGATCGACCGGCTCGGGATGTTCCTGAACTCCTACCAGTCGGCGGCCGCCTCCCTGGAGAAGATCGCGGGGCTGCTGGCCCAGGTCCCGTCCGTCCCCGAACCGCCGGCGCCCAGGCAGCTCCCGGCGCTTCAGTCCGAGCACCCGGGGCGCGAGGTCGTCTTCGACGGGGTGCGGTTCGCCTACCGCACCGGCGGCGAAGTGCTGCCCGCCTTCGACCTCACCCTTCCGGCCGGGCAGACGGTCGCGGTGGTCGGCTCGACCGGCGCCGGCAAGTCGACGCTGGCGAAGCTGCTGGCCCGGTTCTACGACCCCACCGACGGCCGGGTGCTGCTGGACGGGGTCGATCTGCGCGAGCTGTCCCTGTCCGAACTGCGGCGCGGGGTGGTGATGGTGACCCAGGAGGCGTTCCTGTTCTCCGGCACGGTCGCCGAGAACATCGCCCTCGGGCGCCCGGACGCGAGCCGGGAGGACATCGAGCGGGCGGCGAAGGCGATCGGCGCGCACGAGTTCATCAGCGCCCTGCCCGACGGCTACGACACCGACGTACGCAAGCGGGGCGGCCGTATCTCCGCCGGTCAGCGCCAACTGGTGGCGTTCGCGCGGGCATTGCTGGCCGACCCCGCGGTGCTGATCCTCGACGA
Organism: Streptomyces sp. NPDC002779; assembly: GCF_042888685.1. Lineage (NCBI taxonomy): Bacteria > Bacillati > Actinomycetota > Actinomycetes > Kitasatosporales > Streptomycetaceae > Streptomyces > Streptomyces sp. NPDC002779. Next base: position 275,740 of record NZ_JBIAQC010000001.1, read on the forward strand.
GGCGACCAGCTCGCTGGACATCCCCGGCGAGCGGGCGGTGCAGAGCGCGATGGCGACGGTGCTGCACGGGCGTACGGCGGTGGTGATCGCGCACCGGCTGTCCACCGTGGAGATCGCGGACCGGGTGCTGGTCATGGAGCACGGGCGGATCGTCGAGGACGGCTCGCCCGCCGAACTCATCGCGGACACCGGTCGGTTCGCGGATCTGCACCGGGCGTGGCGGGACAGTCTGGCCTAGCGCCGGGTCGGGTGCGCGGCCATAGATCCAAAGGGTTCGTATAGCGAACATGAATTCCCGGACAACGAACGATTTCCGGCCAACTTTCTGACGCGCCCCTGACAGGAGTGCGGATCTCCTGCCACTCTTCCCACGGCCGACGCACAGCAACCCCATAGGTTCGCCCGCTGCGCCCGGCCGTCGCTCCCGCACGTCGTTCTGCGTACCGCTGCTCTGCCCGCCCGGCCCACCCGCCGGACGGTCTCCCCTGGCCGCGCGATCCGCGGCCGCGCAGAAGGAGTCAGTTTTGAGAAGCAGTTCCTCGGACAGACGCACCCCCCACAGATCCACCACCCGCCGGGCCGCGGCAGCCGCCCTCGTCGGTGTGGCCGCCCTGATCGCCACGGCCGTCCAGTCGGGCGCCGCCACCGCCGCCCCGGAGAAGGCACCGTCGGCCGCGGGCAAGGTCATCCCCGGCGCCGAGTCGGTCAAGCTCACCCCCGCCCAGCGCGCCGAGCTGATCCGCACGGCCAACGCCACCAAGGCACAGACCGCCGCGGAGCTGGGCCTGGGCGCCAAGGAGAAGCTGGTCGTCCGTGACGTCCTCAAGGACGGCAACGGCACGATCCACACCCGCTACGAGCGCACCTACGACGGACTGCCCGTCCTCGGCGGCGACCTCGTCGTCAAGAGCACGAAGGCGGACGCCACCGCGGCCGTCGTGAAGGCCACGAAGCGGGCCATCGAGCCGGCCACCACCGAGGCGGCGGTCTCCGCGGCGAAGGCCGAGCGGCAGGCCCTGGCCGCGGCGGAGGCGGAGGACGCCAAGGACGCCGACGTCAACCGGGCGCCCCGCAAGGTGATCTGGGCGGCGAGCGGCACCCCGAAGGTGGCGTTCGAGACGGTCGTCGGCGGCTTCCAGCACGACGGCACCCCGCAGGAGCTGCACGTCATCACGGACGCCACCTCGGGCGAGAAGCTCTACGAGTGGGAGGCGATCGAGACCGGCACCGGCAACACCGTCTACAGCGGCACGGTGACGCTCGGCACCACCCAGTCCGGCTCGACGTACAACCTCACCGACGGCGCGCGCGGCAACCACAAGACGTACAACCTCAACCGCGGCACCTCCGGCACCGGGACGCTCTTCTCGGGGCCGGACGACGTGTGGGGCAACGGCAGCCCGTCCAACCTGGAGTCGGCCGCCGCCGACGCGCACTACGGCGCCGCCCTGACCTGGGACTACTACAAGAACGTGCACGGGCGCAGCGGCATCCGCGGCGACGGCGTCGGCGCGTACTCCCGGGTCCACTACGGCAACAACTACGTCAACGCGTTCTGGTCCGACAGCTGCTTCTGCATGACCTACGGCGACGGCTCGGGCAACGCCAACCCGCTGACCTCGATCGACGTCGCCGCGCACGAGATGACCCACGGGCTCACCTCCAACACCGCGGGCCTGGTCTACAGCGGCGAGTCCGGCGGCCTGAACGAGGCGACCTCCGACATCTTCGGCGCGACCGTCGAGTTCTTCGCCAACAACTCCTCCGACGTCGGTGACTACCTCATCGGCGAGGAGATCAACATCAACGGCGACGGCACCCCGTTGCGCTACATGGACAAGCCCAGCAGGGACGGCTCGTCCAAGGACAGCTGGTACTCGGGGATCGGCTCGATCGACGTGCACTACTCGTCGGGCCCCGCCAACCACTTCTTCTACCTGCTGAGCGAGGGCAGCGGCGCCAAGACCATCAACGGCGTCAGCTACAACTCGCCGACCGCGGACGGCCTCCCGGTCACCGGCATCGGCCGCGCCAAGGCGGAGAAGATCTGGTTCCGCGCGCTCACCACGAAGTTCACCTCCACCACCAACTACGCGGGCGCCCGCACCGGCACCCTCGCGGCGGCCGGTGAGCTGTACGGCACCACCAGCCCCGAGTACGCGGCGGTGCAGCACGCCTGGGCGGGCGTCGCGGTCGGCGCGCGGCCCGGCGGCGGCGGTGGCGGCACCTCCTTCGAGAACACCGCCGACGTGGCCATCCCGGACCGGGGCGCGGCGGTCACCTCGTCGATCACCGTCTCCGGGCGGACCGGCAACGCGCCGTCGAACCTCGCGGTCGCGGTCGACATCGTCCACACCTACATCGGTGACCTCCAGGTGCAGCTCGTCGCCCCCGACGGCACGGCGTACACGCTGAAGGGCTACGGCACCGGCGGCAGCGCGGACAACATCAACACCACGTACACCGTGAACGCCTCCTCCGAGGTCGCCAACGGCGTCTGGCAGTTGCGGGTGCAGGACAACGCGTCCGCCGACACCGGCTACATCAACAGCTGGAAGCTGACGTTCCCGTAGAACGTCCCGCTCCCCTGTGACCAGGGCGCCGTCCCGGTGGTTCGACTCCCCGGGACGGCGCCCGCTGCGTCCCGCGGGCGCCGGCCGCCCTAGGCTAAGGCCCCATGTCCTTCACGTACGACGATGTCGGCGCCACCCGGGAGCCCGGGTTCTGCCCGCCCGGATTCCGTCCCCTGCATGTGCGCACCCGTATCGGCGAGGGCCACGAGGTCTTCACCCGGGCGGCCGAGGCGGTGCTGACCTGGGACATGCACCGGGCGGTGGGCGTCGGCATAGACGCCTCCGCGGAACGGGCCGCGCCCGGGGTCGACGTCACCGTCACCCTGGCCGGCGTCATCAAGGCACCGTGCCGGGTGGTCTGGACGCTGGAGGAGCACCGCCGGGCGGGCTGGGCGTACGGCACGCTGCCCGGGCATCCGGAGTGCGGCGAGGAGTCCTTCGTCGTGGACCGCACCGGCGACGGCACCGTCTGGCTGACGGTGCACGCCTTCAGCCGGGCCGCGAAGTGGTACGCCCGCGCGGGCGGCCCCGCCGGCCGCGGCCTGCAGCAGGCCTACGCGCGGCGGTGCGGGGCGGCCCTGCGCAGGCTGTGCGGGGGCGACACCGGCTGACGCCCCCGCCGTACCGCCTCAGCGCAGGAGGACCCCGGCGCCCTCCACCACGTCCTGCGACGGCGCGGTCACCAGCCCCAGTTCCGCGCTCGACGCCAGCAGCCGGTGCGCCGGAAGGATCCGTACCGTGTAGCCGTACGGCCCCGTGCGGTCCAGGGACAGCGGGCCCTCGTAGACCCAGCGGCCGTCCAGGTCGGGACCGCCGGTCGGCTTCAGCGGGACCGTCGCCGCGTCCGTGATCCGGTCCTCGGCGTCCACCCGGCCCGAGACCGCCTGCACCTCCACGTCGTCGGGGACCAGCTCGCCGAGGCCGACCCGGACCCGCAGGCTCAGGGTCGTGCCCAGCTCCGCCGTCGTGGTGGCGACCGAGGTCTCCACATGGTCGACGCTCACCCGGTGCCAGGCCGCCCGCACCCGCGCCTTCCACAGCGCCAGTTCGCGCGCGGAGTCCGCGTCCATCGCGCGGTGGGCGAGCGCGGCCGGGGTGTACAGGCGCTCGACGTACTCCCGGACCATCCGCCCGGCCAGCACCTTCGGGCCGAGCAGGGTGAGGGTCTGGCGGACCATCTCGATCCAGCGGTCGGGCAGTCCGCCCTGGCCGCGCTCGTAGAAGCGCGGGGTGACCCGCTGCTCCAGCAGGTCGTAGAGGGCCGCCGCCTCGATGTCGTCGCGCCGGTCCGGGTCCGTCTGGGAGCCGTCCGCGGTGGGGATCGCCCAGCCGAAGTCCGGCTGGAACCACTCGTCCCACCAGCCGTCCAGCACCGACAGATTGAGACAGCCGTTCAGCGCCGCCTTCATGCCCGAGGTGCCGCACGCCTCCAGCGGGCGGAGCGGATTGTTCAGCCAGATGTCGCAGCCCGGGTACAGCTTCTGTGCCATCGCCATGCCGTAGTCCGGCAGGAAGACGATCCGGTGGCGCACCCGCGGATCGTCCGCGAACCGCACCAGGTCCTGGATGAGCCGCTTGCCGCCGTCGTCCGCCGGGTGCGCCTTGCCCGCCACCACGATCTGGACCGGGTGCTCGGGGTGCAGCAGCAGCTCCATCAGCCGGTCCTGGTCGCGCAGCATCAGGGTGAGGCGCTTGTACGACGGGACCCGGCGGGCGAAGCCGATGGTGAGGACGTCCGGGTCGAGCACCCCGTCGATCCACCCCAGCTCCGCGCTGCCGGCGCCGCGCTGCCGCCAGGAGGCGCGCAGCCGCTCGCGCACCTCCGTCACCAGCTGTTCGCGCAGCACCCGGCGCAGCTCCCAGATCTCCTGGTCCGGGATGTCCGCCACCGCGTCCCAGCGGTCGGAACCGCCGACGGTGAAGGCGTCCTCGGTGCGCTGGGCGCCGATCTGCTTGGCGCCGAGCCGGAAGACCTCGGGGGCGACCCAGGTCGGGGCGTGCACCCCGTTGGTGACCGAGGTGATCGGCACCTCGTCGGCGTCGAAGCCCGGCCAGAGCCCGGAGAACATCTCCCGGCTGACGTTGCCGTGCAGCAGTGAGACGCCGTTGGCGCGCTGGCCGAGACGCAGACCCATCACCGCCATGTTGAACAGGTTCGGCTCGCCCCCGGCATAGGACTCCATGCCGAGCTGGAGGATCCGCTCGACGTCGATGCGCGGGAGTTCGGCGTCGGGCCCGAAGTGGCGGGCGACGAGTTCCCGGTCGAAGCGGTCGATGCCGGCGGGGACGGGGGTGTGGGTGGTGAAGACGGTCCCGGCCCGGACCGCCTCCAGGCCGGAGTCGAAGTCGAGTCCCCGGTCGCAGAGTTCGGCGATCCGCTCCAGCCCGAGGAAGCCGGCGTGCCCCTCGTTGGTGTGGAAGACCTCGGGCTCCGCGTGGCCCGTCAGCCGGCAGTACGTCCGTACCGCCCGGACCCCTCCTATGCCGAGCAGCATCTCCTGGAGCAGCCGGTGCTCGCTGCCGCCGCCGTAGAGCCGGTCGGTCACCCCGCGTTCGCCGAGGTCGTTCTCCTCCACGTCGGAGTCGAGGAGCAGCAGCGGGACCCTGCCGACCTGGGCCAGCCAGACCCGGGCGTGCAGGGAGCGGCCGCCGGGCAGGGCGAGGGAGACCTGGGCTGGGGTGCCGTCGGCCTCCCTGAGCAGGGCCACCGGCAGTTCGTTGGGGTCGAGCACCGGGTAGTGCTCCTGCTGCCAGCCGTCCCTGGAAAGGCTCTGCCGGAAGTAGCCGTGCCGGTACAGCAGCCCCACACCGATCAACGGCACCCCGAGATCGCTGGCCGCCTTCAGATGGTCGCCGGCCAGGATGCCCAGGCCGCCGGAGTACTGCGGCAGGGCGGCGGTGATGCCGAATTCGGGGGAGAAATAGGCGACGGCGGCCGGGAGTTCGGAGGACTGGGCCTGGTACCAGCGGTCACCGGAGACATAGTCGTGGAGATCGTCGGCGGCGGCCGTCAGACGGCGCAGGAAACGCCGGTCCTCGGCCAGCTCGGCCAGCCTTCCCGGCGCCACACTGCCCAGGAGCCGTACCGGATCGCCGCCCGAGGCGGCCCAGCGCTCGGGATCGACGGACTGGAAGAGGTCGCGGGTCTCCGCATGCCAGGACCAGCGCAGATTGCGCGCCAGATCGCTGAGCGGCCGCAGGGGTTCGGGGAGAACGGGACGGACGGTGAATCGACGGATCGCCTTCACATTCCACCTCGGCAGGCGTGCGGAAGAGGACGCACGGCGGTGTGCGTCCTGTCATCATCTGCACGGTATCGGTGCGGGCGCTTTGTAACCACGGCGCCTTTCCCGCGTCTCCCTCGAACCTGGACAGGGACTCCACCCGGACCACTCACGGACGTCGTCCGAAAAGCACCGCCACCTTCCCGGATCCGCCCTCGGCGATATGGCCGATTCCGCCCTCACCGGCGTCCTTGTGGCGACTTCGTCCGCCACGCGAGGCTGCTCGTGGCGTCCGGCCCGCGCCGGGTGCGGCCCGGCGGGCAGCGGTGGCCGGACGCCGAGCGAGGAGGGGACTCGGACCATGGCACGGACGCGAACCCGGTCTCTGCGCTGGGCGGGCGGCCTGACCGCGGTGACCTGTACCGCGGCGCTTTCGGCCATCGGCCCGCTCGCGCGCGCCGTACCGGAGGGGCGGATCCACGGCGCCGGGCGACCCGGCACCGTCAGCGGAAGCTACCTGGTGACACTCAAGGAGGGCACGCGGGCTCCCTCGGTGGCCGGAAAGGGCCTGGCGGAACGGTACGGGGCGAGAATCAGCCACACCTACGGCGCCGTTCTCAACGGTTGCGCGGTCCGGGCGAGCGAGAGACAGGCAGGACAACTCGCCGCCGACCCGCGTGTCGCCTCGGTCGCGCAGGACACCCGGGTGGCCCCGGAAACCACCCGGAAGAACCCGCCGTCCTGGGGTCTGGACCGCGTGGACCAGCCGAGCCTGCCGCTCAACGGCCGCTACACCGCGCCCGGGTCCGCGGGCGACGGCAACGGCCACGGCACCCATGTGGCGGGCACGGTCGCCGGATCGGCGTACGGCGTCGCCGAGAAGGCCGAGGTGGTCTCCGTGCGCGTCCTCGACCACGCGGGCGCCGGCACCACCGCCCAGGCCATCGCGGGCATCGACTGGGTGACCAGGAACGCCAGGAAGCCGGCGGTCGCCAACCTCAGCCTGGGCGGCGCCTACAACGCCCAGCTCGATGCGGCCGTACGCACCTCCATCGCGTCCGGCGTCACCCACACCGTCGCCGCGGGCAACGACGGTCTCCCGGCCGGTCTTTCCTCACCGGCCGGGGTGCGCCAGGCGATCACGGTCGGCGCCACCGACCGCGAGGACGCGCGGGCGGGGTTCTCCAACTTCGGCTCGGCCCTCGACCTGTTCGCACCGGGCGTGTCGATCACCTCGACGTCGTCCAGGGGCGACCGCGCCAGGGCCACCCGGTCCGGTACGTCGATGGCGTCGCCGCACGCGGCGGGCGCTGCCGCACTCCATCTGGCCGACCATCGCAAGGCCATGCCCGCACAGGTGTCCGAGGCGCTCGTGGCCGGGGCGGTGAGCGGAAGGGTCTCCGGGCGCGGGCCGGGCTCACCGAACAAACTGCTCCAGGTACCGGGCTCGTAGCGACATGTTCGCGCCCCGTTGAGAACACCCCGGAAGGATCGGTCCCGTTCACCGGACGGGGCCGGCCCTGTGGGCAGATATACGCGTGAGTAGTTAACAAAGTGCCGGATTGCTCACCCGAATAGGGTGGGAAGGCTCCTCCGGGACACTCCACAGGTACACCACAACAGCATCCCGCAGGACCCACCCCCTATCCATCCGCCCACCCACGTTGACGCGGACAGGAGCGGTCATGCCCGCCAAGCACCACTCGTCAGCACCCACGACGCGCAAACCCGAGCGATCTCCCGCACCACGCCCGGCCGCCGCCGGACCGCCCGGCGCGGAGCCACCCTCCGCGAACGGCGTTCGCGGTGTCGGGCGCATACCCGTCCTCGACGTCCGCCCGTTCGTCCAGCGCGGCCGCAGGCCCGCCAAGGCGGTGACCGGCGAGACGTTCGAGGTCTCGGCGACCGTGTTCCGCGAGGGACATGACGCCGTGGCCGCCAATGTCGTGCTGCGCGACCCCGAGGGCCGTCCCGGTCCCTGGACGCCGATGCGCGAACTGGCGCCGGGCACCGACCGCTGGGGCGCCGACGTCACGCCCGACGCCGAGGGCCTGTGGACGTACACCGTGGAGGCGTGGGGCGATCCGGTGACCACCTGGCGGCACCACGCCCGGATCAAGATCCCGGCCGGAATGGACACGGAGCTGGTCCTGGAGGAGGGCGCCCGGCTGTACGAGCGGGCCGCCACCGAAGTCCCCTCCGAACAGCGGCGGATCCTCCTCACCGCGGCCGAACACCTCAGGGACGACACCCGCCCGGCGACCGCGCGCCTCGCGGCGGCCCTGACTCCCGAGGTGGATGCGGTGCTGTCGCGGTATCCGCTGCGGGAGTTGGTGACCGCGTCGGATCCGCTGCCGCTGCTGGTGGAGCGGGAGCGGGCCCTGTACGGGTCGTGGTACGAGTTCTTCCCCCGCTCCGAGGGCACCGAGCAGGTGCCGCACGGCACGTTCCGGACCGCGGCCAGGCGGCTTGCGGCGATCGCCGCGATGGGCTTCGACGTCGTGTACCTGCCGCCGGTCCACCCGATCGGCACGACCTTCCGCAAGGGCCGCAACAACACCCTCGACCCCGCCCCCGAGGATGTCGGGGTGCCGTGGGCGATCGGCTCCCCCGAGGGCGGCCACGACGCCGTCCACCCCGCGCTGGGCACCCTGGAGGACTTCACCTGGTTCGTTCAGCAGGCCCGCGCGCAGGGGCTGGAGGTGGCGCTGGACTTCGCGCTGCAGTGCTCGCCGGACCATCCGTGGGTGCACAAGCATCCGGAGTGGTTCCACCACCGTCCCGACGGCACCATCGCCTATGCGGAGAACCCGCCGAAGAAGTACCAGGACATCTACCCCCTGGCCTTCGACGCAGACCTGGACGGGCTGGTCGCCGAGACGCTGCGGGTGCTGCGGCACTGGATGGCCTGCGGGGTGCGGATCTTCAGGGTGGACAACCCGCACACCAAGCCGGTGCTGTTCTGGGAGCGGGTGATCGCGGAGATCAACCGCACCGACCCGGACGTGATCTTCCTGGCCGAGGCGTTCACCCGGCCGGCGATGATGCACACCCTCGCCCAGATCGGCTTCCAGCAGTCGTACACGTACTTCACCTGGCGCAACACCAAGCAGGAGCTGACGGAGTACCTCACCGAACTGTCCGGCGAGGCGGCTTCCTACATGCGGCCGAACTTCTTCGCCAACACCCCCGACATCCTGCACGCCTTCCTCCAGCACGGCGGCCGGCCCGCCTTCGAACTGCGCGCGGTCCTCGCCGCCACCCTTTCGCCGACCTGGGGCATCTACAGCGGCTACGAACTGTGCGAGAACACCCCGCTGCGCGAGGGCAGCGAGGAGTACCTGGACTCGGAGAAGTACCAGTTGCGGCCGCGTGACTGGGACACCGCCGACACCATCGCTCCCCTCATCACCCGGCTCAACACCGTCCGACGCGCGAGTCCCGCCCTACGGCAGCTGCGCAACCTGCACTTCCACCACGCCGACCAGGATCAGGTGATCGTCTACTCGAAGCGGTCGGGGTCGAACACGGTTCTGGTGGTCGTCAACCTCGACCCCCACCACACCCAGGAGGCCACGGTCTCGTTGGACATGCCGCAACTCGGCCTGGACTGGCACGAGTCGGTTCCGGTGCGCGACGAGCTCACCGGCGAGACCTATCACTGGGGCAGGACGAATTACGTGCGTCTCGAACCGGGCACTCGTCCCGCGCACCTCCTCACCGTCCTGCGACCGTCCACCCCGCAGATCGGAGGGTCACCCACCACATGATCGTCAACGAGCCCGTCCATGACACGTTCGAGGACACCCCGGCCAAGGACCGGCATCCCGACTGGTTCAAGAGCGCCGTCTTCTACGAGGTGCTGGTCCGTTCCTTCCAGGACAGCAACGGCGACGGTGTCGGCGACCTCAAGGGCCTGACCGCCAAGCTGGACTACCTCCAGTGGCTCGGCGTGGACTGCCTGTGGCTGCCCCCGTTCTTCAAGTCGCCGCTCAGGGACGGCGGTTACGACGTCTCCGACTACACCGCGGTGCTGCCGGAGTTCGGCGACCTCGCCGACTTCGTGGAGTTCGTCGACTCCGCTCACCAGCGCGGCATGCGGGTCGTCATCGACTTCGTCATGAACCACACCAGTGACCAGCACCCGTGGTTCCAGGAGTCCAGGAAGGACCCCGACGGCCCCTACGGCGACTACTACATGTGGGCCGACGACGACAAGCAGTACCCCGACGCGCGGATCATCTTCGTCGACACCGAGGCCTCCAACTGGACCTTCGACCCGGTCCGCAAGCAGTACTTCTTCCACCGGTTCTTCTCCCACCAGCCGGACCTCAACTACGAGAACCCGGCCGTGCAGGAGGAGATCATCTCCGCGCTGCGCTTCTGGCTCGACCTCGGCATCGACGGCTTCCGGCTCGACGCGGTGCCGTATCTGTACGCCGAGGAAGGAACCAACTGCGAAAACCTTCCGGCGACCCATGAGTTCCTCAAGCGGGTCCGCAAGGAGATCGACGCCCACTACCCGGACACGGTGCTGCTGGCGGAGGCCAACCAGTGGCCGGAGGACGTCGTCGACTACTTCGGCGACTACCGCAGCGGCGGCGACGAATGCCACATGGCCTTCCACTTCCCGGTCATGCCCCGCATCTTCATGGCCGTGCGCCGGGAGTCGCGCTACCCCGTCTCCGAGATCCTCGCCAAGACCCCGGCCATCCCCTCCGGCTGCCAGTGGGGCATCTTCCTGCGCAACCACGACGAGCTGACCCTGGAGATGGTCACCGACGAGGAACGCGACTACATGTGGGCCGAGTACGCCAAGGACCCCCGCATGCGCGCCAACATCGGCATCCGCCGCCGGCTCGCGCCCCTGCTGGACAACGACCGCAACCAGATCGAGCTGTTCACCGCCCTGCTGTTGTCGCTGCCCGGCTCGCCGATCCTCTACTACGGCGACGAGATCGGCATGGGCGACAACATCTGGCTCGGCGACCGCGACGCCGTCCGCACCCCGATGCAGTGGACGCCGGACAGGAACGCGGGCTTCTCCACCGCCGACCCCGGCCGGCTCTTCCTGCCCACGATCATGGACCCGGTCCACGGCTACCAGGTCACCAACGTCGAGGCGTCCATGGCGTCGCCGTCGTCCCTGCTGCACTGGACCCGGCGCATGATCGAGATCCGCAAGCAGAACCCGGCGTTCGGACTCGGCTCCTACACCGAACTCCCGTCGTCCAACCCGGCCGTGATCGCGTTCCTGCGGGAGTACGAGGACGATCTCGTCCTGTGCGTGCACAACTTCTCCCGGTTCGCCCAGCCGACCGAGCTGGACCTGCGCGAATTCAGCGGACGGCATCCGGTGGAGCTGTTCGGAGGGGTGCGTTTCCCGGCCATCGGGGAACTCCCGTACTTGCTGACGCTGGCGGGGCACGGCTTCTACTGGTTCCGCCTCCGCACGGAGAACTGACTCCCACAAGCCCGGCGGGGCGGTTTCCTCCGCCCCGCCCGGGGCACGCATCACTAACACCCCGACCACCCCCCGGGGAAAGGACGCGACGTCATGTCGGAAGCCGTCATCCGTACGCTCACTTCGACTCCGGGTTTCCTTGCGTCCCTGGACCCCTTGTTGCGGGAGTGGCTGCCGCGGCAGCGGTGGTTCGCCGGAAAGGGCCGGCCGGTCACCGGGTTCTCCCTGGTCGCCGCCACCGAGCTGCTGCCGGCCGACGGCCAGCTGGGCCTGTACCACCTGCTGGTCCGCGCCCATCAGCCGCTCGCCCTCGGCGCCGAGACGCACCCCGGAGACTGCTACCAGCTCCTCATAGGCGCGCGCGAGGCGCTGCCGCCCAGGCTCGCGCCCGCGCTGATCGGACACGTGGAGGGGGGCCCGCTCGCCGGACGCACGGTGTACGAGGCCCTGTACGACCCCCGGCCCGCCGAACTGCTCCTGGAGGCGCTGCGCACCCAGGCCCGGATCGGCGGGCTGCGTTTCGAACGGGAGCAGGACCAGGAGATCCGCCCGGGCCTGGTCCCGCGCGTGATGACCGCCGAGCAGTCCAACTCGTCGATCGTCTATGGCGATACGTTCATCCTGAAGCTGCTGCGCCGGGTCGTGCCCGGCGTCAACCCCGACCTGGAGCTGCCGCTGGCGCTGGCCCGCGAGGGCTGTCCCCGGGTACCGGCGCCCACGGCGTGGATCCGCGCCGAGCACTCCGGGGAGCCGTACGTCCTCGGTGTGCTCCAGCCCTTCGTGCAGGGCGCCTCGGACGGCTGGGAGCTGGCGCTGCACGAGCTGGCCAAGGGCGGGGACTTCGCCGCGGAGGCGCGGGCGCTGGGGCGGGCCACCGCCGAGGTGCACACCGCGCTGGCCCGCGCGCTGCCGACCGTCACCCTCGGCCGTACCCAGCTGGAGATGATGGTTCACGGCATGCTGGAGCGGCTCGACTCGGCCACACAGGCGGTGCCCGCGCTGCGGCCGTACGCGCCGGGGCTGCGGTCCGCGTTCGAGGCGCTCGGCACCCTGGCGGCCGAGGGCCGCACCTGGACCGCCCAACGCGTCCACGGGGATCTGCACCTCGGCCAGTGTCTGCGCTCGCCCGCCGGACAGTGGTCACTGATCGACTTCGAGGGCGAACCGGCCAAGCCGCTCGCCGAGCGCCGTATGCCGCAGCCCCCGCTGCGGGACATCGCCGGGATGCTGCGCTCCTTCGACTACGCGGCCCATTCGGCCGAGCCGGCCGTGCCGGACTGGGCCGAGACCTGCCGGGCCGCGTACTGCTCCGGGTACGCCGAGGTCTCCGGCGTCGATCCCCGTACCGATCCCGTGCTGCTGCGGGCGTGCGAGACGGACAAGGCGATCTACGAGGTCGTCTACGAGGCCCGCCACCGTCCCGACTGGCTTCCGGTCCCGCTGTCGGCCGTGCGCCGCCTCGCCGCGGACGTCGGCGCACCGTCCCCGCTCACCTCACCCTCGTCGAGGAGGCTCCACCCGTGACCCCCCGCCCCCCGTCCCCCGGTTCCGATCCGCACCAGTCGGCCGAGCAGACGGCCGAGGAGATGAGCGTCGCGAAGAAGGCGGCAGCGGCGGCCAAACAGGCTGCCGCCCAGAAGAGTCCGGCGAAGAAGGACGCCGCTCGGAAGGACGCCGCGCGCAAAGCGAAGAAGACCGCGAAGAAGGTCGCCGCCAAGGCGGCGGGCGGCACGTCGGTCACCGTGAAGAAGACCTCGGCGAAGAAGGACGCGACGGAGAGGGACGCGGCGAAGAAGGCGCCCGGGACCAAGGCCCCGGCCGGGGAACCCGCCACGGCCCTCCCCCCGGAGCCCGTGCTGGAACCCGTGCTGGAGCCCGCCCCGGTGGTCGCCGTCTCCCCCGCCATGGACGCCGACGACCGGGCCCGTCTCCTCGCCGGCACCCATCACGCTCCGCACTCCGTGCTCGGCGCGCACCCCGTGCCCGGTGGCGTGGCCTTCCGGGCCTTCCGGCCGTACGCCCGTGCCGTGACCGTGCTCGCCGGGGAGCTGCGGGCCGAGCTGCACGACGACGGCGAGGGCTTCTTCTCGGGTCTGCTGCCGCTGCCCGAGGTGCCGGAGTACCGGCTGCTCGTGACGTACGAGGACACGGAGCTGCAGACCGAGGACCCGTACCGCTTCCTGCCCGCGCTGGGCGATCTGGACCTGCACCTGATCGGCGAGGGCCGGCACGAGCAGCTGTGGCGGGCACTCGGCGCCGAGCCGATGACCCACCAGGGCGTCGACGGCACCCGGTTCACGGTGTGGGCGCCGAACGCGCGCGGGGTGCGGGTGGCCGGGACCTTCAACTTCTGGGACGGCACCGGGTATCCGATGCGGTCGCTGGGCGGGACCGGGGTGTGGGAGCTGTTCGTCCCGGCGATAGGCGAGGGCGAGCTGTACAAGTTCGACATCACCCGGCCCGACGGTTCCCGCACCCTGCGGGCGGACCCGATGGCCCGCCGCACCGAGGTCCCGCCGCTCACCTCGTCGGTCATTCACGCCTCGCACCACGAGTGGCACGACCAGGAGTGGCTGGAGCAGCGCGGGCGGATACCGGCGCATGAGGGGCCCTTCTCGGTCTACGAGGTGCATCTGGCTTCCTGGCGGCCGGGGCTGACCTACCGCCAGCTCGCCGAGCAACTGCCTGCCTACGTCAAGGAGCTGGGCTTCACGCATGTGGAACTGATGCCGGTCGCGGAGCATCCGTTCGGCGGTTCCTGGGGCTATCAGGTCACCGGCTTCTACGCGCCCACCGCCCGGCTCGGCACGCCCGACGACTTCAAGTTCCTGGTCGACTCGCTGCACCAGGCGGGCATCGGCGTGCTGATGGACTGGGTGCCCGCGCACTTCCCGCGCGACGACTGGGCGCTGGCCGAGTTCGACGGGCGCCCGCTGTACGAGCACGAGGACCCGCTGCGCTCCGCGCACCCCGACTGGGGCACGCTGGAGTTCGACTTCGGGCGCCGCGAAGTGCGCAACTTCCTGGTGGCGAACGCCGTGTACTGGTGCGAGGAGTTCCACATCGACGGGCTGCGGGTGGACGCGGTCGCCTCGATGCTGTACCTCGACTACTCGCGTGAGCCGGGGCAGTGGATCCCGAACGTCCACGGCGGCCGGGAGAATCTGGACGCGGTGGCGTTCCTCCAGGAGATGAACGCGACCGTGTACCGGCGGGTGCCGGGCGTGGTGACGATCGCGGAGGAGTCCACCGCCTGGGAGGGGGTCACCCGGCCCACCGACGGCGGCGGGCTCGGCTTCGGCCTGAAGTGGAACATGGGCTGGATGCACGACTCGCTGGGCTACCTGTCCCACGAGCCGATCCACCGCAGGTACCACCACCACGAGATGACCTTCTCGATGGTGTACGCCTACAGCGAGAACTACGTGCTGCCGATCTCGCACGACGAGGTCGTGCACGGCAAGCGGTCACTGGTGTCGAAGATGCCCGGCGACTGGTGGCAGCAGCGCGCCACCCACCGCGCCTACCTGGGCTTCATGTGGGCCCACCCCGGCAAGCAACTCCTTTTCATGGGGCAGGAGTTCGCCCAAGGCGCGGAGTGGTCGGAGGCGCACGGACCGGACTGGTGGCTGCTGGATCCGGCGTACGGGGCGGAGGCCGACCACCGGGGCGTGCGGGACCTGGTCCGGGACCTGAACACCGTCTACCGGCACACTCCTGCGCTGTGGGCGCGGGACACCGACCCGGACGGCTTCCGGTGGGTGGTCGGGGACGCGGCGGAGGACAACGTCTTCGCGTTCCTCCGGTACGACACGGAGGGCGTGCCGCTGCTGGCGGTCTCCAACTTCGCCCCGGTGGTGCGGCAGGACTACCGCCTGGGCGTCCCCGAGGACGTCCCGGCCTGGCACGAGACGCTGAACACCGACGGCGCGCGGTACGGCGGCAGCGACGTCGGCAACCCCGACCCCCTCAAGCCCGAGCCCCAGGGCCGGCACGGCCAGGCGACCAGCATCCGCCTGACCCTGCCGCCCCTGGCGACGGTGTGGCTCCGGCCGGCCTAGCCGACCAGGCCGGCCGGGAGCGGGCCGGTGTGCAGGATGCCGAGGCTCTGCGTCGCCCGGGTCAGGGCGACGTAGAGGTCGCTGGTGCCGTAGCGGCCGGGCTCCACGACCAGGACCGAGTCGAACTCCAGGCCCTTGGCCTGCCGCGGGTCCAGCAGGACGACGGTCCGGGTGAGGTCCGGTTCCGCGTCCGCCGTCACCCCGTCGAGGTGCGCGGCGAGGCGGCGGTGGAGGTCGCGCGGGGCGATGACCGCCAGGCGTCCCTCCGCGGGGGTCAGCTCCCCGACCGCCTCGGCCACGGCGCCGGGCAGGTCGTCCGTCGCGCGGATCCACGGCCGTACCCCCGTCGAGCGCACGGAGCTGGGCGGTTCGAACCCGGGGTGCTCGGCGCGGACCACGGCCGCCGCGAGCTCCATGATCTCGGCCGGGGTGCGGTAGTTGACGCCCAGCCGGGTGTGCTCCCAGCGGTCCTCCACGTACGGCTGGAGGATGTCGGCCCAGGAGCCGACGCCCGCCGCCTCGGCGGTCTGGGCCGGGTCGCCGACCAGGGTCATCGAGCGGGTCGGGCTGCGCCGCATCAGCAGGCGCCACGCCATCGGCGACAGCTCCTGCGCCTCGTCGACGATGATGTGCCCGAACGCCCAGGTGCGGTCGGCCGCCGCGCGCTCGGCGGCGCTGCGGTGGTCGTCCTCCTCCTGCCGCTCGGCGAACCGCTCGGCGTCGATGATGTCGTGCGCGGAGAGCACCTCGGAGTCCTCGTCGTGCTTGTCGTCGAACTCATAGGTACGGGAGGCGTACGACACGTCCAGCACGCCCTGCGCGTAGGCGATCTGGGTCTCCCGCTCGCGTTCCGCCCGCAGCCGGGCCACCCGGTCGTCCTCGCCGAGGAGTTCGGCGGCCTCGTCGAGCAGGGGGACGTCCGCCACGGTCCAGGCCCGGGTCACCGGGCGCCGCACGGCGGCCGCGTCGGCGGCCGAGAGGTATCCCTCCGGTGCGGCGAGGAAGTCGGCGACCACCCGCTGCGGGGTGAGCAGCGGCCACAGCTGGTCGATGGCCGACCGGACCTCGGGGTTCTCGGCGAGGTCGTCGCGGATCTGGGTGATGTCGCTCGGGTCGAGCAGGTTCGTACCGTCGTAGGGGTCGGTGCCGATGCGCTCGGCGACCATGTCGGTGAGGGTGTTGAGGATGTGGCCCTCGAAGTACTCGCGTGCCGCGTTGTGCGGCAGCCGCGCCGAGCGGGTGCGTTCGCGGGCGACGCCCACCAGGCCGTCGTCGAGCATCAGGATCTCGCGGTCGTGCTCGATCGCGATCACCGGATCGGGCAGCGCCTGCCGGTCGCGTACGACGGCGGCGAGCACCTCCGCCATGTCGGCGCGCCCCTTCACGGCGGCTGCCTCCGGAGTGTCCGCCGCCTTCGCCCGTACGCCCGGGAAGAGTTCGCCGACCGTCGCCAGCAGCACGCCCGTCTCACCGAGGGAGGGCAGCACCTCGCCGATGTAGCCGAGGAAGGCGGGGTTGGGGCCGACGATCAGAACGGCCCGCTTGGCGAGCAGTTCCCGGTGCTCGTAGAGGAGATACGCGGCCCGGTGCAGGGCGACGGCCGTCTTGCCGGTGCCGGGGCCGCCCTCCACCACCAGGACTTGGCGGTGCGGAGCGCGGATGATCTCGTCCTGTTCGGCCTGGATGGTCTGCACGATGTCGCCCATGCGGCCGGTGCGCGCGGAGTTCAGGGCAGCGAGCAGCACCGCGTCGCCGCTGGGGTCCTCGTGGCCGGTGCGCTGCTGGTCCCCGAGGTCGAGGATCTCGTCGTGCAGCGCGGTCACCGTACGGCCGCTGGTGCTGATGTGCCGGCGTCTGCGCAGGCCCATCGGGGTGTGTCCGGTGGCCAGGTAGAAGGGGCGGGCGACGGCGGCCCGCCAGTCGATGAGGATCGGGGTGCGGGCCTCGTCCTCGGTGCGCAGTCCGATCCGGCCGATGTGGTGGCTGACGCCGGAGGCGAGATCGATCCGGCCGAAGCAGAGCGAGCCGTCGACCGCGTTCAGCGCGGCGAGCAGCCCCGAGCGCTCGGCGACGAGGATGTCCCGCTCCAGACGGGCCTGCATGGGCGTGTTGCCCTGGGCGAGGGCGTCGGCGACGGAGGTCTCGGTGTCACCGCGCAGCGCGTCCACGCGCGCGTACAGGCCGTCGATGAATTCCTGCTCGCCGCGCATTTCATCGTCCGGAAATTCGCTGTTTGACAATTCCACTCCCGCCCGGATATACTGCGCTTACTCAGCTTCTTCGCGACCCAATTCCATTGAAGTCGCGAATCATTGAATATACGCAAAGAAATCCCCCGGGCGCAATTGCCCGGGGGATTTCTTGTGTGTGGGTGCAGATCACAGCACGTCGGCGATCTCCTCCAGCAGCCGCCGCTTGGGCCGGGCCCCCACCATGGACCGCACCGGCTCACCGCCCCGGAAGACCATGAAGGTCGGCATGGACAGCACCTTGTAGGCGTTGGTGGTCAGCGGGTTGTGGTCCACGTCCAGCTGCACCACCTTCAGACGGTCGCCCGTCTCGTCGGCCAGTGCCCGCAGCACCGGCGCCATCTGCCGGCACGGCGGACACCAGTCGGCGGTGAACTCCACCAGCACCGGCACGTCGGACCCGATGACTTCCGCCTCGAAGTCGGCGTCGGTCACTTCACTCACCACGGCACTCACCACGGTCACCCTCCCAGTTCGCACTTCGGATCCTCGGCGAGTGCGAGCCGCACCCCGATCTGCGCCCGTACGGCCTGCAACTCGCCGATCAGCGCGTCGAGTTCGTCCAGCTTGCGCCGGTAGACCGCGAGCGAGGCCGGGCACGAGTCGCCCTCGGGGTACCCGGCCCGCAGACACTCCACGAACGGCC
This sequence comes from Streptomyces sp. NPDC002779, assembly GCF_042888685.1. NCBI lineage: Bacteria > Bacillati > Actinomycetota > Actinomycetes > Kitasatosporales > Streptomycetaceae > Streptomyces > Streptomyces sp. NPDC002779. Next base: position 293,957 of record NZ_JBIAQC010000001.1, read on the forward strand.
GGGTCTCCTCCAGGTCGAACCCGAAGTCCTGGAGCGTCCTGATCTGCCGCAGCAGCCTCAGATCGCTTTCGTCGTAGGTCCGGTAGCCGTTCTCGGTGCGCCGCGCGGGCAGCAGGCCGCGTGACTCGTAGTACCGGAGCGTCCGGGTCGTCGTCCCGGCCCGCTCGGCCAGCTCGCCGATTCGCATGCGTACGAACGTAATCCTTGACCCCGGCGTCAAGGCAACAGCGGATTGCCCTCCACCGGGGAAGTGGTGAGGGCCCGGGTCTCGGCGGCGTACAGCTCGGCGGGGTCGAAGCCCATGCCGGTGAAGTGGCCGGCCAGTTCGAGGGACAGGGTGCCGTGCAGGCGGGTCCAGAAGACCAGGGCGTGGTGGAGGGCCGCGGGCGGGGCCGAGTGGTCGCCGGCCCAGAAGCGGTGCTCGGCGATGTGGGTCTGGAACGGGTCCTCGGCGACGCCCTCGGCCTCGCAGGCGTCGAGGAGCACGGTCATCACCTCGGAGGCGATGAGGGTGGTGTCGGGGGGCGCCTGGTAGCCGGGGACGGGGGTGCCGTAGACGAGGAAGTACCGGTGGGGGTCTTCCAGGGCCCAGTCCCTCATGGTCCGGGCGAGGCCGGGGAGGCCGGCGCCCGCCTTGGCCGCGGCCTGGAAGCGGTCGGCGAGGCTGCGGTAGGCGTCCCTGATCAGCTCGGTGATGAGTTCGTCGCGGTTGGCGAAGTAGCGGTAGAGGGCGGGGCCGCTCATGCCCATCTGCTTGGCGATGGCGTTGAGGGACAGCGCGGAGGCGCCGGCGCCGGCGATCTGTTCCCAGGCGCGGGTCTTGATCTCGTCCCGTACCTGGGCGCGGTAGCGCTCTCGGGGGGTCCTGGGGTCCGACGTGGGCACGATCTACGCGCTCCTGACCGGTGGGGGCTATAGCGTCAAGGGTTCGCTATAGGTTATCACCGACCCCTGGGATCGGCGCCGCCGCACACCGCACGGTGTGCAGAATGGCTGCCATGCCCACCGGTCACACCACCCGCGCCGACGTCAACCGCCGCCGCATCCTGGATGTCGCCCTCATCGAACTCCTGCGCGACCCCGACGCGTCGATGGACCAGATCGCGCGCGCCGCGGGTGTCGTACGGCGGACGGTGTACGGCCATTTCCCCAGCCGTGAGGCGCTGGTCGGCACACTCGTCGACGATGCCGTGGCGGCGGTCGCCGCGGCGCATGCGGCGGGGTGCGCGGGGATCGAGGATCCGGCGGAGGCGCTGGCCGGTTCGGTGCTGGCGGTCTGGGAGGTCGCCGACCGCTACCGCATCCTGGTGGCGCTGGCCCAGCGCAGTGTCACCGTGCAGGGCATCCGCGGCCGGCTGACCCCCGTCCGCGAGGCCGCCGCGGACCTCCTCCGACGCGGCCTGGACCAGGGCGTGTTCACCTCACCGCTGCCGGCGCCCGCGCTGGCGTACGTCCATGAGCAGACCCTGATCGCCCTGATGGAGGCGGTGAACGAAGGTCTTCTCGCGCCCGAGGAGGCGGGCCGCTCGGCCGCGGCCACCGTGCTGACCACGGCGGGCGTACCCGCCGCGGAGGCCACCGCGCTGGTGGCGGGGCTGCACACATGAGCCGAGCGGCCAGGCCCGTGGGGGAGTGCCTGACCGCTCGGGGTAGTGCGGGAGCCGGGGCTACGCCTTCGCCAGCTCCTTCTCGCCGCCCTGCTCGGGGACCTCGGCCGGCGTCTCCGGCTCGGCGCCGCCGTCGTCGAGCAGGGTCGCCTCGTCGAACGGGATCCGGCCGGCCAGTACCTGGTCGACCCGGCCGCGGTCGATCTCCTTGGTCCAGGTGCCGATCAGGACCGTGGCCACGGCGTTGCCCGCGAAGTTCGTCAGGGCGCGGGCCTCGCTCATGAACCGGTCGATGCCGACGATGAGACCGATGCCGTCCACCAGCGCGGGCTTGTGCGACTGCAGACCACCGGCCAGCGTCGCCAGCCCCGCCCCGGTGACGCCCGCCGCGCCCTTGGAGGCGACCAGCAGGAACAGCAGCAGCGGGATCTGCTCGCCGACCGACATCGGCGTCCCCATGGCGTCCGCGATGAACAGCGAGGCCATGGTCATGTAGATCATCGTGCCGTCGAGGTTGAAGGAGTAGCCCGTCGGCACCGTGATGCCGACCACCGGCTTGCTGATGCCCAGGTGCTCCATCTTCGCGATGAGCCGCGGCAGCGCGGACTCGGACGAGGACGTCGACAGGATCAGCAGGAACTCCCGGCCCAGGTACTTGAAGAGGGTGAGGATGTTCAGGCCCGCGACGACCCGCAGCAGCACACCGAGCACCAGGAAGACGAACAGCACGCAGGTGACGTAGAAGCCGAGCATCAGGACGGCGAGGCTCTTGAGGGCATCGAGGCCGGCCGAGCCGGTCACCGCGGCGATGGCGCCGAAGGCACCGACCGGCGCGGCCCACATGACCATCGCGAGGATGCGGAAGACCAGCCGCTGCAGGTGCTCCACACCGCGCAGGATCGGCTGCCCGGCCGGGCCCATGGCCTGCAGCGCGAAGCCGGCGAGCAGGGCGATGAGCAGGGTCTGCAGGACCTCGCCACCGGTGAAGGCGGAGACCATCGTGGTGGGGATGATGCCGAGCAGGAACTCGGTGGTGTCCTTCGCCTCGGCGTCGACCTGGGCGTGACCGGCGTCCTTGACCGCGTCGGTCACCGCGAGGCCGGTGCCCGGCTCCAGGATGTTGCCGACGACCAGGCCGATGCCCAGCGCGATCAGCGACATGATCGTGAAGTAGACCAGCGCGATACCGCCGACGGCGCCGACCTTCGCGGCCTTGCGGACCGACCCGATGCCGAGCACGATCGTGCAGAAGATGATCGGCGAGATCATCATCTTGATCAGGTTCACGAACCCGGTGCCGATCGGCTTCAGCTCCACCGCGAAGTCGGGTGCGACCAGACCGACGGTGATGCCCAGGGCGACCGCGATGATCACCGCGATGTAGAGATAGTGCGTGCGGTCCCGCTTGGCTGCGGGTGCCGTATCGGGGGTGCTGGCGGCCACGGCTGCCCTCCTTGACGTCTTCGTCGGCATCACCGGCGTGCGGCTCACGTCCGGGGGTTTCGGGGAATGCCGTGACTATCTCCCGCCCTGTGAGGGCGGTCACCCTTCCGTTCATTTAGTTCACGCCGGGCCGGGAGGCACACTGACGGCATGCGCCTCCCCGTCCCCCGGCCCCGCAGCCTCGCAGGCCAGCTCTTCGCCATGCAGGCGGTGCTGATAGCGGTGGTCGTCGCCGGGTACGCGCTGTTCACGTACGCCGGTGACCGCAGCCAGGCCGAGGACGCGGCCGGCCGGCAGGCGCTGGCCGTGGCCCGCTCGATCGCCGACTCCCCCTCGGTACGGCAGGCGATCCGCACCGACGACCCCTCCTCCTCGCTCCAGCCGTACGCGCTGCACGTGCAGCGGGACACCGGGGTCGACTTCGTCACGATCATGAACACGCGGGGCATCCGCTGGACCCACCCCGATCCCGGCGAGATCGGCCAGCGCTTCATCGGTCACATCGAGGACGCGCTGCGGGGCGAGTCCTTCACCGAGACGTACACCGGCACCCTCGGCCCCTCCGTCCGCGCGGTCACCCCCGTCTGGGACGGCGGGCGGATCGTCGGCCTGGTCAGCGCCGGTATCAAGGTGGAGGAGATCAGCAAGCGGGTGCGGGGCCAGCTGACCGCGCTGATCGGCGTGGCGGGCGGCGCGCTCGCGCTCGGCGCGGTCGGCACGTACGTCGTCAACGCCCGGCTGCGCCGCCACACGCACGGCATGAACGCCACCGAGCTGAGCCGCATGTACGACTACTCCCAGGCCGCCCTGCACGCGGTGCGCGAAGGGCTGCTGATGCTCGACGGACAGTTCCGGGTGGCGCTGGTCAACGACGGCGGCCGGGAGCTGCTGGGCGTCTCGGACCAGGTGGTCGGCGCCTCCGTCGCCGACCTCGGGCTGCCGCCGTCGCTCACCGGTGCGCTGCTGGCGTCGGAGCCCCGGGTGGACGAGGTGCATCTGACGGCGGACCGGGTGCTGGTGGTCAACACCTCCCCGGTGTCGGGCGGGGAGCGCCGGGGCACGGTGGTGACCTTGCGGGACGTCACCGAACTCCAGTCGCTGATGGGCGAGCTGGACTCCGAGCGGGGCTTCACCCAGGCGCTTCGCTCGCAGGCGCACGAGGCCGCCAACCGGCTGCACACGGTGGTCTCGCTGATCGAGCTGGGCCGGGCCGAGGAGGCGGTGGCGTTCGCGACGGCCGAACTGGAGCTGGCGCAGGCGCTCACCGACCGGGTCGTGGCAGCCGTCGGCGAGCCGGTGCTGGCGGCGCTGCTGCTGGGCAAGACGGCCCAGGCGAACGAGCGGGGCGTGGAGCTGGTGGTGTCGCAGGACAGCCGGCTCGACGACGGGCTCCTGCCGCCGTCGCTGCCCGCCCGGGACCTGGTCACCATCCTGGGCAACCTGATCGACAACGCGGTCGACGCGGCGCAGGGCAGCGCGCGGGCACGGGTGACGGTACGGGCGTACACGGAGGCGTCCGAGCTGGTGCTGTCCGTCTCGGACACGGGGGCGGGCGTGGACCCGGCGCACGCGGAGGCGGTGTTCGAGCGGGGCTTCTCGACCAAGCCGGCGCCCGGTCCCGGTGGGCGGGGGCTGGGGCTGGCGCTGGTACGGCAGGCGGTGGGCAGGCACGCGGGGGCGCTGACGGTGGCGGGCGCCGAGGAGGGCGGGGCGAAGTTCGAGGTACGGCTGCCGCTGGGGGCCGTACGGGCGGGCGCGGGCGTAGTTTCTGGGGGCGCAGTCTCTGGAGGCCCCGTATGAGCACCCCGCAGCAGATCCGTGTCCTGGTCGTGGAGGACGACCCCGTCGCCGCCGACGCGCATGTCCTGTACGTCGGCCGGGTCCCCGGTTTCACCGCCGTCGGCAAGGCGCACACGGGCGCTCAGGCGCGCCGCGCGCTGGACCGCACGCCCGTGGACCTGCTGCTGCTCGACCTGCACCTGCCGGATGTGCACGGGCTGCAACTGGCGCGCTCGCTGCGGGCGTCGGGGCATCACGCGGACGTGATAGCGGTGACGTCGGCGCGGGATCTGGCGGTGGTGCGGGAGGGCGTGTCGCTGGGGGTGGTCCAGTACGTCCTGAAGCCGTTCACCTTCGCGACGCTCAGGGACCGGCTCGTGCGGTACGCCGAGTTCCACGCGGCGGCGGGCGAGGCGAGCGGCCAGGACGAGGTCGACCGCGCCCTGGCGACCCTGCGGGCACCGGGCCCGGCCGCCCTGCCGAAGGGCCTGAGCGCACCGACCCTGGAACGGGTGACGGTGGCGCTGCGGGACTGCGCGCAGGGTCTGACGGCGACGGGCGTGGCGGAGGCGGTGGGCATCTCGCGGATCACGGCGCGCCGGTATCTGGAGCATCTGGTGGACGCGGGGCGGGCGGCGCGCAGTCCGCAGTACGGGACGGTGGGGCGGCCGGAGCTGCAGTACCGGTGGGTCAGCGGCTCTCAGCTGAACGGCCGGGCATAGGCGACGACTTGCGCGGCGAGACCGCACAGGGCGAGGGCTTCGAGGACGGAGACGACGAGCAGTCCGGGGGATGTCTGCCCGGCACTCCAGTAGACGGCGAGCCCGGCGAGCGGCACGACGCAGAAGGCCGACAGGTCGATGGCGCACTGGACGGCTTTGCGGGAGCGGCGCCGGGGGTCGGCGCGGTGGGCGGTCTCCCACGCGAACACGCGCTCGGCCTCGGCGAGTTGCGTGAGCCGCGGCCCGAGATCCTCGCGTACGTACTTCCCGATGGCGGAGATCTTCTCGTCGTTGACGAGGTAGGTCCAGCCGAGGACCACGCACACCGGTGGGATGGCGAGCAGCATGGCGGACTGCTCGGCCTGCGCGGCGGCGGCGATGACCGCGGCGACGACGGTGAGGGTGACGTAGAGGAGGTTGTCGCGGAAGCCGATGCGGGTCTTCTGCTCGTCCTTGACGGTCTGGTACTCGGTGAGGAGCAGTTGGCCGATGGTGACGTCGCGCTCCGCCACGTTGTTCTTCCTTCCCCCGGTGGTCGTGCCTGGCAGTACCTTAAAGGCGTGCCGCAGACTTCACCCACCGTCGTCGTCGTGACCGCGCTGGCCGTCGAGTACGACGCCGTACGAGCCCATCTCGGCGCCGACAGCGAGGAGTTGGTGCACGAGGACGGGACGCGGGTGGAGTGCGGGCGGTTGCCGGGCACCGAATGGACCCTGGCGCTCGCCGAGTTGGGCGAGGGCGCGGTGAACGCGTCCGCGCTGACGACGCAGATCCTCGGCTGGCTGCGGCCGGAGGCGGTGCTGTTCGTCGGCGTGGCGGGCTCCCTGAAGGCCGAGGTCGGAATCGGTGACGTGGTGGTCGGCACGAAGGTGTACGCGGTACAGGGCGGCAAGCTGACGCCGGAGGGTTTCCTGGCCCGCCCCGAGGTCTGGCACGGCTCGAACCGGCTGGTGCAGGCGGCACGTTCGGCATTGCGGGGCCTTGAGGACGTACGCGGCCACCTGAAGCCGATCGCCTGCGGGGACGTGGTCCTCGCGGACGACAGGTCGGCGTTCGCGGAGTTCATCAGGCGTCACTACAACGACGCGAACGCCATCGAGATGGAGGGCGCGGGGGCCGTCCACGCGGCGCAGGTGAGCGGGCAGGTGGACGCGCTCGTGATCCGGGGGATCAGTGACCGGGCCGATGCCGGGAAGCCGGCGGCGGACGCGAGTGGTTCGCAGCAGCGGGCGGCCGCACAGGCGGCGGCCGTGGCGATGGGGGTGCTGCGCAAGCACCGGCCGCGGGAGGCCTCCGGCCGGGCCGGTGCCGCGGAGGGATCCTCCCGGTACGGCGGCGACCACATCGACTTCCGGGGCGGGGTCTTCCACGGGCCGGTCATCGGCAAGCGGGTCGACCGGGAGCGGTAGCCGGCGTTCAATCCCTCGCAGACGCATTGACCTGACTAGACCACTCCACCTACGTTCACCGGGCAGCCATCCCCGCGCCACAACGACGTGAGCCCGCAGGAGGTCATGCCGTCATGCCCGTGCGCCCCACCGCCGCCCTGATCCCCACCCTCCTCGCCCTGGCCGCCGCGACGACCCTCACCGCCTGCGGCGGCGGTTCCGGGAGCGATCCGGACACGCTGAAGGTGTCCTTCAAGCAGTCGACGGACAACAACATCAAGGTGATGGACACCTTCCTCGCGGACATCAAGAAGCAGTTCGAGAAGAAGTACCCCGGCAAGAAGGTCGAGTTCATCCCGATCAAGGCCCCGGACTCGGAGTACTACACCAAGCTCCAGCAGATGCTCCGCTCCCCCAAGACCGCGCCCGACCTGGTCTACGAGGACACCTTCCTCATCAACTCCGACATCACCAGCGGTTACCTCAAGCCCCTCGACGACTACCTCGCCAAGTGGCCGGACTGGGACCGGTTCATCGACACGGCGAAGGCGGCGGCGAAGGGCGAGGACGGCAGGACGTACGGCGTCCCGGACGGTACCGACACCCGCGGGCTCTGGTACGACAAGGCCGTCTTCGCCGAGGCCGGCATCCCGGTCCCCTGGCAGCCGAAGACCTGGGACGACCTCCTGGAAGCGGCCCGCACGATCAAGGAGAAGGTCCCGGACGTCACCCCGCTGAACGTCTACACCGGCAAGCCCGCGGGCGAGGCCGCCACGATGCAGGGCTTCGAAATGCTCCTGTACGGCACCGAGGACCGCCTCTACGACGAGAGCGCCAGGAAGTGGATCGCCGGAAGCCAGGGCTTCAAGGACTCGCTCGCCTTCGTCGAGACGGTCTACCGGGAGAAGCTCGGCCCCGACGTCGCCGACGCCCTGGACCCCAACTTCGGCACCCGCGTACGCGGCGAACTCCTCCCCGAGGGCAAGCTCGGCATCGCCCTCGACGGCTCCTGGCTCCCGCAGGACTGGCTGGAGGGCAGCGGCCACGAATGGCCCGAGTGGTCCGAGAAGCTGGGCCTCGCCGCCATGCCGACCCAGCACGGCCAGGCCCCCGGCAAGGTGAGCATGTCCGGCGGCTGGACCTGGGCGATCCCCGCGAAGGCCGCCAACCCCGACCTCGCCTTCGACTTCATCACGACGATGCAGACCAAGGCGAACGCCCAGAAGTGGTACATCGCCAACTCCGGCATCGCGGTCCGCGAGGACGTCGCGGACGATCCCGCGTACGCCGGGGCCCAGCCCGGCACCAAGTTCTTCACGGACCTGGTCGCGCACACCCACTACCGGCCCGCCTACCCGGCGTACCCGAAGGTCTCCACCGCCATCCAGGAGGCGATGGAGAGCGTGACGACGGGTGACAAGTCGGTGGAGGAGGCGGCGAGGAACTACGACGAGGAACTCAAAACTGCCACCGATGACCAGGTGATCCGGAAGTGAGCCGGCGCGCATGAGGACGATCACCCGCGCACTGCCCCTCACCCCGGCCGTCGTCCTGCTGCTCCTCTTCCTCGCCGGCCCCATCGCCTACTGCGCCTGGATCGCCTTCACCGACCTCCAGCTCACCGGCCAGGCCGAGGAGTCGTTCGTCGGCTTCGAGAACTTCCGTACGGCGTTCGGCGACGAGGCCTTCCTGAACGCCGTATGGCTGACCCTCGTCTTCACGGTCGTATCGGCGCTGATCGGCCAGAACACCCTGGGCCTGGCCCTGGCCGCCCTGATGCACCGCGCGTCGAAGCCGGTCCGCACGCTGACGGGCGGCATCGTCATCGCCGCCTGGGTGCTCCCGGAGGTGGTCGCCGGCTTTCTGCTGTACGCCTTCTTCCGCCGCGAGGGCACCTTGAACGCCATCCTGGACTGGCTCCATCTCCCCTCCCAGAACTGGCTGTTCACCCTCCCCATCCTGGCGGTGTCGTTCGCGAACGTGTGGCGGGGCACGGCGTTCTCGATGCTGGTGTACTCGGCCGCGCTGAACGAGATCCCGAAGGAGATCACGGAGGCGGCCGAGGTCGACGGCGCGGGCGGCTGGCGCCGCCTGTGGCACATCACGCTGCCGATGATCCGCCGCTCCATCGGCACGAACCTGATGCTGATCACCCTGCAGACGCTGTCCGTGTTCGGCCTGATCTGGGTGATGACGCGAGGCGGCCCGGGCGGCAAGAGCCAGACGCTCCCGCTCTTCATGTACGAGGAGGCCTTCCAGAAGAGCATGATCGGCTACGGAACGGCGGTGGCGCTGCTGCTGCTGGTGGTCGGCTCGCTGTTCTCGGCCGTGTACCTGCGGCTGCTGCGGACGGAGGTGTAGGGCCGTGCGCTCCCGGACAACGCGCCGCCTCGCCGCCGACGCGGGGCTGCTGGCCGTCGCGGCGGCCTTCGTGCTCCCGCTGGCGTGGGTGGCCCTGTCCGCGGTCGATCCGCACGCGGACCTGTCGGTGAAGGTCCCGGACGGCGTGACCTGGGACAACTTCGACGCCGTCCTCACCGACGACATCACCTTCACGCCACTGCTCAACAGCCTGCTGCTGTGCGGGGGCGGGACGCTGCTGACGGTGGTGTGCGCGGCGCTGGCGGCGTATCCGCTGTCGCGCTTCCGCTCCCGCCTGAACCGGCCGTTCCTGCTGACGATCCTGTTCGCGACGTGCCTGCCGATCACGGCGATCATGGTTCCGGTGTACGCGCTGTTCGTCCAGGTGAACCTGATCGACACGATGCGGGGCACGATCTTCTTCTTCGCGGCCTCCCAACTGCCGTTCGCCATCTGGCTGATGAAGAACTTCATGGACGGCGTGCCGAAGGAGCTGGAGGAGGCGGCCTGGACGGACGGGGCCTCACCGCTGCAGTCCCTGCTCCGGATCGTCCTGCCGCTGATGGGGCCCGGGGTGGCGGTGGTGACGGTGTTCTCGTTCGTGATGATGTGGGGGAACTTCTTCGTCCCGTTCATGCTGCTGCTCACCCCCGACCGGATGCCGGCCGCGGTGAGCATCAACGAGTTCTTCGGGAACCGGGGGACGGTGGTGTACGGGCAGCTGGCGGCCTTCTCGGTGATCTATTCGACGCCGGTGATCCTGCTGTACGTACTGGTGGCGAGGCGGCTGGGCGGGGGGTTCGCGCTGGGCGGGGCGGTCAAGGGGTGACCGACGATCTTCAGCCACGCCACCCTCCGACGGCCGAAACCGTATGTTCCTACAATCCGTGATCCTGGCCGAACAGACCGTAGTCACCGCTCCCCGGTGCCCATAGCTTGAGCCCCGTGCGCCGACCCTCAGCTCAACCGAACCAGCCCATTCCGCCGACTCCCCCGTTCAACGCCCCCGCCGCCCGCCGGCTCCGTGCCGCCCTGAACATGGGCCCCGAACATGTCGCCTACGGCATGCGCGTCTCGTACGGCATGCCCTACGTCACCCCGGACCTCGTGATCGCCTGGGAACGCGGGATCGCCTCCCCCTCCAACCCCGAACTGACCGCTCTGGCAGGCGTGTTGTGGTGCTCGCCCGGTGAGCTGCTCGGCCGTCCGCGGACCCTGCGCGAGCACCGCATGGCCCGCGGTCTCGCCGCCGAGGACGTCGCCCGTGCCGTCGGGCACGAACTCCACGCCTATCTGCGGATGGAGGAGAGCGACGACTGGCGGGGCACCGAGCGGCAGGCCGCCGAGCTCGCCGCGCTGCTCGGGCTCTCGCTGGCCGACTTCGTCACCGTCACCGGCCGCGACGGCAAACTCGCCGACCTGCTGCGCAGCGCGGTGACGACGCGCTGGCAGGCGTACGTCCGCCCGATCGGCAAGCTCTGCCCGCTGGACCGGCGGCTCCTGGAGGATGCCCTCCAGGAACTGCACGAGGACTACCAGGGCCAGATGGTCTCCACCCTGAGCTGGGGCGGCGGCGACAGCGGCTCCAGCGCGTCCGGCCAGGACTTCCTGGCCCGGATCGTGGACCACTTCTGGACCCGGGTCAGTGATCGTTCTCCAGGTGGAGCCTGAGCAGGTCCACGCCGTAGTCGCCGCCGTTCGGGGTGCGGATGATGGTGTGGATGTGCTGTTGCGTCGGCGTCCCGCCGGGGCCGCCCGCCCCTCCCCCGTTCTCGTTGCCGTAGGCCAGCGGCGACTGCGCGTCGTACTCGATCAGGACCACGGGGCTGTGCACCCGGTAGTAGAACGCCGAGCTGTCCTTCGTCTCACCGATCCAGTAGAAGTACGTGTCGTCGAGATGCTCCTCGACCTCCGCCATCTTCACCTCGGCGTGGGCGTCGGCCATGGTGCCGACGTACACCCGCACCAGGTCGAGCAGCTTGCCGCGCTGCGCCCCGGTGAACCCGGACGCGGCGAGGCCCTGGTACGCCAGCTGGAGATTGTCCTGGCCCGCGCCCGCTTTGAGGTTGTCGCCGGCCTTCTCCTCCGAGGAGATCACCTTCGCCCGCTGGGCCGAGGTCAGGGAGCGCAGCAGGGCCAGACCGGCCTTCGTCTCCTTCCTGAAGGTCGTGATCTTCTCGCCGTTGTACGTCGCCGAGGTCGGCTCGGAGCCCATGAAGGTCGGGGTCATCACCACCTGGTCGCCCAGGACGAAGTAGTTGATCGCCAGGTGGTGGCCCTCGTACTGGAAGCCCCACGGCTTGGTGGTCGAGGGGCTGCCCATGAAGGTGAAGTAGTAGTGGCCCTCGGTCAGGGTCTCCTTGCCGCCGCCGTTGTACTCGCCGAGGTAGGCGTTGAGTTTCATGATGTTGCGGGCCTGGGTGAGCCCGTCCGCGGACAGGGCGGCGCCGAGCAGGGCGTAACCGAGTGCGCGCCGCTTCTCGGTGAGGTCGCCCATGCGGACGCCCTTGCGTTCGTAGCCGTCGACGTTGCTCCAGGCCAGCCACTCGTCGTCCTGGACGTCGTACTGCGCGGACCGCTTCTCCTTGGCGGACAGTCCGTCCAGGAAAGCCTGTGCCGCCTTCACGATCGCGTCGGTGGAGACGCCGGTGGAATGGATCGCGTAGAGGTCCTCCTGGACCGTGCCGTCCGTGGTCACCCCGACGAAGTCGTCGTACGCCACCGCCGAGGCGCCGGGGCCCATGCCGCCGCCACCCGGCGCGCCACCGCCCGGAGCGGCCGAGGACGACGAGGCGGTCGACGAGGAGGACGACGACGAGGACGAACCGGTCGAGCAGCCGGTCATCGTCGCCACCGCGGCGGCGCCGCCGACGAGCAGGGACTTGTTCATGAACCAGCGCCGGGTGCGCTCGGCCTCAGGGGTGCGGGGACGGTGTCCGTGTGCGTGCATGCGCACCACGGTGCGGCCCGCAGCTGAGACGCTCCTGAGCCGGACCTGTCAGGAAGCTTGGACTCGGACCTGTCAGGAAGCTGGGACCAAGGTCTAGAAGACCGACTCCGCCTCGTCCATCCGGTCCTTCGGGACCGTCTTCAGCTCGGTCACCGCTTCCGCCAGCGGCACCATCACGATCTCGGTGCCGCGCAGCGCCGTCATCCTGCCGAACTCGCCCCGGTGCGCGGCCTCCACGGCGTGCCAGCCGAAGCGGGTGGCGAGGACCCGGTCGTAGGCGGTGGGCACGCCACCGCGCTGGACGTGGCCGAGGATGACCGGCTTGGCCTCCTTGCCGAGGCGCCGCTCCAGTTCGTAGGCGAGGGCGGTGCCGATGCCCTGGAAGCGCTCGTGGCCGAACTGGTCGATCGCGCCCTTGCCGTAGTCCATCGAGCCCTCGGCGGGGTGGGCGCCCTCGGCGACGCAGATGACGGCGAACTTCTTGCCGCGCGCGAAGCGCTCCTCGACCATTTTCACCAGGTCGGCCGGGTCGAACGGGCGCTCGGGCAGACAGATGCCGTGGGCGCCGGCGGCCATGCCGGACTCCAGGGCGATCCAGCCGGCGTGGCGGCCCATGACCTCCACGACCATCACCCGCTGGTGGGACTCGGCCGTGGTCTTGAGGCGGTCCATCGCCTCCGTCGCGACCCCGACCGCGGTGTCGAAGCCGAAGGTGCGGTCGGTGGAGGAGATGTCGTTGTCGATCGTCTTCGGCACGCCGACCACCGGCAGTCCGGCGTCCGACAGCATCCGCGCGGCCGTCAGGGTGCCCTCGCCGCCGATCGGGATGAGGGCGTCGATGCCGAACTCCCGGGCGATGTCGGGAGCGTTGTCGCAGGCCTCGCGCAGCCGGTCGCGCTCCAGGCGAGAGGAGCCGAGGATGGTGCCGCCGCGGGCCAGGATGCCGCTCACCGCGTCGAGGTCGAGGGTGCGGTGGTGGCCGTCCAGCAGACCGGCGTAGCCGTCCTCGAACCCGATGACCTCGTCGCCGTACTGGGCGACGGCCCGGTGCACGACCGACCGGATCACTGCGTTCAGGCCGGGGCAGTCGCCGCCTGCGGTGAGAACTCCGATACGCATCGTGCTGTGTCTCCTGCTCGCTGTTGACACCAATGAGCCATTCCGATTGTTTCACGTCCCCGGGGGCGATGCCGCCTCCCCGAAGCTGACGGGCGCCTTATCTAGCGGCAGAGGTATTGTCAAGAGGGTTCTGCTCACCTCGGTGGGCGATTTTTATGACACTCGCTCGACGAAGGGGAGACCACGCGTGACGCGCAGCGTGTACGTGACCGGTATCGACCGCGGCGACGGCCGCCAGGTCGTCGAACTGGGGGTCATGGAACTCCTGACCCGCCGGGTCGACCGGGTGGGTGTCTTCCGGCCCCTCGTCCACGACGGGCCCGACCGGCTCTTCGAGCTGCTGCGGGCCCGCTACCGGCTGGTGCAGGACCCGGGAACCGTGTACGGCATGGACTACCACGAGGCGTCCGCGCTCCAGGCCGAGCAGGGCACCGACGAACTGGTCTCCACCCTCGTCGACCGCTTCCACCTGGTCGCCCGCGACTACGACGTCGTCCTCGTCCTCGGCACCGACTACGCCGACACCCAGTTCCCGGACGAGCTCTCCCTCAACGCCCGGCTCGCCAACGAGTTCGGCGCCTCCGTCATACCCGTGGTCGGCGGCCGCAAGCAGCCCGCCGAGTCGGTGCTCGCCGAGACCCGCAACGCCTACCGCGCCTACGACGGCCTCGGCTGCGACGTCCTCGCCATGGTGACCAACCGGGTCGCGCGGGGCGACCGGGACGAGATCGCCGAGCGGCTCGCCGACCGGCTGCCCGTCCCCTGTTACGTCCTGCCCGACGAGCCCGCCCTGTCCGCGCCCACGGTCGCGCAGATCGCCCATGCCCTCGGCGCGAAGACGCTCCTCGGCGACGAGTCGGGGCTCGCCCGGGACGCGCTGGACTTCGTCTTCGGCGGCGCGATGCTGCCGAACTTCCTGGGCGCTCTGACCCCGGGCTGCCTGGTCGTGACCCCGGGCGACCGGGCCGACCTGGTGGTCGGCGCACTCGCCGCGCACAGTGCCGGCACCCCGCCGATCGCCGGTGTGCTGCTCACCCTGAACGAGGTCCCGAGCGACGACGTCCTCACCCTCGCCGCCCGGCTCGCCCCCGGCACCCCGGTGATCTCGGTGCCCGGCAACAGCTTCCCCACCGCCGAGCAGCTCTTCTCCCTGGAGGGGAAGCTGAACGCCGCGACCCCGCGCAAGGCGGAGACCGCGCTCGGCCTGTTCGAGCGGTACGCCGACACCGGTGACCTGCTCAAGCGGGTCAGCGCCCCCAGCAGCGACCGGGTCACCCCGATGATGTTCGAGCACAAGCTGCTGGAGCAGGCCCGCTCCGACCTCCGCCGCGTGGTGCTGCCCGAGGGCACCGAGCCGCGGGTGCTGCACGCCGCGGAGGTGCTGCTGCGGCGCGGGGTGTGCGAGCTGACCCTGCTCGGCCCGGTGGACCAGATCCGCAAGAAGGCCGCCGACCTCGGCATCGACCTGGGCGAGACCCAGCTGATCGACCCGGCCGGCTCGGAGCTGCGCGACGCCTTCGCCGAGAAGTACGCCGCCCTGCGCGCCCACAAGGGCGTGACCGTGGAGCTGGCCTACGACGTCGTCTCGGACGTGAACTACTTCGGCACCCTGATGGTCGAGGAGGGCCTGGCCGACGGCATGGTGTCCGGTTCCGTGCACTCCACGGCGGCGACCATCCGGCCGGGCTTCGAGATCATCAAGACGAAGCCTGGGGGTCCCCCCTCTGGGGGAGCGTCGATCGTGTCCTCGGTCTTCTTCATGTGCCTCGCCGACAAGGTCCTCGTCTACGGCGACTGCGCGGTCAACCCCGACCCGAACGCCGAGCAGCTCGCCGACATCGCCATCCAGTCGGCGGCGACCGCCGCGCGGTTCGGGGTGGAGCCGCGGATCGCGATGCTGTCGTACTCCACGGGTACGTCCGGGTCGGGCGCCGACGTCGACAAGGTGCGCGAGGCGACGGAGCTGGTGCGACTGCGCAGGCCCGATCTGAGGATCGAGGGCCCGATCCAGTACGACGCCGCCGTCGAGCCGTCGGTCGCCGCGACCAAGCTGCCGGGCTCCGAAGTCGCCGGCCAGGCGAGCGTGTTGATCTTCCCCGACCTCAACACCGGCAACAACACCTACAAGGCCGTGCAGCGCTCGGCCGGCGCCATCGCCGTCGGCCCGGTTCTCCAGGGCCTGCGCAAGCCGGTCAACGACCTGTCCCGTGGCGCGCTCGTGCAGGACATCGTCAACACCGTCGCCATCACGGCGATCCAGGCCCAGTCCCCTCTGCAGAAGGCGTCCCAGCAGTGAGCTCCCCGCGTGGCA
The DNA here is from genome assembly GCF_042888685.1 of Streptomyces sp. NPDC002779. Lineage (NCBI taxonomy): Bacteria > Bacillati > Actinomycetota > Actinomycetes > Kitasatosporales > Streptomycetaceae > Streptomyces > Streptomyces sp. NPDC002779. The sequence continues at coordinate 309,637 of NZ_JBIAQC010000001.1, forward strand.
CCCGCGTCCTCGTCCTGAACTCCGGCTCCTCGTCGGTGAAGTACCAGCTCCTCGACATGAGCGACGGCGGCCGGCTCGCGGTGGGCCTCGTCGAGCGCATCGGCGAGGAGTCCTCCCGGTTCAAGCACACCCCGAGGGACGGCGAGTCCCGGGAGCGCACCGAGCCGATCGCCGATCACGAGGCCGCCCTGAAGGCCGTCGCGGAGGAGCTGTCCCGGGACGGTCTCGGGCTCGACTCCCCCGAGCTGGCCGCGATCGGGCACCGGGTCGTGCACGGCGGCCGGCACTTCACCGAGCCGACCGTGATCGACGACGCGGTGCTCGCCGAGATCGAGCGGCTGATCCCGGTCGCCCCGCTGCACAACCCGGCGAACCTCACCGGGATCCGCACGGCCCAGGCGCTGCGGCCGGATCTGCCGCAGGTCGCGGTGTTCGACACCGCGTTCCACACCACGATGCCGGAGTCGGCCGCCCGCTACGCGATCGACGTCCGGACCGCGGACGAGCACCGCATCCGCCGCTACGGCTTCCACGGCACCTCGCACGCGTACGTCTCCCGGGCGACGGCCGAGCTGCTGGGCAGGTCGCCGGAAGAGGTGAACGTGATCGTGCTGCACCTCGGCAACGGCGCCTCCGCCTCGGCGGTCCGGGGCGGCCGGTGCGTGGACACCTCCATGGGACTGACGCCCTTGGAGGGCCTGGTGATGGGTACGCGGTCCGGAGACATGGATCCGGCCGTCATCTTCCATTTGATGCGTGTTGCCGGAATGTCCACCGATGAGATCGACACTCTTCTCAACAAGAAGAGCGGTCTGATCGGCCTGTGCGGTGACAACGACATGCGTGAGATCCGGCGCAGGATCGACGAGGGTGACAAAGAGGCGCAACTCGCCTTCGACATCTACATTCACCGCCTGAAGAAGTACATCGGCGCCTATTACGCCGTACTCGGACGGGTGGACGCGGTCGCCTTCACAGCGGGAGTCGGGGAGAACGCGAGTCCCGTGCGGGAAGCTGCCGTGGCCGGTCTGGAGGAGCTCGGACTGGCGGTGGACGGCGAGCTGAACGCCGTACGCGGTGACGAGCCGCGGCTGATCTCGCCGGAGTACGCGCGGGTGGCCGTGGCCGTGGTGCCGACCGACGAGGAACTGGAGATTGCGACGCAGACGTACGCGCTGGTAAATGGCTCACGGAACCTCACCTGAGCGGCATCCCGCCCTTTTGTATTTTCCGCCAGACGGAATATTCCGTAGCGAAACAAACCGATAGGATCGCCCCATGCGCCGTTCGAAAATCGTCTGTACTCTCGGCCCCGCGGTCGACTCCCAGGAACAGCTCGTGTCGCTGATCGAGGCCGGCATGAACGTGGCCCGCTTCAACTTCAGCCACGGCACGCACGAAGAGCACCAGGGGCGGTACGACCGCGTCCGGGCCGCCGCCGAACAGACCGGCCGTGCCATCGGTGTGCTCGCCGACCTCCAGGGTCCGAAGATCCGTCTGGAGACCTTCGCCGAGGGCCCGGTGGAGCTGGAGCGCGGTGACGAGTTCGTCATCACCACCGAGGACGTCCCGGGTGACAAGCACATCTGCGGAACCACCTACAAGGGCCTGCCGGGCGATGTCTCGCGCGGCGACCAGATCCTCATCAACGACGGCAACGTCGAGCTGAAGGTCCTGGACGTCGAGGGCTCCCGGGTCAAGACGATCGTCATCGAGGGCGGTGTCGTCTCCGACCACAAGGGCATCAACCTGCCGGGTACGGCCGTGAACGTGCCGGCGCTCTCCGAGAAGGACGTCGAGGACCTCCGGTTCGCACTGCGGATGGGCTGCGACATGGTCGCCCTGTCCTTCGTGCGGGACGCCGACGACGTGCAGGACGTCCACAAGGTCATGGACGAGGTCGGCCGCCGCGTCCCGGTCATCGCCAAGGTGGAGAAGCCGCAGGCGGTGGAGAACATGGAGGCCGTCGTCGCGGCGTTCGACGCCGTGATGGTGGCCCGTGGCGACCTGGCCGTCGAGTACCCGCTCGAGAAGGTCCCCATGGTGCAGAAGCGGCTGATCGAGCTGTGCCGCCGCAACGCCAAGCCGGTGATCGTCGCGACCCAGATGATGGAGTCGATGATCACCAACTCCCGCCCGACCCGCGCCGAGGCCTCCGACGTGGCCAACGCGATCCTGGACGGCGCCGACGCCGTCATGCTCTCCGCCGAGTCGAGCGTGGGCGCGTACCCGATCGAGACCGTCAAGACGATGTCGAAGATCGTCCAGGCGGCCGAGGAGGAGCTGCTCGCCAAGGGCCTGCAGCCGCTCGTCCCGGGCAAGAAGCCGCGCACCCAGGGCGGTTCGGTCGCCCGCGCGGCCTGCGAGATCGCCGACTTCCTCGGCGGCAAGGGCCTGATCGCCTTCACCAAGTCCGGTGACACCGCCCGCCGGCTGTGCCGCTACCGCGTCGCCCAGCCGATCCTGGCCTTCACCACCGACGAGGCCACCCGCAACCAGCTCACCCTCAGCTGGGGCGTGGAGTCGCACGTCGTCCCGTTCGTGAACAGCACCGACGAGATGGTCGACCTGGTCGACGGCGAACTGGTCAAGCTGGGCCGCTTCAACGAGGGCGAGATCGTCATCATCACGGCCGGCTCGCCCCCCGGCGTCCCCGGCACCACCAACATGGTCCGCGTCCACCACCTCGGTGGCGATCACACCGACTGAGGCCCCGCGAGGGGTCGTGTACGGCGCTGAGGGCGCCCCTGGACCAGGGGCGCCCTCAGGCGTTGTGCGGCTCCCGAACGGGCTTTTGAGGGCGCTCAGTCGGTGATGAACTGATGCAGCCCGGGCACGTGCAGGGTTCCGCCGAACTGGCCGGCCTGCACGACCTTCACCTTGGTGAAGTAGATCAGCGGGATGTTCAGCGGCGGCGGGTTCTCCGGGGTGAAGGTCACCGGGATCAGCCCCAGCAGGTTGCCGGAGATGGACTCGGTGTACATGAGCGTCTCGCCGTCGCGGATCGTCGACGTCGTTCCGGCGCCCGCCTGCACGTGGTACGTCTTGCCCGACTGCGGGTCCTCGACCGTCTGGTGCAGATCGCCGATGTCGGTGCCGTCGGAGATGACGTACTTCAGCACCTCCTTGGTGGTGCCGTTGGCCGTCTTCACCTTGACGATGCCCTGGTAGTCGGCGCCCTTGAGCAGCAGCGAGCTGGCGTTCAGGTACCACGGGTCGTCGGGCAGCGGGACGGTGTTGTCGACGCCGCCCTTGTCGTCCGTGGCGGCCGGGCAGTCCTCGGGATCGGTGGTGGAACTCGCCGACGGGCTCGGGGTCGCGGTGGCGGTGGCCTCGTCGGCCGCCTCGCCGGTGGCCTCGGCCGCCGGGGACGCCGCGTCGGTGGTGTCCTTGACCGCGTCCTCGACCGTCTCGGTGACCCCGTCGGTGACCTCGTCGGTGATCTCCTTGCCGGGGTCGGAGGCTTCGGCGCTCGGCGACGCGGAGGCCGACGGGGTGGCCGAGGGCGCCGGGCTCGCGCTCTCCGCGCCGTCACCCGGCGTGAAGATGCCGGTGATGGCGTCGCCGATGCCGTCCAGCAGGTTGCCGTCGGACTCCGAGGGCGACGGCGAGGGGGACGCCGTAGCGGTCTGCTCGCCACCGGACTGCGGCTCGGCGGTCCTGCTCTCGGACGCGGACGGCGTGGGCTCGGCCTCGTCGTCGGAACCTGAATCCGGCGAAGAGGGCTCACCCGTGGAGGCCGACGGGGTGGGTGTCGGTTCCGCCGTGTCGTCCTCGGCGGGGGATTCGCTCGCACTCTCGCTCACGGACGGCGACGGGGACGGGGACGCGGTCTCACCCTCCAGGGCGGCCACGCAGTCCTTGTACTCGTCGGCCGTCAGGCTCTTGGCGGCGGGCTGGTCCTCCGCGTTGGCGAGCGTCGGCGTGAAGCCCATCCCCATCAGGACCGCGGTCGGCATCGCGGCCAGCGCTATCGCCTTGCCGGCCGGCATGTGGAACCGGGTGAACAGCGGCTTCTTGGGAGCCGCGTGCCGCGGCCCGGTTCTCGCACGGGACTCCACGTCAGTCCCGTGGGTCACCTCGTCAGCCGGCACTGTGCCTCCCGTTCGCCCCGTTCGCCGGGCTCGTTCCTGACAGATCGTTCGGCTCATCCACCGTGTCCGCCTCAGCCGGGAGCGCGCCCGCGGGGGCGTCACCCTGCTCGACCGTGGCCTCCGGCACCGGCTGCGGCTGCGGCGGCGGGCCCGGCGCCCACGACACGGCCATCGCGCCGCCGACGAGGGCGAGCAGGAAGCCGATCAGGAAGCCGCCGAGGTTGGACACGGGGAGGGACACCAGCGCCAGCAGGATCGCCGCGACACCCGCGAAGGTGCGTACGTGCTTCTGGAACCAGAGGCTGACGCCGAGGACGACGAGCAGCACGCCGATGATCAGGGACCCGGCGCCCGCGGTGGTGGCCATCGCCAGCGTCAGGTGACCTATCTGGAGGTTCGCGTACGGGAAGTAGGCGATGGGGAGTCCACCGAGGATGATGAACAGACCGGCCCAGAAAGGCCTCTCGCCCCGCCAGGCGCGGAAGTGCCGCCTGATGACCCGGAGGTAGTGCTCGTCGCGGCCGGGTACGGCAGGAGTCTCGGCGCTCATGGAAAACAGCTCCCTGGTACGGCTTTGCTGTGGTGGTGAGTTGTGCGGCTCGGGCCGGGGGTGTGCGGACACGGCCGGAGTGGGGACGGGCGGGGGCGCCACCGGCTCCCCCGCCCGTCAGCGAGTGCTTAGTAGCACTCCTTGACACCCGTCGACAGCTTCATCGACAGACCGCTGAGCTTGAAGGTTCCGGCGGTGGTCGCCCACGCCGTCTGCTTCACGTCCTTCAGCACGACCGAGTCGGCCTGCTGCGCGAAGCCGAACGGGTTGGACTGCTCCTTGCCGCCCTTCATGCCGGGACCCTTGACGGCGTCCTTGGCGGCCACACCGATGTCGATGCCCTTGAACGTCGCGTCGGCGTTGAGCTCGGCGACGTCGATGTACAGGTTCTCGGCCTCGACCGGCTTGTCCGGGTCCTGGCCGGCCCGCAGGATCAGGCTGACACTCCCGAGGACCGGGATGTCGGGGGTGACGACCGACTGGCACAGGCTGTTGATGGTCGCGGTCTTGAAGGCCGAGACCGCGACGGGGTGAACCGTCTTCTTGCCGCTGAGCGTGTAGCCCTCGTCAAGGGCGCCGTACTGGCTGAAGCCCGTACCGTCGAGCTGCTTGGTCGTCACCTTGAACGACTGGCCCGACACGCTGAACGACGCGGCGAGAGCGCCCTGCGCGAGGGCGACACCTATCGCTGCCGTGGCGGCCACGCTGGGCACCATCACGACGGCGAACCGCTTCCATCTGGTCCCGCCACGCACCTGGGACTCCATATTTCCTCCTTCTCGGACGTACATCTCCTGGCCCTGACTGCCGCTGTCGAACGCGACGGCTCAGCCGGGCAGGGATGGGAGAAGTGCTACGTCCTCGGAAAGGAGAGCGCCTGCTTCGGCGGCGCGAACCGCGCCCGAATCACCGGCGATCACCCCCGAGCGACAACCACTGGTCGCGCCTGACACGCATCACGCACAACCTTGCTGGACAGGCTTCGCCTGGTGGCGAAGACCCCCCTGCCCGAGAGCCGGCGCCACTGCCGCCGGCTCTGCTCGGTGGGGACCCTGGACTCCCGTGACCCGACCGGCTGTCGGGTAGTTCGGGAATGGACCGAGCGTCGCCGATCGTGGTGCATTCTCGGCGCCCGCACAAGGGGGTTCGTTACTCGCTAGTAACGGCCGGATAACCGAACAACGACCCGCTGGTCTCGGACATCGACGGAGGGTGGTGCGAGGGGGGTGGACATGTCAGTGAATGGCCGGACAGAATCCGACAGAACAACGCCCTCGACTTACTGGAAGTAACAGCGGCCGCGATTACCAAGATTTGGTAAAGCGCGGCCGCTTTGGCACTTCGTCGGCAGTTCTTTCACTCGGGCAACACGCGCCCTCGCGTTTAGTGACTGGTCAGAACGGGGTTCGCGCCCCGGTCAGAACAGAGCGCGCGCCAGCGCCCTGCGCGCCGCCGTCACTCGCGGGTCGTCGGAGCCGACGACCTCGAACAGTTCCAGCAACCGCAGGCGTGCGGCCTCGCGCTCGTCGCCCGCGGTGCGCTGGACGGTCTCGATGAGCCGTCCGAAGGCGTCCTCGACATGACCGCCCACCAGATCCAGGTCGGCGGCGGCGATCTGCGCCTGCGCATCGGTCGGCCGGTCCGCCGCCTCCTTGCGCACCCGCGCCGGATCGGCGCCCTGCACCCGCTGCAGCAACTCGGCCTGCGCCAGGCCCAGTTTCGCCTCGGAGTTCCCCGGGTCGTCGCTCAGCACGTTCTTGTAGGCCTGGACCGCCCCGCCGAAGTCCCCCGCGTCGAGGGCCTGTACGGCGGCCTCCAGCAGCGCGTCGTACGGGCCGGCCGGTGCCGCGGGCGCCGGCTGGGCGGCGCCGGGCTCGGCCTCGGGGTCGACGGCGAGACCGGTGAGGCCGAAGCGCTGCTCGGCCACCGTCACCAGCTGGTCGAGGGTCCCTCGGATCTGCGCCTCGCCGGCGGCACCCTGGAAGAGCGGGAGCGCCTGGCCGGCGACGACGGCGAACACGGCCGGAATGCCCTGCACCCCGAACTGCTGCATCAGCATCTGGTTGGCGTCGACGTCGATCTTGGCGAGGACGAAGCGGCCGTTGTACTCGACGGCGAGCCGCTCGAGCACGGGGCTCAGCTGCTTGCAGGGCTGGCACCACTCGGCCCAGAAGTCGATGACGACGGGCACCTCGGTGGACCGCTGAAGTACGTCTCGCTCGAACCCGGCCTCGTCGACGTCGAGGACGAGGTCGGCGGGCGAGACGGCCCCTCCCCCGCCCTGCCGGGCGGCATCGGCGCGCGCCTGCTCCGCCTTCGCCTTGGCCTCTTGGGCCGCCTTCACCGCGGCGAGGTCGACGACTCCGCTCATGGACATGTTCCGTGGCTGCATGCGTCTATCCTCCCCCGTCTTCGCGCGCGAGTGAAAAGCGATGAGAAAAGCCGATCGGACGCCGGGTCCCCACCCCACGCCAGTGGTTTCGCTACGAGTCGTAGCGTAATGGCACCGGGCGCCTCCGGTACACCGTGCCCCGGTGATCTGTCTCACGGCGGCGACGGGAACCGCGGTGGTTATGGTCGGGGGATGCAGAGCAGCCTTCCCGCCCCACGTGCCACCGGGCGTCCCCGCAGCGCGGCGGCGGACGCCGCGATCCTCGCGGCGACGCGGGAGGCGCTGGTGGAGCTGGGCTGGTCGAAACTGACCCTGTCGGACGTGGCCGTGCGGGCCGGCGTCGCCAAGACGACGCTCTACCGCCGCTGGGCGGGGAAGAACGAGCTGGTGGTCGACGCGGTGGCCGAGCTGTTCGACGAACTCGAACTCCCCGACCGCGGCACCCTGGGCGCGGACATCGAGGGAGTGGTGCTGCAGTTCGCGGCGATCCTGGCCCGCCCGGAGGCCAAGAGCGGCCTGATGGCGGTGGTCGCGGAGTCCACCCGCGACGAGGCGCTGCGCGAGCGCATCCGCACGTCCATCGTCGACCGGCAGAAACGCCTGGTCCTGGAGGGCAGGGCACGGGCCCAGGCCCGCGGCGAACTCCCCCCGGAGACGGACGCGTCGGAGGCGGCCCGCACGGTGGACCTCATCTTCGACGTGGTCGCCGGCGCGGTCGTCCACCGCTGCCTGGTCAGCGCGGAACCGGCGGACGAGCAGTGGGTGCGGGGCTTCACGAAGGTACTGGTGGCGGGGCTGGCGGCAACGGCCGCGGGATGAGGCCGGCTTCGGCCGCCGGGGGGAGGCACTGAGCGACCCTCCCGGCCGCCTCGGCCGGCCCCGGGGTCAGAATCCGGCGGGCTCCGTGTACACGCCCCACTCGTCCCGCAGCACCCCGCAGATCTCGCCCAGCGTCGCCTCGGCGCGTACGGCGTCCAGCATCGGCTCGATCATGTTGGACCCGTCCCGGGCCGCGGCGAGCATCGCGTCCAGCGCGGACCGCACCGCCGCCTCGTCCCGGCCCGCCTTGCGCCCGGCGAGCTCCCGCACCTGCTCCCGCTCCACCTCGTGGCTCACCCGCAGGATCTCCAGGTCGCCGGTGACGGACCCGGTGTGGACGTTCACGCCCACCACCTTCTTGTCACCCTTCTCCAGCGACCGCTGGTACTGGAACGCCGACTCGGCGATCTCGCCGGTGAACCAGCCGTCCTCGATCCCCCGCAGGATGCCGGAGGTGATCGGGCCGATCGGATGGCGGCCGTCGGGATGCGCCCGCAGTCCCCGCTCCTTGATCTGGTCGAAGATCTTCTCCGCGTCCGCCTCGATGCGGTCCGTGAGCTGCTCGACGTACCAGGCACCGCCCAGCGGGTCCGCGACGTTCGCGACGCCGGTCTCCTCCATCAGCACCTGCTGGGTGCGCAGCGCGATCTCCGCCGCCTGCTCGCTCGGCAGCGCCAGCGTCTCGTCCAGCGCGTTGGTGTGCAGCGAGTTCGTCCCGCCCAGCACCGCCGCCAGCGCCTCCACCGCCGTCCGCACGACGTTGTTGTACGGCTGCTGCGCCGTCAGCGAGACACCCGCCGTCTGCGTGTGGAAGCGCAGCCACTGGGCCTTGTCGGAGGTAGCGCCGTAGACGTCCCGCATCCACCGCGCCCAGATGCGCCGCGCCGCGCGGAACTTGGCGATCTCCTCGAAGAAGTCGAGGTGCGCGTCGAAGAAGAAGGACAGGCCGGGGGCGAACACGTCCACGTCCAGGCCCCGGGACAGGCCCAGCTCGACATAGCCGAAGCCGTCCGCCAGCGTGTACGCCAGTTCCTGCGCAGCCGTCGCCCCGGCCTCGCGGATGTGGTAGCCGGAGACCGACAGCGGCTTGTAGGCGGGGATGCCGGCCGCGCAGTACTCCATCAGGTCGCCGATCAGCCGCAGATGCGGCTCGGGCTGGAAGAGCCACTCCTTCTGGGCGATGTACTCCTTGAAGATGTCCGTCTGGAGCGTGCCGTTCAGCACCGCCGGGTCCACGCCCTGGCGCTCCGCCGCCACCAGGTACATGCAGAACACCGGCACCGCCGGGCCGCTGATCGTCATCGAGGTCGTGACATCCCCGAGCGGGATGTCCTGGAACAGGACCTCCATGTCCGCCGCCGAGTCGATCGCCACCCCGCAGTGGCCGACCTCGCCCAGCGAGCGCGGGTCGTCCGAGTCGCGGCCCATCAGCGTCGGCATGTCGAAGGCGACCGACAGACCCCCGCCGCCGTTGGCGAGGATCATCTTGTAGCGCTCGTTGGTCTGCTCGGCGTTGCCGAAGCCGGCGAACTGCCGGATGGTCCAGGTACGCCCGCGGTAGCCGGTCGGGTACAGGCCGCGGGTGAAGGGGTACTCCCCCGGCCAGCCGATCCGCTCGAAGCCCTCATAGGTGTCCCCGGGACGGGGACCGTACACCGGCTCCACGGGGTCCCCGGAGAGCGTGGTGAAGTCAGCGTCGCGCTTGCGTGCGGCGTCGTACCGGGCCTGCCAGCGTCGGCGGCCCTCCTCGATGGCGTCAGCGTCCATGACTCCAAATTACTAGGACGTCCTAGTAAATGTCGATGGCTGTCGGCCATTCGCCGGGTCGCCCCAGCAAGGCTCCAGCAAGAACCGCCGGACGGTCGAGGCCGTCCGGCGGTGTACGCGGCTACGCCTTGGCGACCGCGGGTGACTCCTCGGCCACCTGCGCGTCCAGCTCGCGGCTGATCCGCCGCTCCACGAAGAACGCGGCCGTCGGGATCGTCCCGGCGAGCAGCACCCACAGCTGCTTGGCCACCGGCCACCTCGCCTTGGAGCCCAGGTCGAAGGCGAAGACCAGGTAGAGGACGTACAGCCAGCCGTGCGCGATCGAGACGACCCGGGTCGCGTCCGCCGCGCCGTCCACGTCCAGCACGTACTTGCCGATCATGCACAGGCACAGCAGCACCAGCAGCACACCGGTGACGTAGGCCATGACGCGGTAGCGGGTGAGCACGCTCTTTTTCATACGGTCGAGCGTAACGACCCGTTCCGGGCGATCTTTCCCCGGGTCACTGCTCCTCGAAGTCGTGCGCGGCGATGCGCAGCGGGCGCAGCATGGCGAAGATCTCCGCGCACTCCTCCGCGTCGTACACCCCGAGACCGAAGTCCATCGCCATCAGGTCACGGGTGGCCGCCTCGACCACCTCGCGGCCCTTCTCCGTGATGGAGGCGAGCGTGCCGCGCCCGTCGTTGGGGTTGGGGCGCTTGTCGACCAGGCCCGACCTGACCAGCCGGTCGACGGTGTTCGTCACGGACGTGGGGTGCACCATCAGCCGCTCGCCGATCTTGGACATCGGCAGCTCGCCGGCCTTGGAGAAGTTGAGCAGCACCAACGCCTCGTACCGGGCGAAGGTCAGCCCGTACGGCTTGACCACCGCGTCGACCTCGGCGAGCAGGATCTGCTGGGCGCGCATGATCGAGGTGATCGCCGCCATGGACGGCACGTTTCCCCAGCGCTGCTTCCAGAGTTCGTCGGCGCGGGCGATGGGGTCGAAAGGAAGACTGAGCGGCTTCGGCACGGCACCAGACCCTACCGGCCGGTCATATGGCGGTCAGCCCTGTCTCGCTCCTCGGTCGACCTGCCCCGGGGGCGGTGTGCGCCATGTCTTTTCCAGGGCGATTCGCACGGTTATGCAACGATTGATCACACATCGTCATCTATCGCAACCGACCGTCACCTCATCTCACCAAGGGAGCAGCATGCCCCGGCTGATCCACACCCTCGCGGCTCTCGCGGTGCTCGGAGTCGCGGCGGGCTGTGCCCCCGGCTCCGACGTCGACGAGGCCTCCGCCGTCGGCGCCGCCTCGAGCAAGGGGAGCCCGGCGCCCGCCTCACCGTTCTGGGTCGATCCCGAGAGTCCGGCCGCACGGCAGATCACGCAGTGGGAGCGCGAGGGCCGCACCGAGGACGCGCGGCTGCTGCGCCGGATCGCCGACCGCCCGGCCGCGCTGTGGCCGCCCGCCGAGACCGACCCCGGCCCCCTCGTCCGCAGGGCCACCGCCGCGGCCACCGCCCAGGGGCGGACCGCCCTCCTCGTGGCGTACGACATTCCGCACCGGGACTGCGGCCAGCACTCGGCGGGCGGGGCCGCGGACGCGGACGCGTACCGCGGCTGGATCGAGAAGTTCGCGAGCGCGCTCGGGGAGAGCAAGGCGCTGGTCGTGCTGGAGCCGGACGCGGTGGCGCACATCGTGGACGGCTGTACGCCGGGCGAGTTGCACGCCGAGCGGGAGCAGCTGCTGGGCGAGGCGATCCGCCGGCTCAAGAAGCAGCCGCACACCAAGGTGTACCTGGACGCGGGCAACCCGTCCTGGATCAAGGAGCCGGCCAAGCTGGTGGAGCCGCTGCGACGGGCCGGGATCGCCGACGCGGACGGCTTCGCGCTGAACGTCTCCAACTTCCAGACGAACGCGGTGACCGCGGAGTACGGCCTGCGGCTGTCCCGGAGCCTGGGCGGCAAGCACTTCGTCATCGACACCAGCCGCAACGGCAACGGTCCGCTGCCCGGCGTCTGGTGCAACCCGCCGGGGCGCGCCCTCGGCACCCCGCCCTCGACGGACACCGAAGAGCCCGCCCTGGACGCCTATCTGTGGGTGAAGCGGCCCGGGGAGTCGGACGGGACCTGCGCGGGCGGTCCGAACGCCGGGCAGTGGTGGCCGGAGTACGCGCTGGCGCTGGCACGCAACTCCGGCTCCCGGTAGATCACTTCACCTTGATCCAGTGCGCCACGGACGGGGTGCCCTCCGCGTCGGTGACGAACAGCATGTACCAGCCGGGCGGCACCAGCGCCGGGTCCTTCGGCACGGTCACCGTCACCGAGCGGGCGTCCTTGGTCAGGCCGAGCTCGATGGAGCGCTGCTCGACGTCCGTGGTGTGGGTGACCGCGCTGGGGCGCATCAGGCGGGCCTTGACGATCCGCTCCGGGTGCTCGGTGCGGTAGGTCGCCCGGTGCTCGGCGTCGAGGAGCTTCGGTCCCTCCTTCAGTACGGGGCGGTCGGCGCCGTTGCGGTGCAGGGCGGGCGGGGTGAAGACCTCCATGCGCTGCTCGAAGTGGCCGAGCTTGGTGTTCTGCTGGTCGTCGAAGAGGGGGTCGGAGCCGAAGGTGGCGACCCGGCCGTCGGGCAGCAGCAGTGCCTCGGAGTGGTAGTTGCGGCCCACCTTGGGGGCGGCGGCCTCCCGGAAGACGTTCTCCTTGGGCAGGTAGAACTGCGCCTTGAGGATGTTGCTGGCGCTGCGGCCGCGGTAGTCCTCGGAGCCGTTGGCCGTGAAGACGGTGTCGTCCGGCATGATCACGCTGTTCAGGTAGCGGGTGCCCTGGGGCAGGTCGGGGCCGTCCTGGAAGACGGGGTTGTCCTTCTTCAGGTCGATGACGGCCGTGCGCGGGGTGGACTTCTTCGACTCGCCGACGCCTCCGCCGCCGAGGATCATGACCTTCTGGTCCTGGGCGGGGGGCAGCAGGAGGGATGCGGCGGTCTCGGTCGCGTCCGCGTCGCGCAGACCGGGCACCTTCTCGAAGGTGTTGGTCTTCAGGTCCCACAGCCCCGGGTCGCGGCCCATCTCGGCGGGGCCGTAACCGGCGTTGGCCGCCGGGTAGAAGAGCTTGCCGCCCTTGGTGAGGAACAGGGCCGGATAGGTGGGGAAGTAGCGCTTGGGGCCCGGGGACCACTTCTTGGTCTCCGGGTCGTAGATCTCGTTGTCCCCCGGGTCGACCACACCGACGTCGTCCAGCCCCGACACGGCGAGCACCCGTCCGTCGTCCAGGCCGACCAGGGTCGGGTACCAGCGGGCCTTGTCCATGGGGTCGACGGGGATGTACTTCTCGGCGACGGGGTCGAACTCGTAGGCCGCGCGGATGCCCTGGAAGTCCTGCTTCTCCAGCGTGATCTTCTCGGAGAGACCGTAGATGTTCTTGGCGTCCCGGCCGTTCAGCCCGACCACCTCGTACTGCGTCTGGGTGTCGGTGACCGACAGGGGGCCCTTCTCCACGGCCTCCACGAAGACCCGGGCCTCGCTGGCGGTGACCTTCGTCCGCCAGGGCCGCATCGCGCCGCTCTGGGTGTACGTCACCTTGAAGGTGCGCTTGGCCTTGGGGACGGTGACGTCGAAGCGGGTGACGTACTCGACGCCCGCCGGTGAGCGGAAGCGGGTGCCCTTCTTCAGGATCACGGCCTTGTCGGGGTTCTCGTTCTTGACCCGCATGCCGCCGCCGGCCCGCTCGACCTCTCCGTCGAGGAGTTCGTAGCGGGCCGTCCCCCCGGCCACCAGCAGGCGGCCGTCGGGGAGTTGGGCGTGGCCGGAGCAGAAGAAGTCGTCGGGGGTGGGGATCTTCTTGAAGGTGTTGTCCCGCGGGTCCCACAGGACGGTGTCGAAGGACCCCTTGTCGAACTTCTTCTGCTCGTTGCCCGAGCCCGCCACGATCAGCACCTTGCCGGTGTGCAGCAGGGCCGCGTGGATGGCGTTGGTGCGGTACTCCTCCGGGATGTCGATCTGGGTCCAGGAGCCGTAGCGGGCCTTGTAGGCGGGCTGGGCGATCTTGTACTCGTGGTAGCGCTCACCCGCGAAGTCCAGTGCGGCGGGGGCGTTGAGGCCGGCCAGGACCGCGATGCCGCCGATGCCGAGGACGGTCTTCTTGGTCTTCTGCGAGGGCTGGTAGGCCATGAGCTAGTTGCCTCCTGTCGTGCTGCCGGGGGCGGTCGCGCCGCTGGTGGCGAGGGCCGGCTCGGTGCCCTCGACGGGCCGTGGGGCGGGGCGCGGCGCCTGCCGTGCGCGGCGCTCCGCGTACTGGGTGCCGGCCCATACCGCGACCGGTGCCAGGGAGATGGCCATGGCCAGCACCGCCCAGGTGCGCATGGCGGCATGGGTGTGGTCGAGGACCGTCGAGGCGACGAGCGAGACGGCGAGCAGGGCGGCCCAGCCCAGGTGGATGCGGAAGGTGAGCAGCCGGTCGGGGCTGGCGTCCCCGCCCTTGGGGGTGACGACGAACCTGCTGGGACGGCGGATCAGCGCCTCCCCGAAGGACTTGAGGTAGATCGGCGCGGAGAGCGCGGACATCGCCATGCCGGCGAGTCCGCCGGAGCCCCGCGGTTCGTGCGGGGAGACGTTGTGCCGGCGGTTCCACAGGTAGAGGCCGATCTGCAGGGCGGCGGCGTCGCTGTAGAGCATCAGCCACACGGAGGCCGCGACCTGGGTGCCGGAGGCGCCGAACCAGAGGAAGAGGACACAGCTGAGGATGCCGAGGAGCCAGTTGACGGCCGTCATCGGGTAGTAGACGAGCATCATGGTGTACGAGAAGAGACGGCCGGGCGGCATGCTGAACGGCGCCCTCCAGTACTGCTTGAAGAGGGTCTCGTAGGTCCCCCGGGACCAGCGCATCTGCTGGGTGAAGAAGTCGGTCCAGGAGGCCGGTCCCTCGCCGACGGCGAGCACGTCCGGGGTGTAGACGGACTGCCAGTGGGCGCCGGTTCGCGGGTTGCGGTGCCGGTGCAGCTCGAAGCCGGTGGCCATGTCCTCGGTGATGGAGTCGTACAGGCCGCCGATCTGCCGGACGGCGGAGATCCGTACGACGTTGTTGGTGCCGACGAACATGGGGGCGCGGTAGCGGTTCCCGGCGCGCTGGATGAGCGCGTGGAAGAGGAACTGCTGCGACTCGGCGGCCTTGGTGACGGGGTTGTGGTAGTTGCCGTAGACCTGGGGGCCGACCACGAAGGCGACGTCCGGGTCGCGGAAGTAGCCCATCATCCGCTCCAGGAAGTTCGGGAGCGGGACGTGGTCGGTGTCGACGGAGGCGAAGAAGTCGTAGTCGCCGCCGTGCATGGCGATCCACGCGTTGTAGTTGCCGTGCTTGGTGCGGGCCTTGTGGACGCCCTTGGCGCGGTTCCACTCCGGGACGCCGAGGCGGGTGAAGTGGCGGACGCCGAGTTCGGCGCAGAGGGCCTTGGCCCCGTCGTCGTCGCCCTCGTCGAGGAGCCAGATGTCGAGAGGGCCGGGGTGGGTGATCCTGGTCGCGCCCTCGAGGGTGGCGCGGAGCATGGAGAGGGGTTCCTTGCCCGGGACGTAGGTCGTGAGGAAGGCGACTCTGGTGCCGGGTTCGGGGGTGACCGGGACCGGGTCGCGGGCCACCAGGGTGGCGTGGGCGACGGAGGCGACGTTGACGACCATGAAGAGTTCGATGAGCCCGATCGATATGAGCATGGTGACGTCGAGGCCGGTCAGCCAGCGGTCGGCGCCCTCGCGCTCGACCCAGTGGGTCGGCCAGACGAGGTAGACCAGCAGGGCGCCGGTGAGCAGGGGCGCCAGGGTCATCAGGAGGACGGCTCGTATTCGGCGCGGCTCACGGGCGAGTAGCGAGGCGTACTGCACCCGGTACCCCGCGTCGGCCGGCTCGGTGAGCGGTCCGGCGAGTCGGCTGTGGGTGTCGTAGTCATAGCCCTCCGGCCGCACAGCGCCCTCCAGTGATTGAGGAGTCATCGGCGAAATGCGCCGATACCCCTACACAAGATGAGATACGTGGTCGTGTCGAACTGGGGGCGTCCAGGTGGGTGCCCGCCCCGCCAGGAGGACGGACCGGTTCCGGATCCGCCTGACGGGACGGCGAGTTCGGGGGCGCTGCTGCTGTGGGGGGCAGGGGGCGGCCCGGCGGGCTGGAGCAGGGGCCGGTCGCTCGGTAGGTGCGGAATGCCGCCGGGGCTGTGCTCCCGTGTGTCCGGGGGGCTCGGCTGGGGGTGGCGAGGACACCGAGGCCGTTGCGCCGGACGGCGGGTCAGCGCGGGCGGGCGAGGCGCAGGGGTGGTGCGGACTGGGCGCCAGGATGGGTGGGTGTCGGTTCGGGCGGCGGGCGGCGGGCGGCGGGCGGCGGGCGGCGGGCGGCGGGCGGGCCAGGGTGACGGCCGGGCCAGGGTGACGGCCGGGACGGCGCCGACGTCGGTGAGGGGCCGCCTGCAGCGGGAGGCGCGGCAGAGCGGGTCACCGAGCCGGTCCAGCGGGTGCCCGGAGCGTACGGCGACGCCGTGGACGGGCAGGTCGGCGGCGCAGCCCGCGGGCGCCGCCGTGGATGGCGCCGCGACACCCTCACCCCCGCCTGGCACAGCGGGACCACCCGCCGCCCGCCGGGACCGTGCGCTGCAGCCGCTGCGGTGAGGAGCAGGTGACGCCCCTGCCGTGCGCCCAACCGCCCGGCACGGCCCGCCGCCCGCACCCGGCCGGACGCCCGTAGGAACACCCCTTCGCCCCCGCCCCACCGACGCTGCGCCGGAACGACTCAACGCTGCGCGCGCCGCAGGCGGTACCGGACCGCACGCTCGGCCAGCACCCCTCGACCACACCCCACCCCGTACAACTCAGCACTGCCCGCCCCGCAGGCGGTACCGGACCGCACGCTCGGCCAGCACCCCTCGACCACACCCCACCCCACCCCGAACCCCTCAGCGCTGCGTGCGCCGCAGGCGGTGGCGGACCGCTCGTTGGGCCACCGGTCCCAGGTCGTCCAGCGCGGCGACCAGGCGCCCGAGTTGCTCCAGTGCGTCCAGCGCCGCGCCCGCCCCTTCCGCGTCCGCGCCCTCGTACAGCTCGATCCCCACGAACGACGCCGCCACCGCCCGCGCCAGACCGGGCGGGTCCACGAACTCGCCGAACGGGGTGTGCGCCAGGACCCGGGTGAGGACCTGCTCGATCTCGGTGATCCACAGGTCGAGTCCGGCGGCCGTGGCGGGCCCGAGGCTCTCGTGGGTCTGGGCGCCGGCCAGCAGCTGGCCGAGCAGGGAGACATGACCGAAGGCCCGCTCCTCCTCGTGCATCTCACGGCCGAAGGCGAGGAGTTCGGAGAGCGAGCCGATCGCGGCGAGGCGGTCGCGATAGCGGGCGACCCGCTGTTCCGCGCCGTACCGGCAGGCCGCCGCGAGCAGGTCGTTCAGGGAGCCGAAGTGGTAGAAGACCAGCGCCTGGTTGACCCCGGCGGCCGCCGCGACCGTACGCGCCGACGTCTTGGCGATGCCCTGCTCGGTCAGGGTCCGCAGTGCCCCTTCGAGGAGCTTGGTCTTCGTCTCCAGGGACTTGGCGGTCTCCGGGCTCACGCGCGCACCTCCTCGCGCACCGGGCGCAGACCGGGTCGCACACCGCAGTCCCGGATGTCGGTGTACGTGACCCGGAAGGAACCCTCGTAGCCGAAGAGCGGCCCGAAGTACCGGTTCTCCACCCGGACCCGGATCCGGAAGCGGCCCGTGGCGTCGTCGTAGGACTCGCGCACCTCGGCCGTGGCGCCGATCAGTTCGGGCACCCGGACGTCCACCATGCCCTCGCGGAACCGGTCTTCGCCGGAGCGGACGAGGAGCGATCCGTCGGGCTCGGCCGAGAAGTACAGGTCGGTGGCGAGGTGCTGGTGGGTGCCGAGGTAGTCGAGGACCCGGTCACCCCGGGGGCCGAGCACCATCTGGGCGTCGAAGCGGCGGGGGCGGCCGGGCAGGTCGAAGGTGCGCACGAAGGTCACCGTCTCACGCCCGAAGCTGTCGGTGTACGGCACGTTCTCGATCACGAACGGCACCTGGCGCCCCGCTCTGGGGACCAGAATGTTGCGGGTGGCGCCGAGGGCCAGGAACGGCTTCACGAAGGCCCCGCCGTGCCAGACACGGTCCATGACACCCCGGCCGGTGCAGGCCTCCCCGCTGGTCAGGCCCACGGAGAAGCGGCGCTGGAGCTGCGGGTGCAGCCGGTCGAAACCGGCGCCCATGGCCGTACGGAAGATCGAGGTCATCGCGGGTCCTCCAGGGTGCGCAGCAGCCGGGGTGCCCGCGCCCGCGCCGGCGGCCGTCGCAGACAGCGGCGGGCGGCCGGGGTGCCGGGCAGCGGCGGCGCGACCAGCGTCAGGCAGCACACGACCGCCAGGAGGAGCGGCCAGAGGAACGCCATCGCCGCGGCCAGCGGCCCGAAGGCGGGGAGTACGGACTCGGTGACCAGCCCCGTGGCCGTGGCGGCCAGCAGCAGGGCCCGGACCAGCAGTTCCGTCAGCCAGTTCCGGCGGGCCCGCTCGGGGGTGACGCCGCGCTCCAGCCACAGCCGCAGCCGGTCGAAGGACCAGGCCGTCGCCCAGCCCATGAGCGGGCGGAACAGCAGGCGGTCGGCGAGCGCGCCGAGGGCGCCCCAGCGGGGGCGGTAGTCGTAGCCGGTGAGGAAGCGGACGCCGTCGCCGTCGGGGACGTAGCGCCAGTAGCCGCCGCCCTCGGCGAGCAGCGAGAGCGGGTGGGCGGACGAGAAGCGCAGGGCGGAGGTGCGGGTGCCGTCGGGGCGTTCCTTCTCGCCGGCCGAGACGCCGGTGCCCGCGACGGTGAGGAAGGGCAGCACGCGCGTGGCGTAGCGGAAGCGCTGCGGTTCGCCCTCCGCGCGCGGAAGGTGGTCGATCTCGGTGAAGCGGAGGTCCCAGCGCTGGTGCTGGGACGGCTCCTGCGTACGTGACCACAGGTCGTCGAGGTCGGCGCGGATCCGCGCCTCTATGTACAGACCGGTGTGGCCCATGTGATTCCCCCAGGTCAGGCCATTGTTTGAGCGACTGCTCAAACTCACTGATCGGGAAGGTACACCGTTTTGAGTGACCGCTCAAACAAGGGGCACGCAAAAACCCCGGCCCGCGCGGGGCCGGGGTTCACGGTGGTGCGGGTCCGCTACTCGGCGGCGAGGTACCGCTCGACCGTCTCCACCTTGGAGGTCAGACCGTCGGTCACTGCGGGGCGGATGTCCGCCTTGAGGACCAGGGACACCCGCGGGGCGCGTGCCTCGACGGCGGCGACCGCCCGCTTCACGACGTCCATGACCTCGTCCCAGTCGGCACCCTCGATCGAGGTGAACATCGCGTCGGTGCGGTGGGGCAGGCCGGACTCGCGGACCACGCGGACGGCATCGGCGACGTACTCCCCCACGTCCTCGCCGACACCGAGCGGTGTCACGGAGAAGGCGACGATCACGAGGTCTTCACCGCGCCCTGCTGGCGGGCACGGGAGGCGATGACCGCGTCCTCGGCCTCCCGCTTGAGCTTGCGCTCGGCGAAGAAGCCGCCGGCGGGCAGGACGGAGAGGACGAAGTAGACGGCGGCGGTCCCGAAGGGCCACTTCGCGCGGTTCCAGGCGTCGGCCCAGAAGATCACGTACAGGATGAAGAGGAAGCCGTGGATCGCACCCATCACGGGCACCGCGTTGAATTCCGTGGTCCGCTTCAGCACCGAGCAGACCAGCAGGAGCAGGAAGGAGACCGCCTCGGGCGCGGAGACGAGGCGGAGGCGGCGGAGGGCGGTGGCGGTCTTGATGTCCACGGGTCACCTTCGGTGGGAGAAACGACGGGGGTTTGTGAACGCATGCACAAACGTTCGTCCATTGTGGCAAACGGGCGGGGGTGCTCCGAGCCGGGGGCCCACGGCACTCCCCGCACACCGCCCCGCACACCGCCCCTAAGGGCACATTCAGGGTCCATCTCCCCCTTCGGGCTCTGTTCGGCGGCAGCCCCCCGCGGCTACCGTCGCTGCGTGGCGATGTTCCGACTTCAGGGCAGCAAGGTGCTCGCCGTCGAGATGACCGGGGACGCCGTGAAGGCGAAGAACGGCTCGATGGTCGCGTACGACGGACAGATGGCGTTCAAGAAGATGAGCGGCGGCGGTGAGGGCATCCGGGGCATGGTGACCCGGCGCATCACCGGCGAGCAGATGACGGTGATGGAGGTGAAGGGGCACGGGACCTGCTGGTTCGCGGACCGGGCGGCCGAGATCAACCTCGTCGGGCTCCAGGGGGACAAGCTCTACGTGGAGTCGAGCAACCTGCTCGCGACCGACAGCGGACTACGGACCGGCACGACCTTCACCGGAGTGCGCGGGGCCTCGCAGGGCAACGGCCTGTTCACCACGACCGTGGAGGGACACGGACAGGCGGCGATCACCTCGGCCGGCCCGGCGGTCGTGCTGCGGGTGAGCGCGCAGTACCCGCTGACCGTCGACCCGGGGGCGTACATCGCCCACCAGGGCAACCTGCGGCAGTCCTTCCAGTCGGGCGTGACCTTCCGCACGCTGATGGGCGAGGGCGGCGGCGAGGCCTTCCAGATCCGCTTCGAGGGCGACGGCCTCGTCTACGTACAGCCGAGCGAGCGGAACACTATCGCGGGGGACGTCTGACATGACCCTGCGTGAGATCAACTCCAAGGTGGTCGAGGCCACCGTGACACCCGGGCAGCGGCTGTTCAGCCAGCGGGGCGCGATGCTCGCCTACCGGGGCGAGGTGTCCTTCACCCCCAACTCCAGCGGCGGCCAGGGCGGGCTGATGTCGATGGTCGGACGCCGGGTGGCCGGCGAGGCCACGCCGCTGATGACCGTCGAGGGCAGCGGCACCGTCCTGTTCGGGCACGGCGGCCACCACGTCCAGGTGATCGGCCTCACCGGCGACACCCTGTACGTCGAGGCGGACCGGCTGCTGGCCTTCGAGGGCACCCTGGAGCAGGGCACGATGTTCCTCGGCGCGCAGGGCGGCGTGATGGGCATGGTCCGCGGCCAGGTCACCGGCCAGGGACTGTTCACCACGACCCTGAAGGGCCACGGCTCGGTCGCCGTCATGGCGCACGGCGGTGTCCTGGAGATCCCCATCACCCCCCAGCGCCCGGTCCACGTCGACCCGCAGGCCTACGTCGCCCACCACGGCGACGTGCGCAACAAGCTGTCGACCGCGCTCGGCTGGCGGGACATGGTGGGCCGGGGCTCCGGCGAGGCCTTCCAGCTGGAGCTCAGCGGCAGCGGTGCGGTGTACGTCCAGGCGTCGGAGGAGAAGCTGTGAGCACCCATCCGGGCGCGGGTCCGGTCGTCCACGACCCGATGACCCTGCCGTCCGACGACAAGGTCAACCCCTACACCTTCTGCGTCGAGCTCAAGGGAACCCAGTGGTTCCTGCAGAAGGGGAAGATGATCGCCTACTACGGCTCGATCGACTTCAACGGCATCGGGCACGGCCGGCTGGACCGCCTGGTGCGTTCGTCGTTCCATTCGCCTCTGCACGCGAGCGACTGGGTGGTGGCCGAGGGCTCGGGCAAGATGCTCCTCGCCGACCGGGCCTTCGATGTGAATTCGTACGATCTCACCAACGGCAACTTGACCATTCGCTCAGGCAACCTGCTCGCTTTTCAGCCAAGTCTTTCGCTGAAGCAGTCGATCGTGCCCGGTTTTCTGACACTCATCGGAACCGGCACGTTCGTGGCCGCATCTAACGGTCCGGTGGTGTTCATGGAGCCCCCGATCCGGGTGGATCCCCAGGCGCTCGTCGGCTGGGCCGACTGCCCCTCCCCGTGCCATCACTACGACTACGGCTACATGACCGGCCTGATGGGCGGTCTACGTGCGATGACGGGCCTCGGAGGGGCCTCCGGAGAGGAGCACCAGTTCGAGTTCGTGGGCGCCGGCACGGTGCTCCTGCAGTCCTCCGAGGCACTCATGGCCGAGCAGGCGACGGGGGCCGTTCCGCATCAGGCGGGGGTGCCCGGAAGTGGTGGTTCCACAGGTGGCTCACCGCAAGCCGGCTCACCGCGCCTTCCCGGACAGCTGGGAGACCTCCAGCGTCGCTTCGGGCTGTGAGCGGTAGTCTGCGGAGTGTGACGAACTCGAACGCGTGCGCACAGTCACACCGCCCTCACTAGTTCGCTTTTCAACATTTTAGGTAGACTTCATTCATGGAGACCGAGACGGCCACGCGCTGGCTGACCGATGCGGAGCAGTGCGCCTGGCGCACCCACCTGGAGGTCAACAGGCTGTTGACGTACCAGCTCGAGAGGGACCTCCAGCCGTTCGGCCTGACAATGAACGACTACGAGATCCTGGTGAACCTCTCCGAGTCCGAGGACGTACGGATGCGGATGAGCGACCTCGCGTCCGCCACCCTGCAGTCCAAGAGCCGCCTCTCCCACCAGATCACGCGCATGGAGAACGCGAACCTGGTGCGGCGCGAGAACTGCGAGTCCGACCGCCGCGGGCTCTACGCCGTCCTCACCGAGCACGGCATGGAGACGATGAAGAAGGTCGCCCCGCACCATGTGGCCTCGGTGCGCCGGCACTTCATCGATCTGCTCTCCCCCGAGGCGCTGACCGAGCTCAGCAAGGCGCTCAAGCCGATCGCGGAGCACCTGCGCGGGCAGCGCGGCCGCCCCTGACCTCCCGCTCGGCGACCGGCAGGCGGAGCTCGAACAGAGCTCCGCCTGCGGGCGCGTCGCCGACGGTGAGGGTGCCGCCGTGCCGCTCGGCGACATCGCGGGCGATGGCCAGTCCGAGCCCGGCGCCGCCGTCGTCGCGGCTGCGGGCCTCGTCGAGACGGACGAACCGCTCGAAGATCCGCTCCCGGTCGGCCTCGGCCACCCCGTCCCCGTCGTCGGCGACCTGGAGCACGGCCCGCTCCCCCTCCCGCCGGACCGTCACGGTGACCGCGGAACGGGCGTGCCGGCCCGCGTTGTTCAGCAGATTGGCGAGCACTCGCCCCAACTGCCCCCGGGATCCGGTCACTTCCACCGGCCCGTCCGCCACCACGGTCATCCCGGCCCGCCCCTCGGCCTCCTCCACGGCCAGCGCGGCCAGATCCACCCGCGCGTCGGCGGGCCGCTCCCCCGCGTCGAGTCGGGCGAGCAGCAGCAGGTCGGCGGCCAGCCGCTGCAGCCGTACGGTGTCCTCGACCGCCCCGTCCAGGTCCAGGAACTCCGGGTGGGCGGCGGCCACTTCGAGCTGGGTGCGCAGCGAGGCGATCGGGCTGCGCAGTTCGTGGGAGGCGTCGGCGACGAAGCGGCGCTGGCGTTCCACGGAGGTCTCCAGGGCACTGAGTGTCTCGTTGGTGGTCCGGGCCAGCCGGGCGACCTCGTCGTGCGTGCCCGGCTCGGGCACCCGCCGGGACAGGTCCTCGGAGGCGGTGATCTCCGCCATCTCCCGCCGGATGTCCTCCACCGGGCGCAGGGCGCGCCGGGTGACCAGCCAGGTCACCGAGCCGACCACGGCGAGCAGGGCGGGCAGCCCGATCAGCATGACGGTCGAGGCGGTGCGTACGGCGTCCCGCTCGGCCTCCAGGGAGGCGCCGGCGTGGACGAGGACGGTCCGGTCGCGCGGGTCGGTGACCTCGATCCGGGCGAAGCGGTACTCGGTGCGCTCGCCGTCGACGGTGGCCCAGCCCTGACCGTGCCAGGAGATGTCCCCCACCTCACCGACCTGGAGGTCGTCGTCATCGTCATCGTCGTCGTCGGGTCTCTCGGTGCTGCCCGTGGTGGGCGTCACTCCGGCGACACCGGTGCCGCTGATCGTCTCCAGGCCCTCGCTCACCGCGAGCACCCGCCGGTCCTCGTCCACCACCTGCACGGGGTGGTCCTCGTCCAGGTCGAGATCGGCGTACGGGACGTTCTGCGCGATCTGGGTGGCGACCGAACGGGCGGCGTCGTCGGCCTCCGAGTCGGCCTGCCCGGTGAGGTTGCTGCGCAGGGTGAGCAGGACGACGGCCCCGGCGGCGACCAGGGCCACGGCCACGACGAGCGTGGCGGCGAGGGTCGCTCGCGCGCGGACGGAACCGAACAGGCGCCTCATCGGCCGGACTCCAGTCGGTACCCGGCGCCGCGGACGGTGCGGATGAGCCCGGCGCCGAGTTTTCGGCGCAGGTTGCTGACGTACACCTCGACGATGTTGGGGTCCCCGTCGTAGGCGAAGTCCCAGACGTGGTCGAGGATGTGCGTCTTGGAGATCACCTGGCCCGCGTGCAGAGCGAGCTGCTCCAGCACCGCGAACTCCTTGGCGGTGAGCGGGATCTCGGTGCCGTCGCGGAAGACCTGATGGGCGCCGGTGTCGACGCGGAGCTCGCCGAGGGTGAGCACCGGGGAGCCGGTCCCGGTGTTGCGGCGGCGAAGCAGCGCCTTGATCCGGGCGACCAGGACGACGTAGGAGAAGGGCTTGGTGAGGTAGTCGTCGGCGCCGGTGTCCAGCCCCTCGGCCTCGTCGTACTCGCCGTCCTTGGCGGTGAGCATCAGGATCGGCACCTCGTGACCGGCGGCGCGCAGGGCGGCGCAGACGCGGTAGCCGTTCATGCCGGGCAGCATGATGTCGAGGATCACCAGGTCGTACGACCCCTCCGAGGCCCGGTACAGCCCTTCGCGGCCGTCGTGGACGACGTCCACGGCGTAGCCCTCGGCCGTCAGGCCCTTGGCGAGCGACAGGGCGAGCCGCTTCTCGTCCTCCACGATCAACAGGCGCATGGGCACAGCTTGGCAAAGGGAAGCTGAAGAGTTCTTCAGGGTCCTTCAGGTTCCCCTCAGCGTCGGTTCGCCAGATTGGTTCCCGTCGCAACGAAACGACGTGAAACTCATCGACTCGGGAGGAACCAGGATGAAGCGCAACCTCGTCATCGCCACCGTCGCCGCCGCGGCACTCGTCACGGGCGGCACCTTCGCGGCCTACGCGTCCGGGGACGACGACGGCGCACCCGCCCAGCGGGACTCGAACACCCGGGTCGCCGACGACCGGGACGACAGCCAGGACGGCACCCGGGACGACGACACCGCCGAGGCCCGTACCGCCGGAGTGACCGCGGCCGACGCCGTGACGGCCGCGCTGAAGCACACCCCGGGCACGGCCGTCGCCGTCGACCTGGAGGACGACGGCGAGGACGCCTGGGAGGTGGATGTCGTGACGTCGGACGGCACCGAGTACACGGTCAGGATCGCCACCGGCTCCGGAAAGGTCCTCGGCGCCGACCGGGACGACGACGACAGCGACGGCCGTGACGACCTCGCCGCCCTGAAGGGCACGAGCGTGGACGCCCGCGAAGCCGCCCGGGCCGCCGCGGTGCGGGGCACCGTGACCGAGGTCGACCTGGACGACGACGGCCCCGCGGTGTGGACCGTGGAGACCACGAAGGGCGAGTGGAAGGTCGACCCGAGGACGGCCGAGCTCACCCAGGACCGCGACGACACCGACACCGCCGACGACCGAACCCAGGACGACAAGGACGCGCAGGACGACCGGGACGACCGGGACGACCGGGACGACCGCCAGGCGGACGACGACTGACGGCGGTCCGCAACCGCGGCACCCCCGTCCCCCGCCCGCTCGGCGCCGCCGCCTCAGCCCTCCGTCAGCCCCGCCACGAGTTCGTCCGCCGCCCGGTAGGGGTCCAGTTCCCCGGCCACGATGCGCTCCGCGAGAGCGCTCAGGCGGCGGTCGCCGTGCAGGTCGCCGATGCGTTCGCGCAGGGCCGTGACCGCGATGGTCTCCACCTCGCGGGAGGCGCGGGACCGGCGCCGTTCCGCCAGGACGCCCCGCTCCTCCATCCAGGCGCGGTGCTTCTCCAGGGCTTCGACGACCTCGTCGACGCCCTCGCTGCGCGCCGCCACCGTCTTCACGATCGGCGGCCGCCAGTCTCCCGGCCCCCGGGACTCGCCCAGGCCCAGCATGTGGTTCAGCTCGCGGGCGGTGGCGTCCGCGCCGTCCCGGTCGGCCTTGTTGACGACGTACACGTCACCGATCTCCAGGATGCCCGCCTTCGCGGCCTGGATGCCGTCGCCCATGCCCGGCGCCAGCAGCACCACCGAGGTGTCCGCCTGGGAGGCGATCTCCACCTCGGACTGGCCCACCCCGACCGTCTCCACCAGGATCACGTCGCAGCCCGCCGCGTCCAGGACCCGGATCGCCTGCGGGGCCGCCCAGGCGAGGCCGCCCAGGTGGCCCCGGGTCGCCATCGAGCGGATGTAGACCCCGGGGTCCGAGGCGTGCTCCGACATCCGCACCCGGTCGCCGAGCAGCGCCCCGCCGGAGAACGGCGAGGAGGGGTCCACCGCGAGCACGCCGACCCGCCTGCCCTGCTTGCGGTACGCCGTCACCAGCGCGGACGTCGACGTCGACTTGCCGACCCCCGGCGAACCCGTCAGGCCCACCACATACGCCCCGCCGGTCAGCGGGGCCAGCGCCGCCATGACCTCCCTGAGCTGCGGGGACGCCCCCTCCACCAGGGAGATCAGGCGAGCCACGGCCCGCGGCCTGCCCTCCCTGGCCTGGGCCACCAGCGTGGAGACGTCCTGCATCACAGCTCCGTTCACTCAGAGAAAGTCGGTCAGGCCTTCGGTACCCGCACGATCAGCGCGTCGCCCTGACCGCCGCCGCCGCACAGCGCCGCCGCGCCCACACCACCGCCCCGGCGCTTGAGCTCCAGCGCCAGGTGCAGCACGAGACGGGCGCCGGACATGCCGATGGGGTGGCCGAGGGCGATCGCGCCACCGTTGACGTTCACCTTTTCCGTGGACACCCCGAGGTCCTTCATTGACTGGACCGCGACCGCCGCGAACGCCTCGTTGATCTCGATCAGATCGAGGTCGGAGACCTCCAGGCCCTCCTTCTTCAGGGCGTGCAGGATGGCATTGGACGGCTGCGACTGCAGGCTGCTGTCCGGGCCCGCCACATTGCCGTGGGCGCCGATCTCGGCGATCCACTCCAGGCCCAGCTCCTGCGCCTTGGCCTTGCTCATCACGACGACCGCGGCGGCGCCGTCGGAGATCTGCGAGGCCGAACCGGCGGTGATCGTGCCGTCCTTCGCGAACGCCGGACGCAGCTTGCCCAGGGACTCCGCCGTGGTCTCGGCGCGGATGCCCTCGTCCTTGCTGAAGACGACCGGCTCGCCCTTGCGCTGCGGGATCTCCACCGGCGTGATCTCGGCCTCGAAGATGCCGTTCTTCTGCGCGGCGGCGGCCCGCTGGTGGGACAGCGCGGCGATCTCGTCCTGCGCCTCGCGGGCGATGCCGAGACGCGTGTTGTGCTTCTCCGTCGACTGGCCCATGGGGATGTTCTCCCAGGGGTCGGTCAGTCCGTCGTAGGCCATCGCGTCGAGCATCTCGATCGCGCCGTACTTGAAGCCCTCCCGGGACTTCGGCAGCAGGTGGGGGGCGTTGGTCATGGACTCCTGGCCGCCCGCGACGATCACGTCGAACTCGCCGGCGCGGATCAGCTGGTCGGCGAGGGCGATGGCGTCGAGGCCGGAGAGACAGACCTTGTTGATGGTGAGCGCCGGGACGCTCATCGGGATGCCGGCCTTGACCGCGGCCTGGCGCGCCGGGATCTGCCCCGCCCCGGCCTGGAGCACCTGGCCCATGATCACGTACTGCACCTGGTCGCCGCCGATCCCCGCACGGTCGAGGGCGGCCTTGATCGCGAAGCCACCGAGATCGGCTCCCGAGAAGGACTTGAGTGAGCCGAGCAGTCGCCCCATGGGCGTCCGAGCGCCCGCGACGATCACGGAAGTTGCAGAAGACATATCGTGCGATCCCCTTCCAGCCTGCACAGCCGAGGAGTGAACGAGGGTTTACTTCGAATGTACTGATGGCACTCCGTGCCGTCACCGGGCTGTCGGTGTGATCGCTGGCACGTTGCGTAACCACCTCCGGAGCGCTGCACTAACAGCATGCTGACGCGAATCGACCACATCGGGATCGCCTGCTTCGACCTCGACAAGACCGTCGAGTTCTACCGGGCCACCTACGGCTTCGAGGTGTTCCACTCCGAGATCAACGAGGAGCAGGGCGTGCGCGAGGCCATGCTCAAGATCAACGATACGTCCGACGGCGGCGCCTCGTACCTCCAGCTGCTGGAACCCACCCGCGAGGACTCCACCGTCGCGAAGTGGCTCGCCAAGAACGGCGAGGGCGTGCACCACATCGCCTTCGGCACGGCGGACGTCGACGCGGACGCCGCGGACATCAAGGACAAGGGCGTACGCGTGCTGTACGAGGAGCCGCGACGCGGCTCCATGGGGTCACGGATCACCTTCCTGCACCCCAAGGATTGCCATGGCGTCCTGACAGAACTGGTCACTTCGGCGCCCGTTGAGTCACCTGAGCACTGACCCTCGTACATAGGGGCCGGTAGGGTTGGGGTCGGTCGTCGCTCTTCGGGCGTTCGACCGCGGGCCGGGGTCCGGGTTTCGGGGGACGAGCGTCGGGGCAGCAGCCCATGCTCCGTCGTTGATCTGACACCATTCCCCGGGGGCCCCGTTCGGCGGATGGACGGTGCTCGTATGGAGTGACTTGCGACCAGGGGACGGATGGGACCGCGCAGTGCGGGGCTACGAACGCCAGGAGCGAGAGCCGGCGGCTGACGTCGACCACCTCTCTCGGTTCGAGGCCGAGATGGAGCGGCTGAAGACCGAGCGGGAAAAGGCGATCCAGCACGCCGAGGACCTCGGCTACCAGGTCGAGGTGCTGCGCGCCAAGTTGCACGAGGCGCGGCGCACCATCATGTCCCGGCCCGACTTCGGCGGCGGTGACATCGGCTACCAGGCCGAGCAACTGCTGCGCAATGCGCAGATCCAGGCCGACCAGCTCCGGCAGGACGCCGAGCGCGAGCTGAGCCAGGCGCGCGCGCAGACGCAGCGGATCCTCCAGGAGCACGCCGAGCAGGCCGCGCGGCTCCAGGCGGAGCTGCACCAGGAGGCGGTCACCCGCCGCCAGCAGCTCGACCAGGAGCTCGCCGAGCGCCGCCAGACCGTCGAGTCGCACGTCAACGAGAACGTGGCCTGGGCCGAGCAGCTGCGCGCCCGCAGCGAGTCCCAGGCCCGCCGGCTCCTCGACGAGTCCCGCGCCGAGGCCGAGCAGGCCATGGCGGCCGCCCGCGCGGAGGCCGAGCGGCTCACCGCCGAGGCCCGCCAGCGCCTCCAGAGCGAGGCGGAGGCCGCCCGCGCGGAGGCCGAGCAGTTGCTGCGGCGGGCCCGCGCCGACGCCGAGCGGCTGCTGAACGCCGCCTCGACCCAGGCCCAGGAGGCCACCGACCACGCCGAGCAGCTGCGCAGCTCCACCGTCAGCGAGTCGGACACCGCCCGCCGCGAGGCCGCCGAGCTGAGCCGGGCCGCCGAGCAGCGCATGGCGGCGGCCGAGGAGGCGCTGCGCAAGGCGCAGGCCGAGGCGGAGAAGGTCCTCACCGAGGCCAAGGAGGCCGCGGGCAAGACCCTCAGCAGCGCCGAGTCGGCCAACGAGCAGCGCACCCGTACGGCCAAGGAGCAGGTCGCCCGGCTGGTCAGCGAGGCCACCAAGGAGGCCGAGGCCACCAAGGCGGAGGCCGAGCAGATCGTCGCGGACGCCCGCGGCGAGGCCGAGAAGGTCCTGGCGGAGGCCGCCGAGAAGGCCCGTACGCTCACCGCCGAGGAGAGCGCGACCCAGCTGTCGAAGGCGGCCAAGACCGCCGAGGACGTCCTCAACAAGGCGCAGGAGGACGCGCGCAGCACCACCAAGGCCGCCGCCGAGGAGGCCGAGCGGATCCGCCGGGAGGCGGAGGCCGAGGCGGACCGGCTGCGGGCCGAGGCGCACGACATCGCCGAGCAGCTCAAGGGCGCGGCGAAGGACGACACCAAGGAGTACCGCGCCAAGACGGTCGAGCTCCAGGAGGAGGCCCGCCGGCTGCGCGGGGAGGCCGAGCAGCTGCGCGCCGACGCGGTCGCCGAGGGCGAGAAGATCCGCGCGGAGGCCCGCCGGGAGGCCGTCCAGCAGATCGAGGAGGCGGCCAGGACCGCCGAGGAGCTGCTGGCGAAGGCCAAGGCGGACGCGGACGAGCTCCGCCAGAGCGCCACGGCGGACAGCGAGAAGGTCCGCACCGAGGCCATCGAGCGCGCCACCGCGCTGCGCCGACAGGCCGAGGAGACGCTGGAGCGCACCCGGCAGGAGGCCGAGCGGCACCGCGCCGAGGTCGTCGAGCAGGCCGAGGGCATCCGGGAGGAGGCCGAGCGGGCCGCGCGCGAGCTGCGCGAGGAGACCGAGCGGGCCATGGAGGCCCGCCGGGCGGAGGCGGCCGCCGAGCTGACCCGGCTTCAGACGGAGGCCGAGCAGCGGGTGACCGCCGCCGAGCAGGCGCTGACCGAGGCCCGTGAGGAGGCCACGCGGATCCGCCGCGAGGCCGCCGAGGAGACCGAGCGGCTGCGCGCGGAGGCCGCCGAGCGGATCCGTACGCTCCAGCAGCAGGCCGAGGCGGAGGCCGACCGCCTGCGCACCGAGGCCGCCTCGGACGCGTCCGCCTCCCGCGCGGAGGGCGAGGCCCTCGCCGTACGGCTGCGCTCGGAGGCCGCCGCCGAGGCGGAGCGGCTGAAGTCGGAGGCCCAGGACAGCGCCGACCGGGTGCGGGCGGAGGCGCAGGCCGCCGCCGAGCGGATCGCCGCCGAGGCGTCGGAGACGCTGGCCGCCGCCCAGGAGGAGGCCGCCCGGCGCCGCCGCGAGGCCGAGGAGACCCTCGGTTCCGCACGGCAGGAGGCGGACCAGGAGCGCGAGCGGGCCCGCGAGCAGAGCGAGGAGCTGCTGGCCTCGGCGCGCAAGCGCGTGGAGGAGGCGCAGACCGAGGCGGTACGGCTGGTCGAGGAGGCGGACCGGCGGGCCACCGAGATGGTGTCGGCCGCCGAGCTCCACGCCCAGCAGGTGCGGGACTCCGTCGCCGGACTGCACGAGCAGGCCCAGGAGGAGATCCAGGGGCTGCGCAGCGCGGCCGAGCACGCGGCGGACCGTACCCGGCGCGAGGCCGAGGAAGAGGCGGACCGGGTCCGCGGCGACGCCTACGCCGAGCGGGAACGGGCCTCGCAGGACGCGGGCCGGATCCGGCGCGAGGCGACGGAGGAGACGGACGCCGCCAAGGCGCTGGCCGAGCGCACGGTCTCGGAGGCCATCGCGGAGGCCGAGCGGCTGCGCTCCGACGCCTCCGAGCACGCCCAGCGGGTGCGCACCGAGGCCTCGGACGCCATCGCCGAGGCCGACCAGGCCGCCGCGCGTACCCGGGCCGACGCCCGCGAGGACGCCAACCGCATCCGGTCGGACGCGGCGACGCAGGCCGACACCCTCATCACCGAGGCGCGCGCCGAGGCGGAGCGGCTCACCACGGAAACCCTCACGGACACCGACCGGCTGCGCACGGAGACGGTCGCCGAGGCCGAGCGGCTGCGGTCCGAGACCGTCGCCGAGGCCGAGCGGGTCCGGGCCGAGTCGGTCGCGGCGGCCGAGCAGCTGCTGTCGGAGGCCACCGGCGACGCGGAGCGGCTGCGTGCCGAGGCCGCCGAGACGGTCGGCTCCGCGCAGCAGCACGCCGAGCGGATGCGCGGCGAGTCGGAGCGGCTGAAGGCGGAGGCGCTGGCGGAGGCCGAGCGGGTCACCGCGGCCGCGCGCGAGGAGGCCGAACGGACCCTGGACGAGGCCCGCAAGGACGCCAACAAGCGGCGTTCGGAGGCCGCGGAGCAGGTCGACACGCTCATCACGGAGACCGCGGCGGAGGCCGACAAGCTGCTCGCCGAGTCGCAGAAGCAGGCGCTGAAGACCACCGCGGACGCCGAGTCGCAGGCCGACACCATGGTGGGCGCCGCCCGCAAGGAGGCCGACCGGCTGGTCTCGCAGGCGACGGTGGAGGGCAACTCCCTGGTGGAGAAGGCCCGCGCGGACGCGGACGAGCTGCTGGTCGGTGCCCGCCGGGACGCCACCGCCATAAGGGAGCGCGCGGAGGAGCTGCGCGACCGCATCACCAGCGAGATCGAGGAGCTGCACGAGCGGGCCCGCCGCGAGGCCGCGGAGACGATGAAGTCGACCGGCGACCGCTGCGACGCGCTCATCAAGGCCGCCGAGGAGCAGCTGGCGAAGGCCCAGGCGAAGGCGAAGGAGCTGGTCTCGGAGGCCAACTCCGAGGCGGGCAAGGTCCGTATCGCCGCGGTGAAGAAGGCCGAGGGGCTGCTCAAGGAGGCCGAGCAGAAGAAGTCCTCGCTGGTCAAGGAGGCCGAGGAGCTGCGGGCCGAGGCGATCCGCGAGGCGAAGCGGACGGTCGAGGAGGGCAAGCGCGAGCTGGAGGTGATCGTGCGCCGGCGTGAGGACATCAACGCCGAGATCTCCCGTGTCCAGGACGTGTTGGAGGCGTTGGAGTCCTTCGAGGCCCCGGCGGCCGGCAAGGACGCCGGCGTCAAGGCGGGCGCGACGGTCGGCGCCCCTCGATCGGGTGGCAAGGCGTCGGAGAGCTAGTCGGGCGAACCGGTTCCGGTGCCTTCTGGGGCCTTTGCCCAACTTTTTGGCAAGCGGTCCGCCGGTTAGCCACTCAAAAGGGGTGTCATTCTCCAGATCAAACACGTATCCGCTCGATGACACACCGCTTCGGCCCCTAGGATTCCACCTATCACCTCACCGGTCTCATTCGACAGGAACCCCATGAGCGACACTTCCCCCTACGGCTTCGAGCTTGTGCGGCGTGGGTACGACCGCGCTCAGGTGGACGAACGCATCTCCAAGCTCGTCTCCGACCGTGACAGCGCTCTCGCCCGCATCACCGCTCTGGAAAAGCGCATCGAGGAGCTCCACCTCGAGACGCAGAACGCCCAGGCCCAGGTAACCGACGCCGAGCCGTCGTACGCCGGTCTGGGCGCGCGTGTCGAGAAGATCCTCCGCCTCGCCGAGGAAGAGGCCAAGGACCTGCGCGAGGAGGCCCGTCGCGCCGCCGAGCAGCACCGCGAGCTCGCCGAGTCGGCAGCCCAGCAGGTCCGCAACGACGCAGAATCGTTCGCGGTGGAGCGCAAGGCCAAGGCGGAGGACGAGGGCGTCCGGATCGTCGAGAAGGCCAAGAGCGACGCCTCCCAGCTGCGCTCCGAGGCGCAGAAGGACGCGCAGTCCAAGCGTGAGGAGGCCGACGCCCTCTTCGAGGAGACCCGGGCCAAGGCGGCGCAGGCCGCGGCGGACTTCGAGACGAACCTGGCCAAGCGCCGCGAGCAGTCCGAGCGCGACCTGGCCTCCCGTCAGCAGAAGGCCGAGAAGCGCCTCGCGGAGATCGAGCACCGCGCGGAGCAGCTCCGCCTGGAGGCCGAGAAGCTGCGCACGGACGCCGAGCGCCGCGCCCGGCAGACCGTGGAGACCGCACAGCGCCAGGCCGAGGACATCGTGGCGGACGCCAACGCCAAGGCCGACCGCATCCGTTCGGAATCCGAGCGCGAGCTCGCGGCGCTCACCAACCGCCGCGACTCGATCAACGCCCAGCTGACGAACGTGCGCGAGATGCTGGCGACCCTCACCGGTGCCGCGGTGGCCGCCGCGGGCACGCCGGCCGAGGACGAGCCGATCTCCCGCGGGGTTCCCGCGCAGCAGTCCCGGTAACGCTCCGGCGTACAGCTGCTGAACACCTGCAAAGCCCTCTGCCACTGAGGTGGCAGAGGGCTTTGTCCCGTTTTAGCGTTGCCGCATGATCGAGCTCGAGGGGCTGACCAAGCGGTACGGCGAGAAGGTGGCGGTCAACAATCTCACCTTCACCGTCAGACCCGGCATCGTGACCGGGTTCCTCGGCCCCAACGGCGCCGGCAAGTCCACCACCATGCGCATGATGCTGGGCCTGGACCGGCCGACCGCGGGGGACGTGCGGATCGACGGCAAGCACTACGACCAGCTCAAGGACCCGCTGACGTACATCGGCGCCCTGCTGGACGCGAAGGCCATGCACGGCGGCCGCAGCGCCTACCACCATCTGCTCTGTCTCGCGCAGAGCAACGGCATCCCGAGGAAGCGGGTGACCGAGGTGCTCGACACCGTCGGTCTGACGCCGGTCGCGCGGAAGAAGGCCAAGGGGTTCTCGCTCGGCATGGGCCAGCGCCTCGGCATCGCGGGGGCGCTGCTCGGCGATCCGCGGATCCTGATGTTCGACGAGCCGGTCAACGGGCTGGACCCCGAGGGCATCCACTGGATCCGCAATCTGATGAAGTCGCTGGCCGCGCAGGGCCGGACGGTGTTCGTGTCCTCGCATCTGATGAGCGAGATGGCCCTGACCGCCGACCATCTCGTGGTCATCGGCCAGGGCCGGCTGCTCGCCGACACCTCCATGGCCGACTTCATCGCGCAGAACTCGCGCTCCTACGTCCGCATCCGCACCCCGCACCGCGAGCGGCTGCTCGATGTGCTGCGGCGGGCCGGGATGACGGTCGTGCAGACCGGGAGCGGGGCACTGGAGGTGGACGGCGGGCACTCGGAGCGGATCGGTGAACTGGCGGCGCAGCACCAGCTCGTGCTGCACGAACTGAGCCCTCAGCAGGCGTCGCTGGAGGAGGCGTTCATGCAGTTGACCGCGGAGTCCGTGGAGTACCACGCGCACTCGGACCCACCCGCCGGGCAGCGGCAGGCGTGGGGCGCCGGCCCGCGACAGGAGAGCTGAGCGATGGCGACGAGTCAGGTCATCCGTTCCGAGTGGACCAAGATCCGGTCGGTGGCGTCGACGGTGTGGACGCTGTCCCTCGCCGTGGTGGTCACGATCGCGCTGGGCATGCTGATCTCGCTGCTGTCGAAGAACGAGTTCGACAAGATGAACCGCGAGGACCGGCTCTCCTTCGACCCGACCTTCATCAGCTTCGCCGGCATGAGCCTCGGCCAGCTCGCGATGATCGTGTTCGGGGTGCTGGTGGTGTCGAACGAGTACAGCACCGGCATGATCCGCACCTCGCTGGCCGCGGTGCCGCAGCGCGGCTCCTTCCTGTTCAGCAAGATCACGGTGGCGACGGCCCTGGCGCTGCTGGTCGGTCTCGTCACCAGCTTCGTCACCTTCTTCCTGGGCCAGGCGATGCTCGGCGAGCACAAGGCGTCCATCGGCGACGACGGGGTGCTGCGGGCGGTCATCGGCGGCGGTCTCTACATGACGCTGATCGCGGTGTTCTCGATGGGCGTCGCCGCGATGCTGCGGTCGCCGATGCTGTCGCTGGGCATCCTGATGCCGTTCTTCTTCCTGGTCTCCAACATCCTCGGCAATGTCCCGGCCACCAAGAAGATCGGCCGCTACCTCCCCGACCAGGCCGGCAGCAAGATCATGCAGGTGGTCACCCCGGTCGACGACGACACGCCGTACGGGCCCTGGGGCGGCCTCGGCATCATGGTGCTGTGGGTGATCGCGGCGCTGGCGGGCGGACTCTTCCTGCTGAAGAAGAGAGACGCCTAGAGCCCGCGGAAGCGGGATGCCTGGCGCCCGCGGACGAGGGCGCCTGGAGCCCGCCGATTTTGCCCGCTCTTGAAGGGAACCGTCAGCGCCCCGATATCCTCCTAACCCTTACGGGGGCGTGTGCCCCGCTGTCCTGAACCTTTCGATGGGTGCGGAGCATGATCGAGGCAGTCGGCCTGACCAAGCGCTACGGCGACAAGACCGCTGTGTACAACCTTTCCTTCCAGGTGCGGCCCGGGTCCGTCACCGGCTTCCTGGGGCCCAACGGCTCCGGCAAGTCGACGACGATGCGGATGATCCTCGGCCTGGACAACCCCAGCTCGGGGCAGGTGACGATCGGCGGCTACCCGTACCGCAAGCTGCCCAACGCCCCGCGACAGGTCGGCGCGCTGATCGACGCCAAGGCCGTGCACGGCGGACGCACCGCCCGCAACCATCTGCTGAGCCTGGCCCAGCTGTCCGGCATCCCGGCCCGCCGGGTGGACGAGGTGCTCGGCGTGGTGGGCCTCCAGGACGTGGCGAAGCGGCGCTCCAAGGGCTTCTCGCTCGGCATGGGGCAGCGGCTCGGCATCGCCGCGGCGCTGCTCGGCGACCCCCAGGTGCTGCTGTTCGACGAGCCGGTCAACGGCCTCGACCCCGAGGGCATCCTCTGGGTGCGCAACCTGATGAGGTCGCTCGCCGCGGAGGGCCGTACGGTCTTCGTCTCCTCGCACCTGATGAGCGAGATGGCGCTGACCGCCGACCACCTGATCGTGATCGGCCGCGGCCAGCTGCTCGCCGACATGAGCGTGCGGGACTTCATCGCGGCGAACTCCGCCGGCTTCGCCCGGGTACGGACGCCCGACACCGAGCCGCAGCTGCGCGAGAAGCTGTCCACGGCGCTGGCCGAGGCGGGCGGGCACGTGCTGTCCGAGCAGGACGGCGCGCTGCGCGTGACGGGGCTGCCGCTGCCGCGCATCAGCGACATCGCGCACGAGTCGGACGTACGGCTGTGGGAGCTGTCGCCGCACCAGGCCTCGCTGGAGGAGGCGTACATGCGGATGACGCAGGGCGCCGTCGACTACCGCTCCACCATCGACCAGAAGGCCGGGCTGCAGCAGCCGGTGCCGCCGGGCGCGCAGCCGCCGATGCCGGTTCCGGGGCAGGGCCAGCCGGGCTGGTATGCCCCGCCGCCGCCCCAGCAGGGCGGTCAGCCGTTCGCGATGCCCCAGGGGCAGCCCGGACAGCCCGCGGCGCCCTCAGGGCCGCCTCAGGGCCCCTACGGCGCCCCGGCCGCGCCCGCCGCGGCCCCGAACCCCTACGCGCAGCCCGCGCCCGCCGCGCCCGCCGCCCCAGCTCCCGCTGCCGACACGACCAAGCCCGAGGACGCCCGATGAGCACCCCGCAGCCCCCGATGCCGCAGACCGCCGCACCGAACTGGCAGGCGGCGCCCGGCGCTTCGTACCCCGGTTACACCTCGCCGATCCCGGTGAAGCGCACCCACCTGGGCAACGCCCTCGCCTCGGAGTGGACGAAGATCCGGTCGGTGCGCTCCACGATGTGGACGCTCGGCGTTTTCGTCGTGCTCGTCATCGGCATCGGCCTGGCCACCGCCGCCCTGGTCTCCGCCAACGCCGGCCAGGGCGAGCTGGCGGGCGAGAACCCGCTGTCGTTCGGCTTCTTCGGGCTGCTGCTCGGCATCATGTGCGTCATCACGCTGGGCGTGCTGACCACGGCCTCGGAGTACGGCACGGGCATGATCCGCACCACGATGGCCGCGTGCCCGACCCGCGGGCGGGTGCTGGCGGCGAAGGCGATCGTGTTCTTCGTGGTGGCGTTCACCGTCACCCTGGTCTCGGTGCTGATCGTCGCCATGGCGGACGTGGCCATGCTCACCGACGCCCGGGAGCCGTCGAGCTCGGAGTGGCTGAAGGGCACGGTCGGCGTCTCGTTCTACATCGCGCTGATCGGCCTGCTCTCGCTGGTCGTCGGCTCGGTCATCCGGCACTCCGCGGGCGCCATCACCATCATGATCGGCCTGGTGCTGGCCCCGCTGGTGATCGCGCTGTTCATGTTCTCGCAGTCCCTGGAGGACCTGCGCGAGGCCCTGTTCGAGTACTCGATCCCGAACCAGCTCAGCGTCTTCTACTCGCAGTCCCTCACCGAGACCGGCCCGTCCGGCTGGGACCCCCTGTGGATCATGCTCGGCGTGACCGCGGCCGCCTTCGCCGGCGCCTACGCCCTGCTGGAGAGGCGGGACGTCTAGCCCACAGAGCGTGGCCCCGGCTAGAACCTCGGCGCGTTACGGGACCGCTGCACTCGCGTGGTGCGGCGGTCCTTCGCGTTCCAGCAGGACTTGTGCCAGTGTCTGCGGTCGTCGATGCCGACATGCGCGGGCCAGGCCACGACGTGCGGAACGCCGTCCGGGATCAGCTGGTCGCAGCCGGGACAGCGGTACGCCTTGCCCTGCGCGCTGGACCCCGCCACATGCCGTACGTTCCACTCCTCGCCCTGCCACTCCTCCGCGGCC
Organism: Streptomyces sp. NPDC002779; assembly: GCF_042888685.1. Taxonomy (NCBI): domain Bacteria; kingdom Bacillati; phylum Actinomycetota; class Actinomycetes; order Kitasatosporales; family Streptomycetaceae; genus Streptomyces; species Streptomyces sp. NPDC002779. Next base: position 347,186 of record NZ_JBIAQC010000001.1, read on the forward strand.
TGCCAGCCGCCGTAGCGCCCCGGGCGCTCGTCCTCGGCGCTCCGGCCGGACGGGGCGGAGCCACCGCCGGCCTTGGGACGGTTGCGACGCGGGGACACAGGACACCTCACGGGGCTATACAGGGGGCATGGGCCATGTCCAGCCTACGCGGCGCACACGGGGGTACACGTAGGCCGCCAATCCCCACAAGTCCCCTGCCGCGGCGGGTCATTCTGCAGACAATCCGCAAATCTCTCCGTCGAGCCGTGTCCTCGGCACGTGTCAGACGGTTATGCCGAGTGGGGGAGCTCCGCGTCGGAGCCAAGGAAGCAGGAAGAGCCATGCGCGTTGGAAGTTTCGTGTTGGCGGCCCAGTTCCCGGGTCAGGGCCAGGGGGAGGCGCTGCACCGCGCCGTCCGCTCGGCCGAGGCCGCGGAGGAGGCGGGGCTCGACTCGGTCTGGCTGGCCGAGCACCACTTCGTGCCCTACGGCACCTGTCCGTCCGCGATCACCCTGGCCGCCTTACTGCTCGGCCGTACCCGCCGGATCCGCGTCGGCACCGCCGTCAGCGTACTGCCCACGACCCACCCGGTGACCCTGGGCGAACAGGCCGCGCTGCTGCATCTGACGAGCGGCGGGCGCTTCTCCCTGGGCGTCGGGCGCGGCGGGCCCTGGGTCGACCTGGAGGTCTTCGGCTCGGGTCTGGAGGCCTACGAGTCGGGGTTCCCGGAATCACTCGATCTGCTGGTGCGCTGGCTGCGCGAACCGTCGGTCGCGGCGGCCGGGGACCGCTACTCCTTCCGCGAGGTCCCGGTCGTCCCGCGTCCCTCGGAGTCCTTGTCGGGCGAGCCCGGCCCCGAGGTCGTGCTCGCCTGCACCTCACCGCAGAGCGTGCGGCTCGCGGCCGAGCGCGGGCTGCCGATGCTGCTCGGCATGCATGTGGGCGACGAGGAGAAGGCCGAGATGGTCGCCCTGTGGCGGGAGCACGCGCGCGCGGCCGGGCGGACGCCGGAGGAGATCCGGGCCGCGCCCCATGTCTCGGCCGGCGTCTGCCAGATCGCCGACCGGCGCAGCGACGCGGCGGAGACGCTGCTGAAGGCGATGCCGGGCTGGCTGAGGCAGGGGCTGGAGGCCCATGTCACGGTGGACGGCCGCCATCGGGCGATGCGGGACCCGCTGGCGTACACCGAACTCCTCTGCGGGCTGCACCCGGTGGGCACTCCCCGGCTGTGCGCCGACCGGCTGGCCGCGACCAGCGAGCGGACCGGCATCTCCCGCTTCGCCCTGCTCGTCGAGGGCTCCGGCGACCTGGCCGCCACGGAGGAGAACGTACGGCGGCTGGGTGCCGAGGTGCTCCCGCACCTCGGCTGAACGGCCTGTCCGACCGGAAGCTTGCCGCCCGTACTGAATGCACCTCCCGCGTACGGAGCGGCAAGCAAACGGCTCTCGGGCTCAGCAGTCCCGGAACTCCGGAGACTGGTTCAACAGCTGGTTGCGTACCGAGGTGAAGCGGGCCAGCGTCTCGTCGACCGACGAGTCGACCGGGAACACCGCCACCCGGTGGCAGTTCTGGAAGGCCAGCCGCACACCGAAGTGCCGCTGCAGCGCGCCGCGTATCGCGTCACTCGCAAGCGCACGCAGCAGCTGGCCACGCGCCTGCTCGTCCGGCGGGGGCGTCTGGTTGTCGGCGAACTCTCCACCGTCGACCTTCAGCTGGGCCACCAGGGAGCTGATCATCTCCCACGCGTAGGGCAGGGAGGTCCGGACGCAGTCGACGAAGGCGGCTTCGTCGACCTCGCCTCGCTCGGCCTGTTCCAGTAGGGCCGGTGAGACGTCGAGCGACATGAGTTCTCCTCTCGCACCCCCGAACAACAGGGGTTGCCGGACAGGGACGGGAGTTCACGTCTCGAACACGCTGCGTGCACAGTCCGCGACCTCCCGTTTACTACCGTAGGCAACAGACCGTGACGGCACCAGAAGAATGCGTACATGGGCAAGTCCCCGTGGGCACACAATCGGCCACAACCGAACAGGGGTCTTCCAGGGCGAATCGCGTGCACCTACGACCGTCGAGTAGCGTTGCCGACCATGCGTCTCGTCATTGCCCGATGCTCCGTCGACTACGCGGGCCGGCTCACCGCCCACCTGCCGTCCGCACCCCGTCTGATCCTGGTGAAGGCGGACGGCAGTGTGTCCATCCACGCGGACGACCGGGCCTACAAGCCCCTGAACTGGATGTCCCCGCCGTGCTCGTTGAAGGAGGGCGCGGGTGACGAGGACGGCGTGTGGACCGTCACCAACAAGGCGGGCGAGAAGCTCATCATCACGATGGAGGAGATCCTCCACGACTCCTCGCACGAACTCGGCGTCGACCCCGGCCTGATCAAGGACGGCGTGGAAGCACACCTTCAGGAGCTCCTCGCCGACCGCATCGAAACCCTGGGCGAGGGCTACACACTGATCCGGCGCGAGTACATGACGGCCATCGGGCCGGTGGACATCCTGTGCCGGGACGCGGACGGACAGACCGTCGCGGTGGAGATCAAGCGCCGGGGCGAGATCGACGGCGTGGAACAGCTGACGCGCTACCTGGAACTGCTCAACCGCGATCCCCACCTGGCCCCGGTGAAGGGCATCTTCGCGGCCCAGGAGATCAAGCCCCAGGCCCGGGTCCTCGCGACGGACCGGGGCATCGGCTGCGCGGTCCTCGACTACAACGCGCTGCGCGGCATCGAGGACGACAAGCTGCGGCTGTTCTGAGCCGGGTGCCACGAGGGTTCCGCGGCGGTTCTACGACGACGAAGGCCGGGTCCGTGCGGCGGACCCGGCCTTCTTGTGCCGTGCGCGGCCTCAGATCAGGCTGGCCGAGGTGCTGGGGCTCTCGGGTGCACTCGCCGAACTGCTCGCCTCCGCCGGGGCGCTGGAGGACGCCGGGCCGCTGGCCGAGTCCGAGGTCTCCGGGGAGGACGGCGGGTCGGTGGGCGGCTCGCTGGACGTCGGCGGCTCGCTCGTGGGCGGCTCCGAGGTCGGCGGGTCGCTGGTGGGCGGCTCCGACGTCGGCGGCTTGGTGGTCGTCGGCGGCTTCGTCGTCGAACTCGGCGGCTTCGTCGGGGTCTTGGTCGGGTCCCCGCCCGGCCCCTCCGTGCCGCTCGGGTCGTCCGACGGCTCCGCCGTCGCCGTGGGCGCCGGGTCGTCGGAGGTGCCGTACGTGCCGTCGGGACCCGGGTCCGTCGGGCGGCTCGTCGCCGTGCCCGTGTCGCCGGAGCCCTCGCCATCGTCCGCCTTGTCCGCACCGAGGCTGCCGTCACCGGCGCCCTGGCTGGCCGACGGGTTGACGCCCACCTGGTCGGAGGGGGTGCCGGTGTCGCCGTCGGAGGTGGCGCCGAGGGTCACCACGGTGCCCAGAACGGCCACCAGCAGCGCACCGGCGCCCGCGGCCACGAGGTTCCGCTTGGCGAGGCCCTTCAGACCGCCCCCGGCCTTGCGCGAGGGCACCGGACCCGAGGTGCGGTGGATCACGAGCGCCGGGTCGTCGTTGGGCGGCTGCAGCGACGGGAAGGCCGCCGGGATGCCGCGGGGCGGCGATTGCGACTCCTCGGAGCGCGCGCCCGACACCTCCTCGCCCGCCGTCGCGCCGGCCACCGCCGCCACGATGCCGACGCCCGGGGTGTCGCCGGTGCGGTCGGCGACCAGCGCCAGGGCGCGGCGGCCCGCGACGGTGCCCCGCTTGTCGGCGAGGGCGCCCCGCAGGCCGATGGAGGCCTCCAACTCGGCACGGGCCCGGTCGTACTGTCCTCCGCAGAGCGCGAGGATCCCCAACTCGTGGTGGAAATAGGCTTGTTCACTCACGTCCCCGGCGAGCCGCGCCGCCTCCGCGCCGGACCTGAGCGCCCGTTCCCAGGCGCTCCAGTGCAGTCCGGCGGCGAACGCGGGAGCGGCGGTACGGGCGAGCAGGACCGCCGGGCTCTGCGTCCCCTCGTCGAGGGGCGCGGTGGTGGCCGGCACCAGCACGCTCAGCGCGGCGAGCAGGGCGTCCGCCTCGGCGCACACCCGCTCCGGGGTGACCGAGGGATGCCCGGCCCACCAGGCGTAGTGCTGGGCGGCGGCCAGGGCCCCGGCGTCGACGTCGTCGGCGTATCCGGCGGCGGCGAGCTGGGTGCGTACGCCCGCCGCGAGGCGGTAGCGGGCGCCGACCGGCGAGACCAGACCGCAGGCGGCCAGCTCGCCGAGGGCGGCGTCCGCGTGGGTGTCGTCGACCAGGGCGGGCAGATGGGCCTGATCCGGCACCTCCCCGCCGAGCGCGACGGCGATGCGCAGCGTGGCGCGGGCGGAGGCACTGAGCCGGGAGGCGAGCAGCGGGGCGGGCGCGGCGGCCTCACCGAGCGCCGGCAGGGGTATCTCGACGCCGTCCTCGGCGTCGAGGGACGGGTCGAAGGGCACGTCGACGGGCAGCGCGTCCTCGAAGACGCCGTACTCGTCGACGGCACCGGCCCCGGCCCGCTGCTGGTCGCGCTGGCGCAGCAGGGCGCCGGCCTGGACGAACCGCAGGGGCAGGCCCTCGGACTCGAACCAGAGGTCGCCCGCCCAGTTGGCCTCGTCCTCGGTCAGCGCACGGCCGGCGGCCCGCTCCAGCAGCTCCAGCCCCGCGGCGCGCTCCAGACCGCCGAGGAAGACCTCTTCGAGTGCGGAGTCGGCGGACGGGGCCGGGACGTCGGGCGTGGCCGCGATCAGGAACGCGCACTCGGGGGTGGCGTCGAGCAGTTCGTCGAGGGCGGCGCCGCCGATCTCGAGGTCGTCGAGGACGACGACCGCGCCGATCTCACCGACGCAGGCGAGCAGTTCGTCCCGGTCCGGGCGGTGCAGGGGCGCGTCGTAGACGGCGTGGAGCAGGTCGTACAGCAGATCGCTCGCCGTGCGGTGGAAGCCGTTCAGGCGCACCACGCCGTCGGGGGCGAGGTCCGCGCAGTCCTCGGCGACGACGTCGAGCAGGCTGGTGCGGCCCGATCCGGCGGGGCCGGTCAGCCGGACGGAACGACCGCGCGCGAGCAGTCGTACGAGCCGTTCGCGCTCCTCCTGGCGGGCCAGCAGGGGAAGTTCCGGCCGGGCCGGTCCGGGCGGCACCGGGGGCCTGGCCGCGCGGTCGGCCTCGGCGCGGTCGGCCGCGGTGAGCTTCGCGGGCCGGGTGGGCCGCTCGCCGGGCGGACAGGCCTCGATCTCGCTTCCGTCGACCGGATTGACGGTGACCAGGAAGTCGCCCGAGACGAGCTGGGCGGTGCGGGCCAGTGCGGGCGCGTGCTGGCCGAAGTCGGGTGTGAGGGGGTCCCTGGGCGGGCGTTGACGCGGCGCGTTGGCGTCGTCGTCGTGGCCGTACTCCTCGGGCCCCCGGTTGTTCGGGTCCATAGGTTTCAAGCCCCCCAAAAGCGTCGTGCGCCGAAGCCCCTCCCGGCCTTGCTGCACACCGCGCTGTCGCTTCTGGTCCGGGCCCGCTCAAAGGGTTGTCACGCAGCGGGCGACCGAACCCTAAACCTTGGCACAGTATCTACGACAGGCCGGGGTACCGCGCCGTCCGAGACGTCACAGGTTCATGAGGATTGCGCACGTGATGCGCTTCGCGACCGGAACGTCCGACCGCTGGTCCCCACCCGTGCCGGTCGTCACACGCGCGGCAGTGACTCCACCCCGATGCCGCCCTCGATGGCCAGGATCCGGTGCAGCCGGGTGGCCACCAGCAGGCGTTGCATCTGCGGCGGCACCCCGCGCAGCACCAGGCGTCTGCCGCAGCGTCCGGCGCGCCGGTGCGCTCCCATGATCACTCCGAGGCCGGTGGCGTCCCAGGAGTCCAGCTCGGACAGGTCCAGCACCAGATCGCCGACTCCGTCGTCGACGGCGTCGTGCAGGACCGTACGGGCGTCCGCCGCGCTGCGGACGTCGAGGCGGCCCCCGACGACCAGCTCGGCGTGGTCGCCCCTGATGTGCATAGCGCTCCCCTAAGCGTGCGTCTCGTGCTCCGCGATGTGTGTCCGGTGATGCAACCTCTGACGGCCCGAAGGGGTCAGAGGTTGCCGTCTGTAAGCGAACCGATACCGAATTCACCCCGGGGAGTGACCCTCCTGGGGCGTGTGCGGTTTCAGTGCTTGTAGAAGCCCTGCCCGCTCTTGCGTCCGATGTCACCGGCGTCAACCATCCGGCGCATCAGCTCCGGGGGAGCGAACTTCTCGTCCTGGGACTCGGTGTAGATGTTGCTGGTGGCGTGCAGCAGGATGTCGACGCCGGTGAGGTCCGCCGTGGCGAGCGGGCCCATGGCGTGGCCGAAGCCCAGCTTGCAGGCGAGATCGATGTCCTCGGCGGTCGCGACGCCCGACTCGTAGAGCTTGGCGGCCTCGACGACGAGGGCCGAGATGAGCCGGGTGGTGACGAAGCCCGCCACGTCCCGGTTCACGACGATGCAGGTCTTGCCGACGGACTCGGCGAACTCCCGCGCGGTGGCGAGGGTTTCGTCGCTGGTCTTGTAGCCGCGCACCAGCTCGCACAGCTGCATCATCGGGACCGGCGAGAAGAAGTGGGTGCCGACCACGCGCTCGGGGCGCTCCGTCACGGCCGCGATCTTGGTGATCGGGATGGCGGAGGTGTTGGAGGCGAGCACGGTGTCGTCGCGCACGATCTTGTCGAGCGCGCGGAAGATCTCGTGCTTGACCTCGAGCTTCTCGAAGACGGCCTCGACGACGATGTCGGCGTCCGCGGCGGCGTCCAGGTCGGTGGTGGTGGTGATCCGGCCGAGGGCGGCGTCGGCGTCGTGCGCCTCCATCCGGCCCTTGCTCACGAACTTGTCGTAGGAGGCCTTGATGCCGTCGGTGCCCCGCTCGAGGGCCTCGTCGGTGACGTCGCGCAGCACGACGTCCCAGCCCGCCTGCGCGGAGACCTGGGCGATTCCGGAACCCATCAAGCCGGCGCCGATGACGGCAAGCTTCCGTGCCACTGTGCGACTCCCCATTACACGCTGTTTAAGTGCCTCTCGGCCGGACCCTAGCGGGAGTGAGGCGGTGTGTGACCGGTTAGTAACGCGAGTCACGTCTCATCTGACGGACATCACACCGGCCCGGCTCATTGCGGGCCCCGTACGGCGTAGTTGGCCCCCGCGGCTACGCTGGCCGCATGGTCAATCTGACGCGTATCTACACCAGGACCGGCGACCAGGGCAGCACCGCTCTCGGCGACATGAGCAGGGTCGCCAAGACGGACCTGCGGATCTCGGCGTACGCCGATGCCAATGAGGCGAACGCGGTCATCGGGACGGCGATCGCGCTGGGCGGTCTGGACGAGGAGGTCGTCAAGGTCCTCACCCGGGTGCAGAACGACCTGTTCGATGTGGGCGCGGACCTGTCGACGCCGGTGGTGGAGAACCCGGAGTTCCCGCCGCTGCGGGTGGAGCAGTTCTACATCGACAAGCTGGAGGCCGACTGCGACCGCTTCAACGAGCGGCTGGAGAAGCTGCGGTCCTTCATCCTCCCCGGCGGCACCCCGGGCGCGGCCCTGCTCCACCAGGCCTGCACGGTCGTACGCCGGGCCGAGCGCTCGACGTGGGCGGCGATGGAGGTCCACGGAGCCCAAGGAAAGGATGGCGGTATGAACCTGCTCACCGCGACCTACCTCAACCGGCTATCGGACCTGCTCTTCATTCTGGCGCGGACGGCCAACATCGGCGTCGGTGACGTGCTCTGGGTTCCGGGCGGGGAGCGCTGACGCGGGCTCCTTGCGGGGGAAGACCGTATAGGAGAGGACGATCAGGCCGTAGATGCCGACCGTGCGGATCGCCACCCACTGGAAGGACCGCAGGGAGCTGATGTCGCCGTCCTCGCCGACGTACCAGACGGCGAGCTGGAGCAGGGCGAGGGCGACCGCTCCCCCGAACACCGCGCGCAGCCACAGCTTGGCCTCGTGGACGGCGCGGGCGCGGCCGTAGCGCGGGGGCTTCGGCGGGCGGGGGGCGCCGGCCAGGCGGTGGGCGGCGTGGCCGTCGAGCCAGCGGATCGTGTAGTGGCCGAACGCGACGGTGTAGCCGATGTACAGCGCCGCGAGTCCGTGCTCCCAGCTCGGTACGGCGCCGTTCTTCAGGTCGATCGCCGTGGCGACGAACAGCACCAGTTCCAGCACCGGCTCGCACAGCAGCAGCACCACGCTGGTCCGGCGCCACTTCAGCAGATAGCGGACGGCCAGGCCCAGCGCCAGCAGCACCCAGAAGCCGACCTCACAGGCGATGATCAATCCGACGATCACGGCACGCTCCTCTCGGTCACCCTTCCAGGCTCCCGGCCCGGGGCGCCGCTTTCGTCGTCGGCGGTGACGAACCGCCGGTACATCGAAAGATGCAGCGCGGGACCGTTCCCGGGCATCAGGCGACGGGGGCACGGGCCGTGTTGGATGGGTGCATGGCCGTACCGCTCCCCCGCCCGCACCCGGACGACGTGCGCATCGCCGTCGCCGGGCTGCTCGGCGGACTCCTCATCTGGGGCGTCGGGCTCGGCACCCGCACGGCGAAGGACCCGATCGTGCTGTGGGAGGGGCGCTGGCCCGTTCTGGTGCCGCTGGCCGTCATGGCCGCCTGCGAGCTGCTGCGCCGCGTGCGCCCCCGTACGGGTCTGATCGTCGGCATGGCCGCGCTGACCGCGGACGTCGTCACCCAGGGGAACCTGGTGACGGTCGTGATGTTCACGGACCTCATCTACGCGGCCGTCCTGTACGGCCCGCCCGGCACCGCCCGCCGGGTGCCCTGGATCACCGGACTGCTGACGGTGGCCGGCACGGTGGTGCCGCTGGCCGTCTGGCAGGAGCCGGAGGCACTGCTGATCGGCGTGGTCATCGGGCTGGTGGCGTTCACGCCCGCCGGCACCGGCTGGATCGTGCGCAACCACCGCGACGCCGCCGAGGCCGCCCGGCTGCACGCCGAACAGACCGCGCTGCTCGCCGAGATGGACCGCGTCCAGGCGGTCACCGCCGAACGCGCCCGGATGGCCCGGGAGCTGCACGACATGGTCGCCAACCACCTCTCCGCCATCGCCATCCACTCCACCGCCGCGCTCTCCCTGGACGACCCGAAGACCTCCCAGGACGCCCTGGCGGTCATCCGGGAGAACAGCGTCGAGGGACTCGCCGAGATGCGCCGGCTCATCGGCATCCTGCGCGACAGCAGCGGCGACCTGGAACCGGCGGCGGCCCCGACGCTGGACGGACTGACCGCGCTCGTGGAGGGCGCCCGCACCAACGGCCTCGACGTCACCCTCGGCACCGCGCACGGCAAACTGCCCGCCCCCGTCGAACTCGCCGCCTACCGCATCGTCCAGGAGTCCCTCACCAACGCCCTCAAGCACGCCTCCCCCGGCCCGGTCACCGTGACGCTCGCCCAGCGCGACGGCGTCCTGGACATCCGGGTGACCAGCCCCTACGGCGACCGGGACGGCCCGCGCGCCCCCGGTTCCGGTGCCGGTCTGGTCGGGATGCGGGAGCGGGCCGCGCTGCTCGGGGGGAGCTTCGAGGCGGCCCCCGACGACTCCCCCGACGGCAGGGTCTGGGCCGTGCACGCCGCGCTTCCCGTGACCGACCACGCACAAGGAGACCCCGAATGATCCGCGTCCTCGTCGCCGAGGACCAGTCCGCCGTCCGTGCCGGGCTCGTCCTGATTCTGCGCAGCGCGTCCGACATCGAGGTGGTCGGTGAGGCGGCGGACGGCGAGCAGGCGGTGACGCTGGCCCGGGAGCTGAGCCCCGATCTGGTGCTGATGGACGTGCAGATGCCGCGTCTGGACGGGGTGTCGGCCACCCGGAAGGTCGTCGAGGAGGGGCTGGCGGACGTGCTCGTGCTGACCACCTTCGACCTCGACGAGTATGTGTTCGGGGCGCTGCGGGCCGGGGCATCCGGGTTCCTGCTGAAGAACACCGAAGCCCGGGATCTGCTGGAGGCGGTGCGGACGGTCGCGCGGGGCGAGGGGATCGTCGCCCCGGCCGTCACCCGGCGGCTGATCGCGGAGTTCGCCGCCAGGCCGGTACGGCAGTCGAAGGCCGATCCCGCGGTGCTCGACGCGCTGACCCGGCGGGAGCGCGAGGTGCTGTCGTGTCTCGGCGAGGGGCTGTCCAACGCGGACATCGCGCACCGGCTGGACATGGCGGAGGCGACGGTGAAGACGCACGTCAGCCGCCTGCTGGGGAAGCTGGAGCTGCGCAGCCGGGTGCAAGCCGCGGTTCTGGCGCAGGAGTTGGGGATGTAGGGGCGTCTGTCCCGAACTGGTCTGGACCTATTGACCTGTGGTCCAGACCTTTCTATTCTCGCGGCACCGTGGGCGTGAAGGCTCAGCGCGCCCATCACCCCTCTTACCCAGACAGGGAGGCGCAGCATGCGCTTCAGACACAGAGTTGCGGCAGGGTTCGCGACGCTGTTGCTCCCCTTCGCCGGCCTGGTCGGACTCGCCAGCCCGGCGCAGGCGGCCACCGAGGCCACCGCCACCTACTCCAAGCCCCAGGACTGGGGCACCGGCTTCGAGGGCAAGTGGACGGTGAAGAACACCGGCACCACGACCATCACCTCCTGGACCGTCGAGTGGGACTTCCCCTCCGGCACCACGGCCGGCTCCGCCTGGGACGCCGACGTCACCTCCTCCGGCAACCACTGGACCGCCAAGAACAAGTCCTGGAACGGCACCCTCGCCCCCGGCGCGTCCGTCTCCTTCGGCTTCAACGGCTCCGGTTCCGGCTTCCCGTCCAACTGCAAGCTCAACGGCGGCAGTTGTGACGGCGGCCCGACGGTCCCCGGCGACGCGGCGCCCTCCGCCCCGGGCACCCCGACCGCCTCCGGCATCACCGACACCTCGGTGAAGCTCGCCTGGAGCGCGGCCACCGACGACAAGGGCGTCAAGAACTACGACGTCCTGCGCGGCGGCACCAAGGTCGCCACGGTCACCGGCACCACGTACACGGACACCGGCCTGACCGCCGGCACCGACTACTCCTACACCGTGCAGGCCCGGGACACCGCCGACCAGACCGGCCCGGTCAGCGGCGCCCGCGCGGTCCGCACCACCGGCGGCAGCACCGACCCCGGCCCGCAGCCCGGCTCCAAGATCAACCTCGGCTACTTCACCGAGTGGGGCGTCTACGGTCGCAACTACCACGTCAAGAACCTGGTGACGTCGGGCTCCGCGGCCAAGATCACGCACATCAACTACGCCTTCGGCAACGTCAAGGAAGGCAAGTGCGTCCTGGACGACGCCTACGCCGCCACCGACAAGGCGTACACCGCCGACCAGTCCGTCAGCGGCGTCGCCGACACCTGGGACCAGCCGCTGCGCGGCAACTTCAACCAGCTGCGTCAGCTGAAGGCCAAGTACCCGCACATCAAGGTGCTGTACTCCTTCGGCGGCTGGACCTACTCCGGCGGCTTCGGCCAGGCCGCGCAGAACGCCGCCGCGTTCGCCAAGTCCTGCAAGGCCGTGGTGGAGGACCCGCGCTGGGCCGATGTCTTCGACGGCATCGACATCGACTGGGAGTACCCGAACGCCTGCGGTCTGACCTGTGACACCTCGGGCCCGGCGGCCTTCAAGAACCTCTCCCAGGCCCTTCGCGCCGAGTTCGGCTCGAACTACCTGATCACCGCGGCGATCACCGCCGACGCCTCCAGCGGCGGCAAGATCGACGCGGCCGACTACGGCGGCGCCGCGCAGTACCTCGACTGGTACAACGTGATGACGTACGACTACTTCGGTGCCTGGGACAAGACCGGCCCCACCGCCCCGCACTCCCCGCTCACCTCGTACAGCGGCATCCCGAAGGCGGGCTTCACCTCCGCCGACGCGATCGCCAAGCTCAAGGCCAAGGGCGTCCCCGCGGCCAAGCTGCTGCTCGGCATCGGCTTCTACGGCCGCGGCTGGACCGGCGTCACCCAGTCCGCCCCCGGCGGCACGGCGACCGGCGCAGCACCCGGCACCTACGAGGCGGGCATCGAGGACTACAAGGTGCTCAAGAACTCCTGCCCGGCCACGGGCACGGTCGGCGGCACCGCGTACGCCCACTGCGGCACCAACTGGTGGTCCTACGACACCCCGGCCACCATCGGCACCAAGATGGCCTGGGCGAAGAGCCAGGGCCTGGGCGGCGCCTTCTTCTGGGAGTTCTCCGGTGACACCGGCAACGGTGAGCTGGTGAGCGCGATCAACAACGGACTGAAGTAAAGATCACCCGAGAGAAAACCTAAGCGACATTGACGCGCTGACCGGGCGGGGCTGCCTCAAGCCACGCGAGGAAACCGGTCAGCGCGTCTTCGCTCATCGCGAGCTCCAGCCGCGTGCCCCGGTGCAGACAGGTCAGGATGACGGCGTCGGAGAGCAGCGCCAGCTCCTCCTCGCCCTCGGGCAGCCGGCGCCCGGCGACCTCGATCGCGACGCGCTCCAGGATGCGGCGCGGGCGGGGGGCGTAGGAGAAGACGCGGTACCACTCGATGCGGTCGCCGTTGTAGCGGGCGACGCCGTAGGACCAGCCCTTGCCGCTGGTGTCGGTCTTCTCCGGAGTGTCCCAGCGCAACGAGCAGTCGAAGGTGCCGCCGGAGCGCTGGATGAGCCTGCGGCGCAGCCCGAAGACGAACAGCCCCAGCGCCACGAGGGCCACGACGATTCCGCACACAGTCAGAGCGAGGACCATCGACACCGACCTCCTCGTCTCCTAGGTACCTTCACATCAGGTAACGGAACGGAAAAAACATCCATATCTGCCTCAGCCGCGGCCGGCACCGGATCGCTCCGGTCCCAGCCGCGGCTGAGTGACGTCACTACGGGCGCGCGCTGCGGTCAGCGCGCCGCCGCGGTGCGCAGGCGGACATCGGCCCGGCGCTCGGCGAGGGCGTCACCCTCCGCCTTCGCCTGCTCCAGCTCCCGCTCCGCGCGCTGGACATCGATCTCGTCCGACAGCTCGGCGATCTCGGCCAGCAGCGACAGCTTGTCGTCCGCGAACGAGATGAAACCGCCGTGCACCGCGGCGACGACCGTTCCACCTTCACTCGTACGGATGGTCACCGGGCCCGACTCCAGCACACCGAGCAGCGGCTGGTGACCGGGCATGACGCCGATGTCGCCGGACGTGGTGCGCGCGACGACCAGGGTGGCCTGGCCCGACCAGACCTCACGGTCGGCGGCGACCAGCGCGACGTGCAGCTCAGCAGCCAAGGGTGGCTCCTCGGGTCACCACCCGGCGGTTGTGCCGGGTGTTGGTTACAAGTCTAGTGGGCGTGACGGAGGGGGCGGGACGTGCCCCGCCCCCTCCGCAAGAGCGCGAGGCTCAGGAGACGCCCAGCTCCTTCGCGTTCTTCTTCAGGTCCTCGAGACCACCGCACATGAAGAACGCCTGCTCCGGGAAGTGGTCGTACTCGCCGTCGCAGATCGCGTTGAAGGCCGCGATCGACTCGTCCAGCGGGACGTCCGACCCGTCGACGCCGGTGAACTGCTTGGCGACGTGGGTGTTCTGGGACAGGAAGCGCTCCACGCGACGGGCACGGTGGACGACGAGCTTGTCCTCCTCGCCGAGCTCGTCGATACCGAGGATCGCGATGATGTCCTGGAGGTCCTTGTACTTCTGCAGGATCGTCTTGACGCGCATGGCGGCGTCGTAGTGCTCCTGCGCGATGTAGCGCGGGTCCAGGATGCGGGACGTGGAGTCCAGCGGGTCCACGGCCGGGTAGATGCCCTTCTCGGAGATCGGACGGGACAGAACCGTCGTCGCGTCGAGGTGGGCGAAGGTGGTGGCCGGGGCCGGGTCGGTCAGGTCGTCCGCGGGGACGTAGATCGCCTGCATCGAGGTGATCGAGTGACCACGGGTCGAGGTGATGCGCTCCTGGAGGAGACCCATCTCGTCGGCCAGGTTCGGCTGGTAACCCACCGCGGAGGGCATCCGGCCGAGCAGGGTCGACACCTCGGAACCGGCCTGGGTGAAGCGGAAGATGTTGTCGATGAAGAACAGCACGTCCTGCTTCTGCACATCGCGGAAGTACTCCGCCATGGTCAGACCGGCCAGGGCCACGCGCAGACGGGTGCCCGGGGGCTCGTCCATCTGACCGAAGACCAGCGCGGTCTTGTCGATGACGCCGGACTCCGACATCTCCTCGATCAGGTCGTTGCCCTCACGGGTGCGCTCACCGACACCGGCGAACACCGACACACCGTCGTGGTTGTTGGCGACGCGGTAGATCATCTCCTGGATGAGCACCGTCTTGCCGACGCCGGCACCACCGAACAGACCGATCTTTCCACCCTTGACGTACGGGGTGAGAAGGTCGATGACCTTGACGCCGGTCTCGAACATCTCGGTCTTCGACTCGAGCTCGTCGAAGTTCGGCGCCTTGCGGTGGATGGTCCAGCGCTCACCGTCGTAGGACTCGTCGACGTTCAGCACCTCACCGAGGGTGTTGAACACCTTGCCCTTGGTGAAGTCGCCGACCGGGACGGTGATGCCCGTGCCGGTGTCGGTGACGGCGGCCTGGCGGACCAGACCGTCGGTGGGCTGCATGGAGATGGTGCGCACCAGGCCGTCACCCAGGTGCTGGGCGACCTCCAGGGTCAGCGTCTTCCTCTCGCCGGCGTTGGCCGGGTCGGCCACCTCGACGTGGAGGGCGTTGTAAATCTCGGGCATCGCGTCGACGGGGAACTCCACGTCGACGACCGGGCCGATGACCCGGGCGACGCGGCCCGTGGCAGCGGCCGTCTCAACTGTCGTCGTCATTTACCTGTCACTCCCCGCGCTCGCGTCGGCCAAGGCTGCGGAGCCACCGACGATCTCGCTGATTTCCTGGGTGATTTCGGCCTGGCGGGCCGCGTTCGCAAGCCGGGAGAGCGTCTCGATGAGCTCTCCGGCGTTGTCGGTGGCCGACTTCATCGCGCGCCGCGTGGCGGCGTGCTTGGAGGCGGCCGACTGCAGGAGCGCGTTGTAGACACGGCTCTCCACATAGCGCGGCAGCAGGGCGTCGAGGACGTCCTCCGCCGACGGCTCGAAGTCGTACAGCGGGAGGATCTCGCCCTTCGGCGCGGCCTCCTGCGCGACCTCTTCGAGGCTGAGCGGCAGCAGACGGTCGTCGAGCGCCGTCTGCGTCATCATCGAGACGAACTCGGTGAAGACGATGTGGAGCTCGTCCACCCCGCCCTCGGCCGTGTCCTGCTGGATGGCCTCGATGAGCGGCGCCGCGACCTTCTTGGCGTCCGCGTACGTCGGCTCGTCCGTGAACCCGGTCCACGACTCCGAGACCTTGCGCTCACGGAAGTTGTAGTGCGCCAGGCCACGCCGGCCGACGATGTACGTGTCGACCTGCTTGCCCTCGCGCTCCAGGCGCTCGGTCAGCAGCTCCGCCGCCTTGATGGCGTTGGAGTTGAAGGCACCGGCGAGACCACGGTCGCTCGTCAGGAGCAGCACCGCGGACCGCGTGACCGTCTCGGCCTGGGTGGTCAGCGGGTGCTTGGTGTTCGAGCCGGTACCGACCGCCGTGACCGCGCGGGTCAGTTCCTTCGCGTACGGCGTGGAGGCCGCCACCTTACGCTGCGCCTTGACGACGCGCGAGGCGGCGATCATCTCCATCGCCTTCGTGATCTTCTTGGTCGCGGTGACGGATCGGATGCGACGCTTGTAGACCCGGAGCTGGGCTCCCATGAGTCAGGTCCCTTCCTTACGTCACTTGGCGGCGGCCGGAGCGTCCTCGCCGAGAAGCCTGCCGTCCGAGGTCTCGAACTGCTTCTTGAAGTCGGCGATCGCGTCGGCAACAGCGGTGAGGGTGTCGTCCGAGAGCTTGCCGCCCTCCCTGATGGAGGTCATGAGGCCCTGCTCCTTGCGGTGCAGGTACTCCAGCAGCTCCTTCTCGAAGCGGCGGACGTCGTTGACCGGCACGTCGTCCATCTTGCCGGTGGTACCCGCCCACACGGAGACGACCTGGTCCTCGGTGGACATCGGCTGGTACTGAGCCTGCTTCAGCAGCTCGACCATGCGCTGACCGCGCTCCAGCTGCGCCTTCGACGCGGCGTCCAGGTCGGAACCGAAGGCGGCGAAGGCCTCCAGCTCACGGAACTGGGCGAGGTCGACGCGCAGTCGGCCGGAGACCTGCTTCATCGCCTTGTGCTGCGCGGAACCACCGACTCGGGAGACGGAGATACCGACGTTCAGCGCGGGGCGCTGACCGGCGTTGAACAGGTCCGACTCCAGGAAGCACTGGCCGTCGGTGATGGAGATGACGTTGGTCGGGATGAACGCCGAGACGTCGTTGGCCTTGGTCTCGACGATCGGCAGACCGGTCATCGAGCCGGCGCCCATCTCGTCGGAGAGCTTCGCGCAGCGCTCCAGCAGACGGGAGTGCAGGTAGAAGACGTCACCCGGGTAGGCCTCACGGCCCGGCGGACGGCGCAGCAGCAGCGACACGGCACGGTAGGCGTCCGCCTGCTTCGACAGGTCGTCGAAGATGATGAGGACGTGCTTGCCCTCGTACATCCACTGCTGACCGATGGCCGAGCCGGTGTACGGCGCCAGGTACTTGAAGCCGGCCGGGTCGGACGCCGGGGCGGCGACGATGGTCGTGTACTCCAGCGCGCCGTTCTCCTCCAGCGCGCGGCGGACCGACGCGATCGTCGAGCCCTTCTGGCCGATGGCGACGTAGATGCAGCGGACCTGCTTCTTCGGGTCGCCCGAACGCCAGTTGTCGCGCTGGTTGATGATCGTGTCGACGGCCAGGGCGGTCTTGCCGGTCTGGCGGTCACCGATGATCAGCTGACGCTGACCGCGGCCGATCGGGGTCATCGCGTCGACGGCCTTGTAGCCGGTCTCCATCGGCTCGTGCACCGACTTACGGGCCATGACGCCCGGAGCCTGCAGCTCGAGGGCGCGTCGGCCGCTGGTCTCGATCTCGCCGAGGCCGTCGATCGGGTTGCCGAGGGGGTCGACGACACGGCCGAGGTAGCCCTCGCCGACGGCCACGGAGAGGACCTCACCGGTACGGGAGACCGGCTGTCCCTCCTCGATACCGCTGAACTCACCGAGGACGATGGCGCCGATCTCGCGCTCTTCCAGGTTGAGCGCGAGGCCGAGGGTGCCGTCCTCGAACTTCAGCAGTTCGTTGGCCATGGCCGAGGGCAGACCCTCGACCTTCGCGATGCCGTCGCCGGCAAGGGTGACCGTACCGACCTCCTCGCGCGAGGCCGCGTCCGGCTTGTACGACTGGACGAAGGTCTCCAGTGCGTCCCGGATCTCCTCCGGCCGGATCGTGAGCTCCGCCATCTGGGTTCCCTGCTCTCCTTGTTGGGCCCGAAGTTTCACTTTGGGGGTCTGGGGGCGACCCCCAGGATTCTTCTGTACGGCCCAACCAGGGCCGTCGTAAGTACGTACTGCTATGAAGTTGCGCTAGCTCGCCAGTCGGCGGCCGGCGTCCTCGATACGGTCGGCGAGGGAGCCGTTGATGACCTCGTCACCGACCTGCACCCGGATCCCGCCGAGGACCGCCGGGTCCACGTCGAGGTTGAGGTGCATGCGGCGGCCGTAGAGCTTCGCCAGCGCGGCGCCGAGGCGCTGCTTCTGGCCGTCGCTCAGCGGTACCGCCGAGGTGACGACGGCGACCATGCGGTCCCGGCGCTCGGCGGCGAGCTTGGACAGGGACTCGAGGCCCGTCTCCAGGCTACGTCCACGCGGCGCGGTCACAAGGCGCGTCACCAGACGCTCGGTGGTCGCATCGGCCCGTCCGCCGAGCAGGCTGCGCAGCAGCTCGCTCTTGGCCGAACCGGTGGCCGCACGGTTGGTCAGCGCGGCACGCAGCTCGGTGCTCGAGGAGACGATCCGGCCGAACCGGAAGAGCTCGTCCTCGACGTTGTCGAGGGTGCCCGTCCGCTGCGCGGCGGTGAGGTCGGCGGTGTCCGCCAGCTGCTCCAGTGCGTACACCAGGTCGCGGGACTGCGACCAGCGGGAGCGCACCAGACCGGCCAGCAGGTCGGCGGTCTCGCCGCTGACCTGGCCGCCGAGCAGGCGCCGGGCCAGCTCGGCCTTGGCCTCACCGGCCTGCGCCGGGTCGGTGAGGACCCGACGCAGCGACACCTCGCGGTCGAGCAGCGCGGTGACGGCCGCCAGCTCGCCGGCGAGCTGCGCCGCGTCCACGGACGTGTTGTCCGTCAGCGCGTCGAGACGCTCACGTGCGGCTGCCAGGGCCTCGCGGCTCGCTCCGTTCATCGCGTGGCCTCGGCCTTCTCCTCGAGCTCGTCGAGGAAGCGGTCGATGACACGGCTCTGGCGGGCGTGGTCCTCGAGGGACTCGCCGACGAGCTTGCCGGCCAGGTCGGTGGCGAGCTTGCCGACGTCCTGGCGCAGCGCGGAAGCGGCGGCCTTGCGGTCGGCGTCGATCTGGGAGTGACCCGCGGCGACGATCTCCTCGCGCTGCCGCTGGCCTTCCGCACGCATCTCGGCGATGAGCGCGGCACCCTGCTCCTGCGCCTCCTGGCGCAGACGCGCGGCCTCGTGCCGGGCCTCGGCGAGCTGTGCCTTGTACTGCTCAAGGACGCTCTGGGCCTCGACCTTCATGGCCTCGGCCTCTTCGATACCGCCTTCGATCGCCGCGCGGCGCTCCTCCAGAACCTTGTTGATGTTCGGAAGCAGCTTCTTCCAGAAGAAGAAGAACACGATGGCGAAGGCGATGGTGCCGACGAGCAGCTCGGGGCCGGGCGGGATGAGCGGGTTCTGCTCTTCCTCGGCCGCCAGCTGTACCAGGTTGGCGATCACATCAGTGCCTTTCGTCGATTCGTGTCAGTAAGGGTTGATCACTTACCGAACACGAACGGCATAACGATGCCGATGAGGGCGAGAGCCTCACAGAAGGCGAAGCCCAGGATCTGGTTGGCGCGGATCAGACCGGCAGCCTCGGGCTGGCGGGCGAGAGCCTGCGTGCCGTTACCGAAGATGATGCCGACGCCGACGCCGGGGCCGATGGCGGCGAGACCGTAGCCGATGGAACCGAGGGAACCGGAGACCTCAGCGGCAAGCTGCACAGCGGACATGCTGTAACTTCCTTCTCTTTGCGGACCGGTGGGGGTTGGCCACCGGACGACTGGGGGTGTGCGGGCGGGTTGGGGCTCAGTGGTGCTCGGCGAGAGCGCCCTGGATGTACGAGCAGGCGAGGAGCACGAAGACGTACGCCTGGACCGCCTGCACGAAAAGCTCGAAGAGGATCATGACGATGGTCATGACGAAGGAGACGCCGGCCGCCGGGATCATCCAGCTGTTCAGCAGGTACCAGGAGGCGACGGTGAACATGACCAGCATCAGGTGGCCGGCGAACATGTTCGCGAACAGTCGGACCGCGTGCGTGAACGGGCGGACCAGGACGTTCGAGAAGAACTCGATGACGACGACGAGCGGCAGGACCGCGCCGAGCTCCTTGTCGTAACCGGTGAGGTTCTTCAGGCCGCCGACGAAGCCGTGCCTCTTGAAGGTCAGCGACATCCACACGATGTAGACGATGAGCGCCAGCACGATCGGGTACGCGATGATCGACGACACCGGGAACTGCGCCAGCGGGATCACGGACCAGATGTTCATGATCCAGATGAAGAAGAACAGCGAGACCATCAGGGGGACGTACTTCTCGCCCTCCTTCTTGCCGAGGGTCTCGTACACGATGCCGCGGCGCACGAAGTCGTAACCGGCCTCGCCGACCATCTGCAGCTTGCCCGGGACGACCTTGGCCTTGCCGAACGCAGCCCAGAAGAAGCTGACGACAAGGAGGGTGGTGATGAGCGCGAGCAGCATCACCTTGTTGAACTCGAACCCGCCTACCGTGGCGATCGGCTTGAAGAGGAACGAGTACAGGCCCGGAGCCGGAAAACCACACCCGTTGTCGGACATGATCCGACAGCTCCAGTCAAAGGCGAGCTGGGTCTGGTCAGCACTCACCGCGGGCTCCTTCGGCGTGACGCATGGGTACGGCAACCTCGTTGTGTCGGCGCGGCGCGCAGCCGCGGGTCGGCACCGGACTGGTGTTACGGATGTGAGGGCGGCTCTGGGGCATCAAGCCTCGCGATCGAGCAGGCGTCAGCTCAGATGCCCGCGCCCGCGATGCCGCAGTTGGCACCGGACGATAGCAGGAGTTCCCCCAGGCCTTTATCCCGCCCCTACCCCTCACGTCGACGGCCCTGTCTTCTCGGTCTTCTCACTCTTCGCGGAGTCCGGGTCGATGTAGAAGATCTTGGCCTTCATGTGCGCGCGTGCCTGCGCGGCCATCCACACGACGGTTGCGACGACGAGCGAGACCGCGAACGCCTTCGCATTGAAGAGAGAGGTGTCCTTGAAGAGGGCGACGAAGATCAGGAGCAGCAGGAGCTGGGCGACATAGAGCATCAGCCCCATGGCCTGGAACAGCTGCGGGAGCGTTTTTGCCGTCCACTGGAGAACGTACAGACCGATTCCCATGAAGAGGATGGCCAGCAGTGTGCCGATC
Source organism: Streptomyces sp. NPDC002779 (assembly GCF_042888685.1). Classification (NCBI taxonomy): domain Bacteria; kingdom Bacillati; phylum Actinomycetota; class Actinomycetes; order Kitasatosporales; family Streptomycetaceae; genus Streptomyces; species Streptomyces sp. NPDC002779. The sequence continues at coordinate 367,641 of NZ_JBIAQC010000001.1, forward strand.
GCCGCACCCAGCGCGCCCTTGCCACCGGCGACCGCAGCGCTGACGGCGACGACAATCGCGCCGGCAGCCGCTGTGGGCACAGCGATCTGCAGAAGATTCCGGGCGTCATTGGACGGCATGGCGGCAACTCCGCTTTCACAGGGGGAGGGGTGTCGTCATGGACGAGCGTAATCCCGGGCTGAGAGAGAACCTCACTCCGATGGGCCGTCGCACTGCGGTCCTTCGGCTCTATCCGGGGTTCTCGTGAACCGTATCACAAACTATTTGATGAGGTCTTTACCTGCCGGGTGTGCTCGGTGTCACACATGAGAGTGACAGCGCGCGTATGTGCAGGAACCTCGCCCCTTTGTCTGGTATTGGGGGACTTCGTTCCCCCACGGTTTGGCAATGCTCTAGTCAGATTCTTACCTTGCCGTCAGCGCGACGATCCGGCCTTACGCCGGTCCAGGAAGCGCGAACGGGCGCCGAGCGCGGTCGCGCCGTTGACTCGGGCGGCCCCGGCCGCCACCGGAGTGCGCGGCTCCGCCTCCGCCGGGTCGCCCTCGCCGCCCGGCGTCTGACGGGTGGCCGCCGCCGGTTCCGACACGGCCGCGGGGCGCCGGTAGCGCGGCGGCACGAAGGCCTGGGCCCACCTCGGGGTGCGCGGCGTGAAGCGCGGCAGCAGGAGCAGGGCCAGGCCGATGGCGCTGAGGAACACGATGCCGAGCACGATCCACATGGACGCCGAGTTCACCGAGTAGGCCAGGGCGCCGAACGCGATCAGCGCCGACCAGAAGTACATGATCAGAACGGCCCGGCTGTGGGAGTGGCCGATCTCCAGCAGCCGGTGGTGCAGATGCCCCCGGTCGGCCGCGAACGGGGACTGGCCCCGCCAGGTGCGGCGCACGATCGCCAGCACCAGGTCGGCGGCCGGGATCGCGATGATGGTCAGCGGCAGCAGCAGCGGGATGTAGACCGGCACCGTCTGGTGCACGGCCGCCTTCTCGGACCCGGCGAACAGCTTCAGCGCGTCCGGGTCGACCTGTCCGGTGATGGAGATCGCGCCCGCGGCGAGCACCAGGCCGATCAGCATCGACCCGGAGTCGCCCATGAAGATCCGCGCCGGGTGCATGTTGTGCGGCAGGAAGCCCAGGCACATGCCCATGAGGATCGCCGAGAACAGGGTGGCCGGGGCGGCGGCCTCGATGCCGTAGGACACCCAGACCCGGTAGGCGTAGAGGAAGAACGCCGCCGACGCGATGCACACCATGCCGGCCGCGAGGCCGTCGAGGCCGTCGACGAAGTTCACGGCGTTGATGGTGATGACGACCAGCGCGACCGTGAGCAGGGTGCCCTGCCACTGGGTCAGCGCGACCGAACCGACGCCCGGGATGGGCAGCCACAGGATGGTCAGACCCTGCATGACCATCACGCCGGCGGCGATCATCTGGCCGCCCAGCTTGATCAGGGCGTCGATCTCGAACTTGTCGTCCAGGACACCGATCAGCCAGATCAGCGCGGCGCCCGAGAGCAGCGCGCGCGGTTCGTTGGAGTTGTCGAAGACGGTGCTGAGGTTCGCCAGGTGGTCGGCGACCAGCAGGCCCGCGCACAGCCCGAAGAACATGGCGATACCGCCGAGCCGCGGAGTGGGTTCCCGGTGCACGTCACGTGCCCGGATCTCCGGCATCGCCCCGGCCACGATCGCGAACTTCCGCACCGGCCCTGTGAGCAGGTACGTCACCGCGGCCGTGATGCAGAGCGTCAGCAGGTATTCACGCACGGGCTTCCCCACAGGTCTCGCTGGCCATCTCAGCCCCACACCCTAGCGAGGCGCGCATATGGTTGGGGACTTCCGGGTAGCGACGATGGTTGCACGTGAGGCTGTGCACACGAGTGCGTCTACCCCGGCTCAGCCCGGATAGGGCGGAAATGCCCCGGCCAGGTCCCGCACTTCCGCCCGCGTGCGCACGACGTCCGACTCCCCGCGCACCACCCCCGCCAGCAGGGCGGCGATCCGGGCCATCTCCTTCTCCCCCATGCCCTGGGTGGTCACCGCCGCCGCCCCCAGGCGCAGGCCGCGGGCGTCGCCGTGCGGCAGGGCGCAGCAGTCCAGGACGATCCCGGCCGCGGCGAGCAGACCGCGGGCGGTGCGGCCGTCGGCACCGAGCGGGGCGGGGTCGGCGGTGATCAGGTGGGTGTCGGTGCCGCCGGTGGTGACGACGAGGCCCTCGGCGGCGAGACCGGCCGCGAGGGCTCGCGCGTTGGCGACCACCTGATGGGCGTACGCGGTGAAGGCCGGTGTCGCCGCCTCGCCGAACGCGACGGCCTTGGCGGCGATGGTGTGCATCTGCGCGCCGCCCTGGGTGAAGGGGAACACGGCCCGGTCGACCCGCTCGGCGAGCTCCGCGCCGCACAGGATCATCCCGCCGCGCGGTCCGCGCAGCACCTTGTGGGTGACGGCGCACACGATGTCGGCGTACGGCACCGGGCTGGGCGCCGCTCCCCCGGCGACGAGCCCGATGGGGTGGGCGGCGTCGGCGATGAGATAGGCGCCCACCTCGTCGGCGACCTCGCGGAAGAAGGCGTAGTCGATGTGCCGGGGGTAGGCGATGGAGCCGCACACGATCGCCTTGGGCCGGTGGCCGCGCGCGAGGGCGCGCACCTGGTCGTGGTCGAGGAGGCCGGTCTCGGCGTCGACGCCGTAGGGGACGAAGTCGAACCAGCGGCCGGAGAAGTTGGCGGGCGAACCGTGGGTGAGATGGCCGCCGTAGGGCAGGCCGAGGGCGAGGACGGTGTCGCCGGGGCGCAGCAGGGCCGCGTAGGCGGCGAGGACGGCCGAAGACCCGGAGTGGGACTGCACGTTGGCGTGCTCGGCACCGAACAGCGCCTTGGCGCGGTCCACCGCGATCCGCTCGGCGACGTCGACGATCTCGCAGCCGCCGTGGTGCCGGGCACCGGGGTAGCCCTCGGCGTACTTGTTGGCGAGGGGGGAACCGAGCGCGGCCAGTACGGCCGGCGAGGTGAAGTTCTCGGCGGCGATCAGCTGCAGGGTGGTCGCCTGCCGCTCCCGCTCACCGAGCAGGATCTCCGCCAGCTCGGGATCCTGCCGACGCAGGACATCGGCCTCTAGGACAGGGGTGACCGACATGGTGGGCTCCGGGGCGTCGACGGTGACGTAGCACCAATGTAGGCCCGGTGTTCGCCGCCCGCTCGCTCACGTCCGCGCGGGCACTCCGGTCAGCGCGGTGACCACCGGATCCAGGGCCTCGTGTATCTCGTCCCCGATGGAGCGGAAGAACGGCAGGGGGGCGCCGTACGGGTCGAAGACCTCGTCGGCCTCCGCCGTCGGGGCCAGCAGCCACCCGCGGAGCGCGGCCGCGGCGCGGACCAGGGCGCGGGCGCGGGCGACGACGCCGTCCTCCAGCGGGGGCAGGGTCGCCGGGTCGATGGCCCGCACCAGGCGGGTGAACTCCTTCAGGGTGAAGGTGCGCAGGCCCGCCGAGTGGCCCATCGAGATGACCTGGGCCCGGTGGTCGCGGGTCGCGGTCAGCACCAGGTCCGCGCGGATCACATGGTCGTCGAGGAGCTCCCGCCCGACGAAGCCGGAGGGGTCGGCGCCGAAGTCGGCGAGGACGGTCTCCGCGTTGGCCTCCATGGGCGCGCCCTCATGGCCCCAGGTGCCCGCGCTCTCCACGATCAGCCCGCCCCACAACGGGTCGCCGAGCCGGTCCGCGAGGGCATGACGGGTCAGCCGCTCGGTGATCGGCGAGCGGCACACGTTGCCGGTGCTGACGTGGAGGATGCGGAAGCTGTCCCTCGGGAGCCCGAAGGTGGTGGTCTCTTCCCCGTTGCCTATGCCACGCCCCGCGTCAGGGGCTGTCAATTCGCCACCTCGAGGTCGGGTACGACCTTGCGCAGCTCGTCCGGCGAGAGGGCGCCCTCGCGCAGCAGCAGCGGCACCTCGCGGGTGACGTCGACGATCGACGACGGGATGTTGCCGGGCGTGGGCCCGCCGTCGAGGTACACGGAGACGGAGTCGCCGAGCATGCCCTGGGCCGCGTCGCAGTCCTCCGGCGCCGGGTGCCCGGTCAGGTTCGCCGAGGAGACCGCCATCGGGCCGACGTCGGTCAGCAGCTCGATCGCCACCGGGTGCAGCGGCATCCGCACGGCGACGGTGCCGCGGGTGTCGCCCAGGTCCCACTGGAGGGACGGCTGGTGCCTGGCGACCAGGGTGAGCGCGCCCGGCCAGAACGCGTCGACCAGCTCCCAGGCCAGCTCGGAGAAGTCGGTGACCAGGCCGTGCAGGGTGTTCGGGGAGCCGATGAGAACGGGGGTGGGCATGTTGCGGCCCCGGCCCTTGGCGTCCAGCAGATCGCCCACGGCCTCCTTGGAGAACGCGTCGGCGCCGATGCCGTACACCGTGTCGGTCGGGAGGACCACGAGCTCGCCACGGCGGACGGCGGACGCGGCTTCACGCAGACCGGTCGTGCGGTCGGTCGCGTCATTGGTGTCGTATCGCCGTGCCATGTCTAGCGGGCCTCCTCGTACACGTACTGCTGATGGGTCATGGGGGTGCTCACGGCAGCGCCTTGCGGGCGGTGGCGAAGCGCGGCCGGTTGTTGAGGTCCGGGTGATCGGCCGCGTCGGCCCAGCCCCGCTCCTCGGTGAAGATCCACGGCACCTGGCCGCCCTGGGTGTCGGCGTGCTCGATGACGACGACGCCCCCGGGGCGCAGCAGCCGGTGCGCGGTGCGCTCCAGGCCGCGGATGAGCTCGAGGCCGTCCTCCCCGGAGAACAGGGCGAGTTCGGGATCGTAGTCGCGTGCCTCGGGCGCCACGTACTCCCACTCCGTGAGGGGGATGTACGGCGGATTGGAGATGACCAGGTCGACCTGGCCGTCCAGGTCGGGGAAGGCGTCGAGGGCGTTGCCCTGACGCAGGTCGACGCGGGACCCCTCCATGTTCTTGCGGGTCCACCGCAGGGCGTCCTCGGACAGCTCCACGGCGTGCACCCGGGAGCGCGGGACCTCCTGGGCGAGGGCGAGCGCGATGGCACCCGAGCCCGTGCACAGGTCGACGATGAGCGGCTCCACGACGTCCATGGCGCGTACGGCGTCTATGGCCCAGCCGACGACCGACTCGGTCTCGGGGCGGGGCACGAAGACGCCGGGGCCGACCTGGAGTTCCAGGTAGCGGAAGAAGGCGCGGCCGGTGATGTGCTGGAGCGGCTCGCGCTGCTCACGGCGGGCGATGACCTCCCAGTACCGGGCGTCGAAGTCGGCGTCCCGCACCGAGTGCAGCTCGCCCCGCTTCACGCCGTGCACGAACGCGGCGAGCTCCTCCGCGTCGTTGCGCGGCGAGGGCACGCCGGCGTCGGCGAGCCGCTGGGTGGCCTGTGCCACCTCCGCGAGCAGCAGGTTCACGCTCGTCCTCCGGTCCTCAGGTCTCCGTGCCTTACGCGGCTGCGAGCTTGGCGGCCGAGTCCGCGTCGACGCAGGCCTGGATCACCGCGTCGAGATCGCCGTCCAGGACCTGGTCCAGGTTGTACGCCTTGAAGCCGACGCGGTGGTCCGAGAGGCGATTCTCCGGGAAGTTGTACGTACGGATCTTCTCGGAGCGGTCGACGGTGCGGACCTGGCTGCGGCGGGCGTCGGCGGCTTCCTTCTCCGCCTCCTCCTGCGCCGCGGCGAGCAGCCTGGAGCGCAGGATACGCAGTGCCTGCTCCTTGTTCTGCAGCTGGCTCTTCTCGTTCTGGCAGGATGCGACCACTCCGGTGGGGAGGTGTGTGATGCGCACGGCGGAGTCCGTGGTGTTGACGGACTGCCCGCCGGGGCCGGAGGAGCGGTACACGTCGATCCGCAGGTCGTTGGGGTTGATCTCGACGTCGACCTCCTCCGCCTCGGGCGTGACCAGCACACCGGCCGCGGAGGTGTGGATACGGCCCTGGGACTCGGTCGCCGGGACGCGCTGCACGCGGTGCACACCGCCCTCGTACTTCAGCCGCGCCCACACGCCCTGGCCGGGCTCGGTGGCGCCCTGGCCGCCCTTGGTCTTCACGGCGACCTGGACGTCCTTGTAGCCGCCGAGCTCGGACTCGGTGGCGTCGATGATCTCGGTCTTCCAGCCGACGCGCTCGGCGTAGCGCAGGTACATGCGCAGCAGGTCGCCCGCGAAGAGCGCGGACTCGTCGCCGCCGGCGCCCGCCTTGATCTCCAGAATGACGTCCTTGTCGTCATTCGGGTCGCGCGGGACCAGCAGCAGCCGCAGCTTCTCCGTCAGCTCCTCGCGCTGCTTGTCCAGCTCCTTGACCTCGGCGGCGAACTCCGGGTCGTCGGCGCCCAGTTCGCGCGCGGTCTCCATGTCGTCGCCGGTCTGCTTCCAGGAGCGGTACGTGGCGACGATCGGGGTGAGCTCGGCGTAGCGCTTGTTCAGCTTGCGCGCGTTGGCCTGGTCGGAGTGGACCGACGGGTCGGAGAGCTTCTTCTCCAGGTCGGCGTGCTCGACGACGAGTTCCTCGACGGCCTCGAACATCTCTGGGCTCCTGTACGTACGTGGGTGAAGGGCGGACGACCAAAAACGCCGGTCCCGGCACGCCTGTGGAGGGCGCGGCCGCGGACCGGCGAAATGGGGCTCGCTACTTCTTGGAGCCGGCAGCCTTGCCGAAGCGGGCCTCGAAGCGGGCCACACGGCCACCGGTGTCGAGGATCTTCTGCTTGCCCGTGTAGAACGGGTGGCACTCGGAGCAGACCTCGGCACGGACGGTGCCGCTGGAGATCGTGCTGCGGGTGGTGAACGACGCGCCACAGGTGCAGCTGACCTGCGTCTCGACGTACTCGGGGTGGATGTCGCGCTTCAAGGTGTCTCCTAGTTTCGGGAGGGCGCCGGGTCGCAGCCGCGGGATGCGGAGGCGTGAACCGGAGCCGACGTACCAGTCTGCCAGGACTGGGGCCATCCCCCAAAACGAGGGGTGGCTGTCGGGTATTCCCCGCGGGTCCGTGAGGGCTGGTCGCGCGGTTCCCCGCGCCCCTAGCCGGCGCTCACGACGTCCTTGGCCTGGCCGGTGGCCGTGCCTTCCGTGGCCGCCTCGGGAATCGCCTGGTCCTTCTTCAGGGCCTTCCAGACCAGCTTCGCCTTCTTCTCGTCCACCAGGACGCGGTTGCCGTCGGCCGTGTCGTACTGCACGGGCATCGTGACCATCGTCATGTCCGAGGAGCTGATGCCCTTGAGGCCGCCTGCGAAGGACATGAGCTTGTTGACCGAGTCCAGGTCGGAGTCGGTGGTGATGGTGCTGGTCGCGGTGTCGGCCAGGTCGTACAGCTTCTTCGGGTTGGTGAAGACGCCGACCTCCTTGACCTGGTTGATCAGCGCCTTGATGAAGGCCTGCTGGAGCTGGATCCGGCCGAGGTCCGAGCCGTCGCCGACGCCGTGCCGGGTGCGCACCAGGCCGAGCGCCTGCTCGCCGGTGAGCGTGTGGGTGCCGGCCTTCAGGTCCAGATGGCTGTCGGGGTCCTTGATGTCCTCGGTGGTGGTGATGTCCACGCCGCCGAGGTCGTCGACCAGCTTCTGGAAGCCGCTGAAGTCGACCTCCAGGTAGTGGTCCATGCGCAGGTTCGTGATCGACTCGACGGTCTTGACCGCGCAGGCCGCGCCGCCGGTGGTGTACGCCGAGTTGAACATCACGCCGCTCGCGGCGTCGTGGGTGCCGCCGTCGGCGTCGGTGCACTCGGGGCGGTCGATGAGGGTGTCCCGCGGGATGGAGACCACGCTGGCCTTCTGGTGGCCCTTGTACACGTGCACGATCATCGCGGTGTCGGAGCGGGCGCTGCCGTCGTCGGCGCCGCCGCCCAGGTCCTGGTTGCTGCCTGAGCGGGTGTCGGAGCCGAGCACCAGGATGTTCTCGGAGCCGTTGTCCACCTTCTCCGGGCGGTCGGTGCCGAGGACCTGGTCGATGTCGACGCTGTTGATGTTGCCGTTGAGCTTGAAGTACAGGAAGCCGGCTCCGGTGCCGCCCAGGACGACGATGCCCGCGGCGGTCCAGGCCATGATCAGCAGGCTCTTGGGACGCTTGTCGCGGGGCTTGCGGCGGTGGCCCTTGGCGCGGGGGCCCGGGCCGTCCGCGGCGGTGTCACCCGCTATGCCGGACTCCGGCGTGCTCTCGGCGGACATGTGCTCCTCGGTTCTCGTCCGGTCGGTTACCCCCTGCTTTCAGGGTCAGGCGTGGTCTGGAAGACCCGTACCGCTCCATCGTCGCTCCGCCAGGTCAGACGGCGAAACTCGGGAAAGGGTTGCACAACGCACTGTGGCCACCCTGTGAAAAGGTGGCCACAGTGCGTACGGCGGCCATCCGGGCGGACGCCTGTCACCTGCGGTTTCAGGCGAAGATGTCGTATTGCTTGAAATCGGTGCCCACGGAGATCCTTGTGGCGAAGATCTCGCTGGTGGCCTTGCCGGTGCCCTTGTACAGGTAGAGCGTGCCGCCGGGGGTGCGGGCCAGCAGATCGGCCCGGCCGTCGCCGGTGACGTCGCCGACGGTGGCGACCTTGTTGTACGTCGAGGTGCTCCAGGTGCGCACCTTCACCCGGGACGAGAACGGCGCCGAGGCCGATCCGGTGCCCTGGTACACGTACACGGCGCCGTTGCTGCGGGTGCGCGCGATCAGGTCGGTCCGGCCGTCGCCCGAGAAGTCACCGTGGCCGACCAGGACGTCGTACTGGCTCCAGCCGGTGCCGCTGCCGACCTGGACGCGGCTCGCGAAGGTGCCGTTGCCCTTGCCCGGGTAGAGCCACAGCTTCCCGGCGGAGTCCACGGACAGCAGGTCGGGCAGGTAGTCGCCGGTGACATCGCCGGGGGTGACGATGCGGGTGCGGGTCTTCCAGTTGTCGGCGACCTTCGTGGTGGCCCAGGAGCCGCTCACGGGCACCCAGTGCTTCCAGAAGACGTCACCGTCGGAGCCGCGGCGGACCAGCAGGTCCTGGTAGCCGTCCCGGTTCAGGTCGTTCTGGAGGACGACGTTGTAGGCGCCCCAGTTGCCCCAGGACTCACGGGCGCCGAAGGAGGTGCCCTGGGAGTCCTTCTCGTAGCCGGTCTTGGTGGAGGCGTTGCGCACCCACAGGTCGGCCTTGTGGTCCCCGCTCAGGTTGGTGTCGTCCACGCGCGGGTAGGTCGCGCCGACGTAGGTCCTCACCTTGGCGAAGACGCTGTAGGCGCCCTTGGCGACACAGTCCTGCACGCCCCAGGAGACGACGCCCACGATGCGGTTGTCGACGATCAGCGGGCCGCCGGAGTCGCCGTTGCAGGCGGTGGTGGTGCCGCTGTCGCTGCCGCTGGCGGGCTTGCCCGCGCAGACCATGTGGCCCTTGACGAAGTCGGCGCCGTAGAAGGCGGCGCAGGTGGCGTCGGACTGGATCGGCAGGGTGGCCGTCTTCAGCGTCTGGGAGACGTTCTGGTCGGTGGAGGTGGTGCGGCCCCAGCCGTAGACCTTGGCGCTGGTGCCGGCCGCGTAGGCGGCGGTCTCGGTGGACGTCGCCATCCGGATCGGGGTGGCCTTGACCGGCTGGGCCAGGGTGAGCACCGCGATGTCGTTATCGATCGTCCGCGAGCTGTAGGAGGGGTGGTTCCACTGGCGGTGGACGGCGGTGGCGGTGCCGCCGTTCAGGTCGCCGTCGGGGAGCTGGGTGGCGCCGGTGACGACGGCTCCGTACGCCTTCCAGTTGTAGCCCTGGACGCAGTGCGCGGCGGTGAGGATCTTCGTCGGCGAGACGACCGTGCCGCCGCAGAAGAAGTAGACGCCGTTCGTCTCGTCCTGGTACCAGAGCTGGGCCATCCACGGCGCGTTCGTGATGGTGGTCGTGGTGCCACCGATGATCTTCGCGTCGACCGTGCCGGAGCCGCTGTACGACGACTTGGCCGACGAGACGCCGGCGGTGTCCTCGTGGGCGGCGGCGCCCAGGACGCGCTGCTCCAGCTCGGCGGGCGAGGGAGAGGCGGCGCTCGGCATGGCCGGCGGGTTCGGCTGCGCGGAGGCGGCCCCGGCGGACGAGGTCAGCAGCGCGCCGGCGACGGCCGCGGCGACACCGGCGGCCGCGACGGGCAGGGCGATCCGCAGCCGGCGTCTGTGCCGCCCGCCCCCGGACATGGGTGTACCCACGAATGTCCCCCCTAGGGATCACAAGTTCGAAGAGCGCGATCGTACCCCGGGGGGACAACAGCGAAGAGGGCCGCCCTTGAACCAAGGGCGGCCCTCTTCGCTACGACTCAGCGGCGACTAGTCACCGTTGCCGGGGGTCGGCGTCGTCTTCTGGATCTGCATCAGGAACTCGGCGTTCGACTTCGTCTGCTTCATCTTGTCGAGCAGCAGCTCCACCGCCTGCTGCTGGTCGAGCGCGTGCAGCACCCGGCGCAGCTTCCAGACGATGGCCAGCTCGTCGGGGGCGAGCAGGATCTCTTCCTTACGGGTACCGGACGCGTCGACGTCCACCGCCGGGAAGATCCGCTTGTCCGCGAGCTTGCGGTCGAGCTTCAGCTCGGCGTTGCCCGTGCCCTTGAACTCCTCGAAGATCACCTCGTCCATGCGGGACCCGGTGTCGACGAGAGCCGTCGCCAGGATGGTGAGCGAGCCACCGTCCTCGATGTTGCGCGCCGCACCGAAGAAGCGCTTCGGCGGGTACAGCGCGGTCGAGTCGACACCGCCGGACAGGATGCGGCCGGAGGCGGGGGCGGCGAGGTTGTACGCACGGCCCAGACGCGTGATCGAGTCGAGCAGCACGACGACGTCGTGGCCCAGCTCCACCAGACGCTTGGCCCGCTCGATGGCCAGCTCGGCGACCGTGGTGTGGTCCTCGGCCGGGCGGTCGAAGGTCGAGGAGATGACCTCGCCCTTCACCGACCGCTGCATGTCGGTGACCTCTTCGGGACGCTCGTCGACGAGGACGACCATCAGGTGGCACTCGGGGTTGTTGTGCGTGATCGCGTTGGCGATCGCCTGCATGATCATGGTCTTGCCGGTCTTCGGCGGGGCCACGATCAGACCGCGCTGGCCCTTACCGATCGGCGCGACGAGGTCGATGATGCGGGTGGTGAGGATGCCCGGGTCCGTCTCCAGACGGAGCCGGTCCTGCGGGTACAGCGGGGTGAGCTTGTTGAACTCCGGGCGGCCACGGCCGTGTTCGGGCGCCATGCCGTTGACGGAGTCGAGGCGGACCAGCGCGTTGAACTTCTCGCGGCGCTCGCCTTCCTTCGGCTGGCGCACGGCACCGGTGACGTGGTCGCCCTTGCGCAGGCCGTTCTTGCGGACCTGGGCGAGGGAGACGTACACGTCGTTGGGCCCCGGGAGGTAGCCCGAGGTGCGGATGAAGGCGTAGTTGTCGAGGATGTCGAGGATGCCCGCGACGGGGATCAGGACGTCGTCCTCGTTGATCTGCGGCTCCTGGGCGCTGCCCATCTCGTCGCGGCCACGACGGCCACGGCGGTCGCGGTAACGCCCGCGACGGCCACGACGGCCGCCCTCGAAGTCGTCGTCGTCCTGCTGCTGCTGCTGGCGGTCACGGTCGCGGTCCTGACGGCCGCCGCCCTGCTGCTGGCCCTGCTGCTGGCCGCGCTGGCCGCCCTGCTGGTCGTCACCCTTGCGACGGTCACCGCGGTCACCACCGCGGTCGCCACCACGGTCACCGCGGTCGCCACGGTCGCGGTCCCGGCCGCGCTCACGGCGGTCGCGGCGGCGGCCCTCGCCGCCGTCACCGGCGTCGCCCTGCGGCTGCGCCGGGGTCTCGGCCTTCGGCTCGCTCTTGGCCTCGGCGGCGACCGTCTCGGGCGCGGCGGCCACGGGGGCGCCGGCCTCGGCGGTGGCACGGCGGCGACGGCGCTCCGCGGGGGCGTCGTCGGAGGCCGGCTGGCCGGGGATCTCGATCTGCTGCTGCGCCACGGCCTGCTCGGCGGGCGCCTCGGCCTTCGCCGCCTTCTTGGCGGGCGCGTCGTCGCCGGTACGGGCCTTGGAGGTGGCCCGGCGCTTGGGCTTGGTCTCGGTGGCGTCGGCCTTGGGGGCCGCGGCACCTCCTCCCGCCTGCGCTTCCTTGATGACCTCGATCAGCTGGCTCTTGCGCATACGCGCGGTGCCCCTGATGCCGAGGCCGGATGCGACCTGCTGCAGCTCGGCCAGCACCATGCCCTCGAGGCCGGTACCGCGGCGCCGCCGGGAGCCGGCACCGGTGGCAGGCGCGGAGGCGTCCGTGGCGGGCGCGGCAGCGGTCTCCTCGACACGTGCGCCCATCAGATCGGTGGTGTCGCTCACGAAGGGTCCTTCCCTGGAGCGGACGTCGGCCTGTCTGGCTCGGCGACCGGTTGTGCTGTCCGGCTGTGGTCCTTTTCGTGGACCGGCCGGGGCGGTGGTCCGCCCAAAGCGGCGGAAGAAATATCGGTGATGGCGCTTCCCAGAGCCGTGGCACTGAGTGTCCGTGTCACGTGGCTTGGTCGCACCGGTTCCGGAGCGTGCCCGGCGAGTCGCTCAGCGCCCGCGTACGTCGTACGGAACACAGTGCGGCTTGGGAGGCTCCCGGAAGAATGTCTGTCCCGGACGGGGACACAAAGCACCTCGCCATGGTGGGGTCGGGTGCAGACTTGAGATTAACACTACCGGATCCAACAAACATTCCCCCTCTCGAAATCCGGCAACCGTGCGCTTTCAAAAGTCACCGGAGGGCGCGAGCGGCAGCACGCTCGCTCCCCGGGCGTCGAGGTCGAGCCGGTTCGCGGCCCATCCTTCGCCCGCCAGATGAGCCACCTTGTCGGCGCTGTCGCCGTCGGCCAGCGCGAGCACGGTCGGTCCCGCTCCCGAGATGACCGCCGGGACTCCGTCGGCCCGCAACCGCTCCACCAGCGCGGCGCTCTCCGGCATGGCCGGGGCGCGGTACTCCTGGTGCAGACGGTCCTCGGTGGCGGGCAGCAGCAGTTCGGGGCGCCGGGTGAGGGCCTCGACGAGCAGGGCGGCACGGCCCGCGTTGGCGGCGGCGTCGACATGCGGCACGGTGCGCGGGAGAAGGCCGCGCGCGGTCTCGGTGAGGACCGGCTTCCCGGGCACGAAAACCACCGGAACGATGGAATCGGCGGGATCCATCCTGATCGCCCGGGCCGCGCCGGACTCCATCCAGGAGAGCGTGAAACCGCCGAGCAGACAGGCCGCGACATTGTCGGGGTGGCCCTCGATCTCGGTGGCGAGCTCCAGCAGGGCCGCGTCGTCGAGCCGGGACTCACCGCCTATGGTCACGGCACGCGCGGCGACGATGCCGGCGCAGATGGCGGCGGAGGAGGAGCCGAGGCCGCGGCCGTGCGGGATGCGGTTGGCGCACACGATCTCCAGGCCGCGCGGCTGTCCGCCGAGCAGGTCGAAGGCGGTGCGCAGGGACCGTACGAGCAGGTGCTTCTCGTCGCGCGGGAGCGTTTCGCCGCCCTCACCCGCGATGTCGATGTGCAGCCCGGAGTCGGCCACCCGGACGACCACGTCGTCGTACAGCCCCAGCGACAGGCCGAAGGCGTCGAAGCCCGGACCGAGGTTGGCGCTGGTGGCGGGGACGCGCACCCGGACGGCGGCGGCGCGGAAGGCTGGACCGGCCATCGCTCGATGACTCTCCTTGAGCTGCGTGATTGTCGAAGACATTCGATACGTACGGGATGACCCTCGGGCCGTGGAGACGGCGCGGCGCCCCGCCGGATGCTCGGGCATATGCGGCGGGCGGGTTCGGTACAGCCTATCGAAGGAAGGTTCAGTGGCGACATAGGGCGCACAGGAGGCGCACGATGCGTGTCGTAAGCCCCCTGTGCACCCCCTGTGCGGCGCTGATCAGGCCAGACCCAGCCGCTCGGCCGCCGTGGCCGCGTCGACCGGGACGGTGACGGGCTGCGGGGCGCCCGCGACCGCCCAGTCGGGGTCCTTCAGGCCGTTGCCGGTGACGGTGCACACGATCCGCTGGCCCGGGTCGACCTTGCCCTGCTCGGCGGCCTTGAGCAGACCGGCGACGGACGCGGCGGACGCCGGCTCCACGAAGACGCCCTCCTGGGCGGCCAACAGGCGGTAGGCGCGCAGGATCTCACGGTCCGTCACCTCGTCGATGAAGCCACCGGACTCGTCCCGGGCCGCGAGCGCGAACTGCCAGGAGGCGGGGTTGCCGATGCGGATCGCGGTGGCGATCGTCGACGGGTCCTTGACGACCTCGCCGCGCACGATGGGCGCGGAACCGGACGCCTGGAAACCCCACATGCGCGGGGTCCGCTTCGAGACACCGTCGGCGGCGTACTCGCTGTAACCCTTCCAGTACGCGGTGATGTTGCCCGCGTTGCCGACCGGCAGGACGTGGATGTCGGGGGCGTCGCCGAGCATGTCGACGATCTCGAAGGCAGCCGTCTTCTGGCCCTCGATACGTACCGGGTTGACCGAATTGACCAGCGCCACGGGGTAGTTGTCGCTGAGCGCGCGGGCCAGCGTGAGGCAGTCGTCGAAGTTCCCGTCGACCTGGAGGATCTTCGCGCCGTGCACCAGCGCCTGGCCCATCTTGCCGAGCGCGATCTTGCCCTGCGGCACGAGAACGGCCGAAACCATACCCGCGCGCACCGCGTAGGCGGCCGCGGAGGCCGACGTGTTGCCGGTGGAGGCGCAGATGACCGCCTTGGCGCCCTCCTCCTTGGCCCGCGTGATGGCCATGGTCATGCCGCGGTCCTTGAAGGACCCCGTCGGGTTGGCGCCCTCCACCTTCAGGTGGACCTCGCAGCCCGTGCGCTCGGAGAGCACCTGCGCGGGCACGAGCGGCGTGCCGCCCTCACGGAGCGTCACGACCGGTGTGGTGGCGGAGACGGGCAGCCGGTCCCGGTACTCCTCGATGATTCCGCGCCACTGGTGGGTCATTGCTGGTTACTCTCCTTCAACCCGCATGATGCTGGCGACACCACGCACGGTGTCGAGCTTGCGCAGCGCCTCGACGGTGCCGCCGAGGGCCGCGTCGGACGCACGGTGGGTCACGACGACGAGCGACGCCTCACCGTCCTTACCCTGCTGCCGAACCGTGTCGATGGAGACACCGTGCTCGGCGAAGACGGTCGCCACCTGGGCGAGAACGCCCGGTTTGTCGGCGACGTCAAGGCTGATGTGGTACCGAGTGACGACATCGCCCATGCCGGAGACGGTCAGGTCGGCGTAGGCGGACTCGCCGGGTCCGGTGGTGCCGCTGAGCCGGTTGCGGCAGACGGCGACGAGGTCGCCGAGCACGGCGGAGGCGGTCGGGGCGCCGCCCGCGCCGGGGCCGTAGAACATGAGTTGGCCGGAGGCGTCGGACTCGACGAAGACGGCGTTGTACGCGCCGCGCACCGAGGCGAGCGGGTGGGTCAGCGGAATCATCGCGGGATGCACGCGCGCGGTGACGGACCGGCCGTCCCCGGCCCGCTCGCAGATGGCGAGCAGCTTGATGGTGCAGCCCATCCCCCTGGCGGAGGCGAAGTCGGCCGCGGTCACCTCGGTCATGCCCTCGCGGTAGACGTCGTCGAGACGCACGCGCGTGTGGAAGGCGATTCCGGCGAGGATGGCGGCCTTGGCGGCGGCGTCGAAGGCCTCGACGTCGGCGGTGGGGTCGGCTTCCGCGTACCCGAGGGCGGTGGCCTCGTCGAGGGCCTCCTGATAGCCGGCGCCGGTCGAGTCCATCTTGTCGAGGATGAAGTTCGTCGTGCCGTTGACGATGCCGAGGACGCGGTTGACCTTGTCACCGGCCAGCGACTCGCGCAGCGGCCGGATCAGCGGGATGGCGCCGGCGACGGCGGCCTCGTAGTAGAGGTCCTTGCCGTGAGACTCGGCCGCGGCGTGCAGGTCGGCGCCGTCCTGGGCGAGGAGGGCCTTGTTGGCGGAGACGACGGAGGCGCCGTGCTCGAAGGCGGTGGTGATGAGGGACCGGGCGGGCTCGATGCCGCCGATGACCTCCACCACGACGTCGATGTCGCCGCGTTTGACGAGCGCGGTGGCGTCGGTGGTAATGAGTTCGCGCGGGATGCCCTCACGCACCTTGTCGGGGCGTCGCACGGCGACTCCGGCGAGCTCCACGGGGGCGCCGATCCGGGCGGCGAGGTCGTCGGCGTGCGTCGTCATGATGCGCGCCACCTCTGAGCCGACCACTCCACAGCCCAGCAGCGCCACCTTCAGCGGACGCGTACGCATCATCCGACCTCGTTTCCTTTACCTTCTACGGTTGCACCAGTCTCACTCACCGGACCGGAGTTTCTATCCCTGGTCCGGATCGTGAGACGACTATTTCATTTTCCTGACGGGTGGAGACCGGAAGATCTTCCGCCCCGCTGCTTCAGGCGATCGGCCTGGCGATCAGCCGACATCGAGACGCAGGAGATCCTCCTCCGTCTCCCGGCGGACGATCACCCGGGACTCGCCGTCCCGCACGGCCACGACGGGCGGCCGCAGCACGTGGTTGTAGTTGCTGGCCATGGACCGGCAGTAGGCGCCGGTCGCCGGTACGGCGATCAGGTCACCGGGTGCCAGGTCGGCGGGCAGGAACGCGTCCCGCACGACGATGTCCCCACTCTCGCAGTGCTTGCCGACCACCCGGGCGAGCATCGGCGCCGCGTCGGACGTACGGGAGACCAGCGAGACGCTGTACTCGGCGTCGTAGAGCGCGGTGCGGATGTTGTCGGACATGCCGCCGTCGACGGAGACGTAGGTGCGCAGCCCGTCGAGCGGCTTGATGGTGCCCACCTCGTACAGGGTGAAGGCGGTGGGCCCGACGATGGCCCGCCCAGGCTCGACGGAGATGCGCGGCGTGCGCAGCTTGGCGGACTCGCACTCACGGGTGACGATCTCGGTGAGCGCCTTGGCGATCTCGTGCGGCTCGCGGGGGTCGTCGTCGCTGGTGTAGGCGATGCCGAGCCCGCCCCCGAGGTCGATCTCGGGCAGCTCGATGCCGTGCTCGTCCCGGATGTCCTTGAGCAGCCCCACGACCCGGTGCGCGGCGACCTCGAACCCGGACATGTCGAAGATCTGCGAGCCGATGTGGGAGTGGATCCCGATCAGTTCGAGCCCGTCCAGCTGCAGGGCGCGCCGGACCGCCTCCGCGGCCTGTCCCCCGGCCAGCGGGATACCGAACTTCTGGTCCTCGTGGGCGGTGGCGATGAACTCGTGCGTGTGGGCCTCGACGCCGACGGTGATACGGATCTGCACGCGCTGCCGCTTGCCGAGCCCCTGCGCGATGTGGGCGACGCGGACGATCTCCTGGAAGGAGTCGAGGACGATCCGTCCCACGCCGCTCTCGATGGCCCGGGTGATCTCCGCGACCGACTTGTTGTTCCCGTGGAAGGCGATGCGGTCGGCGGGCATCCCGGCGGAGAGGGCGGTGGCGAGTTCGCCCCCGGAGCACACGTCCAGGTTGAGCCCCTCCTCGTGCAGCCACCGGACGATGGCGCGGGAGAGGAAGGCCTTGCCGGCGTAGAAGACGTCGGCGTCGGTGCCGAACGCGGTGCGCCAGGCGCGGGCGCGGGCACGGAAGTCGGTCTCGTCGACGACGTAGGCGGGGGTGCCGTGTTCTTCGGCGAGGGTCTGCACATCGATTCCGCCGACGGTGAGGACGCCGTCCTGGTCGCGGGTGACGGTCTGGGCCCACACCTTGGGGTCGAGGGCGTTCAGATCGGCCGGCGGGGCGGAGTAGTGGCCCTCGGGCAGGACATCGGCGTGGCGGGGCCCGGCGGGGTGTGCGGAACGGCTCATGACTCTTGTGGCTTCCTCAGAGGTGTTCGGGTGCGTCGATGCCGAGCAGGGACAGGCCGCCGGCCAGCACCGCCCCGGCGGCTTCGGCGAGAGCGAGCCGGGAACGGTGGGCGACCGAGGGTTTCTCCGCACCGCGCGGCAGCACGGCAGGCAGAAGAACGAGAACGGCATCGGCGACGGTGACGAGGTGCCGGGCGAGACGATCGGGGGCGTGGTGGGTGGCGGCGGCGGCGAGGATGCGGGGGTGGTCGGCGAGGGGGGTGATGAGGGGGGTGGCTTCGGGGAGTGCGGTGAGGGGGGTGGTGAGGGCCGTGACTTCGGGGGGTGCGGCGAGGAGGGTGGGCTGCGGGGTGGGGGCGGGGGCCGCCGTCGAGGAGGGGGTGGGGCCCGGTTCCTCGGTGATGGCCGGGGCGGCGGCGTACGAGGCGGGAGCGAGGGCCGCGTGCGGGGCTCGGGCGGGGGCCGCGGTGCGGCCGAGGGCCTGGGTAGGCGCTGCTTCTGGGGCGAGGGCGGGGCCTGCGGGGTGAGGGGCGCGGGCGGGATCTGCCTCCGCGGAGACGCCGAGGTCGGCGGTGTGCGAGGCCGGGGCCGGGGGCGTCGTCGAGGTGGGGGCGGGTCCCGGTTCTGCGGAGACGCCGAGGTCGGCGGTGTGCGAGGCCGGGGCCGGGGGCGTCGTCGAGGTGGGGGCGGGTCCCGGTTCTGCGGAGACGCCGAGGGCCGCGGGGGGCGAGGCGGGAGCGGTGGCGGCCGTTGGAGTGGGCGCGGGTCCCGGTTCCGCGAAGATGCCGAGGGCCGCGGGGGGCGTCGTGGGGGTGGGCGTGGGGTCCGGTTGTGCTGTGAAGCCGAGGGCCGCGGCGTTGCGGGTGGTCGCGCGGATGCGGGCGTGGGCGTAGCGGACGCGGAAGAGGGGGTTGGACTCGCGCTGGACGAGGTGTTCGTCGGTGATGCGGGGCCGGTCGTGCGCGGCGGGGTACAGCAGGGCCCAGCGGGCGGCGTCGGCGCCGAGGGGGACGGGGTCGCCGGGGGCGGGGACCGGACGGACGTTGACGTCGAGTGGCGCGGGGGCGGCGGGTCGGCCGTACGCGTCGACGTCGACACCGAGCACGTCCTGCCACGCCTGCTCGGGGCGGGCCTCGCAGCTGGTACGGACGAGGGCGCCCTGCGACCGCAGGATCCGCGCGACGGCGTCCATGACGACGACGGCACGCACCTCGTGAGGGCAGTGGAGCTGCACGACCTGCCCACTGGGCCCGTCGGCGAAGCCGTACCGCGATCCGCGCCGCAGGATGTCCTCGACGAGAGCGATGGGGGCCGCGTCCCGCAGACGGAAGTTGATGAACCCGGGTCCGGTGACGACGACGTCGTCGACGCCGTCCGCCCCGACGAGATACGGCCGCAGGATCTCGGCGACGCGCTGCGGCGTCTGCCCCGCCGGGCGAGCGAGCTGCAACGCGATGTTGGTGGCGTAGTCCCCGCACCCGCCGGGCCCGGGCACGGTCACCACGGCCCGTTCCGGCACGGCCACGCGCAGTTCCCCCTCGTCGACAGCACGACGCACCGCGCGCAGCACGGTACGGGAGAGCTCGACGGGGGTCACGGGACAAGCGTAGGGGAGAAGGGGGGTGGGTAAGCGAGCGGGTTTGGGCGATGGTCCGGGATGTGGACGGCCGGATGGGACGCGCCCGGAGGGTGGACCGCTCACGATCACACCGACCGACCCCCGCCGACCGAGCACCCCCGCCGATGCGACGACCTCAGCCGCCACCCCGCCCGCAGTCCCCGGCACTGGCCCGCGCCCCGGCCCCCAGGACGCCCCCACCGCTCTGCTTCCGCTCGATCAGCCGACGTACGAGGGCGACGAGTTCGGTGGGTTCGAATGGCTTGGCGAGGAACGCGTCGACGCCGACATCGAGGCCGCTCTCGACCTCGTACTGGGTGCAGGCGCTGACGATGGCGAGGGGCAGATCTCTGGTTCGGGGATCGGCGCGGAGCTGCGCGGCGGTGCGCAGCCCGTCCAGCCGGGGCATGACGACGTCGAGGGTGATGACGTCCGGACGCACCTGATGCACCACATCCAGACACTCGGCACCATCGGCCGCGGTCACGACCTCGAGGCCCTCCAGCTCGAGATTGACCCTGATCAGTTGCCGGATGACCTTGTTGTCGTCCACAACAAGCACCCGGCCCGGCGCGCCTGACACAACTCGAGAGTAGGTCCGGACCGGCCACCGCGTCCGGGTTTTGCCCACTTCCACCCCGTGCGAGCTACCCGACCCCCGGAAACCGGTTCATGAACACCCCCGGTGAGCTGGTAGGGTTCTACCCGTCGCCGCCAAGCAAGGCGCCCGACACGCCCCCGTAGCTCAGGGGATAGAGCAACGGCCTCCGGAGCCGTGTGCGCAGGTTCGAATCCTGCCGGGGGCACTCGCCACACAGCCAGCAAAAATCATGCGCTGAGCTGGGCGGATGCCGACATGAGAGAGCGGGAGTCAGTCTCACTGACTCCCGCTCTTTCTCATTGCTACGCACTGTTTGTGTGTGAGGAGCGTGTGGGCCAACAGTCTCAGCCTGCACGGCTAGGGCCGCGGTCCGGCTGCGCCCCAGGGGTTGCGACACCATGACGGGCATGGACCTTGAGGTAATAGGGGCGCTCTCCGCGGCCGGAGTGGCGCTCGTCGGGATACCCGCCACAGTGCTCATAGGCCGATGGCAGATGAAGGCCGCCTTGCGCACGGCGGAAGCCACGAGCGAGGCGGGTATGGCTCAAGCTGATTCTGCATACCGTGCAGCATTGGACGCTGTCCGTGCCGAAACATACGCCAATCGTATGCAATGGCGTCGTGGCATCCAGCGAGAAGCTTATGTCTCCTTCCTGCTTTCCGTGCATCGCGTAGCGGAGGTGAGTGAGCGGTTCGCCATGGAAAATTCCGAAGTACTCCCCTTGGAGAACATCAGATCCGGGAAGACCGCTATTGACGACGCTCTCGCCGCCCTCAAGGCAGCCCAAACGATCGTCGAACTGGAGGGCCCTGATGAGGTAGCTGCACCTGCCGCAGGGATGACCAATGCCGTTCAAGTGATGGTGCTTCACCTAGGCAGGCAGGCCATCTTCGAAAGAGCGTTGGGAAAGCTCCACAGACTGTTGGATGATCAACCGTCGCCCGTAAGCTCCGCTGCCGAGAGGCTCATACGGGAACTTTCCCAGCTGCGTCGCCTGTACACAGCGACCTCCGCTCCGGAAGCTCGAGTCGCAAAACGCTCCTGCCGTGAGGCCGGGAACGCCCTACCATCCAACGTGCTCGAATACGAAGAGTTCGAGGCACTCATCGAGGGGTACTCACCCCGTCCCCCAATGCTCAGCAGTGCATACCTAGATGCCGCTCGTCAATTCGACGAAGAAGAAGTAATCTTCGTCCGAGCCGCGAAAGTGGAGCTGCACAGTCAGGTTTCCTGATCTCCAAGAAGTCGGCCATGCCGCTATCGCGAGCCGCCTCAAATGTCGCAGCATAGAAGTGACAGTCACCCTGAATTCAGCGACAGCCTCGGGTCCAAGTGTGCGCGCTGCCGCGGCGCAGGCCGAGTACCGACGGCGCCTCGATGGTCGCCAAGTTGGGCGCCGAGGCGTCTCCATCGAGGGGTGGCTCTATGGGGGCAACTGCGGTGCGAGCGTGACTAGTTGTGTGGTGCGCTTCCTCCTGGTCTGGTTATGGAGCGCATCGCTGCGGGAAGCTCGTACAGATATGGACCAAGTTCCTGTACGTCCGCACTCCGTCAGCGTCGCCGAGGTCGTTCCCGGGGATCTGGTCGCCCTGTCGGGTGAAGACGTCGTACGGCAGCGGTGGTTCGTCGTGATGCATACCCTGCCCGAGTCGCCGGAGTCGGTCCGGGTGACCCTGCGGCCGCCGCTCGGCGGGGTGGACCGGGATGAACTGCTCGCCCGGGGGCGGGAGGTGACGGTGGCCTGCCGGCGGGTGGATGTACGGCACGTGCCGCTGGTGTCGTCGGTGGCGCTGGACGGGGTCGGCTTCCGGGACGGGGACCGGGTGACCTCGCTGCGGGCCGTCGATCCGCTCGCCGCCGAGGTGACGTACGTGCGGCGGTGGGGTGGGTGGCACCGGGACCTCGACGCGGACGCCGGCGAACCGGTGTCGGACGACGACGTGCGGCGGTGGGCCCGCGACGCGGACCGGGACGGGTTCGTCGTACGGCATGAGGCGCGGCCGGCGGCCGAGGCCGCTGCCGTGCCCCGGCCCCGGCGAGTGGTCGTCACCGGGCTCGGGGCCCTGTCACCGCTCGGCGTCGGGGTCGGGGAGTTGTGGCGGGGACTTCTCGACGGGCGGCACGGGATACGGGAGTTGGCCGGGGAGGAGTTCGCGGGGCTGCCCGTGCGGGTGGCGGGTGTGGTGCCCGTCGACCCTGCCGGACTGCTGCCGCGGGCTGCCGCTCGGCGGATGAACCGGGCCGCGCAGTTCGCCGTACTGGCCGCGCGGGAGGCCTGGGCGGATGCCGGGTTCGCCGCGGGCGGGACCCGGGAGAGCGGGGTCGATCCGGAGCGGGTGGGGGTGAGCCTCGGGGCGATCCTCGGGGACGCGTCCGTGCTCGTCGGCGGGGACCGCAGGCTGCAGGAGAAGGGGCCGCGAGCGGTCTCACCGCTCACCACGCCGATGACGGTGCCGTCGCAGGCCGCCTCGCAGGTCTCGCTCGACCTGCACATCACGGGCGAGGCACGGACCGTGACCAGCGCGTGCGCCTCCGGCACGGAGGCCATCGGGGAGGCGATCGACCGCATACGGTACGGCCGGGTCGACGTCGCCCTCGCGGGCGGGGCCGAAGCCGTGGTGACGCCGGCGATCATGGCGTCCTTCGCGTCCATGCGGGCGTTGGCGTCGGGGGGTGTGGACGAGGGGTCGCCCTCCCGGCCGTTCGGGAAGGGGCGCGACGGGTTCGTCAACGGGGAGGGGGCGGGGGTGCTCGTCCTGGAGGCCGAGGAGCATGCCGTCGCCCGGGGTGCCCGGATCTACTGCGAGGCGGCCGGGTGGGGGCTGTCCGCCGACGCGCATCACATGGCCGCGCCCGATCCGTCCGGGAGCGGGGTCGCGCTGGCGCTGCGGCGGGCGGTGCGGGACGCCGGGGGGCATGTGGTGGACGTCGTACACATCAACGCCCATGCCACGGCCACCGTCGAGGGCGATCTCGCGGAGGCGGGAGCCCTGCGGGCCGTGTTCGGGGAGCGCGCCGTGCCGGTCACCGCGCTCAAGGGGCATCTGGGGCATCTGCAAGGCGCCGCGGGCGGGGTGGAGGCCGTCGCCGCGGTGCTGACGCTGCATCACGGGGTGGTGCCGCCGACCGTGGGGAGCGGGGAGGCCGACGAGGCGATCGGGCTGGACGTGGTGCGGGGGGCGCCGCGGGCGTTGCCGGAGCGGGGGGATCTGGTGCTCAGCAATTCGTTCGGGTTCGGAGGGCACAACGCCGTGCTGGCGTTGCGGAGGGTGGGGTAAGGACAAGAAGCCGTAAAGAGGCGGCACCCTCTTCCCGGTCACGCCGACCGCTTGCGCGCCGCCGTCTTCTTCGCCGCCGTCTTCTTCGCCGTGCTCTTGCCCGCCGAGGCCGTCTTCTTCGCCGCCGTGCCCTTCGCCGACGACGCCGTGCTCCTCGCCGACGACGCCCCGCTCTTCGCCGACGACGCGCTCTTCTTCGCCGTGGACGTCGACTTCTTCGCCGAGGGCGAGGCGGTCTTCTTGGCCGCCGTCTTCTTCGCCTCGGACGTCGACTTCTTGCCCGTCGCCTGCTTCGGGGTGGAGCGGGACGTCTTGCGCTGCGGGAGGTGCGTGACCTCCGCCGGCTCCTCGCCCCGCGACTCCTTCGCCGCGCGGACGCTCTTCTCCAGGGCCGCCATCAGGTCCAGGACCTTGCCGCCCGTCGCCGGTTCCGGAGCCTCCCGGGGGACCTCGCCGGCCGCCTTGGCCGCGATGACCTCCTCCACCGCCTCGCGGTACTCGTCGTGCAGGTCCTCCAGGTCGACCTCGCCCAGGGTGTCCATCAGGGCGTCCGCCAGGTCCAGTTCCTTGTCGCGGACCGTGACGTCGACGTCCGGCGCCACGCCCTCGGGGGCGCGGACCTCGTCCGGCCACAGCAGGCCGTGCATCGCGATGGCGTCGCCCACCACCCGGAGCATGCCCAGGCGTTCCCGGCCGCGGAGGGCGAACTTGGCGATGGCGACCTTGTTGCTGCGCTTCAGCGCCTCGCGGAGCAGCGTGTAGGGCTTCGCCGCCGGGGCACCGCTGGCGGCGAGGTAGTACGCCGCGTCCATCTGGAGGGGGTCGATGCGGTCCTCCGGGACGAAGGCCACGATCTCGATCGTCTTCGCCGTCGGGATGGGGAGCTGCGCCAGATCCTCGTCGGTGATCGGCACGATCGAGCCGTCCGCGTCCTCGTAACCCTTGCCGATCTCCGACTGGGTGACCTCCCGGTCCTCCAGTTCGCAGAACTTCCGGTACCGGATGCGCCCGCCGTCCTCCGTATGGATCTGGCGGAAGGAGATCGCATGGCTCTCGGTCGCGTTCACCACCTTGATCGGGATGCTGACCAGACCGAACGAGATGGCGCCGTTCCAGATGGATCTCACGTGCAGCACCCTTTCGTTGGATATGAGGCGCGGGATGGGGCGCGGTATGGGGCGCTTTAAGTCCCTTCATCCCATTTTCATGGGAGTCTCATCGTATGACGCCGATCACAGAGGTGGAGGGGCGACGGCTCGCGCTCAGCAACCTGGAGAAGGTGCTGTACCCGGCGACCGGCTTCACCAAGGGCGAGGTGCTGCACTACTACGCCACCACCGCCGACGTACTGCTGCCCCATCTGCGTGACCGGCCGGTCTCCTTCCTGCGCTACCCGGACGGGCCGGACGGACAGGTCTTCTTCACCAAGAACGTGCCGCCGGGTACACCCGAGTGGGTCACCACCGCCGAGGTCCCCCGGTCGGAGGGGCCGGCCCGGATGGTGCTCGTCCAGGACCTGCCGAGTTTGATGTGGGCGGCGAACCAGGTCGCCGAGTTCCACACCCACCAGTGGGTCGCCGGGGCGCCCGGCGCCGCCGACCGGCTGGTCCTCGACCTGGATCCCGGCACCCCCGCGACGATCGTGGAGTGCTGCGAGGTCGCCCTGTGGCTGCGTGAGCGGCTGGCGGAGGACGGGATCGAGGCGTACGCGAAGACCTCCGGTTCGAAGGGGCTGCATCTGCTGGCCGCGGTCCGGGGTTCCTCCTCCGACCAGGTGTCGGAGTACGCCAAGGCGCTCGCGGTGGAGGCCGAGAGGGCCCTGCCCCGGCTGGTCCTGCACCGGATGACCCGCAGCCTGCGCCCCGGCAAGGTCTTCGTCGACTGGAGCCAGAACGCCGCCCGCAAGACCACGGCCACGCCCTACACCCTGCGCGCCCGCCCTGAGCCCTGGGTGTCCGCGCCGGTCACCTGGGCGGAGGTCGAGGAGTGCCGGACCCCCGCGCAGCTCTCCTTCACCGCGCCGGATCTCGCCCCCCGCATCCAGGACTACGGCGACCTGCTGGCCCCGCTCCTCGACCAGGACCGGGCGGGCACCCTGCCGCAGGACTGACCGCCCGCCATCCGCACCGCCGCGCCCCTTCCCCGGCGTTCCCCAACGCCCCACCCCCACCAAAGGAGCCGCATGCATCTCCGACGCGCCCTCATCGTCGGCCTCTCCGCCCTCACCCTCGGTGCCGCTCTCCCCGCCTCCCCCGCCCCCGAGGCCGGCCCGCACACCCCGGACTCCGAGGTGATCACCGACTGGAACCGGACCGCCGAGGAGGTGGTCAGCGTGGACGCCCGCAAGCCCACGGCGGAGCCGTTCATCTGGTACGGCTTCGTCTCGGCGGCCGTGTACAACGCGGTCGTCGGCATCGAGGGCCGCTACACGCCGTACAAGTGGGACGTACGGGGACCCCGTCACGCCTCGTCGGAGGCGGCCGCCGCCGCTGCCGCCCGCCGGGTGCTGCTGACGTACTTCCCGGACTCCAGGGCGCGGATCGACGCGGCCTACGCCGCCTCGCTTTCGAAGATCCCCGACGGCAGGGCCGCGGACGAGGGGGTCGCCTTCGGGGAGCGGGCCGCCGAGCACCTCATCGAGCTGCGGCAGGGGGACGGACGGGACGCGACGGTGACGTACGACCGGACCCCGGCGCCCGGTGTCTGGCGGCCCGCGCCGCCCGGGAACCGGCCCTTCGTGAACCCGTGGATGGCGAAGCTGCGGCCGATGCTGCTGGACTCGCCGGACCGGTTCATGCCCGGCCCGCCGCCCGAGCTGACCTCGGAGCGCTACGCCCGCGACTTCGCCGAGGTGAAGGCGATGGGGGCGAAGAACAGCACCGAGCGGACGGCCGAGCAGACGGAGACTGCCCGGTTCTACACGGATTCGCTGCCGCAGCAGTTGCAGTCCGCGTACCGCGAGCGCGTCACGCGGGGCGGTCTGGACATCGTCGAGGCGGCCCGGCTGTTCGCGGCGGTGAACACCGCCTCCGCGGACGCCACGATCACCACCTGGAACTCCAAGCTGACCTACGCGCTGTGGCGGCCGGTCACCGCGATCCGGCTCGCGGACACGGACGGGAACCCGGACACCGAGGCCGATCCGGCATGGCTGCCGCTGGCCAACACGCCGCCGTACCCCGACTACATCGGGGGGCACTGCGCCACCGACGGGGCCGTGATGGCCGTACTGGACCGGCTGACCGGTGGTGACATCGATCTGCGGGTGCACTCGTCGGTGACGGGCACGACCCGGACCTACCGGGACTCGGCCGACTTCAACCGGGACGTGATCGACGCACGGGTGTGGGAGGGCATTCACTTCCGCACGGCGGACGAGGTCGGCAACCGGATCGGACGGCAGATCGGCCGGTTCGCGCTCGCGCACTACTTCAGGCCGGTCCGCTAGCTCCCGGCGCCCAGGGGGTCAGGGGTTCAGACCCGGGCCCAGGTGTTCCGGTCCCGGGCCATCGCGTGCAGGGCCTCCACGTCCGCCGGTTTGAGGACCCCGCCCTGGCGGGCCAGCTCGCCGAGGTCCGCGTCCTGGAGGATGCGGACCTCGCGCAGCGGGCCGGTGACGGTGACGTCCGCCGGGCCGGCCAGGGCCAGGACCGGGTGGACCTCGGCGGTCAGCGCGTACGAGGCGCGGCCGGCGTCGTCCCGGACGCGGCGCAGCAGGGGCTCCGGCTCGCGGCGGCCGATACGGAGCAGCGGGTCCGCGACCCTGATCCGCTGCTTGCGGGCGTACAGGGTGTGGATCGCGAACAGTCCCGCCGGGCCGATCGCCAGGTGGTGGATCCGCGCTCCGCCGGGCAGTGGGACCGAGTGCAGGGTGTGCCAGCCGGCGCCGTCCAGACGGTCCAGGGCCTCCCCCACCGTCTGTTCGGCGGTGAGCGCGCGGCGCCGGGGGTCGGTGCGCAGGCGGCGGGGCGGTACCGGGTCGCGGTCCAGGGCGATCAGCAGCGCCTCGCCGGGGCGGTTGGGTGCCAGGTCGTCGTCCGGGTGGAGGGTGAGACGGGCCAGCTCGGCCGGGGTCGGGACCGGCGGCGGTCCCACGGTCACCGGTCCGGTGAGGAACGGGCCGAGGACTTCCAGGACGTCCTCCCGGCGCTCGTCGCTGAGCAGGTTGACCCTGGCGGTCTCACGGTCGTACCACGCGATGTTCCTGCCGTCGGTGCGGCAGACGTAGAGCCGTTCCTGACCGTGGCGCCAGGACGGCACGACCCGCAGTGCGCTCATGCACCATCACCCCTTTGACCATGGGAACAGGCGGGGTGCTCCGAGGCAAGAAGACGGTTGCCTTTGAGCGGAGTTGGGTGGGGACGTCGGGGGAGGCGCCGTTTGCGTACCCGCGGGAGGGCGGGGGCGCTCCGCCGAGGGAGCGATCCGGCTGATACGGTCCCGGCGCTCACCCTGGGCCCTGAGCATCGTCCCGCCCTCCCCTCGGCGGGCAAAAGCGACTTACCTCCGCATAAGGTGTACGGGGCCACCGCTCACCTCTGCATCACAGGAGCACCGTGCCTCGCAGCCGTGTCCGTACGACCGCCGCCGTCGCCGTGCTGCTGGCGACCGCCGCGGGCTGCGGGGACGCCGGTGGGCTGCAGGGCGCGGGCGCCACTCCGACCGCGGTCAGCCCGGCCCGGCTCTGGCCGGAGCTGACGCCCGCCTCCAGCCCCGCCTACGAGATCGGCGAGGTGACCACCGAGGTCGTCAAGGGCGTCGAGGTGCCCGGTGACGACATCCGCCGGGTGGACCCGGTCGCGGTGGTCCGCGCCGAGATCGCCGCGCACCCCGACGACTACGCGGGCGCCGAGGCGCCGTACCGCGAGACGGCCCGCCGGATGGCCGACTGCGGCACCGGCGGGGACGCTCGCTGTCCCGTCCTCACCCCGTACTACCGCGACCTCAGCGGCGACGGGCAGGAGGACCTGACGCTCGGCTTCCGGTTGCTGCCCGACCGGCTGACCGCCCTCCGCGTCTACACCGTCCAGAAGCACCGGCTGGTCCGGGTCATGTCCTACGACGACGCCGTGAGCGCGGTCGAACTGGCCGGGCGGTCCGTGATCGTCCGTGCGCCCTCGGAGGTCGCGGGATACGAGTACCGCCTCCAGTGGACCTGGGACGCGCAGGCCAACGCGATGCTGCTGACCCAGGACGAGATGCTGCGCACGGGCGAGCGCAAGCCCTCGGCGTCTGCGTCCGCGTCTGCGTCCGCGTCCGCGAGCGGCCGATGAGGCTCTCGCTGCCCCGCTGGGCCGGGACGCTCGCCACCAAGGCCGCCGTGTTCATCACCGTGATGTGCTGTGCGCTGACCGCGCTGCTCGGGGTGCTGGTGCATGTCTCGGTGACCAACCAGACCGTCGGCCGGGCCCGCACCGAGGCGCTGTCCCGGCTGGCCGACGCGACGACGGCGTTCGAGGCCGGGGACCGGCTGATGCCGGGTGCGGGCGTCGATCCGCCGGGGCTGCCCGGGGCGCTGCGGGAGCTGGCGGTCGGCGGGGACCGGGGCACGATGGTCGCGGACCACGAGGGCCGGCCGACCATGTGGGCGGCGGGGCCGGCCGATGGCGGGCAGGCGCTGGGCGTACAGGTCGACTACGCGCAGCAGGCCCGCACGATCGAGGGTCTGGACCGGGCGATCCTGTGGTCCTCGGCGCTGGCGATCGGGGCGACGCTGCTGGTGGGCGCGCTCGCGGTGACCCGGGTGACCCGGCGGCTGCACACCACCGCCCAGGTGGCCCGGCGGATCAGCGGCGGCGATCTGGACGCGCGCGTGGACGATCCCCGGACGAAGGATCCCTCGCGTCCGCAGGACGAGGTGGCCGCGGTCGCCGCGGCGCTCGATTCCATGGCGGGGTCGCTGCAGGGGAAGTTGCAGACCGAGCAGCGGTTCACCGCGGATGTCGCGCATGAGCTGCGGACGCCGCTCACCGGGCTGCACGCGGCGGCCGAGCTGCTGCCCCCGGGGCGGCCCACGGAGTTGGTGCGGGACCGGGTGGCGGCGCTGCGGACGCTCACCGAGGACCTGCTGGAGATCTCCCGCCTGGACACCGGGCGGGAGCGGCTCGATGTGGACACCGAGCGGCTGGGGGCGCTGGCCGAGCGGGTGGTGCGGGCGTCGGGGAGCCGTACGGAGGTGGTCGTCCTGCGGGATGTGACGGTGGAGACGGACCGGCGGCGGCTGGAGCGGGTGCTGGGGAATCTGGTGGCCAACGCGCACCGGCACGGGCGGGGGCCGGTGTCCCTGACCGTGGACGGGGCTCAGGTGACCGTGCGGGATCACGGGGACGGGTTCCCGGCGTACTTGCTGGAGCACGGGCCGCAGCGGTTCCGGACGGAGGGGGGCGCGAAGGGGCATGGGCTGGGGCTGACCATCGCGTTGGGGCAGGCGGAGGTTCTCGGGGCGCGGCTCACTTTCGCGAATGCGGAGGAGGGTGGGGCCTTGGCGACTCTCTCCCTGCCGGCCGGCGGGGGTTGAGCGCACTGTCGGGGCGCTCCGGATGGCCCATGCGGAGAGGCGACCGGCGTATCACGCCCCTAGCGTGGCGGTTAGTCAGGATTTGCCCCCTCTCCAGGAGGTACCCCCATGTCGCTCCGCTGCCGCCTCGCCATAACCGCCGCCGCCGGCGCGCTCGCCGCCGCGGCCACCGTCACGCCCGCCGTCGCCGGGGACGACTGGGGCGGGCACCACCAGAACCAGCACTCCCGGCTGTACAAGGGGGTCGTGACCGCCGACACCCTGCTGCTGCGCAGCGCCCCCAACCGGGGGAGCCAGGTCATCCGGACCGCGTACCGCGGGCAGATCGTGAAGATCTACTGCAAGACGGTCGGCCAGAACGTCCAGGGCAACCCGCTGTGGTACCTCCTCCCCGACGGCACCTGGGCCTGGGGATCCGCCCGGTACATCGACAACATCGGGCCCGCGCCACGCTGGTGCTGAGCGACAAGGCGCGCAAGAGGCTCTATTTGGGTAAGTTCCGGACATGAGCAAGGCCGGAATCACCGTGGCGCGAGCGGACGCACCCGCACCCGCCGTTCCCCTCCCCCGGCGCCGTGGCATCGAACTCTCCCTCATCGTCGTCGCCGTCCTGCTCTCCGTGTACGGCTACTGCGCTGTCGGCCTCGCCCGCCACGGCACCGTCCCGCCCGGCGCCGTCGGCTACGGCGCCGGGCTCGGCGTGCTGGCGCTCGTCGCCCACTTGGCGGTGCGGTTCCGGGCGCCTTACGCGGACCCGCTGCTGCTGCCGATCGCCGTGCTGCTCAACGGGCTCGGCCTGGTGCTGATCTACCGGCTCGACCTGGAGACCCCGGGCGACCGGGCGGCGCCCGCCCAACTGGTGTGGTCCACGCTGGGGGTGGCCTTCTTCATCGTGACCATGGTGCTGCTGCGGGACCACCGGGTGCTGCAGCGCTACGCGTACGTCTGCGTGGCCGCCGCTCTCGGGCTGCTGATCCTGCCGATCCTGTTCCCCGCCGTGAACGGCGCCCGCATCTGGGTCCGGATCGCCGGATTCTCCATCCAGCCGGGCGAGTTCGCGAAGGTGCTGCTGGCGGTGTTCTTCGCCGCGTACCTGGCCGCGAACCGGGGGGCTCTCGCGTACGCCGGCCGCCGGGTGTGGCGGGTGCAGCTGCCCACCGGGCGGGTGCTCGGGCCGATCGTGGCCGTCTGGCTGCTGAGCGTCGGCGTCCTGGTCCTGGAACGGGACCTCGGCACCTCGCTGTTGTTCTTCGGCCTGTTCGTGGTCCTGCTGTACGTCGCCACCGGGCGCACCGGGTGGATCGCCGTGGGGCTGCTGCTGGCGTCGCTGGGCGCGGTGGCCGTGGGGTGGCTGGAGCCGCATGTGCACAGCAGGGTCGAGGACTGGCTGCACCCGTTCGCGTCGATCGAGGCGGGCCAGGGCCCCAACCAGCTGGCCCAGTCGCTGTTCGCCTTCGCGGCGGGCGGCGTCACCGGCACCGGCCTCGGGCTCGGCCACTCCGTGCTGATCGGCTTCGCCGTCAAGTCGGACTTCATCCTGGCCACGGCGGGCGAGGAGCTGGGCCTGGCCGGACTGTCCGCGATCTTCCTGCTCTACGGCCTGCTGGTGGAGCGCGGTTACCGGGCCGGGCTCGCGCTGCGCGACCCCTTCGGGCGGCTGCTCGCGGTGGGCCTGGCCTCCATCGTGGCCCTCCAGGTGTTCGTGATCGCGGGCGGAGTGGGCGGACTGATCCCGCTGACCGGCATGGCGATGCCGTTCCTGGCGCAGGGCGGCTCGTCGGTGGTCACCAACTGGGCGATCGTGGCGCTGCTGGTCCGGATGAGCGACTCGGCGCGGCGGCGGTACGACGAGGAGGGGGCGGCGTGACCCGGCACATCCGGCTGGCGGCCGTCTTCTGCGCGCTGCTGCTGGCCGCGCTCCTGGTCAACGCCGCCCGCATCCAGGTCTTCGGGGCCGGCGCCTACGACGGCAACTCCGCCAACCGGCGGGCGACCATCGCCCGGTACGACCAGCCGCGCGGCGACATCCTGGTCGACGGCCGCCCGGTCACCGGCTCCGAGGACACCGGCGAACAGCTCCGCTACGAACGCACCTACCAGGACGGGCCTCTGTACGCGCCGGTGACCGGCTTCGCCTCGCAGGTGTACGGCACGTCGTTCCTGGAGCACGCCGAGGACGGGGTGCTGTCCGGGGCGGACCCGATGCTGTCGCCGTTCCCGCTGCTGAACGACCTGACGCGGGCCCGGAATCCGGGCGGGGACGTGGCGACCACGCTCCGCGCGGCGGCGCAGCGGGCCGCCTACGACGGGCTCGCCGGGCGCAAGGGCGCGGTGGCGGCGATCGAGCCGTCGACGGGCCGGATCCTGGCGCTGGTGTCGGCGCCCTCCTACAACCCGGAGGCGCTGTCGGGCAACGGTCCGGCCGTGGCCCGGTCCTGGATCGGGCTGAACGAGGACCCGGACAAGCCGATGCTCAACCGGGCGGTGCGGCAGACGTATCCGCCGGGGTCGACCTTCAAGGTGGTGACCGCGGCGGCGGCACTGGACGCGGGGGTGGTCACCGAGGTCGGCAGGCGGACCGACTCCCCCGACCCCTACACCCTGCCCGGCACCACGACGAGGCTGACGAACGAGGCGAAGGGGTGCAGGAACGCCTCCTTGCGGGCTGCCTTCGTGTGGTCGTGCAACACGGTGTTCGCGCGGCTGGGGGTGCGGGTGGGGGTGGCCGATCTGGCGGCCACCGCGGGGGCCTTCGGCTTCAACGACACGGGGGTGCGGATCCCGTACGCGGTGGCGCCGAGCACCTTCGACACCTCGGTGGACCGGGCGCAGCTCGCGCTGTCGGCGATCGGGCAGTACAACACCCGGGCCACGCCCTTGCAGATGGCCATGGTCGCGGCGGCGGTCGCCAACGGGGGGCAGGTGCGGGAGCCGTACCTGGTGGAGCGGACGACGAGGGCGGGCGGGACGACGCTGACGACCGCCGGGGCCCGTCCGGTGCGGCAGGCGATGCATCCGGCGACCGCGCGGCGGCTGCGCGAGCTGATGACGGACGTGGTGCGCAAGGGCACGGGCGCGAACGCCGCGATCCCGGGGGCGACCGTCGGCGGCAAGACCGGCACCGCGCAGCACGGGATCGGCAACGCCGGTACGCCGTACGCCTGGTTCGTGTCGTGGGCGCAGGGGGCGCGGGACATGGAGCCGCGGGTGGCGGTCGCGGTGGTGGTGGAGGACGCGGACGCGGACCGCGGGGAGATCAGCGGGGGCGGGGACGCGGCGCCGATCGCGCGGGCGGTGATGGCGGCGGTGCTCGCTGGGTGAGACGGGGGGTTCCGTGGGCCGGGCACCCGACCTAACGTTCGGTCCATGACGCCCATGAGTGAGCCGACGGCCGCTTACCAACTCGCCCAGGTCAATCTCGCCCGCCTCAAGTTCCCCTGGCTTCACCGCAGTTGAAGGACTTCGTCGACGCGCTGGACCCGGTGAACGACGACGCCGACGCGGCGGACGGATTCGTCTGGCGCCTCCAGGGCGAGTCCGGGGACGCGACGGAGATCGCCGTGCTCGGGGACGAGTGGCTGATCATCAACATGTCGGTGTGGCGGGACGCCGAGGCCCTGACGGCGTACATGTACCAGGGCCGCCACCGCGAGATGCTGGCCCGCCGCCGGGTGGGGGTCCCCCCACGCCCTTAAGGCGGTGGGGGAGGTTCGAGAAGGTCGAGGAGGCGATGGTGACCCTGTGGTGGGTCCCGGCCGGTCACCGTCCCACGGTCGCGGAGGCGGAGTCCCGCCTGCTGCACCTGCGGACGAACGGCCCGACGCCGTACGCCTTCACCTTCCGCGCCTCGTTCCCGGCGCAGAGCGCCGAGCCGGTGGCGCTTGAGGTGCCGGACGATCTGGGCTGCCCGGTCTGACGGCGGCCCTGCTCGATCGCAACCGGCGGAACAGGGCCAGGAACTCGGACTGTTCGCTGCACTCCTCCGCCTCGGCCTCGCGCTCGCGCAGTTCGGCGTCGGCGAGCTGCCGGTAGTAGTCGCGCAGGGCCATGCGGCCGAAAGCCACGTGGCGGGCCTCGTCCTGCATGACGTAGGCGAGGATCTGCTTCGGCAGGGGCTTGTCCGTGGTGTCGCGGATCATGCCGAACGCTGCGAGCGCGAGGCCCTCATCGGGTACAGCATCCCGATCTTCTCGTGCAGGAAACGGCCGTAGATCTCGCCCCCTGTTCGCCGTGCAGGAACTGACTGAACTGCCAGCAGGCGTAGTGCCTGCGCAGCTTGCCCTTGTCGGCGTCCGTGAGCTTCGCCCAGTGTCCTTGCCCTTCTGGTACAGGGCGAGCAGACGGTCGCGGCCGTCGTCGCACTCCAGGCGAAGAAAACGGGCCGCGCCGGTCGCCGGCACCTGCCAGAGGGGTTCTCCCGGGTTGTTGGCGTACAGGTCGTATGTCGGCACGTCTCGCAGACTCCCGCCGGGTAGACGCGGGGTCAACAAGTGGCGCGCAGGGGATTGACGAGCTTACTGACAGGCAGTCTCATAAGACACGGAGGATGTGACCCCGGGTAACTGATTGGGAGAACGATGACGACCCTCACCGAAGCCGACGCGCTCGAGGGCCTGCGCGACGCGCTGGGCCTGCTCAAGGACCGGGAGCAGGTGGCCGAACGGCTGCTCGACTCCTCCGCCAAACACTCCTTCGATCCCGACAAGGAGCTGGACTGGGACGCGCCCTTCGAGGAGGGCAAGTGGTTCTGGCCGCCGGAGCTGGTGTCGCTGTACGACACCCCGATGTGGAAGCGGATGAGCGAGGAGCAGCGGATCCTGCTCTCGCAGCACGAGTCGGCGGCGCTGGCCTCGCTCGGCATCTGGTTCGAGCTGATCCTGATGCAGCTGCTGGTGCGGCACATCTACGACAAGGCCGCGACGAGCGCGCATGTGCGGTACGCGCTCACCGAGATCGAGGACGAGTGCCGGCACTCGAAGATGTTCGCGCGGCTCATCTCGCGCGGGGAGACGCCCTGGTACCCGGTGAGCCGGGTGCACCAGAACCTGGGCCGCCTGTTCAAGACGATCTCCACGACTCCGGGCTCCTTCACGGCGACGCTGCTCGGCGAGGAGGTCCTGGACTGGATGCAGAGGCTGACCTTCCCGGACGAGCGGGTGCAGCCGCTGGTCCGGGGCGTCACGCGGATCCATGTGGTCGAGGAGGCCCGCCATGTCCGGTACGCCCGTGAGGAGCTGCGGCGGCAGATGCTGACGGCGCCGAAGTGGTCGCAGGAGTTCACGCGGGTCACCTCCGGGGAGTTCGCCCGGGTGTTCTCGGTGGCGTTCGTGAACCCCGAGGTCTACACGAACGTGGGCCTGGACAAGCGGGAGGCGATGGCGCAGGTGCGGGCGAGCGGGCACCGGCGCGAGGTCATGCAGACCGGCTCGAAGCGGCTGACGGACTTCCTGGACGACATCGGAGTGCTGCGCGGCGTGGGGCGGCGGCTGTGGAAGTCGTCGGGGTTGCTGGCCTAGTCGGGGCCGCAGGCCTGGTCGGGGACGGGCGGGGGTGACAGCGCTCAGCGGGCTGCAGGCCCAGTCGGGGACGGGCGGCGGTGGCAGCGCTCGGCGGGCTGCCGACCCAGATCTCGGCCGGGCGGGGGTGACAGCGCTCAGCGGCTGCCGACCCAACCTCGGCCCGGCGGGGGTGACAGCGCTCAGCGGGCTGCCGACTCAGCCGGGGACAGGCGGAAATGGCAGCGCTCGGCGGGCTGCCGGCCCAGCCGGGACCGGGTGGAGCCGATCGAGGGCAGCCGCGCCCCGCCGCTGCCCGACCAGCCGGAGTCGGCCGACGGCAGCCTCACGCCACGGCTGTCCGCCCGCCCGGCGGGGGTGGCGGGCAGCGGCCCCACCCCGCTACCCCTGCCGGGCGGGGGGTGGCCGCGCTGCGCGGCTGACCGCCGCCCGGCGCGGGGGTAGCGGTTACGCTGCACGTCATGAGGCCCCCGGCACCCACTCCCGCGTATCGACGTCTCAGCGTCGAGGAGCGGCGCAGTCAGTTGCTCGCCGCCGCTCTGTCGCTCTTCGCCCACCGGGCGCCCGAAGAGGTCTCGCTCGACGACGTGGCGGAGGCCGCCGGGGTGTCGCGGCCGCTGGTGTACCGGTACTTCCCCGGCGGCAAGCAGCAGCTGTACGAGGCCGCCCTGCGGTCCGCCGCCGAGGAGCTGGAGCAGTGCTTCGACGAGCCCCGTGAGGGGCCGTTGCTGTCCCGGCTCGGACGGGCGCTCGACCGGTATCTGGCCTTCGTCGACCAGCACGACGCCGGGTTCAGCGCGCTGCTCCAGGGCGGCAGCGTCGTCGAGACCTCCCGGACCACCGCCATCGTGGACGGCGTGCGCCGGGCCGCCGCGCAGCACATCCTCAGCCATCTTCGGGTCACCGCGCCCGGAGTCCGGCTCCGGACGACCGTCAAGGTGTGGATCACCGCCGTCGAGGCGGCCTCGCTGCTGTGGCTCGACGAGGACAAGCAGATCCCCCTCGACGAGATGCGCGACTGGCTCGTCGACCAGTTCGTCGCCGTGCTCTCCGTGACCGGCGCCCGCGACCCGCAGACCGCCGAGCTGGTCCGGGCGCTCGCCGAGGATGGCTGACACTGGTGCCGTGAGAAGCGAAGACACCCCCTTCGAGGGCGGGCCCCTGGACGGGCGCGTGCTGCCCGTGCTGCTGGGGATCACCGGGCACCCGCCCAAGACGTACCGCATCCCCGTCCCCGACACCGCCGGCGGTCCGCCCACCGTGCTGGTCTACCGGCGCGTGCCCCGCGTCGAGGGCCGCCCCGTCGGGCTCACCCGGCGCTGGAAGTACGCGTACGACCCCGAGGGGCGCCCGGAGAGCCGGTTGAAGTGGCCCTGGTCGAAGCCAGACGCCACGCCGGGCGGCAAGCCGGACGACGCGCACGGGTGACCCGGTTGCGCCGAACCGCGCACATCCGGCGCGCGCCCCACGAGCGTCCGCCTGATGCTCGCGGTGCGGGGCAGAAGGACTGCTCCGCACCGGAGGTGATGACGTGTCAGGAAGGCTTCCGCTTCTGGTGTGCACGGCGGCGACGGTGGCCGGTGCCGTCCTCGCACCGGTGCCCGCCACGGCCGTCCCCGAGCCTGGCGAGCGGTCCGTCTCCCGGCTGCTGACGGATCTTCAGCGGCTGTACCGGGACGCCGAGCGGGCCACCGAGACCTACAACGCCACCGAGGAGAAGCTCAGGAAGCAGCGCGCCGAGGTCAGGCGCCTGGACGCGGAACTCGCCCGGGTCCGGCTCTCCCTGCACGACAGCCGGGGCGCGGCGGGGCGGCTGGCCCGGCAGCAGTACCAGGACAGCAGCGAGATCTCCTCCTACGTACGGCTGCTGCTCGCCCGGGATCCGCAGCACGCGCTCGACCAGGGGCATGTGATCGGGCAGTTGGCGCGGGAGCGAGCCGAGACGGTGGGGCGGCTGACCGGGAGCGAGCGCAAGGCCGACGCGCTGGCGCGCAAGGCGCGCACGGCGCTCGACCGGCAGCTCGCCCTCGCCGAGCGGCACAAGAGGGACCGGGACGCGGTCGAGGGGCGGCTGGAGGACGTCGAGGAACTGCTCGTCTCCCTCACTCCCGAACAGCTCTCGGAGGTCGCCGCGCTGGAGCGGAAGGGCATCAGCAAGGCGCAGCGGAGCCTGGTGACGTCCGGGGCGCTCAGCAGCGAGCGGAAGGCGTCGAGGGCGGGCGACCGGGCGGTGCGCTATGCCCTGCGGCAGCTGGGCAAGCCGTACCAGTGGGGCGCGGAGGGGCCGCGGACGTTCGACTGCTCCGGGCTCACGTCCCGGGCCTGGAGCCATGCCGGCACCGCCATCCCGCGCACCAGCCAGGAACAGTGGGCGCGGTTGCCGAGGGTGCCGCTGAAGGAGCTGCGCCCCGGCGACCTGGTGATCTACCACCGCGACGCCACCCACGTCGCCCTCTACCTGGGCAAGGGCAAGGTGATCGAGGCGCCGAGGACGGGCGAGAAGATCAAGGTCTCCCCGATGGCTGCCCACCCGGTCCTCGGCGCGGTGCGTCCCGGCTGAATCAGGCCAGGGACGCGAGGTACGCCTCGGTCTTCTCCGGCTCGTAGAAGAAGTTCTCGAAGTCGGCCGGGTCGTTGAACGCGTTGGCGAAACGGTCCGCCGCGGGCTGGAGCTGACCGGCCGCGCCGATCAGGTTCAGGACGTGCTCCGGCGGCGGGGCCAGCATCGCGTTGGTCCACTTGGTGACGTGCTGCGCGGTCGCCCAGTAGCGGTCGAAGGTGGCCTGCATCCACTCCTCGTCGAACGGCTTGTCACCGTGTTCGAGGATGGACGCCAGGTACGCCGCCGCGCACTTGGACGCGGAGTTGGAGCCCTGTCCGGTGATCGGGTCGTTGGCCACGACCACGTCGGCGACGCCGAGGACCAGGCCGCCGCCGGGGAGCCGGCCGATCGGGTTGCGGACGGTGGGCGCGTAGCGGCCGGCCAGTGTGCCGCCGGCGTCGGTCAGTTCGACCTTCGTCGCTCGCGCGTACTCCCACGGCGTGTACTTCTCCATGAGTTCCAGGGTCAGGGAGAGGTGTTCCGCCGGGTCCTTGACGCCGTTGAAGACGTCCAGCGGGCCGCCGGGGATGCCCTCCCAGAACAGGATGTCGGCGCGGCCGGAGGTGGTGAACGTCGGCATGATGAACAGCTCGCCGACGCCGGGCACGAGGTTGCAGCGGACCGCGTCGAACTCCGGGTGCTCCGGACGCGGGCCGAGGCCGTGCACGTAGGCCACCGCGAGGGCGCGCTGCGGCTCGCTGTACGGGGAGCGCTCCGGGTCGCGGGCGAACATGGAGACCAGCTCGCCCTTGCCGGCCGACACCAGCACCAGGTCGTACGTACGGGAGAAGTAGTCGAGGTCGCCGACCGCCGCGCCGTGGATGACCAGCTGGCCGCCGCGCTGGGCGAAGGTCTCCATCCAGCCGGCCATCTTCACCCGCTGGTCGACGGACTGGGCGAACCCGTCGAGCCGGCCCACCCAGTCGATGGCGCGGGCCGCGGGGCCCTCGGCCCAGGAGCCCGGTGCCGCCACCGAGACGCCGAGGCCCTCGATCTTCGGGGCCTGGGACTCCCAGAAGTTCAGCTGGAGGTCGCGCTCGTGCTGGAGGGCCGTGTGGAACATGCACTGCGTCGACATGACCCGGCCGGTGCGGATCTCGTCCGCGGTCCGGTTGGACATGAGAGTGACCTCGTACCCGTTCGACTGCAGTCCGAGGGCGAGCTGGAGACCGGACTGACCGGCTCCGACGACGAGTATCTTCCGCATGCGGGGCAGTTCTCCTACTCGGGGGTTTCGTCCAGCGCGTGGCCCACCAGGGCCAGGAGGGTCTCGATCACCGAGATCCGGCGCCGCGCATCCATGATCATGACAGGTATGTGCGCGGGGATCGTCAGCGCCTCCCGCACGTCCTCCGGCTCGAACCGCTCACTGCCGTCGAAGTGGTTGACCGCGACGACGTACGGCAGCCCGCAGCTCTCGAAGTAGTCCAGCGCCGGGAAACAGTCCTTCAGCCGGCGGGTGTCGGCCATCACGACCGCGCCGATCGCGCCGCGCACCAGGTCGTCCCACATGAACCAGAACCGCTGCTGGCCCGGTGTGCCGAACAGGTAGAGCACCAGGTCGTCGTCGAGCGTGAGACGGCCGAAGTCCATGGCCACGGTGGTGGTCAGCTTCTCCGGCGTGGCGGTGAGGTCGTCGGTCTCCTCGCTCGCCTCGGTCATCAGCGCCTCGGTCTGCAGCGGCGTGATCTCCGAGACCGCGGTGACCAGGGTGGTCTTGCCGACGCCGAACCCGCCCGCCACGACGATCTTCGTGGCGACGGGGGCGCGGGTGCGGTCCGTCTGCCAGGACTTCAGGTCCTCATCGGTGTCTTCAAAGACGACGGAGTCCACTCAGCACCCTTTCGAGCAGAGCGCGGTCCGGACGGCCGGTGCCGTGACCGGTTCCGGTGCCGTACACACGGATCTTTCCCTGGTCCGCGAGATCGCTCAGGAGCACGCGGACCACGCCGAGCGGCATCTTGAGCAGCGCGGCGATCTCGGCCACCGTGCGCATACGGCGGCACAGTTCGACGATGGCCCGCATCTCCGGCATCACCCGGGTGTTGAGGGAACCATTCGTCAGCTCCCGGCGCTCCGGCGCGGCTTCGAGCGCCGCGGTGCTCGCGACGAACGTCTCCACGAGGAGGACGTGTCCGAAGCGGGTGCGCCCGCCGGTGAGCGAGTAGGGGCGTACGCGGGCGGGCTTGCGGTCGCCGCCGCGGACGGGGAGCTTCTTCGGCGCGCTGCTGCTCATCGGGGACTCCCGGTCGACTCGGCTTCCAGGGATTTTCGTAGCTCGCTGCGGAGTTCGGGCGTCAGGACGTGGCCGGCGCGGCCGACGAACAGGGCCATGTGGTAGGCGACCACACTCATGTCGCACTCCGCGGAGCCGTGCACGCCGAGCAGCGAGCCGTCGCTGATCGACATCACGAACAGGCTGCCCTCGTCCATGGCGACCATCGTGTGCTTCACCCCGCCGAACTCCATGAGCCGGGCGGCGCCGATGGTGAGGCTGCCGATGCCGGAGACGATGGTGGCGAGGTCCGCCGCGGAGCCCCTGGGGCCGGTGCGGGTGCGCTTCGCCTTGGCCTGCTCGTTGCGGTCCGGGTCCGAGGACAGCAGGAGCAGGCCGTCCGAGGAGACCACGGCGACCGACTCGATGCCCGGCACCTCCTCGACCAGGTTCGTCAGCAGCCAGTGCAGGTTGCGGGCCTCACTGCTCAGTCCGAAGGTACTGGGCGCGGTCAACTGCTTGCCTCCTCGACAGTGCCCCCCGTGGCTTCTTCGGATTCGCTGACGGCCGCTCCCCCACGGCCCGTCCCTTCCGCGATCTCTGCTTCTACGTCGCGATAACCGGCCGCCGCCCCCTGACGGAACCCGCCCAGCCTCCTGCGCAGGGCGTCCGCGTCGACGGAGGCGCTGCGCATGCGGGGCGGTTCCGCGGGCGCGGTGATCTTCGGGGTGCGCTTGGGCAGCCCCTTCGCGGTGAGCTGGTCCTCGTCGTCGTCGGCACGGCCGTGTTCCGTCTCGGCTTCCCCTGGGGGGTCCTCGCCGGTGGCGGGGGCCGGTGCGTCCGGTGCGGGGTCCGGCTGTGCGGGCTCCGGCGGTACGGGTGCCAGGAGCTCCATCGTGGTCTCTGCCGGGGTCTCCGGCGGGAGCTGTGCCGGAGTCCTCGGCGGGGTCTGTGCCGGGGCCTCCTCCGCCTTGCGTACGGCCCGCTCGGCCAGCTCCACCAGGCGGTCACCCTGGCCGGCCCGGCCGTGCAGGACGTTGGAGTTGGCCTCGGCGTCGGCGCCGGGCAGGGAGAAGCTCTGAGTGGCGCCGGGGGCCGGGGCGCCGGACGGGGCCGGGACCGCCGTGGGGGCCGCCTGGGCCAGCAGCGCCTTCGGGAGGACGACGACCGCCGCCACTCCGCCCTGCTTCTGCTCCCGGAGCTGGACCCGGACTCCGTGGCGGTGGGCCAGCCGGGCCACCACGTAGAGGCCGAGGCCCAGGCCCTCCTCGCCCTCCTGGTCGTAGGAGGCCTCGGGGTCGAAGTCGGCCAGGCGGTTGTTGAGGCGGGTCATGCGGTCGTCCGTCATGCCGATGCCCTCGTCCTGGACGGAGAGCATCACCTCGCCGTTCTCCAGCAGCCAGCCGGACACCTCGACGGGCATGTCGGGCGGGGAGAACGCGGTGGCGTTCTCCATCAGTTCGGCGAGCAGGTGGGAGAGGTCGTCCGCCGCGAAGCCCGCGAGGTGGGCGTGCGGCGGGAGCGCGGCGATCCGGACGCGTTCGTAGCGCTCGATCTCGCTGACCGCCGCCCGGACCACGTCCACCAGCGGGACCGGGCCCGCGCTGTGCTGGACGTGTTCCGTGCCGGCGAGGACCAGGAGGTTCTCGCTGTGGCGGCGCATCACGGTGGCGAAGTGGTCGAGCTTGAAGAGGGTGGCCAGGCGGTCCGGGTCCTGCTCGCGCTCCTCCAAGCCCTCGATGACCGCCAGTTGGCGTTCCACCAGGCCCAGGGTGCGCAGGGCGAGGTTCACGAAGGTCGAGCCGATGCTGGTGCGCAGCCGCTCCAACTGGGCAGAGGACTCGGCGAGTTCGGCGCGGAGGTCCTCGCGGGCGTCGGCCATCTTCTGGCGCTGGCCCACCAGGTGCTTGCGGTCGGACTCCAGCGTGGCGATGCGCTCGTGGAGGGCGACCGCCTGCGCGTGCAGGGTGTTGACGGAGTCGACGACCTGGGCGAACTCGTCCTTGCGGCCGGTGAACCGGACCGGCTCCTCCGCCGTCGGGTCCGCGGCGCCCGCGAGCCGGGCCGAGCCCAGGCGCACCACGGCCAGCGGGCGGGTGAGGCCGCGGGCCATGCCGGTGGCGACGCCGATCGCGAGCAGCACCAGGACGCCGAGGACCGCGATGCGGATCTCCAGCTCGGTGACGTCGTCGTCGCGCAGGAGGGCGAGGTCCTTGGTGCGGCGGTCGTGCAGGGCGGACTCGGCGCCGCGCATCATCTCGACGCG
The DNA here is from genome assembly GCF_042888685.1 of Streptomyces sp. NPDC002779. NCBI lineage: Bacteria > Bacillati > Actinomycetota > Actinomycetes > Kitasatosporales > Streptomycetaceae > Streptomyces > Streptomyces sp. NPDC002779. Next base: position 409,973 of record NZ_JBIAQC010000001.1, read on the forward strand.
GGCGGAGAGCGCGGCGTCCAGCTTCTTCACGCCGGTGGCGAGTTCGGCGTCGGTCAGGGTCGGCTGGTCGGTCAGGGCGGCGAGGTACTTCTCGGCGGCCTCGGCCTCCGGTCCGGTGACCGTGGAGTCGTAGGACGTCACCGATGCCTTCGGCGCGGTCTCGCGGAAGTCGGCGAGGGCCGCGTCGGAGCGCAGCCGGGCCTCCTGGGCGGCGGCGGTGAGCGCGTCGCGCTGCTTGGTGTCGGCGTCGGAGGAGGAGCTGACCGTGTCCGGCAGGCCCGTGACAGGGTCGATGACGGTCTGGGTGGTGCGCGGGACGCTGAGGGCCGCGAGCAGCAGGCCGCGGGCGGAGGCGGCCTGCTGTACGGCGGTGTCGAGCTCGACGAGGGCGTGGGCGCCGGAGCCCGCGCGGGGCGGCATGTCCTCGGCCAGCTGTTCGGCGAGCCGGTGGAGTTCGGCGAGGGAGGCGGAGTACGCCTTGTGCGTGTCCAGAGCGGTGCTCTTGCCGGTGAGCGCCGCTCTGCGCAGGGCCGCGATGTCGTCCAGGTCCGCCCGCAGGGAGGCGGGGGTGTCGGGGTTCGCGCGCAGCTCCTCGACGAGGCGGTCGACCCGGGCGCTGCGCTGCTCGGAGGGCGCCTTGGACTTGGGGCGCCCGGCGGCGACGTAGGAGGTGACCTCGTCGCGTTCGTCGGCGAGCGAATGGGCGAGGGCCAGGGCGTCCTCGGTGCGCTCGGAGAGGGTCACCAGCTCCTGGGTGTCGTGCACCTGGGCGGAGGCGGTGACGATCGAGGGGGCGCCGGCTGCCGCGATGGCGGCGGCGACCACGGCCACGGCGACGAAGAGCCGGTTGCGTACATGGGTGGGCCGGCCTTTGCCTGCCGAGGTGGCGCCGGTCCCTGCCGTGCTGCCGGGCGTGTGCTCCGGGCCCCCTGCGGGGACCTTCTGCTTGCCTGAGCGACGAGGCCGCGTCTTCTGCACCGGTGCTCGCATTCCTGAACTCGTGGTACTCATGGGCCCGGGTGACGCTCCGTCAACTGGCGCATACGCCCGGTACGCTTCCCGACCCTCCCAGTGCCGGTGGGCGGGGGTCCCGCATCATCTGACCCGCCACCCGAAGGAGTGAACCCCGGAGGGGAGTTGGCGGGCAAGTTCCGGTGACGCTTGCGACGGCCGTTCCCGGCGGGCCGGTTGGACGTCCGCGGCGGGCGATGGCAGGATTCGCCGCCACGTCTGCGCGGAGTGAATCATTCCCTCCCAAATCTGGCGCCTGACCTGCGTGCGGGCGCCAATTGCGCGATCGTTGCCAGCCTTTGGCGAACCTTGTGAAGGGCTCGTGCAGACTGGCTGGATGCGTACTGAACTTGTGTCGGAGCCCGGCGATGCCGCCCGCCCCAACGAGGACTTCGCAAGCGTCGGGCTGCCCGCCTCCGGACAGGGCGGCGCGGTGGTGGTCCTCGACGGGGTGACTCCGCCGAGGGGTGCAACGGGCTGTCTGCATTCCGTTCCCTGGTTCACCGCGCGGCTCGGCGGGGCCCTGACCGAACTGACCGTTTCACTCCCGGATGTTCCTCTCACCGACGCCCTGTCGCTCGCCCTCGCGCGTACCGCCGAGGCGCACCGGGGAACATGTGACCTTTCTCACCCGCGCACACCTCAGGCGACGGTCGTCCTGGCCCGCTGGTCACCGGAGACCGTGGAGTACCTGATCCTGTCGGACTCGGCCCTGCTGGTCGAGTCGCCGGACGGCACCCTGACGCCGTACCTCGACGACCGCCTCTCCCTGCTGCCCCGGTCCGCCCTGGCCACGGACGAGATGGTCGACGCCGGTCTGCGGAACAAGGAAGGCGGCTTCTTCACCGCCGCGGCGGATCCCTCGGTGGCCGCCAGGGCGGTGACCGGAACCCTGCCCCGCACCGAGGTACGCGCCCTGGCCGCCCTCACGGACGGGGCGACCCGCTGGGTGGACACCTTCGGCGCCGGAGAATGGCCCGACCTGTTCGACGTGGTCCGCAAGGAAGGCGCCCAGTCCCTCATCGACCAGGTCCGCGCACTGGAACTCGCCGACGAGGACCGGGCCTTCCTCCGGCGAAGCAAGACCCACGACGACGCGACGGTGGTCTTCATCGAGCTCTGACCCACCCCACGCGCGCCCTCCCTGGCCGCGTCGGCCCCCGCGCGTCCCGCGACGGACACCGGTCGGGCCCCGATGCGGACGGGGGGCCAGGGCCCGACCGGGGGCGGGCCCTCGACGGGACGCCGGAGGCGACGCGGGGGGTGAGCCTCGACACCGACGGCGGGCCGGGGCCCTTCCGGCGAGCAGGCCCTCGACCGGACGCCGGAGGCGGGGCAGACCCGACACCGGGAGGCGGCCCTCGACGCCAGCAGCAGGCCAGACCCTTCCGAGGGCAGGCCCTCAACAACACGCCGGAGGCGAGGCGGACCCGGCACCGGGGGGCAAGCCTCGACACCAGCAGCGGGCCGGGCCCCTTCCGGGCAGCAGGCACCTCGACACGACGCCGGAGGCGGGGCAGACCCGACGGCGGGGGCAAGCCCCGACACCGACAGCAGGGCAAGCCCCTTCCGGCGAGCAGGCACCTCGACACGACGCCGGGAGGCGGACCCGACGCCGGGAGGCGCCCTCGACGCCAGCAGCAGGCCAGACCCTTCCGGGGGCAGGCCCTCAGCAACACGCCGGAGGCGAGGCGGACCCGACGCCGGGGGGCAAGCCTCGACGCCAGCAGCAGGCCAGACCCTTCCGAGGGCAGGCCCTCAGCAACACGCCGGAGGCGAGGCGGACCCGACACCGGGGGGCAAGCCTCGACACCGGCAGCGGGCCGGGCCCCTTCCGGGCAGCAGGCACCTCGACACGACGCCGGAGGCGGGGCAGACCCGACGCGGGGGCGAGCGGCGACACCGACAGCAGGGCAAGCCCCTTCCGGTGAGCAGGCACTCGACACAACGCCGGGAGGCGGACCCGACGCCGGGAGGCGAGCCCCGATACCGGCAGCGAGGCAGATCCAACGCCGGGGCGAGCCTCGACACCGGTGGCAGCAGACCCTCGACACGACGCCAGAGGGAGCCTCGATACGGGCGGCGGGCCAGGGCCTGTGGTCTGGTGCCGAAGGCGCGGCCGGGTCTGGAAGCGACGCCGCGGGCGGGTCTGCCCCACGTCGGAGGCGCGAGGCGGGCCCGGGTCTCGGCGCGGGGCGCAGGCGTGCCGGGGTGTCAGCCCTGGCCCTCCATTTCCTCGTTCAGCTGGTTCAGCAGGCGGGCCAGTTCCGCGACCTCTTTGGGGTCCCAGCCGGAGAGACGGCGGGCGTAGCGGGCTCGGCGGGCGTTGCGTACCTTGCTCACCCGGCCGCGGCCCTCCTCGGTGAGGTGGACCAGCCAGGCCCGCCCGTCCGCGGGGTCGGGCTCGCGGGCGACCAGGCCGAGGTCCTCCAGGGCGCGCAGCTGGCGGGACATGGTGGCCTTGCCGACGCCGATGTACGCCGCGAGTTCCGTCGCCCGTTGCTGCCCGCACTCGTCGAGGCGGATCAGCAGCCCGTAGGCCGCCGACTCCAGGTCCGGATGGACCTCGCGGGCCATCTCGCCCTGGCTGGCCCGTGCCCGCCGCAGCAGTACGGTCAACTCCCGCTCCAGGGAAAGGAACTCGGGTTGGTCCACGCCACGCCCCGGCATCCCCGCGGACACCCCGGATCCGACTCGACGTCCGTCGCCGTTTCCGTCTTCGCGCACGTCAGCCCCTGCCTCGGTTTCCCAGTTCTGAAAGTTTCCGTCACATGCCGTCATCGCCGCAGCTCCGTCAGTATTTCTCAGGCGTGGACCAACGGCAGCCCCCAGCCCCCGGACATCCGACTGGCATGCCCACGCCAGCATTGTCCGACGGCGGACCAACAACAGGCCAACGCCGAGGCGTCGCGTGCCGCCGCGTCCCAGGTCTCTCCGCCGAGCGCCACCGAGCCTTCGGAGGCAGGCTGTGCGTGTGCACAGACCCGGACTGCTCCGCCTCAGCCTCACGGCCCTCCTGCTCACCGCGCTGTCCCTGACATGCGCCGCCCCCACCGCCGCCGAGCCCGGCTCCCCGGCCGGCCCCGACACTCCTGCCCGGGGCTCCGCCCACATGGGCATGGGCGTCCCGGCCCACGACGGCGTCCACGGCCTGCCCGGGGACACCCGCGCCAGCCAGACGGAAGGCGTCGACGTCTCCTCCCACCAGGGCGACGTGGCCTGGTCGACCCTCTGGAGCAGCGGCGTGAAGTGGGCCTACGCGAAGGCCACGGAAGGCACGTACTACACGAACCCCTACTACGCCCAGCAGTACAACGGCTCCCACACCGTCGGCATGATCCGCGGCGCCTACCACTTCGCCACCCCGGACACCACGTCCGGCGCAACCCAGGCCGACTACTTCGTCGACCACGGCGGCGGCTGGTCCCGCGACGGCAGGACCCTCCCCGGCGCCCTCGACATCGAGTGGAACCCGTACGGCGCGGCCTGCTACGGCAAGACCCCGAGCGCCATGGTCACCTGGATCCGCGACTTCCTGAACCAGTACAAGGCGCGCACGGGCCGGAACGCGGTCATCTACACGGCGACGAGCTGGTGGACCCAGTGCACGGGCAACTACGCCGGTTTCGGCGCCAGCAACCCGCTGTGGATCGCGCGGTACGCGGCGACGGTGGGGACGCTGCCGGCCGGCTGGAGCCACCACACCATGTGGCAGTACACCTCGACCGGCCCGACGGTCGGCGACCACGACAGGTTCAACGGGGCCCTGGACCGGGTCCAGGCCCTCGCCCACGGCTGAGCGCACGACGAAGGCCCGGGCCTCCCTCTCAGGAGCCGGGCCCTCGCCTTCGTCCGGCAGCGTCCGTCACGCCGCCGCCGGAACCTCCGCCCGCGCTCCGGCCGTGGCCGGGGACAGGGCCAGGTCGAGCACCTGCCGTACGTCCGTGACGGCGTGCACGTCGAGCTTGTCGAGGACCTCGGCGGGCACGTCGTCCAGGTCCGGCTCGTTGCGCTTGGGGATGATCACCGTCGTGACGCCCGCCCGGTGCGCGGCCAGCAGCTTCTGCTTCACCCCGCCGATCGGCAGGACCCGCCCGGTCAGGGACACCTCCCCCGTCATCGCCACGTCCGTGCGGACCAGCCGGCCCGACAGCAGCGAGGCGAGCGCCGTCGTCATCGTGATGCCCGCGCTGGGCCCGTCCTTCGGGACCGCGCCCGCCGGGAAGTGGATGTGCACACCCCGGTCCTTCAGATCGGCCACCGGCAGTTCCAGCTCGGCGCCGTGCGAGCGGAGGAAGGACAGGGCGATCTGGGCGCTCTCCTTCATCACGTCACCGAGCTGCCCGGTCAGCGTCAGCCCCGCCGCGCCCGTCTCCGGGTCGGCCAGGGACGCCTCCACGAACAGCACGTCACCGCCGGCACCGGTCACCGCGAGGCCGGTCGCCACACCGGGGACCGCCGTACGGCGTTCCGCCGGGTCCTGGGCCGACTCGGGCACGTGGTGCGGGCGCCCGATCAGACCGCGCAGATCGCCGTCCGTCACGGTGAACGGCAGCTCCCGCTCGCCCAGTTCGTGCTGGGCCGCGACCTTGCGCAGCAGCCTCGCGACCGAGCGCTCCAGGTTGCGCACGCCCGCCTCGCGCGTGTACTCACCGGCGAGCCGGCGCAGCGCGCTCTCGTCCAGGGTCACCTCGTCCCGGTCCAGACCGGCCCGCTCCAGCTGGCGCGGCAACAGGTGGTCGCGGGCGATGACGACCTTCTCGTCCTCGGTGTAGCCGTCGAGGCGGACCAGCTCCATACGGTCGAGCAGGGCCTCCGGGATGGCCTCCAGGACGTTGGCCGTGGCGAGGAACACCACGTCGCTGAGGTCGAGTTCGACCTCCAGGTAGTGGTCGCGGAAGGTGTGGTTCTGCGCCGGGTCCAGGACCTCCAGCAGCGCCGCCGCCGGGTCGCCGCGGAAGTCGGAGCCCACCTTGTCGATCTCGTCGAGCAGGACCACCGGGTTCATCGACCCGGCCTCCTTGATCGCCCGCACGATCCGGCCGGGCAGCGCGCCGACGTACGTACGCCGGTGACCGCGGATCTCCGCCTCGTCCCGGACACCGCCGAGGGCCACGCGCACGAACTTGCGCCCCATGGCGTGGGCGACCGACTCCCCGAGCGAGGTCTTGCCGACGCCGGGCGGGCCGACGAGAGCCAGTACGGCACCGCCGCGCCGGCCGCCGACGACACCGAGCCCCCGGTCGTTGCGGCGCTTGCGCACCGCGAGGTACTCGGTGATCCGCTCCTTCACGTCCTCCAGGCCCGCGTGCTCGGCGTCCAGGACGGACTTCGCGCCCTGGATGTCGTAGGCGTCCTCGGTCCGTTCGTTCCAGGGCAGTTCGAGGACCGTGTCGAGCCAGGTCCGGATCCAGGAGCCCTCGGGCGACTGGTCGCTGGACCGCTCCAGCTTGTCGACCTCCTTCAGGGCCGCCTCGCGGACCTTCTCCGGCAGGTCGGCGGCCTCGACGCGGGCGCGGTAGTCGTCGGACTCCTCGCCCTCCGCCTCGCCGTTCAGCTCGCGCAGCTCCTTGCGCACGGCCTCCAGCTGGCGCCGCAGCAGGAACTCGCGCTGCTGCTTGTCGACGCCTTCCTGGACGTCCTTGGCGATGGTCTCGGCGACGTCCTGCTCGGCGAGGTGGTCACGCAGTTGCTGGGTGGCGAGCTTGAGGCGGGCGACCGGGTCGGCGGTCTCCAGCAGCGCCACCTTCTGTTCGGTGGTGAGGAACGGCGAGTACCCGGAGTTGTCGGCGAGCGCGGACACGTCGTCGATGGCCTGGACCCGGTCCACGACCTGCCAGGCGCCGCGCTTGCGCAGCCATGCGGTGGCGAGCGCCTTGTACTCCTTCACCAATTCGGTGACCTGCCCCGGCAGCGGGTCGGGGGCGCTGTCGTCGATCCGGGTGCCCTCGACCCACAGGGCGGCGCCGGGACCGGTGGTCCCGGCGCCGATCCGCACGCGGTCGCGGCCGCGGATCAGGGCCCCCGGGTCACCGTCGGCGAGCCGGCCCACCTGCTCCACCGTGCCGAGCACGCCGGTGCTCGCGTACGTGCCGTCGATGCGCGGAACCAGCAGCACCCGTGGCTTGCCCGGCTCGGATCCGGCGGCCGCTTGGGCCGCCTCCACGGCGGCGCGTACATCGGCGTCGTTCAGATCCAGCGGGACCACCATTCCGGGCAGCACGACCTCGTCATCGAGCGGCAGCACAGGCAGGGTGAGCGGTGTGGACGTCGATGCCATGATCTCCCCTTCGGCAGTCAAGTTGAGCTATGCCGACTCAATGCTCGGGAAAGCTTGAATGTTCCCCGACCTCCGTTCGCTGTGAGCGATCACCGCCGACGAGGCCGGAGCTGCCAAGATGAGGAGATGTCCGCTTCGTACGACATCCCCGAAATCCTGGACCGTCGCGAAGGCCCGCATGGCGAGGTCGTGTTGCGGCGGCACGGTGACCTGCTGCAGATCATCGCCAACGGCTGTTTCCTCATGGACACTTCCGACGGCCGCTCCGAGCGGCTGCTCGTGGACGCGGCCCGGGACGCCCTCGACGGCAGACCTCGGCCGAGGGTGCTGATCGGAGGTCTCGGCGTGGGGTTCTCGCTCGCACACGCCGCCGCCGATCCCCGCTGGGGGCGGATCACGGTCGTCGAACGCGAGCCCGCCGTCATCGACTGGCACCACACCGGGCCTCTCCGCGACCTCACCGCACAGGCCTGCGCGGACCCGCGGACCGAGATCCTCGAAACGGATCTCCTCCCCTACGTCAATGAGACATCCGACACGTTCGACGCGCTGTGTCTCGACATCGACAACGGCCCCGGCTGGACGGTCACGGAGGGCAACCAGGGCCTGTACTCGGTGGCCGGACTGGCAAGCTGTGCAAGGGTTTTGAGCCCCGGCGGGGTGCTGGCCGTGTGGTCCGCGCAGCCCTCTCCGGAATTCGAAGAAACCTTGCGGAATGCCGGGTTCAATCAGGTGCGTACCGAAGAGATCCCCGTTGCCCGGGGCGTTCCCGACGTCGTGCACCTCGCCGTCGGACCTGGATAGCCGAGCTGCGGCGACTCCCCGTACGCTGCTGCCCTGGCGCGGATCATTCAAGCGTCAATCGCAAGCATGCGCAGGCATGTGCCAGACAAACGGATCACCCCACGGATTCCGGAAAGCAACTTCAGGGGCGGGCGATGGAGCAGACACACACCTCCCACAACGGCACGACGGCGACACCCGGCGCACAGCGCCGGGTGCTGGTGGTAGAGGACGATCCGACCATCGTGGACGCCATCGCGGCCCGCCTGCGCGCCGAGGGATTCCTCGTGCAGACCGCGGGCGACGGGCCCTCGGCCGTCGACACGGCGGAGGCCTGGCAGCCCGACCTGCTGATCCTCGACATCATGCTGCCGGGCTTCGACGGCCTGGAGGTCTGCCGTCGCGTCCAGGCGCAGCGCCCGGTCCCGGTGCTGATGCTCACCGCGCGCGACGACGAGACCGACATGCTGGTCGGACTCGGCGTCGGCGCCGACGACTACATGACCAAGCCGTTCTCGATGCGCGAGCTGGCCGCCCGCGTCCATGTGCTGCTGCGCCGCGTGGAGCGGGCCGCGATCGCCGCCTCCACCCCGCGCAGCGGCATCCTGCGCCTCGGCGAGCTGGAGATCGACCACGCGCAGCGCCGGGTGCGGGTGCGCAGCGAGGACGTCCACCTGACGCCCACCGAGTTCGACCTCCTGGTGTGCCTGGCGAACACCCCGCGCGCGGTGCTCTCCCGTGAGCAGCTGCTCGCGGAGGTGTGGGACTGGGCGGACGCCTCCGGCACCCGGACCGTCGACAGCCACATCAAGGCGCTGCGCCGGAAGATCGGCGCCGAGCGCATCCGTACCGTGCACGGCGTGGGCTACGCCCTGGAGACCCCGACGCCATGAGCGACGGGTCGGCCGCGCGGAGAGGCCCCAGGGAGCCCTGGGGCGGCGTACGTCCGTTCTCGATCAAGACCAAGCTGGGCGCGCTGGTCGTCATCTCGGTGCTGATCACCACCGGTCTGTCGATGATCGCGGTGCAGACCAAGACGGAGCTGCGCTTCATCACCGTCTTCTCGATGATCGCCACCCTGCTCATCACCCAGTTCGTGGCGCACTCGCTCACCGCGCCGCTGGACGAGATGAACACGGTGGCCCGTTCGATCTCGCACGGCGACTACTCCCGCCGGGTGCGCGAGAACCGCCGGGACGAGCTGGGTGACCTGGCCGAGACGATCAATGTCATGGCCGACGAGCTGGAGGCCCAGGACCAGCAGCGCAAGGAGCTGGTGGCGAACGTCTCGCACGAGCTGCGCACCCCCATCGCGGGCCTGCGCGCGGTGCTGGAGAACATCGTCGACGGGGTCACCGAGGCCGACCCCGAGACCATGCGCACCGCGCTGAAGCAGACGGAGCGCCTGGGCCGCCTGGTCGAGACGCTGATGGACCTGTCCCGCCTCGACAACGGCGTCGTACCGCTGAAGAAGCGCCGGTTCGAGGTGTGGCCCTATCTGTCCGGGGTGCTGAAGGAGGCCAACATGGTCGCCTCCACGCGCGCGGGGATCGCCTCGGGCTCGGGCGGCCACACCCGTACGGACGTCCATCTGCACCTCGACGTCTCGCCGCCGGAGCTGACCGCGCACGCGGACCCCGAGCGCATCCACCAGGTGGTGGCGAATCTCATCGACAACGCGGTCAAGCACAGCCCCGCGCACGGGCGTGTGACGGTGAAGGCCCGGCGCGGGCAATGGCCCGAGTCGCTGGAGCTGGAGGTGCTGGACGAGGGCCCCGGCATCCCGAAGTCGGAGTGGCACCGGGTGTTCGAGCGGTTCAACCGCGGCGCGGTGTCCGCGCCGCACGGTCCGGGCAGCGACGGCGGTACGGGTCTGGGCCTGGCCATCGCCCGCTGGGCGGTGGATCTGCACGGCGGCCGGATCGGAGTGGCCGAATCCGAGCGGGGTTGCCGGATTCTTGTCACTCTTCCGGGACTGCCATCCGCGTCGAGTTGACGTAGGGTTCGAACCGGAGCCACAAGATCCACGGGCGTTCGGGCAGCCGGACACGTGTGATCAGGCAGAGGCCCGCGCCGTCGGCGCGTCAGGCCGGTATCGACGCATCCCCGAGCAAGCGGAACCACGCTTGTTTCCCGCCATTTCCCAGCGCGAAACACGCTCTCCGATGTGACTTACGCGACGATGAACGGGCCCGGACTGACCTTCCCCGCCAGGGAGGCGTAGCCTTTATTCCCGCTGTCCATCACCTTGTGAAGCGGAAGAGGGCGGTTGCCGCCGTGTCGCCACAGTCCCCCAGTAACTCGAGCATCTCGACCGACACCGACCAAGCGGGCAAGAACCCCGCTGCCGCGTTCGGTCCCAATGAGTGGCTCGTCGACGAGATCTATCAGCAGTACCTCCAGGACCCGAATTCGGTAGACCGCGCCTGGTGGGACTTCTTCGCCGACTACAAGCCGGGGTCGCCTGCCGCCCCGGCTCCGGCGGGCAACGCGGTCGCGGAGACCGCCGCGCCCGCCGCATCCGCTCCGGCCGCTCCCGCGGCTCCGGCTCCAGCGGCCCCGCAGCCGGCCGCCGCCGCGCCTGCCGCGCCGGCGCCCGCCGCGCCCGCCCAGGCCCCAGCTCCGGCTCCGGCTGCCGCCAAGCCCGCCGCCGCCAAGCCGGCCGCCGCGAAGGCCGCTCCGGCCGCCGCGGCCCCGGAGGGCCCCGAGCTGGTGCCGCTGCGCGGACCGGCCGCCGCGGTCGTGAAGAACATGAACGCCTCGCTGGAGCTGCCCACGGCCACGTCCGTGCGCGCGGTCCCGGTGAAGCTGCTCTTCGACAACCGCATCGTCATCAACAACCACCTCAAGCGGGCCCGGGGCGGGAAGATCTCCTTCACGCACCTGATCGGCTACGCGATGGTGCAGGCCATCAAGGCCATGCCGGCGATGAACTACGCGTTCGGCGAGAAGGACGGCAAGCCGACGCTGATCAAGCCGGCGCACGTCAACCTCGGCCTCGCCATCGACCTGGTCAAGCCCAACGGCGACCGCCAGCTGGTCGTCGCGGCGATCAAGAAGGCCGAGACGCTGAACTTCTTCGAGTTCTGGCAGGCCTACGAGGACATCGTCCGCCGCGCCCGCGACGGCAAGCTGACGATGGACGACTTCTCCGGCGTCACGGTCTCCCTGACCAACCCCGGCGGCCTCGGCACCGTCCACTCGGTCCCGCGTCTGATGCCCGGCCAGTCGGTCATCATGGGCGTCGGCTCCATGGACTACCCGGCGGAGTTCCAGGGCACCTCCCAGGACACGCTGAACAAGCTCGGCATCTCGAAGGTCATGACGCTCACGTCGACCTACGACCACCGGGTCATCCAGGGCGCCGCCTCCGGCGAGTTCCTGCGCCAGGTCGCCAACCTGCTCCTCGGCGAGAACGGCTTCTACGACGACATCTTCGAGGCGCTGCGGATCCCGTACGAGCCGGTCCGCTGGCTCAAGGACATCGACGCCAGCCACGACGACGACGTCACCAAGGCCGCCCGGGTCTTCGAGCTGATCCACTCCTACCGGGTCCGCGGCCACGTCATGGCCGACACCGACCCGCTGGAGTACCGCCAGCGCAAGCACCCCGACCTGGACATCACCGAGCACGGCCTGACCCTGTGGGACCTGGAGCGCGAGTTCGCGGTCGGCGGTTTCGCGGGCAAGTCCCTGATGAAGCTGCGCGACATCCTCGGCGTGCTGCGCGACTCGTACTGCCGCACCACCGGCGTCGAGTTCATGCACATCCAGGACCCCAAGCAGCGCAAGTGGATCCAGGACCGCATCGAGCGGGCGCACACCAAGCCGGAGCGCGAGGAGCAGCTGCGCATCCTGCGCCGGCTGAACGCCGCGGAGGCCTTCGAGACCTTCCTGCAGACGAAGTACGTCGGCCAGAAGCGCTTCTCCCTGGAGGGCGGCGAGTCGGTCATCCCGCTGCTGGACGCGGTCATCGACAGCGCGGCGGAGTCGCGGCTGGACGAGGTCGTCATCGGCATGGCCCACCGCGGCCGCCTGAACGTGCTGGCGAACATCGTCGGCAAGTCGTACGCCCAGATCTTCCGCGAGTTCGAGGGCAACCTCGACCCGAAGTCGATGCACGGCTCCGGCGACGTGAAGTACCACCTGGGCGCCGAGGGCACCTTCACCGGCCTGGACGGCGAGCAGATCAAGGTGTCGCTGGTCGCGAACCCCTCGCACCTCGAAGCCGTCGACCCGGTCCTGGAGGGCGTCGCCCGCGCCAAGCAGGACATCATCAACAAGGGCGGCACGGACTTCACCGTCCTGCCGGTGGCCCTGCACGGCGACGCGGCCTTCGCGGGCCAGGGCGTGGTGGCCGAGACTCTGAACATGTCGCAGCTGCGCGGCTACCGCACCGGCGGCACGGTCCACATCGTCATCAACAACCAGGTCGGCTTCACGGCGGCTCCCGAGTCGTCGCGCTCCTCGATGTACGCCACCGACGTGGCCCGCATGATCGAGGCGCCGATCTTCCACGTCAACGGCGACGACCCCGAGGCCGTCGTCCGCGTGGCCCGGCTGGCCTTCGAGTTCCGCCAGGCGTTCAACAAGGACGTGGTGATCGACCTCATCTGCTACCGCCGCCGCGGTCACAACGAGTCGGACAACCCGGCCTTCACCCAGCCGCTGATGTACGACCTGATCGACAAGAAGCGCTCGGTGCGCAAGCTGTACACCGAGTCCCTGATCGGTCGCGGCGACATCACCCTGGAAGAGGCCGAGCAGGCGCTCCAGGACTACCAGGGCCAGCTGGAGAAGGTCTTCACGGAGGTCCGTGAGGCCACCTCGCAGCCGTCCGCGGCCGAGCCGTCGGACCCGCAGGCCGAGTTCCCGGTCGCGGTGAACACCGCGGTCACCGCCGAGGTCGTCAAGCGGATCGCCGAGTCCCAGGTCAACGTCCCCGACAACATCACCGTCCACCCACGGCTGCTGCCGCAGCTGCAGCGCCGGGCGTCGATGGTCGAGGACGGCACGATCGACTGGGGCATGGGCGAGACGCTCGCGATCGGCTCGCTGCTCCTGGAGGGCGTCCCGGTCCGCCTCGCCGGCCAGGACTCCCAGCGCGGCACCTTCGGCCAGCGGCACGCGGTGATCATCGACCGTGAGACGGGTGACGAGTTCACGCCGCTGATGTACCTCTCCGAGGACCAGGCGCGCCTGAACGTCTACAACTCCCTGCTCTCCGAGTACGCGGCGATGGGCTTCGAGTACGGCTACTCGCTGGCCCGTCCCGAGTCGCTGGTGATGTGGGAGGCGCAGTTCGGCGACTTCGTCAACGGCGCGCAGACGGTCGTGGACGAGTTCATCTCGTCGGCCGAGCAGAAGTGGGGCCAGACCTCCGGCGTCACCCTGCTGCTGCCGCACGGCTACGAGGGCCAGGGCCCGGACCACTCCTCGGCCCGTCCGGAGCGCTTCCTGCAGATGTGCGCCCAGGACAACATGACGGTCGCGATGCCGACGTCCCCGTCGAACTACTTCCACCTCCTGCGCTGGCAGGTGCACAACCCGCACCACAAGCCGCTGATCGTCTTCACCCCGAAGTCGATGCTGCGTCTGAAGGCCGCGGCGTCGAAGGCGGAGGAGTTCACCACGGGCCAGTTCCGCCCGGTGATCGGGGACGCCTCGGTCGACCCGGCCGCGGTGAAGAAGGTCGTCTTCTGCGCCGGCAAGGTCTACTACGACCTGGAGGCCGAGCGGCAGAAGCGCGGCGTCACGGACACGGCGATCATCCGCATCGAGCGCCTGTACCCGCTGCCGGGTACTGAGCTCCAGGCCGAGATCGCCAAGTACCCGAACGCCGAGAAGTACCTGTGGGCCCAGGAGGAGCCGGCGAACCAGGGCGCGTGGCCGTTCATCGCCCTGAACCTCATCGACCATCTGGACCTGGCGGTCGGCGCGGAGGTCCCGCACGGCGAGCGGCTGCGCCGCATCTCCCGCCCGCACGGCTCGTCGCCGGCGGTGGGTTCGGCCAAGCGTCACCAGGCCGAGCAGGAGCAGCTGGTGCGCGAGGTGTTCGAGGCGTAAGCCCGCTGCGTACCCGGCAGGGCCGCACCCCATTTGGGGTGCGGCCCTGCCGTTTATCCTGGTGGGCATGTACTTCACCGACCGAGGCATCGAAGAACTGGAGAAGCGGCGGGGCGAGGAGGAGGTCTCCTTCGAGTGGCTCGCCGAGCAGCTGCGCACGTTCGTCGACCTGAACCCGGACTTCGAGGTGCCGGTGGAGCGGCTCGCCACCTGGCTGGCCCGACTGGACGACGAGGACGACGAGTAGCCGTCCACGCCACGTCGGTGAGAAGAGGGGTGCCCAGAGGGCGCCCCGTCGTCAGTGGGGGCGGGCCGCCGCGTCGCCAGTCGCACGGCGGGGTCACGCCGTCAGTCACGCCCCGGGTCCCGCCGTCAGTCGCACGGCCGGGTCACGCCGTCGGTCGCGGCCGGGTCACGTCGTACGCCAGTCCCAACGCGCCGTGCGCCAGCAGCGCCCCCGCCACGGTTCAGCCGCCGTCAGCGCTACAGCGGTGAGGAGCGGGGTGCCCAGAGGGCGCCCCGTCGTCAGTGGGGGCGGGCCGCCGCGTCGCCAGTCACGCGCCAGGGACACGTCGTCAGTCGCGCGGCCGGGTCACGTCGTACGCCAGTCCCAGCGCGCCGTGCGCCAGCAGCAGCGCCCCCGCCGCGGTCCAGCCGCCGCTGCGCCGCCGCAGTCCGAGGGCGGTGAGCGGGAGGCCGGCGGCGAGCTGGGCGGCGGCGAGTGCGCGGGCCTTGGGGGTGCCGGACCAGGGGAGCCAGGGGGCCAGGCGGCCGACGTCGATCGCGTCGAGTTCCGCGCGGAGGGTGCGGTGCGGGCCGGGCCGCCGGCCGGGGCGGGCGTACGGCTGGGCGCGGGCCGTCGCGTGGAGGCGGTCGGCCGGTTTGCCGGGGGTGAGACCGGCGGGGAGGGAGACGCCCGCCCGCGTGAGGACCGCGAGCAGGCCGAGCAGCCGGGCACGCGCGTCGGCGTCGGGGTCCGGCCGGGTGAGCCGGTCCAGGGACTCCATGTCGAGGACGGGATCGAGGCCGAGGCGGGCGGCGAAGGTGCGCATGGCCTCGTCCTCGCCGACCGGGGTGCCGTTGGTGAGCCAGATATATCCGACGGGGCGGCGGAAGCCGGACGCGAGGGTGTAGCCGGCGCGGTCCTCGTCCCACCACAGCGCGAGCACGGGCCAGGGGGCGGCGACGGCGAGGGCGGTGGCCCAGCCGGTCAGCACGCGGTCGACGGACTCGTCGCCGTCCGCCCAGGGCCTGCCCTCGGGCACCAGCACGCTCCACTCCCCGCCCGCGGGGCGGACCAGCATGCGGGTGCCCAGCAGCCGGGCGGGAAGGGCGACGGCATCGGGGTCCGCCCGGCAGAGCAGCAGGGCTCCGGGAGCGGGCGCCCCGGAAACGGGACCGGTGCGGGGAGAATCCGGCGACATGGTCACACGCTAGGGCGATTTCTGATGGTTGGGCGTATTTCCGGGCCACGATCGTCCCCAAAAAGAGTGTCTTGACTTTCCGTGAGCGCGATATATCGTGAATGACAAGAGACGCGATATGGCGCGTCGCCTTCGGGGAGGTCGTCACCATGTCCGAGTGGTCCGTCGCGGAGCCGACCAAGCTCACCTTCGACGAGCCCGTGCGAGATCTCCACGTACGGATCGTCAACGGCACGGTGAACGTGGTGGGCACGGACGAAGGTTCCGCCCGCCTGGAGATCTCCGAGATCGAGGGCCCTCCCCTGCTGGTCACCCAGGAGGACGGCACCCTCACGGTCGCCTACGAGGACCTGCCCTGGAAGGGCTTCCTGAAGTGGCTCGACCGCAAGGGCTGGCGGCGCAGCGCCGTGGTCTCGCTGGCGGTGCCCGCCGACACCCGGATCGAGGTGGGCGTGGTCGGCGCGGGCGCGGTCATCTCCGGGGTGCGCGGCCCCGCGGTGGTGAAGGGCGTCACCGGCGACACGACCCTGGTCGGGCTCTCCGGCCCGGTGCGCGCCGACACGGTCTCCGGGAATCTGGAGGCCCAGGCCGTCACCGGAGATCTGCGCTTCAACTCCGTCTCGGGGGATCTGACGGTCGTGGAGGGCTCGGGCCCCTCCGTGCGGGCGGACTCGGTCAGCGGCTCGATGATCGTCGACCTCGACCCGGAGGGCCCAACGGACGTACGGCTGACCAGCGTCTCCGGCGAGATCGCCATCCGGCTTCCGCAGCCGGCCGATGCCGACGTCGAGGCCAACACCGCGAGCGGCACCATCTCCAACGCCTTCGACGGGCTCCGGGTGCACGGCCAGTGGGGCGCCCACAAGATCACCGGCCGGCTGGGCGCGGGCAACGGCAAGCTGCGGGCGACCACGGTCTCCGGTTCCATCGCCCTGCTGCGCAGGCCACCCCGCGAGGAGGAGCCCTGGGAGGCGGAGGCATGGGAGGAGGCCCCGGCGGACAGCGCCCCGGCCGCCTCGGGGGAGAATTCCGGTTCCGGCCGGGAGACCACCGCCCCCACCGACGCCGAACCGGGCGACCCGGCCGACGGCACGACCGACAAGAAGGTGCTCTGACATGCCTCCCGTCTTCGCCCACGGCCGCCTGCGCCTGTACCTGCTGAAGCTGCTGGACGAGGCCCCGCGCCACGGCTACGAGGTGATCCGCCTCCTGGAGGAGCGCTTCCAGGGCCTGTACGCACCCTCGGCGGGCACCGTCTACCCCCGGCTGGCGAAGCTGGAGAGCGAGGGCCTGGTCACCCACACCACCGAGGGCGGCCGCAAGGTGTACGCCATCACGGACGCGGGGCGGGCCGAGCTGGCCGACCGCAGTGGCGAACTGGCCGATCTGGAGCTGGAGATCCGGGAGTCGGTCGCGGAGCTCGCCGCCGAGATCCGGGCCGATGTGCGCGGCGCCGCCGGTGATCTGCGGCGCGAGATGCGGGCGGCGGCGTCCGAGGCCCGCCAGGGCAACGGCGCCCAGGCGGACGCCGCCTTCGGTGACTTCGCGGACTTCACCGACAAGGAGGCCTGGCGCGCCGCCAAGGAGGAGATGCGCCGCGCCAAGCAGGAGTGGAAGGAACAGGCCCGGCGCGCCAAGGACGAGAGCCGGCGTGCCCGCGACGAGGCCCAGCGCGCCCGGCGCCAGGCCAAGGAGGCCCAGGACCGGGCCCGGGTCCAGGCCCAGGAGGAGGTGCAGCGCATCGCCAAGCGCGTCCAGGACCATGTGCAGGACCACTTCGCGCGGGGCGACTGGCCGGCCGGGGTGCGCGAGGGCCTGACCGAACTGGCCAAGGAGTTCGGCGAGTTCGGGAAGGACTACGGCAAGGAGTTCGGCCGGGGCTTCGGCTTCGGCCGCGCCGGTACGGAGTCCGGGCCCGCCCCCGAGTACACCGACACCCCCGAGGACTTCCCCGCCGCGTACGAACCGGCCTGGGCCCATGAGGCCCCGACCGGGGACCCGGCCCGCGATCTGGACCGCCTCCTGGACCGCTTCCGCGACGACATCCGGGACGCGGCCCGGGACCACGGCGTCACCGCGGACCAGCTCCGCGACGCCCGTCGCCATCTGTCGACGGCGGCGGCGCACATAGGGGTGGTCCTCCGGACGCCGCAGCCCTGAGGCGCCGCAGCACCTCGTGGACCGACCGAGCAGGCACCGGGATCACCCGGCCTTGGCCTCGCCGCCCCGTAGAGGACCCGGGTCAAAGACGCATCGCCCGCGACGCCCGCGACGCCCGTCGCCATCTGTCGACGGCGGCGGCGCACATAGGGGTGGTCCTGCGGACGCCGCAGCCCTGAGGCGCCGCAGCACCTCGTGGACCGGCCGAGCAGGCACCGGGATCACCCGGCCTGGGCCTCACCCGCCCCGTAGAGGACCCGGGTGAGGGACGCGTTGGTCACGCCGTGGTCGGCCAGGACCTCGGCGGAGACGCCGGGGCGGGCCGTCAGGGCGAGGAGGAGGTGCTCGTCGCCGATGTGCCGGTCGCGGTGGGCCATCGCGATGCGCAGGGAGCACACCAGCGTGTCCTTGGCCTCCCTGCCGAAGGGAATGCGTCCGGACCACCAGCCCTTGCCCTTGCGGTTGCCGGACATCGCGCCGGCGCCGTGCACCTCCTCGACCCGGGCGACGATCTCCGCGACGTCGATGCCGAGTCCCGCGAGGGCGTCGGTCTCCGCCTGGGACAGCCCGGCCCGCCGTCGGGCCTCGCCGAGCGCCTCCCGTACCGACTCCCTGCGCTCCGCGAGCCCCAGCGCGGCCAGCGCGAAGGAGGCGCGGCTGCCCTGCCGGTCCAGCAGGGCGAGCAGCAGATGCTCGGCATCCACCCTCCCGGCCCCCGCCCCCTCCGCGTGCTCGACCGCGCCCGTCACAACTGCCCGGGCATCCTTGGTGAACCGCTCGAACATCAATGCCTCCCGTACTTCTTGTGCACGGCCTGCCTGCTGACACCGAGCTCCGCGGCGATCTCCTGCCACGACCACCCCTGATTGCGCGCATTGCGCACCTGCACCGCCTCCAGCTGCTCCAGCAGCCGGCGCAGCGCGGCGACGGCACGCAGTCCGACCCTCGGGTCGCGGTCGCCCGCGCGCTCGGCGAGATCCGTTGCCTCACTCATGCCGTCAATCTAGGTTGACATCCCCCACGTTGTCAACCTCGGTTGACATCTCGCGCACGGGAAAGGCGGGCCCGGCAACCGCCCGGACCCGCCTGACCGACATGCTGGGAGAGGCTCAAGAGTTGGTGAGCACGATCTTGCCGAACTGCTCCCCCGACGCCAGCCGTTCGAAGCCCTCCCGGGCCCGGTCCATCGGCAGCACCTCGTCGATGACGGGCCGCACACCGGTGGCGGCGCAGAAGGAGAGGAGGTCCTCCAGCTCGTCCTTGGTACCCATCGTGGAGCCGACGACCTTCAGCTCCAGGAAGAAGATCCGGGTCAGCTCGGCGTGCGAGGGCCGGTCACCGCTGGTGGCACCGGAGATGACCAGCGTGCCACCGGGCTTCAGCGACTTGACCGAGTGCGACCAGGTCGCGGCGCCCACGGTCTCGATGACGGCGTCGACCCGCTCCGGCAGCCGCGCCCCCGACTCCACGGCCTCCACCGCGCCGAGCTCCAGCGCCCGCTTGCGCTTGGCCTCGTCCCGGCTGGTGGCGAAGACCCGCAGCCCCGCGGCTTTGCCGAGGACGATCGCCGCCGTGGCGACACCGCCGCCCGCGCCCTGGACGAGGACGGAGTCGCCGGGGCGTACCCCCGCGTTGGTGAAGAGCATCCGGTACGCCGTCAGCCAGGCCGTGGGCAGACAGGCGGCCTCCGCGAAGGAGAGCTCCTTCGGCTTGGGGAGGATGTTCCAGGTCGGCACGGCGACCTGGTCCGCGAAGGTGCCCTGGTAGCGCTCGGTGAGGATGGAGCGCGGCTCCTTGGGGCCCACGCCATGGCCGCTCTGGCCGATGACGGAGTGCAGGACGACCTCGTTGCCGTCCTCGTCGACGCCGGCGGCGTCGCAGCCGAGGATCATCGGCAGCTTGTCCTCTGCGAGGCCCACGCCACGCAGGGACCACAGGTCATGGTGGTTGAGGGAGGCGGCCTTGACATGGACGACGCTCCAGCCGGGACGGGCCTCGGGGGCGGGACGCTCCCCCAACTCAAGGCCGGTGAGCGGCTGGTCGCGGTCGATTCGGGCGGCATAGACGGCGAACATGACCTTGACGATAGGCCCGCACGCCCGGCTCGGGAACCGGGGGCGGCTGTGACACATGCCCTCTTGCCAGCAGTAGCCACCGCGCATCCGGGTGCGCGGGCCGGAACCACCCGCCCGGCCCACCGCCAAGGTAAAAAATGACCCCGGCCGGACAACAGCCCGGCCGGGGTCATCTCGCCTACGACTCAGCTCACCGCCGAGCCACGCCCTCCGCGCGGGCCGCGGCGGCGACCGCCGCCGTGACCGCCGGGGCGACCCGCTCGTCGAACGGCGACGGGATCACGTAGTCCGCGGCCAGGTCGTCCCCGACCACCGAGGCCAGCGCCTCCGCGGCCGCGATCTTCATGCCCTCGGTGATCCGGGAGGCCCGGACCTGAAGGGCGCCCGCGAAGATGCCGGGGAACGCCAGGACGTTGTTGATCTGGTTCGGGAAGTCCGAACGGCCCGTCGCCACGACCGCCGCGTACTTGTGCGCGACGTCGGGGTGCACCTCGGGGTTCGGGTTGGCCATCGCGAACACGAAGGCACCCGGCGCCATCGAGGCGACCGCGGCCTCCGCGACCGTACCGCCGGAGACGCCGATGAAGACGTCGGCACCGGCGAGGGCGTTCTCCAGGGAGCCGGTCAGCCCCGCCTTGTTGGTGAAGGAGGCGACCTCGCGCTTCACGTCGGTCAGATCCGCACGATCCGCCGAGATGATGCCCTTGCGGTCGGCGAGCGCGACATCACCGATGCCGGCCTCGACCAGCATCTTGGCGATGGCGACCCCGGCCGCGCCGGCGCCCGAGATGACCGCCCGCAGTTGCCCGATCTCCCGCCGGCTCAGCCGCGCCGCGTTCCGCAGCGCCGCCAGCGTCACGACCGCCGTACCGTGCTGGTCGTCGTGGAAGATCGGGATGTCGAGGCGCTCCTGGAGCTTGCGCTCGATCTCGAAGCACCGCGGCGCCGAGATGTCCTCGAGGTTGACGCCCCCGAAGGAGGGTGCGAGGCGCACCACGGTCTCGACGATCTCGTCGACGCCGGTGCAGTCCAGCGCGATCGGCACCGCGTCCACGCCGCCGAACTGCTTGAACAGAATCGCCTTGCCTTCCATCACCGGAAGGGAGGCCTCAGGACCGATGTCGCCGAGCCCGAGCACGGCCGTACCGTCCGTCACGACGGCGACGACCGACGACTTCCACGTGTAGTCGTGGACGAGATCCGGCTGCTCGGCGATGGCGCTGCACACTTTCGCCACGCCGGGTGTGTACGCGAGGGACAGGTCGTCCTTGTCGCGGACCGGCACGGTGGCTTGCACAGCCATCTTGCCGCCGCGGTGCAGCGCGAACGCGGGGTCGAAGGAATCGAGGGGCTCCGCCCCTCCGTCCTGACCCGTATCGCTGTCGCTGCGAGGATTGACGATCTCCGCTGCCACTTTGTCTGACCCCTTAAATATTCATGGTTTGAGGGTGGCCACTCCCAGGTGAGGGGTGGGCGGGCACCGCGCACAGCCCAGTTACCGATACGTACGGTCACTTGAGGGCACATACGCGACGGGCGCGCCGCACACGCGCCCTGGAGCCCCGGATGAGGGGTGTAAAGCACCTTCTTACCGGACGGACGGCGTCGAGGACGAGTCCAATACGTGCAAGCTCACATGGCGGAACGAAGAACGATCATCGATCACCGCATTCCGGTGACATGAATCATGCGGCGGCATACCGACAAGTAGCCCAACGCCCTTGACGAGGGCCCGACCGGCGCTCAAGCGCAACGGTGGCGAGGCCCCACGGCCATCCGCATCATGAGATGCACCGAAGATCTTCCGGCCGGAAGGAGGGATTCCCGCAGAAGATGCGGTCGGGATGTACCGACCTGGTGCGGTTCGGGGGTAACCCGTTATCCGATTTTGACATAGCTGGCCCCCTGAATGGCTCAGTCCGAATGGCAAGATGCCGTAATCACACGAGGTCGCGACACTCGAAGACGTGTGCTCTCGTCGACCCATCGGCAACTCCACCCATCCGCCGGAGGAACCCACCATGACCGCACGCACCACCCGTCGTACGACCGCCACGCGCTCCCGGCTGGCAGCGGTCGGCTCGATCGCGGTCGCAGGCGCCCTGATGCTCACCGGCTGCGGTGACCAGACGAAGGACGACAGCAGCGAGACCGAAACGAAGACCTCGGCGCCCCTGGCCGACAAGCTTCCGGCATCCATCGCCAGCAAGGGTGTCATCAAGGTCGGCTCCGACATCGCGTATGCGCCGGTGGAGTTCAAGGACGATTCCGGCAAGGTGGTCGGGATCGACCCCGACATCGCCGCGGCGATGGGCAAGCAGCTCGGCGTGAAGTTCGAGTTCCAGAACGCCACGTTCGACACCCTCATCGGTGGTCTCGCCTCCAACCGGTACGACATCGCCATGTCGGCCATGACCGACACCAAGGACCGCCAGGAGGGCGTCGACTCGGACACGGGCAAGAAGGTCGGCGAGGGCGTCGACTTCGTCGACTACTTCACCGCCGGTGTCTCCCTCTACACCAACAAGGGCGACACCCAGGGGATCAAGACCTGGGACGACCTGTGCGGCAAGACCATGGCCGTGCAGCGCAACACCTTCTCGCACGACCTCGCCAAGGAGCAGGCGAAGAAGTGCAAGGACGACGGCAAGAAGGAACTCAAGGTCGAGGACTTCGCCACCAACCCGGAGGCCGAGACCCGGATGCGCTCCAAGGGCGCCGACGTCGTCTCCGCCGACTTCCCGATCGCCGCCTACTCGGTGAAGAACGCGGGCGGGGGCAAGAACTTCGAGATCGTCGGCGACCAGGTCGAGGCAGGTCCGTACGGCGTCGCCGTGTCCAAGGAGGACACCGAGCTGCGTGACGCGCTCCAGGCCGCCGTGCAGGCCATCATCGACAACGGCGAGTACGAGAAGATCATCAAGAAGTGGGGCGTCGAGGACGGCGCGATCACCGAGGCCAAGATCAATGGCGGTTCCTGATCCCGTCTCGGCACCGCTCGTTCTGAAAGGCACCACCCGTGACTGTTGACGTCAACAAGACGGACGGTCCCGCCGACCCGACGCCCTCAGCCGGGCCGGAGGCCATCAAGGCCATCCCGGTCCGGCACCCGGGGCGCTACGTGTCCGCGGCCCTCGCTCTCGCCATCTTCGGTGTGATCGTCTACGCCTTCGCGCAAGGCAACATCAACTGGGACGCGATCCCCGAGTACTTCTTCGACGACCGCATCATGGACGGCGTCTGGAAGACCCTCCTGCTCACCGTGCTCTCCATGGTGATCGGCATCGCCGGCGGCATCCTGCTCGCCGTCATGCGCCTGTCGAAGAACCCGGTGACCTCGTCGATCGCCTGGCTCTACATCTGGTTCTTCCGGGGTACCCCGGTCCTGGTCCAGCTGTTCGTCTGGTTCAACCTCGGCCTGGTCTTCGAGTACATCAATCTCGGCCCGATCTACAAGGACTACTGGTCGTCCTTCATGACGCCGCTGCTGACGGCGCTGCTCGGGCTCGGCCTCAACGAGGCCGCGTACATGGCGGAGATCTGCCGCGCCGGCCTGCTCTCGGTCGACGAGGGCCAGAGCGAGGCGTCCCAGGCGCTCGGCATGAGCCACACCAAGACGCTGCGCCGCATCGTCATCCCGCAGGCGATGCGCGTCATCGTGCCGCCCACGGGCAACGAGGTCATCAACATGCTGAAGACCACGTCACTGGTGGCGGCGGTGCAGTATGCGGACCTGTTCAAGCAGGCCCAGGACATCGGCCAGAACGCGGGCTCCACCGTGGAGATGTACTTCCTCGCCGCCGCCTGGTACCTGATCATGACCTCGATCCTGAGCGTCGGCCAGTACTACATCGAGCGGCACTACGCGCGCGGCTCGTCCCGAAGCCTGCCCCCGACGCCCATGCAGCGCATCAAGGCGGCCGTCCTGCCCGCTCGCCGCCCGAAGGGAGTCACGGTATGACCGACGTGACGAAGCAGCCCTCCCAGGACTCGGCGTCCGCCCGGGCCATGGTGAAGGCCGAGGGCGTCCACAAGTCCTTCGGCAGTATCGAGGTCCTCAAGGGCATCGACCTGGAGGTGCGGACCGGCGAGGTGTTCTGCCTCATCGGCCCCTCCGGCTCCGGCAAGTCGACGTTCCTGCGGTGCATCAACCACCTGGAGAAGATCAACGCCGGCCGGCTGTACGTCGACGGCCAGCTGGTCGGCTACCGCCAGAAGGGCGACAAGCTGTACGAGCTCAAGGACAGCGAGGTCGCGCAGCAGCGACGGGACATCGGCATGGTGTTCCAGCGCTTCAACCTGTTCCCGCACATGACCGCCGCGGAGAACGTCATGGAGGCGCCCATCCAGGTCAAGGGCGTCAGCAGGAGCCAGGCCCGGGAGCGGGCGCGGGAGCTGCTGGAGAAGGTCGGCCTCGGCGACAAGGCCGCCAACTATCCCTCGCAGCTCTCCGGCGGCCAGCAGCAGCGGGTGGCGATCGCCCGGGCGCTGGCGATGGACCCGAAGCTGATGCTGTTCGACGAGCCGACCTCGGCCCTCGACCCGGAGCTGGTCGGTGACGTCCTCGACGTCATGCGCGACCTCGCCGAGTCCGGCATGACGATGGTCGTCGTCACCCACGAGATGGGCTTCGCCCGCGAGGTGGGCGACAACCTCGTCTTCATGGACGACGGCGTGGTCGTCGAGTCGGGCGACCCGCGCGAGGTCCTGACGGACCCGCAGCACGAGCGGACGAAGGCGTTCCTGTCCAAGGTCCTCTGACCCTGGCAGGACCCCGGCGGAACGAAGGGGCGGTACGGGACTCCCGTACCGCCCCTTCGTGCACTGCCGCTACGGCCGCAGCCGACAGAGCGGGTCTACTTCAGCGCCAGCACCAGGGCGTCCGACGGTGAGCACCACACCGGCCGGGCCTCGGCGAAGCCCTTCTCGCGCAGCACGCGCGCGTGCCACTGCGCGGACGGGGTGTCGCCGTCGGCGTGCTCGCCGTAGATCTCGAAGCGGCGCGCCGTGGGCTCGGCGAGGACGGGGTCCTTGGCCGCGACCTGCCACCACTCGGCCCAGTCCAGGGCGCCGTCGGCCTTGGCCCGTTCCATGCGCGCGTGCCGCTGCGCCCGCTCGGCGGCGTTGATCCGGGGGGTGGTGTCGTCGATCATGTGGTCCGCGTTCATGAAGACACCGCCTTCGCGGACCAGACCGGCGACCTGGCCGTAGAGGGCCGCGAGGGGTTCGCTGTGCAACCAGTGCAGGGCCGTGGCGGTCAGCACGGCGTCGTAGGAGTCGTACGGCAGCTTCGCCGGCCAGTCGGGGTCCTTGAGGTCGGCGGTGACGAAGGCGACCCGCTCGTCGCCCGCGAAGGTGCCCTCCGCAATGGCGAGCAGCGCCGGGTCCAGGTCCACGCCGGTGCTGGTGGCGCCGGGGAGCCGGGCGAACAGGCGTGCCGTCATGGAGCCTGTGCCGCAGGCCAGGTCGAGGACCCGGGGCTCGGGCCCGACGAGCGCCTCCACCATGTCCAGCATGATCCGGAAGCGCTCCTCCCGGTCGGGCATGTACCACTCCTGCTGCCGGTCCCAGCTCTCCTGCCAGGCGTGCCAGTCGGTTCCGGTACCGGTCGTCATGGGAGCCCCCTCCTCGGACGTATGCGTAATACCCTGGAAGCACGATCGTCTGTTACCCCGACCGCACCCCGACCATAGAGCGCCTTCGTAAGGACTACAAGTGGAACTGGCCTATTACTCGGACTACGCTGTGCGTCTCGTCAACAGCGAGGACCCGGCCCGGGGCAAGGACTCGCTGACGTCCGTCGAGGCCGTCCGCGATCTGTTCGGCGGGAACCAGTCGGCGGCCCGCCGTGCCACGGACGCCGACGTCACCCGGTTCCGCTCGGTCCGGGGCCGGCTGCGTTCGGTGTTCGAGGCGGCCGACGGCGGCGACGAGACGCTCGCCGTGGACCTGCTGAACTCACTGCTGCTGGAGTTCCCGGTCAGCCCGCAGATCTCCGGGCACGACTTCCGGGACGACGACGGCCGCCCGCTGTGGCACATGCACCTCGCCGACCACCCGTCGAACGCCACCGCGGGCTACGCGGCCATCGCGGCGATGGGCCTGGCCTTCCATCTCACGGAGTACGGCGTGGACCGGCTCGGCCTGTGCGAGGCGGCGCCGTGCCGCAACGCCTACCTAGACACCTCGACCAACCGCTCCCGGCGCTACTGCTCCGACCGCTGCGCCACCCGCGCGAACGTGGCCGCCTACCGGGCCCGCAAGCGCCTGGCGGCCGACCGGTCGGACAGCACGGGCCGCACCGCGGACAGCGCCCAGCGCACCAGCGCGAACGGCGAGCGCTGACCGGTCCCGCGCGGCCGGAACCGGGCCCGCACCTTGCCCAGCACCAGCTCCGCCGGGACCGTGCCGTAGTCGGTACTGTCCCCGCCCGCGTAGGCGTTGTCCCCGAGCACCCACCAGCCGCCCTCGCGGCGCTCCGCGGCCCGCTTGACGACCAGCAGGTCCTGCTGGAAGGGATGACGGAGCACGACCACGTCACCGGGCCGGATCCGGGCCCCGTACTGCACCAGCAGCCGGTCCCCGTGGTGCAGCGTGGGCACCATCGACGGCCCGGTCACCTCGGCCGGCCCGAAGGGCAGCAACGACCGCCCGCGCTCGGTCTCCTGCGACAGTTCCGGCATCACCGGCACCTCCCCGGTCCTATCCTCCACCAGTCTCAGTCTGACCCTGGACTTTTGTCCTAAGCCCATGGGGGCACTCGCGAAAACCCGTCCCGCAGGGAGTAATGTCCCACCTGAGAAGACGATCACGAGGAAGGAATGCTCCATGCTTTCCCGCCTGTTTGCCCCCAAGGTGAAGGTCAGCGCGCACTGTGACCTGCCCTGCGGTGTGTACGACCCGGCCCAGGCCCGCATCGAGGCGGAGTCGGTCAAGGCCGTGCAGGAGAAGATGGCCGCCAACGACGACCCGCACTTCCAGGCCCGTGCGACCGTCATCAAGGAGCAGCGCGCCGAGCTCGCCAAGCACCACGTGTCGGTCCTGTGGAGCGACTACTTCAAGCCCCCGCACTTCGAGAAGTACCCGGAGCTGCACCAGCTGGTCAACGACGCGCTCAAGGCCCTGTCGGCCGCGAAGGCGTCCACCGACCCGGCCACCGGCCAGAAGGCGCTGGACTACATCGCCCAGATCGACAAGATCTTCTGGGAGACCAAGAAGGCCTGATCCAGGACCTTTTGGGATCGCCCGGACCGGCGGTCGGTGCACCATCGCAGGTCGACGGGCATCCCCGGAGGGGCCCGGCCGCAGCTCGCGGCCGGGCCCCTTCGGCCGTCCGTGCCATGCTGGCGGGGTGCACACCGAGGATCTGGTCCGGCTGCGGCGGGCCCGCGACCGCATGGACCGCGAGTACACCGAGCCCCTCGACATCACCGAGCTGGCCCGGACCGCGCTGATGTCCCCGGGCCACTTCCAGCGCAGCTTCCGCGCCGCCTACGGCGAGACGCCGTACGGCTATCTCATGACCCGCCGGATCGAGCGCGCCAAGGCGCTGCTGCGCCGCGGGGACCTGAGCGTCACGGAGGTCTGCATGGCGGTCGGCTGCACCTCCCTCGGCTCCTTCAGCGCGCGCTTCACCGAGCTGGTCGGCGAGACCCCGAGCGCCTACCGGGCCCGCTCGCACGAGGACGGCGCCGTGATCCCGGCCTGCGTGGCCCGCCGCTTCACCCGGCCGAAACGCTCGTAGCGGCCTAGCCTGCTGTCATGGAGATCAGACTCAAGAACTGTTTCCTGGCCGTGGACGACCATGACAAGGCGATCGCCTTCTACCGGGACGTCCTGGGCATGGAGGTCCGTAACGACGTCGGCTTCGAGGGGATGCGCTGGGTGACCGTCGGATCGCCGGCGCAGCCCGACGTGGACATCGTGCTGGAGCCGCCCGGTGCCGACCCGGACATCTCCCCCGCCGACCGGGAGACGATGGCCGGCCTGCTCGCCAAGGGCGTGCTGCACGGGGTCAACTTCACCACCGACGACTGCGACGCCCTGTTCGCCCGGGTGCGGGAAGCCGGCGGCGATGTCATCCAGGAGCCGATGGACCAGCCGTACGGGGTGCGCGACTGCGCGTTCCGGGACCCGGCCGGGAACATGCTGCGGTTCATGCAGCCGAACAGCTGACCTACGATCGCGTCCATGACCATCCGCTGGACGTACGCCTTCGTCGACCGGCCCGCCGCCGGCTTCGCCGCCGCCTGTGACTTCTGGACCGCCGTCACCGGCACCCGGCTGTCCGAACTCCGGGGCGAACAGGGCGAGTTCGTGACCCTGCTGCCCGAGTCGGGAGACGCCTGCGTCAAGGTGCAGGGGGTCGTGGACGGACCCGGCGGCGCGCACCTGGACTTCGCCGTCGAGGAGGTGCCGGGCTTCGTGCGGACGGCGCTGCGCACCGGGGCGGAACTCGTCGCCGACCACGGCGACTGGGCCGTACTGCGGTCCCCGGCAGGGCAGTTCTTCTGCGCGGTGCCCTGGCACGAGGAGGCGACCCGGCCGCCGGTGGTCCGGGGGACGCGCCTCGACCAGGTCTGCCTGGACACCCCGCCCTCCCGCTACGACGCCGAAGTCGCCTTCTTCAGCGCCCTGTTGCCCGAGTGGACGTCGGCGCCGGGTTCCCTTCCGGAGTTCCACGTGGTCCGGCCCCCGGCGGGCCTGCCGGTCCGCATCCTGCTGCAACGCCTCGGCGAGGAACGCCCCGCCTCGACCCATCTCGACCTGGCCTGCGCGGACATCGAGGCGAGCCGGGCCGCCCATGAACGGCTCGGCGCGCGGCTCGTGCACCGCGGCACCCACTGGCGTGTGCTGCGCGACCCGGCGGGCGGCACGTACTGCCTGACGGGCCGGGACCCGCACACCGGCGGCCTGCCCGCCTAACGCCACACCCAGGGCTCCACCCCGACCACCGCGGCCACCGGCAGCGGCCCGTAGATGTGCGGGAACTCCTCGCCGCCGGGCTCGGCCGCCTCGTACCGCACGGGCGCGCCGAGGCGGCCGGGGTCCACCACCAGGACCACCAGATCACTGAGGTCCGCGAACATCGCCTCGGCGATGCGCGGGAGTTGGACGCGCGTGGAGCAGTGGATGAACCCCTCGTCCTGGAGGGTCTTCCCGCGCGTCGAGATCTCGTACGTGCCCGCCGCCCGGGCCTCGTCCCACAGGGACCGCTGGGTGAGGTGCAGGATGGGTTCGCTCATGCGGTCACGTTACGGCGCCAGCCGCGCCGCCCGCCCCCGCAGACAGCGCTGCTCGGGCAGGCTCATGGTCTGCGCCGCCGCCGACTCGTGGGCGGCCCGGGCGGCGGCGTGATCCCCGGCGCGCTCCAGCGGATGCCCCCGTACGGCATCCCGCCGGTGCTCCAACTCCCCCTTCAGCGCCTCCACTTCCTCACGTCCCGCCTCCGGACCGCGCACCATGGCGACGGCGACCGCGCGGTTCAGGCGCTCGACGGGGCCGGGGACCAGGCGCACCAGCACGTCGTACAGGCCGAGGATCTCCCGCCAGTCCGTGGCGTCCGCGGACGGTGCCTCGTCGTGGATGGCGGCGATGGCCGCGCGGAGCTGGTACGGCCCCGCCGGGCCCGCGCTCAGCGCCCCGGTGACCAGCGCGACGCCCTCCTCGATCGCCGCCTTGTCCCAGCGCTCGCAGTCCTGCTCGTCGAGCGGCACGAGGTCGCCGCCCGGGCCGGTGCGGGCGTCGCGGCCCGAGGTCGCCGCGTAACCCTCGTTGAAGATCAGACAGAGGGTGTGCAGGACGGCGGGGAGCCGTTCCGCCCAGTTGTCGGGGCGCCCGAAGCCGGCCCCGCGCACCTTCTGCTTGGCACGGCTGATGCTCCCCCAGTGGGGGCACCCCCAGGAAAAGGCCGTACCGCCGCACGAGCGCACCGAGGACCTGCGGCGCGTGGTGGCGCAGCAGGTCCTCGAGGTGTCGCTCATGCGGTTCAGACGTCTCCGGTGCCCTCGTCGACGGGCCGGATCACCACCGGGTACGGGTCCTGGAGTGCGCGAGCCTGGAGCGGGTCACCGAGGTCGCCGCCCGAATCCTGGAGTGCCCGCAGCCGGCGGGCGCCCCGGTGTCTCCGACGCGCCGCCCTTCATCGCCTCGTAGTCCGCCTGGCTTCCCTGCACCATGACCAGGTACTTCATGACTCGCTCCTTTGTCTCGCGCCGCCCGTCGGGGCGGCTCTCACGGGGGACGTCGGAGCCGGGCCCGGGTTCTCGACATGGTGCGGGCCGACCTTTTCAGGAACTGCTCGAGGCGGGTTCCTCGGGCTCCTCCCGGCGCTCGGGATCTTCGGGGTGCTCGTGGCCTGCCGCGCACGTGGGGTTACGGCAGGGGCCGGCCACCCAGCGCGGTACCCATGCGCCCAGCGTCTTGTGGCGCCGGACGACCGTTTCGACGGACTGTCCGCAGACGGGACAGGCATGTTCGTCGCTGCTGTCCATGTCCCAAGGGTAGGCCGGTCAGCGCTTCCGTGCGTAGGTGCGGACCAGCACTCCGTTACCGAACGTGCGGACGCCTTCCAGGGTGAAGTCGCTGACGGCGAACCCGGTGCCGCCGAACATGGGCAGGCCCGCGCCGTAGACCTGCGGGTACGTCTTGATCACGAGTTCGTCGATCTCGTCGAGCAGTTGGCCCGCGATCTGGGAGCCGCCGCACAGCCAGATGTCCAGTTCGCTGTCCTCGGCCTTGAGCTCACGGACGCGGGCGACCAGGTCGCCGTCGATCACGGTGACGTTCGGGTCCGGGGAGGCGCCGAGGGTGCGCGAGGCGACGTATTCGCGCAGATGGCCGTAGGGGCTGGTGATGCCGAGATCGAGGGCGAGCTGGTAGCTGGCGCGGCCCTGGATCACCGTGTCGAAGCGGAGGTTCTCGGCGCCCTGGAGGCCGAGGTGCTCGCGGCCCTGCACCGCGACCGTCTCCGGCCAGGTCGAGGCGAGGTAGCCGAGGAACTCCTCGTCCAGGAACGCGAACATCGAGGAGGCGTCGCCCTTCGGGTCGCCGATGAACCCGTCGATGGAGCAGGCGATGAAGTACGTGAGCTTTCGCAAGCCGGGGCTCTTTCCGTAGGGTGTCGTTGAACAACTGCATTTGTAGTACTTCGCTCGTAGTGGTTGCAAGTGTTTTCGGGGACGGGATTTAAGTGGGAGAGGAGATTCCGCATTGGCCAGGAATCCGGAACGGCGGGCGGCGCTGGTGGACGCCGGGGTGGCGGTGCTCGCGCGGGAAGGGGCGCGCGGGCTGACGTTCCGCGCGGTGGACGCCGAGGCGGGGGTGCCGGTGGGCACAGCCTCCAACTACTTCACCGGGCGCGACGACCTGCTGCGGCAGATCGACGCCCGGCTGCACGTACGGCTGGCCCCCGACCCCGAGGTGATCGCCGAGCTGCTCGAACGGCCGAAGGACCGGTCACTGGTGACGGCGTTCATGCACGACCTGATGGGCCGGGCCGTCCGCGACCGCACCGGCTATCTGGCGCTGCTGGAGATGCGCCTGGAGGCGACCCGGCGCCCGGAACTGCGGGCTTCCTACACGGAGTCGGTGCGCGGGGACCTCACGGAGGGCATGGAGTTCCACCGCGCCGCCGGGCTCCCCGGCGGCGACGAGACCGTCACGGTGCTCTATCTCGCCATGCTCGGCCTGATCCTGGAGCATCTGACGCTGCCGGGGGTGCTGGAGGGTGTGCTGCCGGGGGTGGGGGTTCCGGAGGGGCTGATCGAGCGGATCGTGGAGATGGTGGTGCCGGGGCCGGAGGCGGGGGCGTAGGCGGGCTCAGCGCGGTTCGCGCCACATGGGGAACATCTGGGGGCCGCCGGGCAGGGTGAGCGGGGTGCCGAGGAGTTCGAAGCCGAGGCGTTCGTACAGCTTGCGGCTGCGGGCGCTGCTCGCCTCCAGGTAGGCGGGGACGCCGTCGCTGTCGCAGCGGTCGAGTACGGCGCCGATCAGGGCGGAGCCGAGGCCGTCGCCCTGCCGGCCGGGGGCGACGCCGATCATCCACAGGTATTCGTGGGCGCGGTCGGCGGGGTGGATGTCGGCGGTCAGGCGGGCGATCAGCTCGACGCGCTCGTTCTCCGGGTCCACGGCGTTCCGCAGTTGCACGGGCCCGTCGTCGTCGGGGTCGTGCTCCCCGGCGGGCGTCGGCAGCCACAGGGCGCAGGCCGAGCCGTCCTGGGTCAGGTCGATCCGCCCCTCGGCGAGCACGATGTCGGTGAAGGCCGCCATCAGCCGGTGATGGGTCGCCCGGCGGTACTCGGCACCGGGAAACACCCAGCCGCTGACCGGGTCGTCCTGGAACGCCTCGTCCAGCAGCCGCACCACCAGGTCCCGGTCCGCCTCACTCGCCGCCCGGATCACCACACCCATGTCCCGCCCCTTCATCTCGATCGGCCGTGATCGGCCTTGATCGTATGGCGGTCGGGCCACGCGGGGCGGTCATGGCCAAAGATTGACGGAATTCGACTCAGCACTGCGCGGTCATCGGCGCCGGGAAGAGCCTGGCGAGCGAACAGGCGCCGCACGCCAGGGGGTTGCTCGGGTTCCGGGTGGCCGGGACGGGGGCTGCACGGCCGCCCGACCCACCGGCCTACGGCTCCCCCGGCACCCTGGCGGCCCCGGTGAACCGCTCGCGGCGAGGATGCACGGCACCCCGGCGCGACGGTCGGACGAGCCCGCACGACCCGACGGGATACCGCTGCCCCGGCGCCCGGGCATGCCTGGTGAACGAACCCCGGGCATGCCTGGTGAATGAACAGGCCCCGCACACCCTGATGTGCGCAGGTGACCCCGGCGGCCGGGGCGGCGTCGTAGGAGCCCGCACGACCCGACGGGATACCGCTCACCCGGTGAATGAACAGGCCCCGCACACCGTGAGAATGCGCGCGTGACCCCGGCGGCCGAGGCGGGCGTCGTACGAGGCCGCACGACCCGACGGAAGAACGCTCGGCCGGTGCATGAACAGGCCCCGCGCACCGTGGGGATGCGCGGGACCTGGCCGGGCCGGCGGTCGTGCGGGGTCAGGAGCCGCGCGACCGCCGGTCCGGGGTCTTCAGGTGCTGCGCCGGGTGACGAACTCGGCCAGCGCCAGCAGCCCGCCCGCCGCCTCCGGTTCGGGCACCGCGCGGGCCAGCTCCTGCATCGCGCGGGCCATCCGGTCGGCCGCCTGGACCTGCGCCCAGTCACGGCCGCCCGCCTGTTCCACGGCCAGCGCGGTGCGGGCGGTCTCCTCCTCCCCCGCCAGACCGCCCTTGCCGTACGGCACTTCGTACAGCTCGGCGAGCTCCCGCGCCGCCGGGGTGCCGGAGGTGAGCGCGGCGACGACCGGCAGCGACTTCTTGCGGGCGGCCAGGTCCGCGCCGGCCGGCTTGCCGGTGCGCCGGGGGTCGCCCCATATGCCGATGACGTCGTCGATGAGCTGGAAGGCGAGCCCGGCCTCACGGCCGAACGCGTCCATCGCCTCCACGTCCTCCCGCGGCGCGCCGGCATACAGCGCGCCGAGGGCACAGGCGCAGCCCAGCAGGGCTCCCGTCTTGGCCTCGGCCATCGCGAGCGCCTCGTCGAGGCCGATCTCGGCGCAGGCCCGCTTCTCCAGGGCCGTGTCCGCGTGCTGCCCCTCGCACAGCTCGACCACACAGGCGGCGAGCCGGGCGGCGGCCCCGGTGGACGCCGGATGCGGGTCGCCGGCGAGTAGTCCGAGGGCGAGGGCCTGGAGGGCGTCCCCGGCGAGGATCGCGTCGGCGTCCCCGAACACCGTCCAGGCGGTCGGCCGGTGCCGTCGGGTGG
The DNA here is from genome assembly GCF_042888685.1 of Streptomyces sp. NPDC002779. Lineage (NCBI taxonomy): Bacteria > Bacillati > Actinomycetota > Actinomycetes > Kitasatosporales > Streptomycetaceae > Streptomyces > Streptomyces sp. NPDC002779. The sequence goes on from NZ_JBIAQC010000001.1 coordinate 443,599, forward strand.
AGTCCCGGTCCATCACGTCGTCGTGCAGCAACGTGAAGTTGTGGATCAGCTCCACCGCCGCGGCGGCCCGTACGGCGGCCTTGCGGGCGGCCGGCCCGCCGAGCGCCTCCGCCGCGGTGAGGACGAGCGCGGGACGGATCGCCTTGCCCGCGTTGCCCGCGGCGGGTGTGCCGTCCGCGTGCTCCCAGCCGAAGTGGTAGAGCGCGACCCGGCGCATGGCCTTGGGCAATGAGTCGATGGCGGCGCGCAGTTCGGGGTCGACGGACCCCCGTGCGCGTTCCAGGATGGCCATCGCCTCCTGTCCGTCGAGCGCTTCCGGCCCGGCGTGTGTCTGGGTCCCGATGGGCCTCCGCCTTTCCCGCGTCTCGGTCGGTAGCCGCCCTCCGGCGGGGTGTTGCTGCGTATCGGTCATGAACTCACCCACCGATCACCCCAGTTGGCCGACGCTGGCACTGGTCCCGCGGCCGGGCGCGTACTCCGAGGATGTACCCGCCCCGGAGGGCGGGGACACCGGTTGCCGGCGGGAGGCTCACTGCCAGCGCCCGATCTCGACGTTCTCCAGTACACCGAGCGCGTCCGGCACGAGGACCGCGGCCGAGTAGTAGGCGGTCACCAGGTACTTGATGATCGCCTGTTCGTTGATGCCCATGAACCGCACCGACAGGCTCGGCTCGATCTCGTCCGGGATACCCGCCTGCTGGAGCCCGATGACCCCCTGCTCGGCCTCACCGGTACGCATGGCGATGATCGAGGTCGTGCGAGCCTCGCTGACCGGGATCTTGTTGCACGGGAAGATCGGCACCCCGCGCCAGGTGGGCAGCCGGTTGCCGGCCATGTCGATGCTCTCGGTCACCAGTCCGCGCTTGTTGAGCTCGCGGCCGAACGCGGCGATCGCGCGCGGGTGGGCGAGGAACAGCTTGGTGCCGCGGCGCCTGCTGAGCAGCTCGTCCATGTCGTCGGGCCCGGGCACGCCGTCGTGCGGCTGGATCCGCTGGTCGTACTCGCAGTTGTTGAGCAGCCCGAACTCGCGGTTGTTGATGAGTTCGTGCTCCTGACGCTCCTTGAGCGCCTCGACGGTCAGCCGGAGCTGCTGCTCGGTCTGGTTCATCGGCTGGTTGTAGAGGTCGGCCACCCGGGAGTGGATGCGCAGGACGGTCTGGGCGATGCTCAGTTCGTACTCGCGGGGCTTGGCCTCGTAATCGACGAAGGTGTGCGGGATGTCCGGCTCCCCGCTGTGACCGGACGCGAGGTCGATCTCCTTCTCGCCGTGCCTGTTGGTGCGCTGGGCCGGGATCGAGCGCTGCCGGTCGAAATGCTCGCGCAGGGAGTCGGAGCGCTCGGCGACCTGCTCCACATCCTCGCGGGACAGGACGAGCACGGTGCACGCGGTGACCGTGCGGACCGTGTACTCCCAGATGGCGTCCGTGGCGAGCAGCGCCTGGTCGCCGACGTAGGCACCGTCGGCCAGCACGCCGAGGGACTCGTCCTCGCCGTAGGGACCGGTGCCGACCTTCTCCACCCGCCCGTGCGCCAGCAGGTACACCTCGTCGGCGGGGCTGCCGAAGGAGACAAGCACCTCGCCCGCGGCCAGCTCCCGCTGCTCGCAGCGCCGGGCGAGCTCGGTGAGCACCTCCTGGTCCTCGTAGTCGCGCAGCGCGGGCAGTTCGCACAGCTCCCCGGGGATGACCTCGACCCGGTCGCCGGTCTTCACAAAGGTGACCCTGCCGTCCCCCACGGCGTAGGTCAGGCGGCGGTTCACTCGGTACGTACCGCCCTGGACGTTCACCCACGGCAGCATGCGCAGCAGCCAGCGGGAGCTGATCTCCTGCATCTGCGGCGCGGACTTGGTCGTGGTGGCCAGGTTCCGCGCGGCGCTGGTGCCGAGACTCTGCTGCGGCCTGCCCTCATCAGTGCGGATCTCTTCGCCTACCGACATAAGGAATTGCCCTCCCGGTCATGCACCGGCGCCGTTGTGCGCCGGGCATCGAATCGCAGGGCCAAGCCTTCCTCACGGAGCGTGCCGGTGCTATTACACGAACGAGCGGGAATGGATCACGGGGTGACTGGGCACGTGAGCGGTTCCTGTCCAGCGGCCCGCTTCCGTTTGCTGTCCGAAACCAGCCGGTTGCCGCGGCTACGGCCGGGGTGCCGCCGACGCGGGGCGAGAATGGTCCGGTGACCAGTCCCGACGCCCTCCGCCCCCGGCTTCCCTCGCCGCTCCAGGAGCTCGTCGACGACCGCCTCGCCCGCTCCGGCACCCGTCTCCTCCTCAAGCGGGACGATCTGATCCACCCGGACCTCGTCGGCAACAAGTGGCGGAAACTCGCCCCCAACCTCGCCGCGGCGGCCGGCCGGACCGTTCTCACCTTCGGCGGCGCGTACTCCAACCACCTGCGGGCGACGGCCGCCGCCGGCCGTCTGCTGGGTCTCCGCACGATCGGCGTGGTCCGGGGCCAGGAACTGTCCGACCGCGCTCTGAACCCCTCCCTGGCCCGCTGCGCGGCGGACGGCATGCGCCTGCACTTCATCGACAGATCGACGTACCGTCAAAAAGCGGAACCGGACGCCCTGGCGGCGATCCTCCGCACGGCGCACGCCGAGGACGCGTACGTCGTCCCGGAAGGCGGCAGCAACGCCCTCGCCGTGCTCGGCTGCCAGTCCCTCGGCCACGAACTCCGCGGCCACGCCGACCTCGTCGCCCTCGCCTGCGGCACCGGCGGCACCCTCGCCGGGCTGGCCGCCGGCCTCGCCCCCGGCCAGCGGGCCCTCGGCATCCCCGTCCTGAAGGGCGGCTTCCTCGGCGACGACATACGCGCCCTGCAGCACCGCGCCTTCGGCGGCCCCCGCGGCAGCTGGACCCTCGACGACCGCTTCCACTTCGGCGGCTACGCCCGTACCACCCCCGAACTGGACGCCTTCGCCGCGGACTTCGAGCAGCGCCACGGCGTCCCGGTGGAACGCCTGTACGTGGCGAAGCTGCTGTACGCGCTGGTCACCCTCGCCGGGGAAGGCGCCTTCCCGCGCGGGACGACGATCGCGGCGGTGATCACCGGCCGCCCGTTCCCGTAGGCCCCCTCACGCCGCTTCCCGGAACGCCGCCGCCTCCTCCAGGTCCAGCCTGCGCAGCAGCGTGCGGAGCATTTCGTCGTCGATGTAGCGGCCGTCCCGGAGCTTCACGAAGACCGCTCGCTCGGCGCTGATCATTTCCCGAGAGAGGCGCCGGTAGGTGTCGTCGACCGTTTCGCCGGTGACCGGGTTGACCTGGCCGAGGCGTTCCCAGACGGCGTTGCGGCGGCGCTCCAGGACGGTGCGCAGTCGGTCCGCGAGCGGGGGCGGGAGGGCGTTGCGCTCGTCCGAGAGGAGCTCGTCGAGGCGTCGCTCGGCGGCCCGGGACGCCTGCGCCTGGGCGTTGGCCTCGGCGAGGGTTTCGGCCCGCATGTCGCGGCCGGGCAGTTTCAGCAGGCGGATCAGCGGGGGCAGTGTGACGCCCTGGACGACCAGGGTGCCGATGACCGTGGTGAAGGTCAGGAACAGGATCAGATTGCGCTCGGGGAAGTCCTCGCCGCCGTGCACCGTCAGCGGGATGGAGAAGGCGATGGCGAGCGAGACCACGCCCCGCATCCCCGCCCAGGCGATGACGAACGGCCCCTTCCAGGTCGGGTTCTCCTCCCGCTCCCGGATCCGCGCCGACATCATGCGCGGCAGGAAGGTCGCCGGGTACACCCACACGAACCGTGAGACGACGACCACGAGGAAGACGGCGATCGCGTACCAGGCGGCGCGACCTCCCTCGTACTCCCCGAGTCCCTTGAGGACGACCGGCAGTTGGAGTCCGATCAGCGCGAAGACCGCCGACTCCAGGACGAAGGCGACCATCTTCCACACGGCCTCCTCCTGGAGGCGGGTGGCGAAATCGACCTCCCACGCGCGGTGTCCCAGCCACAGCGCGACGACCACCACGGCGAGCACCCCGGAGGCGTGCACCTGCTCGGCCACGGCGTAGGCGACGAACGGGATCAACAGCGACAGCGTGTTCTGAAACAGCGCTTCCTTCACATGGGTGCGCAGCCAGTGGATCGGCACCATGAGCACCAGGCCGATGCCGATGCCGCCGAACGCCGCGAGCAGGAACTCGCCGATGCCGCCGGCCCAGGTGGCGCCCTCGCCGACCGCGGCAGCGAGCGCCACCCGGTAGGCGGTGATCGCGGTCGCGTCGTTCACCAGGGACTCGCCCTGGAGGATCGTGGTGATCCTCGACGGCAGCCCCACCCGGCGGGCGACGGCCGTCGCCGCGACCGCGTCGGGCGGCGCCACCACCGCGCCCAGCACCAGGGCCGCCGTGAGCGGCAGACCGGGAACGATCAGGTACGCCGCCCAGCCGACCGCGAAGGTGGCGAAGAGCACGTACCCGACCGACAGCAGCGCCACGGGCCGCAGTTGGGCCCGCAGATCCAGATAGGAGCTGTCCGTGGCGGCCGTGTGCAGCAGCGGCGGCAGGATGAGCGGCAGCACGATGTGCGGGTCGAGCGTGTAGTCGGGCACGCCGGGCAGGTACGACACCGCGAGGCCCGCCGCCACCAGCAGCAGCGGCGCCGGAATCGGGGTGCGCCGGGCCGCCGCCGCGACCGCGGCGCTGCCCGCCACCAACAACAGCAGCGGCATCACGTCCATGAACCTCGCCCGCCCTCACCCATCGCCGTTCGCCCGCCCTCGGTTCTCCGCGCGGCCTTCCGCGCGCCCGTCGTAATCTGGCAATCATGAAACAGTGCACGCATGCCGACGGGCTGCCGCACCCGGAACCCGGCCCGCTGAGCGAGACGTGTGCCGAGTGCCTGGCGGACGGCACCCACCCGGTACAGCTGCGGCTGTGCCTCACCTGCGGTCACGTCGGCTGCTGCGACTCCTCACCGGGACGGCACGCGACCGGGCACCACAAGGATTCCGGACATCCGATCATGCGGACGTTCGAGCCGGGGGAGGACTGGCGGTGGTGCTTCGTGGACCACGTCCTGGTGTGAGGCGCACGACTCCGGATCGGGACGGTTCGACCGTCTGACCTCTGGGTACGTCAACCCGGCGCGCGCTCTTCCCATTTGGGCCCGCCGGACCCCTAGCCACGGAGCGTATCCGAAGGTTTACTATGAGTGACAGCGGGGGGTTGGGGTCCCGGGGACAGAATGTTCGGAGCGCGATAGCGTCACCGCTGAACCACACATCGCGTTACCCCGGGGGGCGACCCTCGGCCCCGTAAAGCTTGTACCACCTTGGAGGTGAGGGTGTCCCAGATCGCAGGCGAGCCCGCGACCCAGGACTTCGTGGAAGTCCGACTGCCGGCTGCGGGTGCCTATCTGTCGGTGCTGCGTACGGCTACTGCCGGTCTCGCGGCGCGTTTGGACTTCACCCTCGACGAGATCGAGGACCTGCGCATCGCGGTGGACGAGGCGTGCGCGATCCTGCTCCAGCAGGCCGTGCCGGGCTCGGTGCTCAGCTGTGTCTTCCGGCTCGTCGACGACTCGCTGGAGGTCACCGTCTCGGCGCCGACCACCGATGGTCACGCACCGTCACGGGACACCTTCGCGTGGACCGTGCTGTCCGCCCTCGCGGGCAAGGTCTCCTCCGCCGTGGACGAGGACAAGACCGTGACGATCAGCCTCTACAAACAGCGCGGCGCGGGACCCGGGCCGGCGTGAGGGACGGGGACGGACCGGTGCGGGACGAAGAGCGCGGCACACGGGAGCTGCCGGCCGAGAACGCCGACGACGCAGTCGCTCCGGGCAGTTCCCGACACTTGGCGGACGGCATTGACGGCATTCCCGAGCAGGCCAGGCCGCATCCGGAGGACAATGCGTCCGCCGTGCGCGCGGGTTTGCCGGACACCGCCGTGCAGGGCTCGCCTCAAGAGAGGCGGATCGGGGGCACCCCCGGCCGGGCTGAGACGAGAGCTCGACAGAGGGCGACGGGCGGGACGATGAGCGAGCACGAGCGAGACGACGATCAGGGCGCGCCGGCCACGCGGCACGAGGTACAGCACCGTGAGCCGCAGGACCGCAGCGGAGCGCGCGCCCTGTTCATCGAGCTGCGCAAGATGAACGACAGCAGCCCGGAGTACGCGGAGCTGCGCAACCAGCTGGTCCGGATGCACCTGCCGCTCGTCGAGCACCTCGCCCGCCGCTTCCGCAACCGCGGCGAGCCGCTGGACGACCTCACCCAGGTCGCCACCATCGGCCTGATCAAGTCGGTCGACCGCTTCGACCCGGACCGCGGCGTGGAGTTCTCCACGTACGCGACCCCGACGGTCGTCGGCGAGATCAAGCGCCACTTCCGCGACAAGGGCTGGGCGGTGCGCGTTCCGCGCCGGCTCCAGGAGCTGCGGCTGTCGCTGACCACGGCGACGGCGGAGCTCTCCCAGCTGCACGGCCGCTCCCCCACGGTCCATGAGCTGGCCGAGAAGCTGGGCATCTCGGAGGAGGAGGTGCTGGAGGGCCTGGAGTCCGCGAACGCGTACTCCACGCTGTCCCTGGACGTCCCCGACACCGACGACGAGTCACCGGCCGTGGCGGACACCCTGGGCGCCGAGGACGAGGCGCTGGAGGGCGTGGAGTACCGCGAGTCCCTCAAGCCGCTGCTGGAGGATCTGCCGCCGCGCGAGAAGCGCATCCTGTTGCTGCGGTTCTTCGGCAACATGACCCAGTCGCAGATCGCGCAGGAGGTCGGCATCTCGCAGATGCATGTGTCGCGCCTGCTGGCGCGCACGCTGGCGCAGCTGCGGGAGAAGCTCCTCGTGGAGGAGTGACCCTACTTCTGGTCCTGCACGCTGCCGGGTCCTCGGATCCCGAGGGCCCGGGTGGTCTCGGCGTTCACCAGCAGAACCAGCGCGGTGACGGCCACCACCGCGAGGGCGATCCCGGCCGGGATGGCGATGCTGTCGGCCTGGAGCAGGTTGTAGGCCACCGGCAGCGCCATGATCTGGGTGATCACGGCGGGGCCGCGCGCCCAGCCGCGCCGGGCCAGCAGTCCGCGGGCGGCCAGCAGCGGCAGCAGCGCGAGCACGATCAGCGTCACTCCCCCGGTCACGGCCTGCTGACGATCGCCCGCGTCGCCCGTGAGACCCATGACGAGGATCCAGACCCCGCCGACCACCAGGGCGAGCCCCTCCAGCGCGGCGAGGGCCGCGGCGTAGATCAGCCGCCGCGGGAGGGGTCCGGTGTCCGGGGCGGGGTTCTGCTCAGCACTCACCCCTGAAGGGTAGCCGTCGCGGCGCCCGCCCCCTGGGGCGCCCGGGGCGCGGAACGCGCCCCCGTGGCGAGGTTCACGCACCGATTCTCCTACTGGATCACTATTCGGTGTGGGCCCGGTACCCCCCAGTAGGTACTCTGCAATCCATGCGTGCACTTCTCGTGGTCAATCCGGCGGCAACCACCACAAGCGCACGTACGCGCGACGTGCTGATCCATGCATTGGCCAGCGAGATGAAGCTGGAAGCGGTCACCACCGAATATCGCGGCCACGCGCGCGACCTGGGTCGGCAGGCGGCGGAGAGCCAGGACGTCGACCTGGTGGTGGCCCTCGGCGGCGACGGCACGGTCAACGAGGTCGTCAACGGCCTGCTGCACGCGGGCCCCGATCCCGAGCGCCTGCCGCGTCTGGCGGTGGTCCCGGGCGGCTCCACCAATGTCTTCGCGCGTGCGCTGGGCCTGCCCAACGACGCAGTGGAGGCGACCGGCGCGCTGCTGGACGCGTTGCGCGAGGGCAGTGAGCAGACCGTCGGCATGGGTATCGCCGCGGGGACACCGGGCACCGAGGACGAAGGGGTACCGGCACGCTGGTTCACCTTCTGCGCGGGACTGGGCTTCGACGCGGGCGTGGTCGGCCGGGTCGAACAGCAGCGCGAGCGGGGCAAGCGGTCCACGCACGCGCTCTACCTTCGCCAGGTGGTGCGCCAGTTCCTCCAGGAGCCCAACCGGCGGCACGGCACGATCACCCTGGAGCGGCCCGGCGCCGACCCGGTGACCGATTTGGTGCTTTCCATAGTCTGCAATACCGCTCCGTGGACGTATCTGGGCAATCGCCCGGTGTACGCGGCGCCTAAGGCGTCGTTCGATACAGGGCTGGACGTACTCGGTCTCAGCCGGATGTCCACGGTCGCGGTTGCCCGGTATGCGACCCAGTTGCTTACTTCGTCCCCCGAGCGGGGACCCCATGGAAAGCACGCCGCCTCACTGCACGACCTGGACCAGTTCACCTTGCATTCGAAGGTCCCGCTGCCCCTTCAGATGGACGGCGACCACCTGGGGCTGCGAACGAGCGTGACGTTCACAGGCGTACGCCGTGCACTGCGTGTGATTGTGTGAGCAGAAGACGCGAAAGTCCTTTCACTCGAACGTTTAGGCCAGGATCCACCCCATGGAAGTACGGCTGTGACCTAGTCGACACCGAGGAATCAAAAAAAACTTTCCAGAAGGGGTTGTATCCGCCGCTGAGGTTTGCGAGTCTCTACGTGGCGATCGGGACGGCCCGCAAGACCGGCATCCACAGATCACCGGAACCCCTCTCCACTCAAAGGACCACGGCAGGGAAACCTGACGGTCGGCCCTTCACTTGTTGAGGGATTCGTGAAAGCGTTCACATTCACAAGCAACAGCATGTAATACCAAGGAGAGGTAGCAGCCATGGACTGGCGTCACAACGCCGTTTGCCGCGAGGAAGACCCCGAGCTCTTCTTCCCCATCGGCAACACCGGTCCTGCGCTGCTGCAGATCGAGGAAGCCAAGGCCGTCTGCCGTCGCTGCCCGGTTATCGAGCAGTGCCTGCAGTGGGCGCTCGAGTCCGGTCAGGACTCCGGCGTCTGGGGTGGTCTCAGCGAGGACGAGCGTCGCGCGATGAAGCGCCGTGCCGCCCGCAACCGGGCCCGTCAGGCCTCCGCCTGATACTCCCGCCCCACAACGGCCTCAGCTTGGCGGCGCGTGCAGCGAGTACGCATCTCCCGCCCCCGAGCCGCAGCGCGCAGTACTCCCGATGCGCATAGCACGAGCACTGGCCTCGGACCGAACCGGTCCGGGGCTCTTTGCTTGTCCGGACGCGATGCGCGTGGGGCGCTGTGTACGCGGGCAGCTCCTCGCGCGGGCCGCTACTTGTGCGGCCGTACCGGAATGTCCAGGATCACCTGGGTCCCCCGCTCCGGTGCCGGGACCATGTCGAACGTTCCGCCCAACTCCCCCTCCACCAGGGTTCGTACGATCTGGAGGCCGAGGTTGCCGGCGGTGTGAGGGTCGAAGCCCTCGGGCAGCCCCACGCCGTCGTCCTGGACGGTGACCAGCAGCCGGACCTCCTTGGTGGTGCCGCCGCGGACCGCGGACACCTCGACGGTTCCGGTCTCGCCCTGACGGAAGCCGTGCTCCAGGGCGTTCTGGAGCACCTCGGTCAGGACCATCGACAGCGGGGTGGCGATCTCGGCGTCCAGGATGCCGAAGCGGCCGGTGCGCCGGCCGGTGACCTTGCCGGGTGAGATCTCGGCGACCATCGCGAGGACCCGGTCGGCGATCTCGTCGAACTCCACGCGCTCGTCCAGGTTCTGGGAGAGCGTCTCATGCACGATCGCAATCGAGCCGACCCGTCGCACCGCCTCCTCGAGCGCTTCCCGGCCGCGGTCGGACTCGATGCGCCGGGCCTGGAGGCGGAGCAGGGCCGCCACCGTCTGGAGGTTGTTCTTCACCCGGTGGTGGATCTCCCGGATGGTGGCGTCCTTGGTGATCAACTCGCGCTCGCGGCGACGCAGTTCGGTGACGTCGCGGAGCAGGACGAGGGAACCGATGCGGGTGCCCTTGGGCTTGAGCGGGATCGCCCGGAACTGGATGACCCCGTCCTCCGACTCGATCTCGAACTCCCGGGGCGCCCAGCCGCTGGCGACCTTGGCGAGCGCCTCGTCCACCGGCCCGTGGGTCGGGGCGAGTTCGGCGGTGGTCTTGCCCAGGTGGTGGCCGACCAGATCGGCGGCGAGGCCGAGGCGGTGGTACGCGGAGAGCGCGTTCGGGGAGGCGTACTGGACGATGCCGTCCGCGTCGAGCCGGATCAGGCCGTCGCCGACGCGGGGCGAGGCATCCATGTCGACCTGCTGGTTCGCGAACGGGAAGGAACCGGCCGCGATCATCTGCGCGAGGTCCGAGGCGCTTTGCAGATACGTCAGTTCGAGCCGGCTCGGGGTGCGCACGGTCAGCAGGTTGGTGTTGCGGGCGATGACACCGAGGACGCGCCCCTCCCGCCGTACCGGAATCGACTCGACCCGGACCGGGACCTCCTCGCGCCACTCGGGGTCGCCCTCGCGCACGATGCGGCCCTCGTCGAGGGCGGCGTCCAGCATGGGGCGGCGGCCGCGCGGGACGAGGTGGCCGACCATGTCGTCCTGGTAGGAGGTGGGGCCGGTGTTGGGGCGCATCTGGGCGACGGACACATAGCGGGTGCCGTCGCGGGTGGGGACCCACAGGACGAGGTCGGCGAAGGAGAGGTCGGAGAGCAGCTGCCACTCCGAGACCAGCAGATGGAGCCACTCGAGGTCGGACTCGTCGAGGGCGGTGTGCTGGTGGACCAGCTCGTTCATGGAGGGCACGGGTGCGAGCGTACCTGGCGGTTTGTACGGCTCCGAAATGGGCGGCCGCCGCCGACCGGGCCCGAAGACACCCGCGGGCCGCGGCGCCTGAGAGGGACCCTCAACCCTCCCGGCACCGCAGCCCGGAGCAATATCGGCCGTGGGGTGTGCGGTCCCGGTCGGCCGAAGGATGAGGATCCGGAGCAGTCAGGGCAGAGAGCACCGGTTCCTCGGTCCGTCTTCCTGTGCGGGGAAGACGGAAGTGCGCGTCCTCGTATCACATGGACTCTTACCGCCATTGTGGACTAGACCACTCGGCGTGTCCATGCGTCTGAGGCTGTTTGTTGTTGTGCCGTTCGATGCGGTCACGCCAGATGGTCGGACGTCCCAGCATGCATCACGCAGCCTAACCCTTGCGGGTTCATGTGCGGGGCCAGATGGACAGGGCAATTTCCGCGAGCGCCGCCAACTCCGCCCGGCTCGCGCCGTCGCGCGCCTGCTGGGACATGCCCTGGATCATCGCGCCGGTGTACCGGGCGAGGGTGCCGGCATCGGTGCCGACGGGGAGTTCACCTGCGGCGACGCCGGCGCGGATACGGCTCTCCACGGCGGCGATGGTGGCGTTGCGCCGGTCCCGGAGGGTCTGCTCCACCTCGGGGCTCGCGCAGTTGGTGGCCGCGTGGATGTAGAGGCAGCCTTGAGGGAGACCCGGGGTGGTGTACCGCTCGGCGGCCTCGCGCAGGATGCGGTCCACGGCGGCCCGGGCGGTGGGCTCCTCGGCCAGGGCGCGCTCTCCGAAGGCCGCGTACCGCTTGCCGTACTCCACCACGACCTCGTCGAACAGCGCCCGCTTGTCCCCGAAGGCCGCGTACAGGCTGGGGGCGCCGATACCCATGACCCGGGTGAGGTCGGAGACGGAGGTCGCCTCGTACCCGTACTCCCAGAAGGCCATGATCGCCTTCTCCAGCGCGGTCTCCCGGTCGAAGGAGCGGGGGCGGCCGCGGCGGGCCGCGGCCGGCTCTGAACCCTTGGTGCTCACCATGGAGTGCATTTTATAGCGGGCACTAGAGAAGTGGGTCCGCACTGCCGTACAGTCTTTTCTGTAGCGACCGCTAGGTAATTCCGACGGTGGGACATGGGGGTGTGGCATGGGCGTGCTCACAGGCAGGACAGCGCTGGTCACGGGGGCGAGCAGGGGGATCGGGCGGGCGGTGGCCGAGCGGCTGGCGCGCGACGGCGCCCGGGTCGCCGTGCACTACGGCAGCAATGAGGCGGCGGCGAAGGACACCGTCGCCGGGATCGAGGCGGCCGGCGGCAGCGCGTTCGCGATCCGCGCCGAGCTGGGGGTGCCGGGGGACGCGGGGACTCTCTGGGCAGCCTTCGACCGGCACGCGGACGAGGTGGACATCCTGGTCAACAACGCGGGAGCGGCGCTCTTCGCGACCATCGGCGACACGGACGAGGATCTCTACGAGCGGGCCCACGCCCTCAACGCCAAGGCGCCGTTCTTCATCGTCCGGCAGGGCCTCGGCCGGCTGCGCGACCACGGCCGGATCATCAATGTCACGGCGGCCACGGACGCCGGCATACCCGGCATCGCCGCCACCCACATGGCCAAGGGCGCGGTCACCGCTCTGACCCGCTCCCTCGCGGTCGAACTGGCGCCGCGCGGCATCACCGCCAACTCCGTCGCACCCGGCTTCATCGACACCGATCTCACCAGCGCGGTCCTGGCCGACCCCGGCGTACGGGCCCACGCGGAGGCGGTCTCGGTCTTCCGGCGGGTGGGCACGGCGGCCGAGGTCGCCGATGTGGTGGCGTTCCTGGCGTCACCGGACTCCCGGTGGGTGACGGGGCAGCACGTCGACGCGACGGGGGGTTCGCTGCTGAGCTTGCAGTAGCCGCCGGACCAGGGGGCGGTGGCCCTGCGCCCCGGTTCCCGGTGGGCCTGTATCCCCGTGTCCCGGTTCCCGGTGGGTCTGGGTGTGCCTCCCCGTACGCCGGTTCCTGGTGGGCATGGATCCCCCTAGGCCCGTTCCCGGTGGGCCTCGATCCCCGCACCCCCGTCTCCTCGCGACCTCAGCGCGTCTCCGTCACCTTCGCCAGGGCCCGCGGGGCGTCCGGGTCCTGGCCGCGGGCGATGGTGACCTCGTGGGCCAGGAGCTGGAGCGGGATGATCTCCAGCACCGGCTGGAGCTCCTCGGCGACGCCCTCGGTGGGCAGGACGAAGCCTGCCGAGGCGCGTTCGACCTGGGCCGCCGGGCCGATGACGACCAGGTCGGCGCCCCGGCCGCGGAGGCGGTCGAGGACGGGCTGCAGGGCCTCGCCACCCTTGCCGTCGGTGACGACCGCGATGACCGGGGAGACGTTGTCGACCATGGCGAGCGGGCCGTGCAGCAGGTCGGCGCCGGAGTAGGCGAGGGCCGGGATGTAGCTGGTCTCCATCAGTTTGAGGGCGGCTTCCTTGGCCGTGGGGTAGCCGTAGCCGCGGGAGGTGATCACCATGCGCTCGGCGAAGCGGTAGCGGGCGGCGAGGGCGCGGACCTCGTCCCGGCGGGCGAGCAGTTGTTCCGCGAGGTCCGGGAGCGGCTTGGCGGCGGCCCCGTCACCGCCGCGCAGTCCTTCGACGAAGAGATAGAGGGCGAGAAGGGAGGCCGTGTAGGTCTTGGTCGCGGGCAGGGCCTTCTCGGGTCCCGCCATGATGTCGATGTGGTACTCGGACACTCCGGCCAGCGGGGAGTCGGGGTTGTTGGTCACGGCGAGGGTGAGGGCGCCGGCCGCGCGGGCGGCCCGGGTGGAGGCCACCAGGTCCGGGGAGCCGCCGGACTGGCTGACCGTGACGACCAGGACGTCGGTGAGATCGGGACGGGCGCCGTAGGCGGTGAAGGTCGACATGGAGGTCAGGCCGCAGGGCAGGCCCAGGCGGATCTCCAGGGAGTACTTGGCGTAGAGCGCGGCGTGGTCGGAGGTGCCGCGGGCGGTGAGCAGCACGAAGCGGGGCTTGCGGGCGGCGATGTCCTGCGCGACCTGCCGGATGCGGGGGGTGCCCACCTCCAGGAGCCGGCGCAGGACGGCGGGCTGCTCGGCCATCTCACGGGACATGATCCGGCCGGGAAGCTCGCTCAGGGGGTGCGGAGTCGCGGGGCTGGTCATGGGCGTCCTCTCGGGCCGGGAGCGGAACCGCGTCTGCTGGAGCCACCCCCATTGCACTCCCCCGCGGGTGACCTCGCCTGTTAGATTGGTCTAAACCACATAGCCCTCTCGGGTACCGGTTGAGTCCCCTCTCCAGATCGGCAGGCCCAGCGTGGAAGTTGTCATCGTTCCGGATGCCAAGGCGGGTGGCGAGCTCATCGCCGAGGCCATGGCTCAGCTCCTGCGGCGCAAGCCCGACGCCCTGCTCGGCGTGGCCACCGGCTCGACGCCGCTGCCCGTCTACGAGGCACTGGCGGCGAAGGTGCGCTCCGGTGCCGTGGACGCCTCCCGGGCGCGGATCGCTCAGCTCGACGAGTACGTGGGGCTGCCGGCCGAGCATCCGGAGTCGTACCGCTCGGTCCTGCGGCGCGAGGTGCTGGAGCCGCTCGGGATCGGCATGCCGGCCTTCATGGGGCCGGACGGGACCGCGGACGACGTCCAGGCGGCGTGCGAGGCGTATGACGGGGCGCTGGCGGCGGCCGGGGGCGTGGACCTCCAGTTGCTGGGGATCGGGACGGACGGGCACATCGGGTTCAACGAGCCGTGTTCGTCGCTCGCCTCACGGACCCGGATCAAGACGCTGACCGAGCAGACCCGGGTGGACAACGCGCGGTTCTTCGACGGGGACATCGCGCAGGTGCCGCATCACGTGATCACCCAGGGGATCGGGACGATCCTGGAGGCGCGGCATCTGGTGCTGCTGGCGACGGGTGAGGGCAAGGCCGATGCCGTCGCGGCGACCGTGGAAGGGCCGGTGGCGGCGGTGTGTCCGGCCTCGGCGTTGCAGCTGCATCCGCACGCGACGGTCGTCGTCGACGAGGCGGCCGCGTCCAAGCTGAAGCTGTCGGACTACTTCCGCCACACCTACGCCAACAAGCCCGACTGGCAGGGCATTTAGGCCCGGGGTCCCGGCCCGGCGCGCAACGACACCGGGGCCTCCCTGTCTCCGTGTGGGCGGCTCGGCCTGCGACGGGGCCGCCCCCGGCACGAAGGCGCCGGTTTCCCCCCGGGAACCGGCGCCTTCGTCGTCGTACCCCCTACGGGCCCTTACTGGCCCGCGATGATCTCCGCCGCCGCTCGGCCGCACACCCGGGCCGCGCCGTGGGTGGCGATGTGCAGGGCGCCGCGGGGCGGGGACTGGGGCACGCCCATCTCGACCACGATCGTGTCGGGGCGTTCGCTCAGGAGGGTGTCCAGGGTCTTGGCCATCCACTCGTGGCGGTGTTCGTCGCGGACCACGGTGACGATCCGGCGGGTGCCCGCCGCGTCCAGGGTCGCCTGGGCCGCCGACTCGTCGGTGTGGGTGGCGGTCTCGGTGCCGGGGAGCAGTCCGGCGAGTTCCGCCGCGACGCCCCACGGGGTCTCGTCGCCCACCGCGATGTTCGCCACCGGGCTGAGCGCGACCACATAGGGAGGCTCGGTCAGCGGCGTGTGGGCGTCCGTCCTCGTGACCCGTACCGCGCGGCGGGCCGCCAGCAGGCCGATGTCGGACGGGACCCGGTCCTCGGAGACGGCCGCGGAGACGGCCGCGGACCGGGTCCAGCGGGCCAGGGCGCGGACGCGTTCCGCGGCGTCCGCGAGGCGCTCCTCGGGGAGTTCGCCGGTGCGGACGGCGGTGACCAGCGCGTCGCGCAGTCGGCGGACAATGTTCTCGTCGTTCAGCCCGCCGCCCACGCAGATCGCGTCGGCGCCGGCCGCCAGGGCGAGGACGCTGCCGCGTTCGATGCCGTAGGTGGCGGCGATGGCCTGCATCTCCATGCCGTCGGTGACGATGAGGCCGTCGTAGCCGAGTTCACCGCGCAGCAGGTCGCGCAGGACGGGGCGGGAGAGGGTGGCCGGGCGCGTCGGGTCGAGGGCCGGGACCAGGATGTGCGCCGTCATGATCGCGCGGGAGCCCGCGGCGATGGCCGCGCGGAACGGCGTCAGGTCGCGCTTGGCCAGCACATCGCGTCCGACCTCGATACGGGGCAGTGCCTCGTGGGAGTCGATCGCGGTGTCGCCGTGGCCCGGGAAGTGCTTGGTGCAGGCCGCCACGCCCGCGGCCTGGAGGCCGGTGACATAGGCGGCGGTGTGCCGGGCGGCCAGGTCGGTGTCGGCGCCGAAGGAGCGGACGCCGATGACCGGGTTGGCCGGGTTGGAGTTGACGTCGGCGGACGGCGCCCAGTTGAAGTTGACGCCGCTGGCCGCGAGGCGGCGGCCGAGTTCCTGGGCGACCTGCCGGGTGAGGCCGGTGTCGTCGACGGCGCCGAGGGCGTGGTTGCCTGGGAAGGAGGAACCGGTGCGCACTTCGAGGCGGGTGACGTCACCGCCCTCCTCGTCGATGGCGACGAGGACGTCCTCGCGCTCGGCGCGCAACTGGGCCGTCAGCGCGGCCACTTGCTCGGGCGTGGCGATGTTGCGGCCGAACAGGCCGACGGAGGCGAGGCCCTCACCGAGGCGGCGCAGCAGCCAGTCGGGGGCCTCGGTGCCGGGGAAGCCGGGCTGCAGGACGGTCAGCGCGTCCCGGGTCAGGGTGTCGCTGGCGAATGTCGTCATCGGTGGGCGTTATCCCTTCACGGCACCGTCGGTCAGACCGCTGACCGCCCGGCGCTGGAGGAAGACGAAGAGGATGAGGATCGGTACGGCGAAGAGCGAGGAGGCGGCCATGGTGGCGCCCCAGTCGTCGCCGAAGACGGTGCGGAAGCTGGTCAGCCACAGCGGGAGGGTCTGTGCCTCGGCCTCCTTGTTGAGGACCAGGACGAGGGCGAACTCGTTCCAGGCGGTGATGAAGCCGAACAGCGAGGTGGCCATCAGTCCGGGGGCGAGCAGCGGCAGGATGACGCGCCGGAAGGCCTGCGCCCGGGTGCAGCCGTCGACCATCGCCGCCTCCTCCAACTCGGCCGGGACGGCGGCGACGAATCCGCGCAGGGTGAGGATGGTGAAGGGGAGGATCATCATCGTGTAGAAGGCCGTCAGCGGGACGAGGCTGTTGAGCATGTCCGCGTCCCGGACGATCATGTACATCGCGATGATCATGACCTCCCAGGGTGCCATCTGGGCCAGCATGAAGCCGATGATGAAGCCGCGCCGCCCCTTGAACTTCATCCGCGCCAGGGCGAAGGCGCCGGCCAGCGCGATGACCAGGGAGAAGACGACCGCGAGGACCGTCACCGTCAGGGAGTTCCGGACCAGGTTCCAGAAGTTGTCGACGCCGGTGGCGGTCTTGAAGTGCTCGAAGGTGATGTCGGTCGGGAACCAGACGGGGTTCTCCGAGATGATGTCGCCGGTCGGCTTGAAGGCCGTGGCGAACATCCAGTACACGGGGAAGACGAACCCGATGAACAGGACGACGGCCGTGGCGTTGGGCCAGATACGGCCGAAGAGCGAGCGCTTCACAGCCCGGCCTCCTCTTCCTTCTCTTGCTTGAGCACGATCCGCAGGTAGTAGGCGGTGAGGCCGAGCAGGATCAGGATGGTCAGCAGGGCGATGGCGGCGCCCATGCCGTAGTGCTGGTTGCCGACGCCCTCGATGTAGGCGTAGACCGGCAGGATCTCGGTGAGGCGGTCGGGGCCGCCCTGGTTGAACGTGTACACCTGCACGAACGCCTTGAAGATCCAGATGACCTCGAGGAACGTGGTGGCGTAGAGGAAGGGCCGCAGGAACGGGAAGGTGACCGTGGCGAAGCTCTTCCAGGGGCCGGCGCCGTCGAGGGCGGCGGCCTCGTAGAGCTCGGCGGGGATGGTGGTGGTGGCCGCGTAGAGGTTGATCGCCACGAACGGGATCGACATCCAGACGATCAGCAGGGTGACGACGAAGAACGTCGACATCTGGTGGCTGGTCCAGCTGTAATCGGCCATCGAGTGCCAGCCGAGCTTGTCCAGCACCCAGTTGACCACGCCGAAGCGCTGGGCGAAGAGCCACTGGTAGACGGTGGTGGCGGCGACCACGGGCATCGCCCAGGCCAGCACCAGGCCGACCAGCAGGGTGAACCGCATCCGCCGGCCGAGGCGGGCGAGCAGCAGGCCGACGAGCGCGCCGAGAACCATGGTCAGGACGACGTTGACCGCCGTGAACAGGATCGAGCGCACGGTGACGCGCCAGAAGTCCTCGCTGCCGAGGACCTCGGTGTAGTTGTCGATGCCGTTCCACTCGGTGACGTGCTGGATCAGCTGCGCCATGTTGAGGTTCTGGAACGACAGCAGCGCGTCCTTCAGCAACGGCCAGCCGAGCAGCAGCACGGAGGCCGCGCAGGCGGGCAGCAGCAGGAGGTACGGAGCCAGCGCGCCGATGCGGGAGGCGGCTCTCGGGGTGGGCCCGCCGGAGCCCGAGGAGTCCTTGTGGACGTCCGCCGGGCCGGAGGGCGGCCGTTCGGTCTGCACGGTCATGCTCGCGTTCTCTTCCTCCTAGACCTGCCTGAACGCGGGAAGGGGGCCGCTGCGAGCGGCCCCCGGCCCGGCGCGTCTACTGCTGCTGCGACAGACGCTTGTTGAACTCCTCCTCGACCTGGGCTGCCGCCTCGGCCGGGGACTTTCCGTTCAGCACGGCGGTCATGTAGGTCTTGATCGGGTTGGGCGCGTTCTCGACGGCGGCCCATTCGGCGATCAGCGGCGTGGTGCCACCGCCCGCGGCGGCCGGCGCGGCGGCCTCGGCGACGACGTTGCCCTCGAGGTTGCTCTGCAGCGACTCCTTGTTGGGGATGACGCCGTTGAGCTTGGCGAGCTGGCCCTCGTGCTTGTCGGACAGCGCGATCCGCAGGAACTCCTTGGCCAGTTCCTGCTTCTTGCTGCCCGCGGCGACGGCGAGGTTGGAGCCGCCGAGGAAGACACCCTCGGGCTTGTCGGCCGTGGGACCGGGGATGGTGAAGTAGCCGATCTCCTTCTCGATCTTCGGGTTGGCCTCGATGGCGATGCCGGCTTCCCAGCCCATGCCGATGAAGGCGCCGACGTTGCCCTTGCCGAAGACCTCGCCCTGCTGCGGGGTGGCCTCGTCCTTGTCCTTGGGGGCCTCGGAGAGGGACTGGAACTTCTTGTACGTCTCCATGGCGGCGGCGACCTTGGGGTCGTCGAGGTTGGAGACGTACTTGTCGCCGTCCTTCTTCACCAGTTCGGCACCCTCACCGATGGTGAGGCCGACGAAGTGGTACCAGTTCTGGCCGGGCAGGTAGATCGGCTCGGCGTCGGTCTTCTCGCCGATCGTCTTCAGGTCCTTGTAGAACTCGTCGCGGGTCTTGGGGGTGTCCTTGATGCCCGCGTCGGCCCAGACGCTCTTGTTGTAGAGGACGACACGATTGGCGAAGTACCAGGGCGCCGCGTACTGCTTGCCCTCGAAGACCGAGGAGTTGTTCAGCGACTCGGTCCACTCGGCGCCGATCTCGGCCTTCAGGTCGGCCAGGTCGGCGAGGCCGCCGGTCTTGGCGTAGGCCGGGGTCTGGGTGTTGCCGATCTCGAAGACGTCCGGCGGGTTCTCCTCCGACAGGGCGGTGGTGAGCTTCTGCTGGATGCCGTTCCACTGCTGGATCTCGAACTTGACCTTCGCCTTGGTCTTCTTCTCGAAGGCGGCGGCAACGTCCTTCTGCCACTGGTCGGGGGAAGAACCGTCCATCACCCAGACGGTGAGGGTCTGGCCCGCGTAACCGTCCGCGCCGGCCTTGCCGCCCTCGTCGCCGTCGTCGCCCCCGCACGCCGCGATGGAGACCATCATTGCCGCGACACCGATCGCGGATATCAGCTTGCGCTTCACGCCACCCTCCTCAGGGATGCCCATGAACCCCCCGCCCATGGGCCGGGACCTGGACCAATGGTGTAGACCAGTACCCGGAGCTTGGACCAGACCAAAAATCCTGTCAAGGGGGCCGGAACCCGCTCTGACCAGCCGTTATGTGACCTACATATGCAGGAACCTTTAAGTAAGAAGGCAGCGAAAACACCGGCGCCGGAGTACTCTCGTCCGCTAGACCACTTGGCTCTATGGACTAGACCAAAAGTGGTGGTGAGGGTATACAGAGGGGATCACGAGGTGAGCCGCATCCGGAGCCGGGAAGGCAGAGCATGAGCACCGACGTCAGCAGTGCGGAGAACGAGGTTGGGGCGACCGTCCGTACCGCGCGCGTGCCCAAGTACTACCGCTTGAAGAAGCATCTGCTGGACATGACGGAGACACAGGCGCCGGGCACCCCCGTCCCGCCCGAGCGCACGCTGGCGGCGGAGTTCGACACCTCCCGCACGACGGTGCGTCAGGCCCTGCAGGAACTGGTCGTCGAGGGCCGCCTGGAGCGGATCCAGGGCAAGGGCACCTTCGTCGCCAAGCCGAAGGTCTCCCAGGCGCTCCAACTCACCTCGTACACCGAGGACATGCGCGCCCAGGGCCTCGAACCGACCTCGCAGCTGCTGGACATCGGCTACATCACCGCCGACGACCGCCTCGCCGGTCTGCTCGACATCACCGCGGGCGGGCGTGTGCTGCGCATCGAACGCCTGCGCATGGCCAACGGCGAGCCGATGGCGATCGAGACGACCCACCTGAGCGCCAAGCGCTTCCCGGCACTCCGGCGCAGCCTGGTGAAGTACACGTCCCTCTACACCGCGTTGGCCGAGGTCTACGACGTCCATCTCGCCGAGGCCGAGGAGACCATCGAGACCTCGCTGGCCACACCCCGCGAGGCGGGCCTGCTCGGCACGGACGTGGGCCTGCCGATGCTGATGCTCTCCCGCCACTCCCTGGCCCGGGACGGCCGGCCGGTGGAGTGGGTGCGGTCGGTGTACCGGGGCGACCGCTACAAGTTCGTGGCGAGGCTGAAGCGGCCGCAGGAGTAGTGCCGTCGCGAGGCTGAAGCGGCCGCAGGAGTGAGCCCGGGCGGCAGCGGCGTCGGCCGGGGGCTGGGGGGGGCGCCCCCGGGACAACACAGCGTGGCGAGGCTGAGCGGCCGTAGTAATAAGCCGGTTGAAGCTTCGACCGAGTCAGCGCCCGCGGTACAGCGCCCCTTCCCTTCCGGCACTACGGTCCTCCCCGTCATCGCATGGACGGGAGGACGACCCGGTGCGCACCGCGAACACTCGAACCATCGTCATGGACCCTCGTCGGACTGGTCGGCGCCACCGGCTGGGCGGTACTCGCGCCGGCCCGCGGGGCGGACGTCTCCGCCGCCTGGATGATCGCCGCGGCCCTCGGCTCGATCGTCGCCCCGGCCGGGCTGTTCCCGCCGCCGCTCCTTCGAGCGGATGCGGACGGACCGGCAGGAGTCGGACCCGCGCCAGGGTTTCCGGTGCTGCTGAGGCCAGTTGGCCGGACCGATATACGGACGAGGGGTTCCGTTTCTGCGACACCGTGACCTAGATTGCCTGCGCGTTTTCAGGTGATCAGCGAGGGGACGGAGCCGTCAGATGTCACAAGCCCCAGAGGCGAGCGGAGAGCCGGTGGTGACGCCCGCGCGCGTCGTCATCGCCCTCTGCCTGTTCGCGCCCTTCGTGGCGATGCTGTGGGTCGGGTCGTACGCGAAAACCGACCCGGCCTTCATCGGCATCCCGTTCTTCTACTGGTACCAGATGGCCTGGGTGGTCCTGTCGACCGCGCTGACGATGGTCGCGTACAAGCTGTGGCAGCGTGACCAGCGCGCACGTCGTGGAGGCGGCAAGTGAACGACGGCGTGAACGGCGTCGCACTCGCCGTCTTCATCTTCTTCTTCCTGGCCGTCACGGTCATGGGCTTCCTCGCCGCGCGCTGGCGCAAGGCCGAGAACGAGCACAGCCTCGACGAATGGGGCCTGGGCGGACGGTCGTTCGGCACCTGGGTCACCTGGTTCCTGCTCGGCGGCGACCTGTACACGGCGTACACCTTCGTGGCGGTCCCGGCGGCGATCTACGCGGCCGGCGCGGCGGGCTTCTTCGCGGTGCCGTACACGATCCTGGTCTACCCGCTGATCTTTACGTTCCTGCCCCGCCTGTGGTCGGTCTCCCACAAGCACGGGTACGTGACGACGTCGGACTTCGTGCGCGGCCGCTTCGGCTCCAAGGGCCTGTCGCTGGCGGTGGCCCTGACCGGCATCCTCGCCACCATGCCGTACATCGCGCTGCAACTCGTCGGCATCCAGGCGGTGCTGGACGTGATGGGCGTCGGCGGCGGGGAGGACACCAACTGGTTCATCAAGGACCTGCCGCTGCTGATCGCGTTCGGTGTGCTGGCCGCGTACACCTACTCCTCGGGGCTGCGCGCCCCGGCGCTGATCGCCTTCGTCAAGGACACCCTGATCTATCTGGTGATCGCGGTGGCGATCATCTACATCCCGATCAAGCTGGGCGGGTTCGACGACATCTTCGCCGACGCGGGCGAGAAGTTCACCACCACCGGGGTGGGCGGTCTCGTCCCACCGGAGGCCGGCCAGTGGACGTACGCCACCCTGGCGCTGGGCTCGGCGCTGGCGCTGTTCATGTACCCGCACTCGATCACCGCGACCCTCTCCTCCGGGAGCCGTGAGGTGATCCGCCGCAACACCACGATCCTGCCGCTGTACTCGCTGATGCTCGGTCTGCTCGCGCTGCTCGGCTTCATGGCGATCGCGGCCGGGGTGAAGGTGGACAACGGCCAGCTGGCGATCCCGCAGCTGTTCGAGAACATGTTCCCGGACTGGTTCGCGGGCGTGGCCTTCGCGGCGATCGGCATCGGCGCCCTGGTGCCGGCGGCCATCATGTCCATCGCGGCGGCGAACCTCTTCACCCGCAACATCTACAAGGACTTCATCAGGCCGGACGCCACCCCGCAGCAGGAGACCAAGGTCTCCAAGATCGTGTCCCTGCTGGTGAAGGTGGGCGCGCTGGCCTTCGTCCTGACGATGGACAAGACGGTCGCCATCAACTTCCAGCTGCTGGGCGGCATCTGGATCCTGCAGACCTTCCCGGCCCTGGTCGGCGGCCTGTTCACCCGCTGGTTCCACCGCTGGGCGCTGCTCGGCGGCTGGGCGGTCGGCATGCTCTACGGCACGGTGGCGGCGTACGGTGTCGCCTCGCCGACGCAGAAGCACTTCGGCGGTTCGTCGAAGGAGATCCCCGGCATCGGGGAGATCGGCTACATCGGCCTGACGGCGTTCGTGCTGAACCTGGTCGTCACCGTGGTCCTTACCTTCGTCCTGAGGGCGGCGAAGGCCCCCGAGGGCATCGACGAGACGAGCCCCGAGGACTACACGGCGGACGCGGGCGATCCGGGCGTGCAGAAGGAACTGAAGCCGATTCCCTGACCGGGAACCCCACCCGCAGCGGGCCGCCGAAATGCAGGACATCGGCGGCCCGTCGTCGTCCACACTTGACCGCATGGACTTCCAGATCCGGCCGGTGGAACCCGCCGAACACGACGAACTGGGCGAGATCACCGCCCGCGCCTACCTCCAGGACGGCCTCCTCACCTTCGGCGAGGCCGACTGGTACCTCGGTGAACTCCGCGCTGTCGCCAAGCGGGCGGCGGCCGCCGAGGTCCTGGTGGCCGCGGAGTGCGACCGGCTCCTCGGCGGCGTCACCTTCGTGCCGGCCGGCGGCCCCATGGCCGATCTCGCCCGCCCCGGGGAGGCGGAGATCCGCATGCTGGCGGTGGCGCACGCGGCCCGCGGCCGGGGCGTGGGAGAAGCCCTCGTGCGCGCCTGCGTCGACCGGGCGCGCACGACGACGGGGTGCACGGGCATCGTCCTGTCCACCCAGGCCCTGATGCACACCGCCCACCGCATCTACGAGCGCCTCGGCTTCCGGCGCGCCCCGGAACGCGACTGGAACCCCATCCCGGAGCACGGCGACTTCACTCTCCTCACCTATGAGTTGACGCTCTGAAGCCGACGCGACACAACATCTGGGGGTGACATCGCGGGGCGGCACAAGATGTATGCTCGTGCTCGCTGTCGCCGCAGGGGAATCCGGTGCGAATCCGGAACTGTCCCGCAACGGTGTACTTGGGCACATCCGTGCCCGATCGTCAGTCCGAGGACCTGCCGACAGCGCACCCGGCCGTCCGGTCCGGGTGCCAGACGTCCGGGCCTCGAGGAATGGGCCGGTGGACGCGACGCCCCGTGCGCTCGTGAGCTGCCTCCTGCCCTCCGCAAGGCCCCGTGCCGAGCGAGGGAGAGCCCCCAGTGACCATCGCGCCAGCCGACCCGGCTTCAGCTTCAGCCGCCCAGGTGGAGACCGACGGTCCCGGAACCGCGCTGCTGCGGACCCTGACCGAGCTGACCGCCGACCTCCCCGACGCCGACCCCGGCCGGGTCGCCGCCGCCGCGCTGCGCGGCCGGTCCGCCCGCGCGGACGAGGCGGAGTTGCGCGAGCTGGCCACCGAGGCGGCGGCCGGGCTCATCTCCGAGGACCCCGCCTACTCCCGGCTGGCCGCCCGGCTGCTCACCCTCGGCATCCGCGAGGAGGCCGCCTCCCAGGGCGTCACGTCCTTCACCGGGTCGGTCGCGGTCGGCCACCGGGAGGGACTCATCGCCGACCGGACCGCGGAGTTCGTACGGATCCACGCCGAGCGCCTGGACGCGCTGGTCGACCCGGGCGCCGACGACCGCTTCGGTTACTTCGGACTGCGCACCCTGCACAGCCGGTACCTCCTGCGGCACCCCCTCACCCGCAAGGTCGTCGAGACCCCCCAGCACTTCCTGCTCCGCGTCGCCGCCGGTCTCGCCGAGGACGACACCGTCCGCGCGCTGGACGAAGTCGCCGCGCTCTACCGGCTCATGAGCCGTCTCGACTACCTCCCCTCCTCCCCCACGCTCTTCAACTCCGGCACCCGGCACCCCCAGATGTCGTCCTGCTACCTCCTCGACTCCCCCAAGGACGAGCTGGACTCCATCTACGACCGCTACCACCAGGTCGCCCGGCTCTCCAAGCACGCCGGCGGCATCGGGCTGTCGTACTCCCGCATCCGCGCCCGGGGTTCGCTGATCCGCGGTACCAACGGGCACTCCAACGGCATCGTCCCGTTCCTGAAGACCCTCGACGCCTCCGTCGCCGCCGTGAACCAGGGCGGCCGCCGCAAGGGAGCCGCCGCGGTCTACCTGGAGACCTGGCACTCCGACATCGAGGAGTTCCTGGAGCTGCGCGACAACACCGGCGAGGACGCCCGCCGTACGCACAACCTCAACCTCGCGCACTGGGTGCCGGACGAGTTCATGCGCCGGGTGAACGCCGACGAGCCGTGGAGCCTGTTCTCCCCCGCCGACGTGCCCGAGCTGGTCGACCTGTGGGGCGAGGAGTTCGACGCGGCGTACCGCAAGGCGGAGGCCGGCGGGCTCGCCCGCCGGACCATCCCCGCCCGTGACCTGTACGGCCGCATGATGCGCACCCTCGCGCAGACCGGCAACGGCTGGATGACCTTCAAGGACGCCGCCAACCGCACCGCCAACCAGACCGCCCTGCCGGGCCATGTGGTCCACTCCTCCAACCTCTGCACCGAGATCCTGGAGGTCACCGACGACGGGGAGACCGCGGTCTGCAACCTGGGGTCGGTGAACCTCGGTGCCTTCGTCGACCAGGGCGGCATCGACTGGGAACGCCTGGACGAGACGGTCCGTACGGCCGTCACCTTCCTCGACCGGGTCGTCGACATCAACTTCTACCCGACCGAGCAGGCGGGCCGCTCCAACGCCAAGTGGCGCCCCGTGGGCCTGGGCGCGATGGGCCTGCAGGACGTCTTCTTCAAGCTGCGGCTGCCCTTCGACTCGCCGGAGGCCAAGGCGCTCTCCACCCGGATCGCCGAGCGCGTGATGCTCGCCGCCTACGAGGCCTCCGCCGACCTCGCCGAGCGCAACGGCCCGCTGCCGGCCTGGGAGAAGACCCGTACCGCGCGGGGCGTCCTGCACCCCGACCACTACGACACCGAACTCACCTGGCCCGAGCGGTGGTCGGCGCTGCGCGAGCGGATCGCCGAGGTCGGGATGCGCAACTCCCTCCTCCTCGCCATCGCGCCCACCGCCACCATCGCCTCCATCGCCGGCGTCTACGAGTGCATCGAGCCGCAGGTGTCCAACCTGTTCAAGCGCGAGACGCTGTCCGGCGAGTTCCTCCAGGTCAACTCCTACCTGGTGCGGGAGCTGAAGGAGCTGGGCGTCTGGGACGCCCGCACCCGCGAGGCGCTGCGCGAGGCGAACGGCTCGGTGCAGGACTTCGGGTGGATCCCGGAGGAGGTACGGCGGCTGTACCGCACGGCGTGGGAGATCCCGCAGCGCGGACTGATCGACATGGCCGCGGCCCGGACCCCGTTCCTGGACCAGTCCCAGTCCCTGAACCTCTTCCTGGAGACGCCGACCATCGGCAAGCTCTCCTCGATGTACGCGTACGCCTGGAAGTCCGGGCTGAAGACGACGTACTACCTGCGCTCGCGCCCGGCGACCCGCATCGCCCGCGCGGCCCAGGCCACCGTCCCCGTCCAGCAGGCGACCTCCGAAGAGGCCGTCGCCTGCTCCCTTGAGAACCCCGAGTCCTGCGAGGCCTGCCAGTAATGACTACCCGTAACCAGAATCTCCTCGACCCGGGCTTCGAGCTGACCCTGCGCCCCATGCGCTACCCCGACTTCTACGAGCGCTACCGGGACGCCATCAAGAACACCTGGACCGTGGAGGAGGTCGACCTCCACTCGGACGTCACCGACCTCGCCAAGCTCACACCCTCCGAGCAGCACCTGATCGGCCGGCTGGTCGCCTTCTTCGCGACGGGTGACTCGATCGTGGCGAACAACCTGGTGCTGACGCTGTACAAGCACATCAACTCCCCCGAGGCGCGGCTGTACCTGAGCCGCCAGCTCTTCGAGGAGGCCGTGCACGTCCAGTTCTACTTGACGCTGCTGGACACCTACCTCCCCGACCCGGAGGACCGGGCGGCGGCCTTCGACGCGGTGGAGAGCATCCCCTCCATCCGCGAGAAGGCCGGGTTCTGCTTCAAGTGGATCAACGAGGTGGAGAAGCTGGACCGCCTGGAGACCCAGGCCGACCGCCGCCGCTTCCTGCTCAACCTGATCTGCTTCGCCGCCTGCATCGAGGGCCTGTTCTTCTACGGCGCCTTCGCGTACGTCTACTGGTTCCGCAGCCGGGGCCTGCTGCACGGCCTGGCCACCGGCACCAACTGGGTGTTCCGCGACGAGTCGATGCACATGAGCTTCGCCTTCGACGTCGTCGACACCGTCCGCAAGGAGGAGCCGGAGCTCTTCGACGACCAGCTCCGGCAGCAGGTCACCGACATGCTGCGGGAGGCCGTCGAGGCCGAGCTGCAGTTCGCGCGCGACCTGTGCGGTGACGGCCTCCCGGGCATGAACACCGACTCGATGCGGCAGTACCTGGAGTGCGTCGCCGACCAGCGGCTGACCCGGCTCGGCTTCGCCCCGGTGTACGGCTCGGAGAACCCCTTCTCCTTCATGGAGTTGCAGGGGGTTCAGGAGCTCACCAACTTCTTCGAGCGGCGCCCTTCGGCGTACCAGGTCGCGGTGGAGGGCACGGTCGACCTGGACGAGGACTTCTGAGCACCGGCCTGCTGAGCACCGGCCTGCCGGAGCTGGCGGTCGGTCCGGCGCTCGTGGCGCAGGCCCACGAGCGCCGGGGCGGCGAGCAGAAAGAGGAGAACGGTCACGGTCAGAGTTCCGAGGAATGCGTCCATGAGGTAATCGTCGTACCAGGCAGACACTCCTGACAGTGGCAGGACTGCCGTACACCATCGAATTACTGCCAGCTCCGTGCGACACTGACCGCATGCTGAGAAACGTGGCGGTGGCCCTGCTCGACGGCGTGCATCCCTTCGAACTCGGGGTCGTCTGCGAGATCTTCGGCCTCGACCGCAGTGACGAGGGGCTCCCGGTGTACGACTTCGCGGTCGTCTCGGCCGAGGGCCCGGCGCTGAGCACGCACATCCCCGGGTTCACGGTCTCCACCCCGTACGGCCTCGACCGCCTGGAGGAGGCCGATCTGATCGCCGTGCCGGCCGGCAGCGGCTACCTCGGCCGGGAGTACCCGCCCGCGCTGCTCGACGCCCTGGTACGGGCCGTTGACCGGGGCACCCGGGTGCTCAGCGTCTGTTCCGGCGTGTTCGTGCTCGGCGCGGCCGGGCTGCTGGACGACCGGCGCTGCGCGGTGCACTGGCGGCAGGCCGACGAGCTCGCCCGGCGCTTCCCGCGCGCGGTGATCGAGCCCGACGTGCTGTACGTGGACGAGGACCCGGTGATCACCTCGGCGGGCACGGCCGCCGGCATCGACGCCTGTCTGCACCTGGTGCGCAAGGAGGAGGGCGTGGAGGTCGCCAACGCCATCGCCCGGCGCATGGTGGTGCCGCCGCACCGGGACGGCGGGCAGGCGCAGTACATCGACCGCCCGCTGCCCCGCTCCCAGTGCGACACGGTCGGCGATGTCCTGACCTGGATGGAGCGGCATCTCGACGAGGAGGTCACCGTCGAGCAGCTCGCCGACCTCGCGCACATGTCGCCGCGCACCTTCGCCCGCCGCTTCCAGCAGGAGACGGGCACCACGCCCTACCGCTGGATCCTGCGGCAACGCGTACTGCTGGCGCAGCAGTTGCTGGAGACCACGGACGAGACGGTGGACGCCGTCGCGAGCCGGGCCGGGTTCGGCACCGCGGCGGCGCTGCGCCACCAGTTCGTCCGTACCCTCGGGACCACCCCGAACGCCTACCGGCGCACCTTCCGGGGCCCCGAGGCGGCCTGAGCCGTCACCTGGGCACCGGCTTGAGCAGCAGGTTGTGCGGCCGGAGCGTGATGCCCACCCGGGTGCCGTCCTGGGATCCGGGCACCTGCTCGAAGCGGTACTTCGAGGCCACCGCCGCCGTGATCAGCGTCAGCTGCGCCATGGAGAAGTGGTCGCTCGGGCACTTGCGGTTGCCCACGCTGAACGGGCTCATGGCGTATTTCGGGACCTCCTTCGCGCGTTCCGGAAGCCAGCGGTCGGGGTCGAAGCGAAGGTTGTCCCGGTACGACTCCGGGTCGCGCTGGATCGCATACGGGCTGTAGATGATGTCCGCCCCCGCCGGAATGCGATACCCGCCGAGCTGGGTGCCGGTCACCGCCCGGCGCGTCAATATCCAGACGGCCGGACGCAAACGCATCGCCTCGACGACGACATTGTTGGTGTGCCGCAGCGCCCGGACATCCGCGAATGCGACGGGTCGGCCGCCAGTGACGGATTCGACCTCCGCGGCCACCCGGTCGGCTTGCTCAGGATGTTCCGCGAGCACCTGCAGCAGCCACATGACCGTGGACGCGACGGTTTCGCTGCCGGGGGTGAGTATCGCGACGACCTGGTCGTGGATCTCCTGTTCCCCGATCGGTTCGCCATTGTCGTCCTTCGCCTCCAGCAAGGCCGTCAGCAAATCGTCCGGCTTTTGACCAGATGCCCGTCGCTCGGCCACGATCTCGTCGACGAGGAGATGCAAATCGGCCAGCGCCCGGTTGAATTTGCGGTTCGGCGGGAGAGGCAGCCGGTAGAGCGGCCCGGCCGGTATCACCATCCGGCGGTACATACCGCGGAAGACGGTGGCGAGCGCAATGCACAGCCGCTCGGCCCGCTCATCCATGAAGTCGCCGCGCAGCAGACAGCGGGCGGCGATCCGGACGGCCACCCGGAAGGACTCCGAGGTGCAGTCGATCGTCTCGCCGGGCCGCCAGCGCACGGCCAGCGCATGCGCCTCCTCCTCCATGATCGGCCCGTACGCGGGGATCGCGTCGAGCCGGAACGCGGGCTGGATGGTGCGCCGCTGGCGCCGGTGCCGGGGGCCGTTGGCGGTGGCCACGCCCTCCTTGCCGAGCAGCCCTTCGAGGGACTCCCACAGCGGCCCGTCGATCTTGAAGTCGGGGCTGAGGGCCAGGGCACCGGTGAGATGCGGAGCGGTGACGGCGTACACCGTCTTGGGGCCCAGCCGCAGCCGGACGACATCCCCGTGCGCGCGCAGCGCCGCCATGAAAGCGAGCGGGTCGCGCACCAGTTTCCAGCCGTGTCCGAGAAGCGGGACACCACCGCCGGCGACAGGCGGTTCACGGAGTTCCGATTCCGCATATATCTGCGCTTCGGGCTTAGCAGACTCGACGGTCATTTCTCACCTGCCGCTTCGTTGTTGACGTACGGGGGCGTGGACCGGTCGTCCCAGCTGTCGACCATGTACCGGCCGGACTCGTGGTGGAACCAGTAGACGGTGCTGAACCAGTTGCGCATATTGCAGACGCAGGCCCGCACCGCGGCACTCATTTCCTTTCCCTGCAGGGTGCCGTCGGCGAGACCGTCGGCGAGGCGGAGGGCGGCCCGCTCGGCGACCAGGAATTCGGATATGCATTCCTCTATGCGCCGCCGGAGTTCCACCACCGCTTCTTCCAGAGTCAGTCCGTGATGCTTGATGAGACTGATTCCGAGATTGTGCACCTCATCGCCCGCTATTTCCTTGGGCAGTGAACAGAGGTCGTTGTACCAGGCGGCGAATTCCTGGCTCAGCAGCGCCGCCCGCCGATATGCGGGGTGTTTCCGCACCGAATCCGGGAGTTCACGTCCGGCGCTCGGCTCCAGCAGATCGGTCCAGATCCAGTGCGCGAAGGTGAGGCGGCGCAGGGCGAGGTAGTCCTCGACCGTGGGGATGATCCCGTGCGTGCGGTTGTGGAATTCCCGGTCGTAGGCCTCGATCACCGTGTGGAAGTGCCGGGCGAACCGGGCGTTCCACGTCGGCGGCAGGAAGGAGTACAGCCGCACCATGCTGTCCGCGAACCCGGCCACCAGCGGGTCCTCGTGGTGCAGGTGGTCCTGGGGGGAGTCGAGGGCCGTGTGCAACCGGAATCTCAGCCGCCGCCAGGCGGACGGGCGGCGGTGCACGATGTCGCGGTCATGCCGGTCGTCCCAGACGAAGAACCACGCGCTGTAGTCCGCAATGGCCTGGAGGACCTCCTCGGGGGCGCCGATGTAGTACCCCGCCATGAGGTCGGTGTAGCAAAGACCGTCGGCATATTCCGCCACCTTGTCCGCCGGCATGAGCCGTTTTTCCAGCAGCCAGGTGCGCGTGTTCTCCTGAAGCCGCGGCCAATACGGGTGCAGTTGCCTCGGAAACGCCGACTCGATCACCGGAAGGGACAGCGATGGTGGGACCGCGACCGCCGTCGGCGTCGATGTGGTGCTGTGTGAGAAAGCATGCACGAACAAACCCCTCTCAGCCGCGAGTTGGCACACCCCTCCCGCCGTGCCGGGCGTGCGCCGTTGCGTATCCCCGCACTTCCCATTCAGCACCACAACTGACTGATCTGGGAACGGATTTGCTCCATTCACTACCCCACAGTGCCGAGAATCTCCCCTTGTGTGACTGATTATGGATCAGTAGCTGCACGGATGGGATCGAATGTGCGACGCACAGACGAACGGCGCCTGGTCAGGAAGGGGTTCCTGACCAGGCGCCGTGCGTTTGTGACGGGGGAAACCTCGCGGGACGTCAGCCGTTGGCGACGACCGGGTAGCGGGGCTCGTTCTCGGCCATCTGCCGCAGCGCGTCCTTGCGTTCACGCTTGGAGAGCCGGTCGATGTAGAGGTAGCCGTAGAGATGATCGGTCTCGTGCTGGAGGCAGCGCGCGAAGTAGCCGGTGCCGCGCACCTTGATGGGGTTGCCCTTCTCGTCCTGCCCGGTCACCTCGGCGTAGTCGGGACGGGCGAGCGGCGCGTACGCAGTCGGCACGGACAGGCAGCCCTCGTTGCTGTCGTCGAGCCGGCGCTTGTCCGCGGGCAGATCCACCAGCCTGGGGTTGCAGACGACGCCGACGTGCCGCGCCCCCTGGTCGTCCTGACAGTCGTAGACGAAGACCTTGCGGTCCACGCCGATCTGGTTGGCGGCCAGGCCCACGCCCTCCGCGGTGCGCTGCGAGGCGAACATGTCCGCGATCAGCTGCTCCAGCTCGGGGCCGAAGTCGGTGACGTCCTGGCACTCCTTGTGGAGCACCGGGTTGCCCACCACGGTGATCGGCCGCGAGACACCCCGCTCGCGCCAGGCGCTCTCGCGCTCCTCGGTCTCCTCGGTGTCGATGACGAAACCCTCGTCGTCCACGGGGAGCACGCCCGCGTGCTGCTGATCGGTGTCCTGCTGCGCCATGACCGACGTACGCCTTCCTGGAAAACTGGGATTCGGTGCGGATACAGGGTACGGCGCTGTGTCAGCAGACCTCTTCCAGATCCCGCCAGTCCCGCGAATCCGGGCTGTCCGCGACCCAGCCGTCCAGCAGCCCCCGCACCAGGGAAGCCGGCGCGGCCACCCCGCACTCGCGCTCCGGCACCCACAACTGCCCGTCCGTCCGGTGCCCGAGCGGTCCCGGGTGCCCCGGCTCGCTGTGGTCGTGCGGATCCAGGTGCTCCCCGTCGCCCTCGTCGGAGGGCATCCGGGACTCGGAGCAGGTCCGGCACAGCAGCCGTACCGAGGACGACCAGTCCTCCGCCGCGAACCCGGCGTCCGCCGCGAGCTGCTCCAGCGCGTCCCGGTCCTCCTCGGTCGCCGCCTCCAGCAGCACCACCCAGGTCGGCACCGGCGAGGGCGCCCACAGCTCGATCTCGTCGAAGACGGGGTAGGCGTGCCCCGCGGTGGTGGTCCGCTCCCCGTGCGGTACGCCGTCGTGCAGGACGACCTCGCCCCAGCGCCGCCCGGACGACGGCAGCGGGATCGACAGCACCTCGATCCGCGCCGGATCCAGCCGCCGCCCCCACACCACCTCGGCCTCCCCCTCCGGCGACAGCCGTACGGCCGCGCTGCCGAGGTCCATGCCGAGGGGCTCACCGGAGTCGGTGGCGCCGCCCGGTACCCGCAGCCCGTAGGCCTGCCAGGCCCGCCGGGCCAGCGGCCAGTCCTGGAGGGCGGTGGCGGCGATGCCGACGTTCCACCAGTCGGGCGCGCCGGTCTCCCGGTCGAGCAGTGCCACGGCCCTCAGGCCCGCCGCCCGCGCCTGCTCCCAGTCGTGCCGGAACTTGTGCAGCAGGGCGAGATTGAACCAGGACTCGGACAGCCAGGGCTCCAGATCGGCGGCTCGTGTCAGGAGCGCGCCCGCGTCCTCGTACCGACCGTCGCCGATCAGCGTGAACGCACGGTCGGTGGCCTGCCGCCAGGAGGCGGAGGGCCGGTGACGTCCCTTGCCGAAGATCCTCACGATTCCCGCCTGCCAGTTCCGTGGAGTGGGCCGGCTGTGCCCCCGGACAACCTCTCGGAGACCCTCTCCCTTTCGCATCCAACCACGGACCGCTGGAGGGGCGCTCATTACCCATGGGTTACCCCACCGGACCCAGGGTCAGACAGTCTCTTGACAGCACTCTGGCCAGCGCCTCCACGACCTCGGGCGCGTAGTCGCCCGCGGTGCCCAGTCTCAGCTCCTCCAGCGCCGTCAGCGGCCCGCCCGGCCCGGCGCCCTGGGCCTTCTCCTCGTAGGCGTTCACCGCCCGGACGATCCGCGCGGCCACCGGCTGCTCGGGGTAGGGGTCGGCCTGCCGCTCGACGACCACGGCGACCGAGCCGTCGACACCGGTCTGGCGGACGACGGCACCGCCGAGCAGGGCGATCCTGCGCTGTTCGGCGGCGGGCAGGCCGGCGGTGGCGCCGCCCGGGACCGGGTCGACCAGGCTGAGCTGTCCGATGTCGTGCATCAGCGCCGCGTACTCCAGCACGGTGAGGTCGGCCCCGGCCAGGCCCAGGTCCCGGCCGACGGCGACGCTGAGCGCGGCGACCCGGCGGGCGTGACCGGGCGGGGTGCAGCCGGCGACCTCGGTGGCCCGGGCGAGGGAGGCGATGGTCTGCCGGTAGGTGGCGCGGACGGCGGCGTAACGGCGGAAGGAGAGCTGGGTGAGCAGCAGCGGCAGACAGAACACGGGCAGCGCCCACAGCCCGACGACGGCCACCGCGAGGGCCATCACCGCGCCGGTCACGCAGACGGCGGAGCCGATGCCGATGAGCGCCCGCAGTTCGTCCCGGAGCAGCGGGCCGAACGGCCATCCGGTCCTGGAGTGGGCGAGCGCGGCAACGAGCACGGCGTCGCACAGGGCGGTGAGGGCCAGCAGAGCGAGCAGCAGCAGCGCGTAGGCGGCGCCGCTCCACTCGTCGAAGACGCCCCGGTTGTACAGGGGCTGGAAGCAGACCGCGGCGAAGCCCACGGTGAGCACCCGCCGCGCCAGCTGGTCGGGGTCCGCGCTGCGGCCGCGGGCGATGTGCGGGGCGCTGCCGAGGAGGGCGGCGAGGACGACGATGGTGACGACCTGGAGCACGCCGTGGTGCGTGGGCTGCCCCGCCTCCTCGCCGAGCAGGGCGTAGGACAGGGCGCCCGCGGCGCCGAGCGGGGCGGCCTCGCGGACCTGGGCGCCGGTCCACCGGGCGACCTCGCCCACCGTGATGAGCAGCCCGAAGGCGAGGGCGGCGGGACGTTCCTCCAGACCGTTCCAGAGGGTGCCGACGAGGGCGACGGCGGCCAGCAGGACGGCCGAGCCATGGATGAGGACGCGGATCCACCCGGGCCGGGACGAGTTCACCGGTGCGCTCCCGGCCGGCCGGCGACCGGCGAGCCCTGCGCCGGCACCCGCCCCTCGTCCGCGGTGACCTCCGGATGCCATCCGGACCGCTCGATCACCCGCACCAGGGCCGACACCATCGCCGGATCGAACTGCGACCCCGCGCACCGCCGCAGCTCCGCCAGGGCCGCGGGGACGGGCCGGGCCCGCCGGTAGGACCGGGTGGACGTCATCGCGTCGAAGGCGTCGGCGACGGCCACGACCCGCGCGGGCTCGGGAATCTGCCCGCCCACCAGCCCGTACGGGTATCCGCTCCCGTCGAGCCGCTCATGGTGGTGGAGTACGGCGGCCCGCGCCTCGCCGAGGAAGGAGATGCCCCGCACCATCTCGTGGCCGTACTCCGGGTGCAGCTCGATGACCCGCCGTTCCTCGGGGGTGAGGGGCCCGTCCTTGCGCAGCAGCCGGGTGGGCACCCCGAGCTTGCCCACGTCGTGCAGGATCCCGGCGAACCGCAGCACCTCCACGCGCTCCGCGTCCATGCCCAGCTCGCGGGCGATCATCATCGAGGCCTGCCCGACGCGCTCGCTGTGTCCGCGGGTGTAGCCGTCCTTGATGTCGACGGCTTGCACCAGCGCCCGGATGGTGGCCTGATGGGCGGCCCGCTCCCGGTGGTACTGCGCGAACACCCACCAGGACACGCACATCGGCAGCAGCACGAGCAGCGCGGCGACCGGCCCGTAGGGGCTGCGCCACAGGACGGCCATCATCAGCCCGGCGAGACCGTGCACGGCGACGGGTGCGAGGGAGCGCAGGAACAGCCCGCGCCAGGCCCGGCGCACCGGCACCCGCTCGGCCAGCGCGCGGATGCCCCCGTCGAGCAGGGCGAGCACCAGGCAGAAGGCCAGGACCGCGGCCCCGGCGGGCGCCAGGGCGTACGGGAAGTCGGGGGCGACGACCGCGTCCCGCCCGTCCAGCGCCCAGTGCACCCGGCCGGCGGCCCAGACGGCGAGCGCCAGCTGGGCGGCCCGCCACACCCGGCGCAGCACCGCGCCCTGGGAGAGCAGGGCGCCGGGTACCGCCACCAGGGCGGCGGCGGGCGCGGGCAGCAGGAAGGCGGCGGCGAGCAGGACCGGGTAGCAGGTGCCGGCGAACCGCCGACGGGCGATCTGCTCGCAGCCGGCGTACAGCGCGGCCAGGAGGGCGACGGCCCACCAGGGCGTACGGAGAGCCGGCAGCGGCAGCAGACAGAGCAGGGCGCCGAGGGCGACGCAGGCCACGTACACACGCGCCCGCGCGGGAATCCCCTCCATGTGCCCCTCCCCTGACCATGCCTGTCCGGGCTCCGGAGCCTAGGACGGCCAGGGGGGAGAGTGCGGGCGTATCACCCGCCGATTAGCACGTTCGAGTGACGGCCGTCTGTTCCGGGGCAGGAGGTCAGGAGTCCTGCGGGGTCACGGTGACATCGTGCTCGGGCACGGCCTGACCTGAGCGGATCAGGTCCAGCCGCCCCAGGACCTTGGCCCTGAGGTCGGTCGGCACGTCGTCGTGACCGCAGCAGCGCTTCACGAGCTTCTTCACGGCCTCTTCTAGCCCGTACTTCTCCAGGCACGGCGAGCACTCCATGAAGTGCTGCTTGAACTTGTCGCGGTCGACGTCCGGCATCTCACTGTCGAGGAACTCGTACAGGTGGTCCAGGACTTCACTGCAGTCCGTCTCGTGCGGCTCTCCGCAGCTCATGAGCCCGAGCCTTTCGCTTCGTTCGACTCTCCGGCGCCCGCCGGGACCAGCCCGCGCTCACGGGCGTAGTCCTCCAGCATGCCGCGCAGTTGACGGCGGCCCCGGTGCAGCCGGGACATCACCGTACCGATGGGTGTCCCCATGATGTCCGCGATCTCCTTGTACGCAAAGCCCTCGACATCCGCGAGATAGACGGCGATGCGGAATTCCTCGGGGATCGCCTGGAGTGCTTCCTTCACGTCCGAGTCGGGCAGGTGGTCGAGCGCCTGCGACTCCGCCGAGCGCAGACCCGTCGACATGTGCGACTCGGCACGCGCGAGCTGCCAGTCCTCGATCTCCTCGGCCGCGGAGCGCTGGGGTTCACGCTGCTTCTTGCGGTAGGAGTTGATGAAGGTGTTGGTGAGGATCCGGTACAGCCAGGCCTTGAGGTTGGTGCCCTCGCGGAACTGGTGGAAGGACGCGTACGCCTTGGCGTAGGTCTCCTGCACCAGGTCCTCGGCGTCGGCCGGGTTGCGCGTCATGCGCAGGGCGGCCGAGTACATCTGGTCGAGGAACTCGAGCGCGTCGCGCTCGAAGCGCGCGGTGCGCTCGGCGCCGGTCTCCGCGGGCGTGTCCGTGCTCGCGCCCTGGCCCTCGGGCAGCTCCGCCTGGCCGTTGTCGGTCCCTGCGTCGGTACCGGTGACCGGACCCACCTCCTCAAGATTCCGGGCAGCACCGAGACCGGTGCCACCAGAATCGGAGGATAGACGACTACCCGTTGCCGCCGCCCCTCGAATAGGAGCGGTCTTGCCCGCGTGCAGCACGGTCCAGTCCAGATCGCTGCGACTGCTGCGGGCCGGGCAGAAGGTGGAACCCATGCGGCGGACTTCCTCTCCTACGAACGTCGGTGCTGGTCGCCAGCACTCATGTCCGCCTCAACAGTGGTCCGGAGCTCGACATTCCCGAAGCTTTACCCGCGTGACCTGGTCCACTGCACCACGGCGCCGGTGACCGCCTCGACGGCCTGCTCCTGGGTGATGCCCGCCCGCTTCGGCACGGCGAAACCATGGTCGCCGTACGGCACCTCGACCAGTTCGTAGGAGCCGTCGGGGAACTCCTCGGGCCTGCCGAAGGGGTCGTTGCCGCCCTGGACGACCAGGGTGGGGACCCCGGCGCCGAGCAGCTC
Organism: Streptomyces sp. NPDC002779; assembly: GCF_042888685.1. Taxonomy (NCBI): domain Bacteria; kingdom Bacillati; phylum Actinomycetota; class Actinomycetes; order Kitasatosporales; family Streptomycetaceae; genus Streptomyces; species Streptomyces sp. NPDC002779. Next base: position 480,712 of record NZ_JBIAQC010000001.1, read on the forward strand.
CGCGGCCCGGGACTTCTCGGGCCGGCCCGGCGGGTGCAGCGGGAAGCCGAGCGCGAGAACGGCGTGGGCGCCGAGTTCGGTGGCGGTACGGCAGGCGACACGGGCGCCGGCGCTGCGGCCGCCGGAGATCACCGGCAGGCCGGGCGCGGTCAGCGCGGGCCAGACGCCCCGCCAGCCGGTGTCGAGGGTCTTCGGGGCGGGGGCGACCTTCTTTCCGGCCACCCGCCAGGGCTGCTCCACGAGGGCGACGGTCATGCCGTGCTCGGGCAGGACCTCGGCGAGCGCCTTCAGGTCGCGTGCCTCGATGCCGCCGCCCGCGCCATGGCCGACGGCGAGCACGAGCCGTGCCTGCTTCGCGGGGTGCCAGGTGATACGGGCGTCCCCCGCGTCGGTGCTGATGATCTCGGTCGTCACATCAGAAGAGTGTGCCCTCAACGGGGCCCTCCAGCTCCTTCAGCAGCTCGGGGCCGTTGTTGCGGACGCTGCTGACGGCGGTGGTCACCGGGTAGGCGCGCATCAGCCCGGCGGGCGGCGGGGCGAGCAGCTCGCGCAGGTCGTCGACGTCGGTGCGGGCCGGGTCGAGCCAGGCGTCCCAGCGGTCCGGGGTGAGCATCAGCGGCATCCGGGGGTGGATCTCGGCCAGCGCGTGCGGGCCCTCGGCGGGGGCCACGGCGAGCTGGGTCGTCTCCGCCTCGGTGGTGATCACGGAACAGGTGACCCACCAGGCCCCGGGATGGTCGTCGGGGAGGGTCTTGTCGCGCCAGAACTCGTAGAGACCGGCCATCGCGAACACCGACCCGTCGGCGGGGAGCACGAAGTACGGCTGCTTGCGCGGCCGCTTCTTCCGGCCCTCGACCTCCAGGTCCCGCTCCTGCTTGCCGGTGACCCACTCGTAGTAGCCGTCGGCGGGCAGGATGCAGCGGCGGGTGGCGAAGGCCCGGCGGTAGGACGGCTTCTCGTGGACCGTCTCGGCCCGCGCGTTGATCATCCGGGCGGCGCCCTCGGGTGTCTTGGCCCAGGACGGGACGAGCCCCCACTTGAGCTTGCGCAGCTGCCGAACCGGCCGCGGGTCGCCGGCGTCCTTCACGGGGCGGTCGAGGACCGCGTAGACCTCTTTGGTGGGAGCGACGTTGTAGTCCGGCTCCAGGGTCTCCTCGGGCTCCCACTTCTCGATCTCAAAGATTCCTGCGAGATCCTCGGGCCTACGACTCGATGCATACCGTCCGCACATACGTGCCACACTGCCAGACTCCGCAGGAACACAGGGAGCACCCCGGACACATGGACAGCAGCACAGCGACCTCTCTCTGGGACGAACTCGTCGGTACCCAGAGCGAACCGGACCTGTGGGTCGTGATCGCGACCCTGGCGGCCGCCGTGGCCGTGGTCGTGCCGCAGGGCCTGTGGCGCCTCGCCCGCAACGCGATCACCATCGCCCACGAAGGCGGGCACGGCCTGGTGGCGCTGCTCACCGGCCGCCGGCTGACCGGGATACGGCTGCACTCCGACACCAGCGGCCTCACGGTCAGCAGGGGCAAGCCGCACGGCCTCGGCATGATCCTCACGGCGGCGGCGGGCTACACGGCTCCCCCCTTGCTGGGCCTGGGCGGCGCGGCCCTGCTGGGCGCGAGCCGCATCACCCTGCTGCTGTGGGTGGCCACGGCCCTGCTGCTGGCGATGCTGATCATGATCCGCAACGCGTACGGCGCCCTGACGGTCGTCCTGACGGGCGGCACCTTCGTGGTGGTCTCGTGGCTGGCGGGGCCCCAGGTGCAGGCGGCGTTCGCCTACGCGGTGGTGTGGTTCCTGCTGATCGGCGGGGTGCGTCCCGCTTTCGAGCTACAGGCGAAGCGGGCGCGGGGCGGGGCGGGGGACTCGGACGCGGACCAGTTGTCGAGGCTGACGCACGTACCGGCGGGCCTGTGGCTGTTCCTCTTCCACGCGGTGTCGCTGTGTTCGCTGATAGGGGGCGGACGCTGGTTGCTGGAGGGGTGACCGGCCGGCTGAGGACGCCGGGACCGGGGCTCGACCAGCCACAACGGCGCCGCACCCGAACAACCGCGTCCTTATAGAGTGGGTCCATGGCCCCGAACGACGCACACACCGCCCTCTGGCCCGCCCCCCACGCGCGCGGGGCCGTCGACGCGACCGTCCACGTGCCCGGGTCCAAGTCGGTCACCAACCGAGCCCTCGTGCTCGCGGCCCTGGCCAGCGAACCCGGCTGGGTCCGCCGCCCGCTCCGCTCCCGCGACACCCTCCTGATGGCCGGCGCGCTGCGCGCCATGGGCATCCAGATCGAGGAGGGCGTCGGCCCGGACGGCTCCGGGGAGGCCTGGCGGATCCTCCCGGCAGGGCTGCGCGGCCCCGCCACCGTCGACGTCGGCAACGCCGGCACCGTGATGCGCTTCCTGCCCCCGGTCGCCGCCCTGGCCGACGGCACCATCCGTTTCGACGGCGACCCGAGGTCGTACGAGCGCCCCCTGCACGGTGTGATCGACGCCCTGCGCGCCCTCGGTGCCCGGATCGACGACGACGGCCGCGGCGCGCTGCCGCTGACCGTGCACGGCGGCGGTGCCCTGGACGGCGGGCCGGTGGAGATCGACGCCTCGTCCTCGTCGCAGTTCGTGTCGGCGCTGCTGCTGTCCGGCCCCCGCTTCAACCAGGGCGTGGAGGTCCGGCACACCGGCTCCACGCTGCCCTCCGTGCCGCACATCCGGATGACGGTGGACATGCTGCGCGCGGTCGGCGCCCAGGTGGACACCCCCGAGTCGGGCGGTGAGCCGAACGTCTGGCGGGTCACGCCCGGCGCGCTGCTCGGCCGTGACCTGACCGTCGAGCCGGACCTGTCCAACGCCCAGCCGTTCCTGGCGGCCGCCCTGATCACCGGCGGCAAGGTGCTGATCCCCGCCTGGCCGTCCCGCACCACCCAGCCCGGTGACCGGCTGCGCGAGATCTTCACCGAAATGGGCGGTTCCTGCGAACTGACCGAGTACGGCCTGGAGTTCAACGGCTCGGGCGCCGTGCACGGCATCGACGTGGACCTGAGCGACGTCGGCGAGCTGACGCCGGGCATCGCGGCGGTCGCCGCCCTCGCGGACTCCCCCTCGACGCTGCGCGGGGTCGCGCATCTGCGGCTGCACGAGACGGACCGGCTGGCCGCGCTCACCAAGGAGATCAACGAGCTCGGCGGTGACGTCACCGAGACCGCCGACGGTCTGCACATCCGGCCGCGCAGGCTGCACGGCGGCATCTTCCACACGTACGAGGACCACCGCATGGCGACCGCCGGCGCGATCATCGGCCTCGCGGTCGAGGGCGTGCAGATCGAGAACGTGGCGACGACGGCCAAGACCCTGCCGGACTTCCCCGAACTGTGGACCGGGATGCTCGGGAACTGACGGGCGGACCGGGATCATGCGCCGTTACGGCAAGCACACCGACGAGGACGACATCCGCAGCCGCCCGAACCGCAAGGGCAACCGGCCGCGTACGAACATCCGTCCCAAGCACGAGGAAGCGGTCGAGGGCATGGTCCTCACCGTGGACCGGGGCCGGCTGACCTGTCTGGTCGACGACCGGATCGTGATGGCGATGAAGGCCCGCGAGCTGGGCCGCAAGGCCGCCGTCGTCGGCGACCGGGTGGCCATCGTCGGCGACCTCTCCGGCGAGAAGGACACCCTGGCCAGGATCGTGCGGATCGCGCCGCGCACCTCGTTGCTGCGCCGCACGGCGGACGACGACGACCCCTTCGAGCGCGTGGTCGTCGCCAACGCCGACCAACTGGCCATCGTCACCGCCCTCGCCGACCCCGAACCCCGCCCGCGCCTGATCGACCGCTGCCTGGTGGCCGCGTTCGACGGTGGGCTGACCCCCCTGCTGGTCCTGACCAAGTCGGACCTGGCCCAGCCCGACGAACTACTGGAGCTCTACGGCCACCTGGACATCCCGTACGTCGTCACCAGCCGCGAGGAGCTGGAGAACGGCGACGCGGCGGACCGGGTGCGCGCCGAACTGGACGGCAAGATCACGGCGTTCGTGGGGCACTCGGGGGTGGGCAAGACGACCCTGGTGAACGCGCTGGTCCCGGAGGAGCGGCGGCGGCTGACCGGTCATGTGAACGCGGTGACGGGCCGTGGCCGGCATACGACCACCTCGGCGCTGGCGCTGCCGCTGGCAGGCGGCGACGGCTGGGTGGTCGACACCCCGGGCGTGCGGTCCTTCGGGCTCGCCCACATCGATCCGTCCCGGGTCATCAACGCCTTCCCGGACCTGGTGGCGGGAACCGAGGGCTGCCCGCGCGCGTGCAGTCACGATGAGCCGGACTGCGCGCTCGACGCCTGGGTGGCCGAGGGACACGCGGACCCGGCCCGGCTGTACTCGCTGCGCCGGCTGCTGGCGACGAGGGAGCGCACGGAAGGCGACTGACCTCCGCGTTGTTTGTCCGCACCCGAGTCCGGTAAGGGCATAATCGCACCGAGCCTGAAGAGCGACCCTGACCAGAGCCTGACGAAGCGGTCACAGTATGCGGGGATACGGGAGGACAGCACATGGCGTGGCTGCTGGTCGTTGTGGCGGGACTGCTCGAAACCGGGTTCGCCGTCTGTCTGAAACTCTCCCACGGCTTCACGAGACTGTGGCCGACGATCGCGTTCTGCGTCTTCGCGCTCGGCAGCTTCGGTCTGCTGACCCTGTCGCTGAAGAAGCTCGACGTCGGCCCGGCGTACGCGGTGTGGACCGGCATCGGCGCGGCCGGCACCGCGATCTACGGAATGATCTTCCTCGGTGACATCGTCTCGACGCTGAAGATCGTCTCGATCAGCCTGGTGATCGTGGGCGTCATCGGACTTCAGCTGTCGGGCTCGGCGCACTAGACGAGACGCGTCAGACCGGCAACTGCCGGGGCAGGGCGCCTCGTACGAGGTCGGCCACTGAGCCCTCCCCCGGCGGGGCCGCCACGCAGGACAGCGCTATCCGGACGACGAGTTCGCAGGAGCGCGCGAGTTCGCCGTGGTCCGACACGCCCGCGCCGGGTGCGGACAGGGCGGCCACGGCACGGTCGCGGACGATGCCGACGAAGTCGCCGGGCGAGGGCAGCGGGCCGTCGGCGCGGCGCTGGGCCGGTACGGCGGAGGAGGACGGGACGGCCGAGAGGGCCGGCGAGGGCAGGCGCTCACCCCAGCAGCCGGTGAGCATGGCCCGGACGAGGGCGTTGTCGCGGGCGGCGGAGGCGGTCCACTCCGCGGTGGCGGTGAGCCGGTCGCGCGGGTCGGACGGGGTGTTCAAGGCCCGCTCCACACCGGCGAGATAGGAGTCGGCCTCCCGCCGCACGAGCGCCCGGGCGAGCCCTTCCTTGCTCCCGAACTCGTTGTAGAGGGTCTGCCGCGACACTCCGGCCGCGGCGGCCACGTCCACCATCCGCACCGCCGACCACGACCGGCGTGCAAGCGCCGTATAAGCGGCATCCAGCAGAGATTCCCGCGCTGCAGGCATCGTCGCCTCCCAGGGCCCCGGCTCTGCGCCCCAGATTTGACGCGCCCGGCGGCACTGTCAAGGGGTGCGGAGCGGTGTGCCGGGAGGTGGGGGTCGCGTGACCGCCCTCCGCCCCCGGTGGCCCCGCGCGACGACCGGCGGATACCGTTCACCACATGCCCGACTACCTCGACGACCTCCGCCTCGCCCACGTCCTCGCGGACGCCGCCGACGCCGCCACCATGGACCGCTTCAAGGCGCTCGACCTCAAGGTCGAGACCAAGCCGGACATGACCCCGGTCAGCGAGGCGGACAAGGCGGCGGAAGAACTGATCCGCGGCCAGCTCCAGCGCGCCCGCCCCCGTGACGCGATCCTCGGCGAGGAGTACGGCATCGAGGGCACCGGACCCCGCCGGTGGGTCGTCGACCCGATCGACGGCACCAAGAACTACGTCCGGGGCGTCCCCGTCTGGGCCACCCTCATCTCCCTGATGGAAGCGGGCGAGGGCGGTTTCCAGCCCGTCGTCGGTGTCGTCTCCGCTCCCGCCCTCGGCCGCCGCTGGTGGGCGGCGAAGGGCCACGGCGCCTTCTCCGGCCGCAGCCTCTCCGCCGCGAGCCGCCTCCAGGTCTCCCGCGTCTCCCGGATGAGCGACGCCTCCTTCGCGTACTCCTCGCTGAGCGGCTGGGAGGAGCAGGGCAGGCTGAACGGCTTCCTGGACCTCACCCGCGAGGTCTGGCGCACGCGCGCGTACGGCGACTTCTGGCCGTACATGATGGTCGCCGAGGGCTCCGTGGACATGTGTGCCGAGCCCGAGCTGTCCCTGTGGGACATGGCCGCCAACGCCATCGTCGTCACGGAGGCCGGCGGCACCTTCACCGGCCTCGACGGCCGACCGGGCCCGCACAGCGGCAACGCCGCCGCCTCCAACGGCCTGCTCCATGACGAGCTCCTGGGGTACCTGAACGAGCGCTGCTGAGCCTCACGCGCCCTCTTGTTGACCCCCTCTTTGCCTGCCACTCTGAAGACCCCGCCCCTTGTGAATTTGTGAAACGGTGAACAAGGTGAACTCAGAGCGGGGACCCCACAGGAGGTGGCTGCATCCATGCTCGTCCGCGACGCCATGAGCACCGTGGTCCTCACCATCGGCCCCACCCACACCCTTCGCCAGGCCGCCGCGCTGATGTCCGCCCGCCGGGTGGGCGCGGCCGTCGTCCACGACCCCGACGCCGGCGGCATCGGCATTCTCACCGAACGAGACGTCCTCAACTCCGTCGGCCTGGGTCAGGACCCGGACACGGAACACGCCCACGCCCACACCACCAACGACGTCGTCTTCGCGGCGCCGTCCTGGACCCTGGAGGGAGCGGCCCAGGCGATGGCGCACGGCGGCTTCCGCCATCTGATCGTCCTGGAGCACGACGAGCCCGTCGGGATCGTCTCGGTCCGCGACATCATCCGCTGCTGGGCGCCGCTGCGGCAGCAGGTCCCGGCCTGACGGACACGCGAACGGGCCGGACCCCCTTCTTCAGGGGTCCGGCCCGCTTCGACAAGCGATCCAGTGCTGGTGGGTGTATCAGCCGCGCAGGGCCTGGACCGCGGCCTCCAGCCGCTTGCCGAAGTCCTCGTCCGCGTTGCGGAAGTTGCCGATCGCCCGCTCGACGATGTCCTCGCGCGAGACCTTCGAGATGAAGCCCGCCAGGTTCTCGATCAGGCGCTCCTTCTCGTCGTCGGACATCAGCCGGTAGAGGTTGCCGGCCTGCACGAAGTCGTTGTCCTCGGCGTGCAGGGGCGTGGGGTGGTTGCCCGTGCCCCCGCTGAAGCCGTCGTAGGGCTGCCACAGCGGTCGGCCGGTCTGCGCCGGGCCGCCGAAGCTGTTCGGCTCGTAGTTCTTCGCACCGCCGTGGCGGCCGTCGTACAGGAGGCCGTCGCGGGAGTGGGTGCGCGCCTCGGTGGCGTGCGGGCGGTTCACCGGCAGGTGGTCGGCGTTGATGCCGACGCGGTAGCGGTGGGCGTCGCCGTAGGCGAAGAGGCGGCCCTGGAGCATCTTGTCCGGGGACGGGCCGATGCCGGGCACGAAGTGGGCGGGGCTGAAGATCGACTGCTCGACCTCGGCGAAGATGTTCTCCGGGTTGCGGTTGAGCTCCAGCTTGCCGATCTCGATCGGCGGGTAGTCCGCGTGCGGCCACACCTTGGTGAGGTCGAACGGGTTGAAGCGGTACGTCGCCGCCTCGGCCGCCGGCATGATCTGCACCTGCACGGTCCAGCTCGGGAAGTCGCCGCGCTCGATGGCCTCGCGCAGATCGCGCTGGTGGGAGTCGGGGTCGTCGCCGGCGAGCTGGTTGGCCTCGGCCTGGGTGAGGTTCTTGATGCCCTGGTCGGTCTTGAAGTGGTACTTGACCCAGAAGACCTCGCCGGCCTCGTTGTTCCACTGGTAGGTGTGCGAGCCGAAGCCGTCCATGTGACGGTACGAGGCGGGGATGCCGCGGTCGCCGAAGAGCCAGGTCACCTGGTGCGTGGACTCCGGGCTCAGGCTCCAGAAGTCCCAGACGTTGTCCGCCTCGGTGGAACCCGTGTACGGGTCGCGCTTCTGGGTGTGGATGAAGTCCGGGAACTTGATGGCGTCCCGGATGAAGAACACCGGGGTGTTGTTGCCGACGAGGTCGTAGTTGCCCTCCTCGGTGTAGAACTTCAGCGCCCAGCCGCGCGGGTCACGGACGGCGTCCGCGGCACCGAGGTTGCCGGCCACGGTCGAGAACCGCAGGAACGTCTCGGTCCGCTTGCCGACCTCGGAGAGGAACTTGGCGCGCGTGTACCGCGTGACGTCGGCGGTCACCGTGAAGGTGCCGTAGGCACCGGCGCCGCGGGCGTGGACCACACGCTCCGGGATGCGCTCACGGTTGAAGTGGGCCAGCTTCTCCAGGAGGAGCTGGTCCTGCACGAGCACGGGGCCACCGACGCCCGCGGTCTCGCTGTTCTGGTTGTCGGCCACCGGTGCTCCGGCCTCCGTAGTGAGCGGTCCCTGCGTCACGTCTGCCTCCTGCGCCATTCCTTGCCCTACCTGTCCCTTGGCCAAAGCCGTTCCCGATCCTATCCTAGACAATGTCTAAGTCAAATAAGGTTCCAAAGTCACACCTATTCGGGATCTGGTCCTCTTGCTGTTAGGCTGGTGGCCATGAGCGACCTTCTGGAACGGCTGCGCGGACGTGGATGGCGGATGACCGCGCAGCGGCGCGTCGTGGCCGAGGTCCTCGACGGCGAACACGTCCATCTGACGGCCGACGAGGTTCACTCCAGGGCTGTCGCCAAGCTGCCCGAGATCTCTCGCGCGACCGTCTACAACACCCTGGGCGAGCTGGTCACCCTCGGTGAGGTGATCGAGGTCGCCACGGACAAGCGCGCCAAGCGGTACGACCCGAACGCGCACCGTCCGCACCACCACCTGGTCTGCGCCCAGTGCGGCGCGATCCGGGACGTCCACCCGACCGGCAACCCGCTCGCCGATCTGCCCTCTTCGGAGCGCTTCGGCTTCACGGTCTCCGACGTCGAGGTGACGTACCGCGGCCTCTGCCCTGACTGCGCGGCGGTCGCGTAACCAGACGCCCGCGAGGAACCCCGGCACCGTGCGAACGGTGCCGGGGTTTTTTCGGCTGCCGCCGGACTGCACCAGCCGGGCAACACCGAGGGCCGGAACCCTGATGGGTTCCGGCCCTCGGTCTTCAGTAGCGGGGACAGGATTTGAACCTGCGACCTCTGGGTTATGAGCCCAGCGAGCTACCGAGCTGCTCCACCCCGCGTCGGTGAATGCAACGTTACGTCAAGGACGCGGACAGAAGCAAATCGCTTTACGCGGGCGCGGGCCCGGAAGATCTCCAAAGCCGCGCTACGCCGACAGTTCCTCCCGCAAGGCGTCCCGCAACCGGGCCGCCCGCTGCGCGACCTCCCGCGGCCCCAGGGCCACCGCCCGGTCGGCCCACCGCTGCCCCTCCGCCAGCTCACCGCGACGCGCGTAGACCAGGGCGAGCCGCAACGCCGCCCGACCGTGCCCGGCGTCCGCGGCCCGGGTCCACCACACGGCGGCCTCCGGCTCACTCCCCTCCCGGGCGAGCAGCAGCCCGAGGTTGAAGGCCCCGTTGCGGGAACCGGCCTCCGCGGCCTCCCGGTACCACCGGGCCGCCTCCACGACATCGCCCCGCGCGGCGGCCAGCATGCCCACCCGCACCTGGGCCTTCCGGTGCCCCTGCCCGGCGGCCCGCTCGTACCACTCCTCGCACTCGCTCTTCTCGTGCACGGACTCCCCGAGCTCATGCGCGGGCGCCGGCGGGCGCCGGGCGTCGAGCACGGTGGCCAGCCGGTACGCGGCCTCCGCGCTGCCGCCGCCCGCGGCCCACCGAAGATGCCGCTCGGCCCCGCTCTCGTCCCCGTCCCGCAGCCGGGCGATACCGGCCTGGAGCGCCGCCTCCGTGTGACCGGCGGCGGCGGCCCGCTCGTACCACCGCAAGGCGACGCCGTCCTCACCCCGCCCGGCGAAGAGGATCCCCAGGTTGAAGGCGGCGTCCACGCTGCCCGCCTCCGCGGCCTTGGAGAACCACGGTTCGGCGCCGGCGGTGTCCCCGCCCTGGAGCAGCAGGATCGCGAGCGCGTTGGCCGCCTCCCGGTGCCCGGCGTACGCCGCGCGCCGGTACCACTGCTCGGCCTGCACGGTCCGCCCCTGCTCGGCGCAGAGCAGCCCGAGGTTGTACGCGCCGTTCACATCACCGGCGTCCATCGCGGCCCGGTACCACCGCTCGGCGGTCTGGGTCTCGCCCCGCTCGGCATGCAGCGCGCCGAGCGCGTTCGCGGCGTTGCCGTCGCCCTCCTGAGCGGCCCGCAGCCACCACACGGCGGCGCTCTCGGGGTCCCCCGCGTCACGCAGCAGGAACCCGAGCGCACACGCGGCCCGCGCCTCGCCGTCCTTGGCGGACGTCAGGTACCAGCGCCCGGCCTCCCGCAGCTCACCGCGCCGCTCCAGGATCGCGCCGAGATGCAGCGCGGCCCGCCGGTGTCCGCGCGCGGCGGCCTGGCGGTACCACTGCTCGGCCTCCGCCGCGGCGGACGCCACGCCCGCGGTGGGGTCCGCCCCGACACCGTTGTCGCCGTCGCTCTCCCCCGCGCCCCGCCGGTCCAGCGCTCGCGCCAGGCGGTACGCGGCCTCCCGGTGCCCCCGCTCGGCCGCCGCCCGCATCCACCGCTCGGCGTCGGCGTCACCGCGGTGCTCCAGCAGATCGGCGAGCGCGTACGCGCCCAGCGCGTGCCCCTGCTCGGCGGACTGCCGCAGCCAGTACTCGGCGGCCGGCTCGTCCCCGCGCTCACGGTGATGGCGGCCCAACGCGTGCGCGGCCGCGGCCGATCCGGCGACGGCGGCCACCCGCCACCACCCCGCGGCCTCCTCGGCGTACCCGCGCTGATGAAGGAGGACTCCCAGGTTGTTGGCGGCGGCGCGGTCCCCCGCGGCGGTGGCGGCACGCAACTGGGGCTCGGCCGCGTCGAGATCACCGCGGCGCAGCAGCAAGGCACCGAGGACGCTCATCGCCTCGGCGTCGCCGGTCTCCGCCGCGAGCCGCAGTCGCAGTTCCTCGGCGGCCTCACCGGCTTCGTCCCGGTCGGAAGACTGCACAAAACGCCCTGTCTCCAACAGAGTTGCCTTGTCCCCCATAACGTCCATCGTCGCACCACCTGCAACCTGGGTACACCTCGTATACCGCAGCCAGTGAGGTCACTTCAGCGTTTTGTCGACATGCCCACAGAGAGACAAGTCAAACACAGATGGGCCAACTCCCCACCGCGGCACGGCCGTCCCCACCCCTCGGCACATGCGTTCGCACATCACGAAGGCCCGGATCCCTGTGAGGATCCGGGCCTTCGCCATCAGTAGCGGGGACAGGATTTGAACCTGCGACCTCTGGGTTATGAGCCCAGCGAGCTACCGAGCTGCTCCACCCCGCGCCGTTGTTCTGCAACAGTATCACGGCGCGGGATGGGCTTGATCAGCTGCTGTCCGGGCTGGGGCTGGGACTCGCGTCCCCGCCGTCGCCGGACTCGCCGGCCTGGGCCTCCTCGGCCCGCCGCAGCGCTTCCTCCAGTGCTTCCTGTGCCCGGCCGTACGCCTCCCAGTCGCCGTCCTTCAGCGCCTGCTGGCCGTCCTCGAAGGCCTTCTGGGCGTCGTTCAGCGCCTCTTGGACCGTCGGGTCCTCGCTCGTCGGCGGTGGCGTCGGCTTGCTGGGGTCACCGTCGTCCTCCGGTGGCTCCGACGGTTCCGGACTCGTACCCTTCGATCCGAAGATCTTGTTGAGCGCCTCTTCGAGGGTGTCCTCGAAGGCCGTACTGCCGCCGTAGGTCACCAACACCTTGCGCAGCAGCGGGTACTTGAGCCCGCCGCCGCGGACGTAGACGGGTTCGACGTAGAGGAGTCCGCCGTCCAGTGGCACCGCGAGCAGGTTGCCGTACTCGACGTTCGAGTCGCCTCTGCTGAGGAGGCTGATCGTCTCGGCGATGTCCTGTTCGGAGTTGAACTGGCTCTGGACCTGTTTGGGCCCGTTGACGGTGGTGTTCGTCGGCAGTTTCAGGATTCTGATCTTGCCGTAGTCGCTGGTGCCCGCTTCCGCGTCGACCGCCATGAACGCGCTGAGGTTGTCACGGCCGTTCGGGGTGAACGTCGTCGTCAGCGAGAACGCCTGGGACTTCTGGTCCGGCATCTTCATGCTCAGGTAGTACGGCGGCACCGCGTTGCCCGACTTGTTGGTCGGGTCGTCCGGCACCTGCCACACCTCGCTGCCGCTGAGGAACGTCGTCGCGTCGTCCACGTGGTAGCGGCTGAGCAGCTCGCGCTGGACCTTGAACAGGTCCTGCGGGTACCGCAGATGGGCCATCAGGGCGGGCGAGATGTCGCTCTTGGGCTCCACCGTGTCCGGGAAGGCCTTCATCCAGGTCTTCAGGACCGGATCCTGGGTGTCCCACTGGTAGAGCTTGACCTCGCCGCTGTAGGCGTCGACGGTCGCCTTCACCGAGTTGCGGATGTAGTTGACCTGGTTCTGCTGGGCCACCACCGCGCGGGAGTCGTTCGTCGCGGTCAGCGAGTCGGCCGTCGTGTCACCGAGGGTCGTCCGGGACGCGTACGGATAGCCGTTGGTGGTCGTGTAGGCGTCGACGATCCACTGGATCTTGCCGTCCACGACCGCCGGGTAGGCGTCGCCGTCGATGGTCAGCCAGGGCGCGACCGCCTCGACGCGCTCCTTGGGCGTGCGGTTGTACAGGATCCGCGAACCCTCGCCGATCGCCCCGGAGTACATGATCTGCGGCTCGCTGAACGCCACCGCGTACGCGGCGCGGTTGACCGGGTTGGAGAGGTTGACCCCGCTGTTGCCCTCGTAGCTGTAGGTCTTCTCACCGGTGTCGTCGGAGTAGTCGATCTCCTTCTGGGGACCGCCGACGATCGAGTACGTCGAGGTCTTCTCGCCGTAGTAGATCCGCTGCTGGTACTTGCCGAGATCGCCCTTGGAGGGCAGGTCGGACTCGGTGAAGACCGGGCGGCCCTGGGAGTCGGCGCTGGTCCCCTCCGCGGCGACCGCGCCGTACCCGTGGGTGTAGCGGAAGTGGTCGTTGATCCAGTTGTTCTTCGGAATGCCGCTGAGGTTCAGCTCACGCAGACCGATGACCGTGTCCTGGTCCTTGCCGTCCTTGCTGTACCGGTCGACGTCCAGGTTGGTCGGGAAGCCGTAGTAGTTCCGGATCTGCTGGAGCTGCTGGAACGTCGGCGAGACGATGTTCGGGTCCATGATGCGGATGCTCGCGGCCTTGTCGACATCGTCCCGCAGCTGGGCCTTGTCGTCGGTGCTGCTCTGCCCCGAGTACTCGGTGACCTTGGCGTCGTCGATGCCGTACGCCTCACGCGTCGCCTGGAGGTTCTTCTCCACGTACGGCGCTTCCTTGGCCTGCTCGTTCGGCTGGACCTGGAACTTCTGGACGATCGCCGGGTACAGGCCGCCGATGAGGATCGCCGAGAGCACCATGAGGCCGAAGCCGATGACGGGCAGCTGCCAGGTGCGCCGCCACAGGGTGGCGAAGAACAGCAGGGCGCAGATGACCGCGATGCAGAACAGGATCGTCTTGGCCGGCAGATAGGCGTTGGCGTCGACGTACCGCAGACCGGTCCAGCTGTCGGTCGCCTTGAAGTCGCTGGACTTCACGGCCAGGCCGTACCGGTCGAGCCAGTAGGCGACCGCCTTCAGCGCGACGAAGATGCCGAGCAGCACCGACAGATGCCCCGTGGCCGCCGCGGTGGCCCGCGCGCCGGGGCTGGTGATGCGCAGCCCGCCGTACAGGTAGTGGGTGAGCGCGGCGGCGATCAGGGACAGGATCGCGGCGGCGAAACCGAAGCCGAGCAGGAACCGGTACCAGGGCAGGTCGAAGGCGTAGAAGGAGACGTCCAGATCGAACTGGGGGTCCTTCTGCCCGAACGAGACGCCGTTGACCCACATCAGCCAGGTCCGCCACTGACCGGAGGCGGAGGCGCCGGCGATCAGCCCGACCAGCGCGGTGATCGCGAGCAGCAGCCACTTCTTGTAGGGCGCGATGCCCATGCGGTAGCGGTCGAGGCTCTGCTGCTCCATCGACATGGCGCTCAGCGGCGGGCGCAGCCGGTGCGCCAGCCAGATGTTGAGGCCCACCGAGAGGGCCATCAGCAGGCCGAAGACGAAGAACAGACCGATCTTCGTCGACAGGGTGGTCGTGAAGACGGACGAATAGTTCACCGACCGGTACCACAGCCAGTCCGTCCAGAAGCCCGCGAACATGGTGAACGCCATGCCGAGTACGGCAAGGACGCCCAGCGTCATGAGCAGGGTCCGGACACGCCGGGACGGGCGGCCCACTCTGATCCGTGGCCCCGTCGGGCCTCCGCCGCGGTCCGGCATCTGGAAAGCCAAGGTGCGCACCTCGAAGTTCGCTGTTGATCCGTCAGGCCCGCGTCTCGTGGAGCCCTCCGGGGGGCCTCGTGATCGTAGGCCCACACCTATGCAACTTACTCACGCTTTACTCGGTTCCCGATTCCGGGTGGGAACGAGGCAGGATTGTGACCATGTCCAACACTCCCATGGCGGCGAGTCCGCTCACCCGGGCCGTACTCGAGATCGACGAGTACGCCTCCGGCCTCGGCTGGGACCAGCCCGCCCGCCTGTTCGCCCTCGTAGACACCGCACGGCTGCGGGCCCAGGAACCCGGCCTCGCCCGCCAGCTCGGCCTGGAGGACGAGCAGGAGACCTCCGGCCTGACCCCCATCGAGCAGGACGAGGTTCCCACCGGCAAGCCGCTCGACGAATTCCTCGGCACCATCGCCTGGCCCGACGCGGTGACCGGCTGCGCGCTCACCGTGGAGCGGCTGATGCTGCCGCCGTCCGCGGAGGCCCAGGTGCCGCAGGACCTGAGCGGGGCCGCGCTGACCAAGTGGGTGGCGAACCACCCCGAGCGGCAGGAGGTCCGGATGACGGTCGCCGTGCTGCGCGACGGCACCCGCGAGTCGGCCCTGCGGCTGCGCGAGAAGGACACCCCGACGGAGGTCCTGACGGGCAAGGACCTGGTGCCGGGTCTGGCGGAGGCGCTGACGGCGACGTTCGAGGACTGACGTTCCCGGGGTCCTGGCTCGCGCCGCACTTCGGGACTGAGGGCCGGGGTCCTAGCTCGCGCCGCACGTCGGCAGGTCGGCGGTGTCGCCGGCGCGGATGTCCTTCAGGGCGCCGAGCGCGTCGTCCATGGTGCCGACCTTGACCAGGGTGAGCCCGTCGGGGATGTCCTGGGCGGCGGCCGCGCAGTTGTCGGCCGGGGTGAGGAAGTACTGGGCGCCCTTGTCGCGGGCGCCGACGGTCTTCATCTCGATGCCGCCGATGGGGCCGACCTTGCCGTCGTCGTCGATGGTGCCGGTGCCGGCCACGAAGGAGCCGCCGGTGAGGCTGCCCGGGGTGAGCTTGTCGTAGATGCCGAGCGCGAACATCAGACCCGCGCTCGGCCCGCCCACGTCGGCGAGCTTGATGTCGATGCTGAACGGGAAGGTGTGGTCCGTCCCGGCGGAGATCCCGACGATGGCGCGCTTCTCGCCGCCGTCGTCGGCGGTCGTGGTGGTGATCGTGACCTTCTCCGTCCTGGCCGTCGCCCGCTGCTCCTTCTCGGCCTCGGCCTGTTCCTTCGCGGGCACGATCGTGAAGTCGACGTCCTCGCCGGGCTGGTGCCTGGTCACCAGTTCGGCGACGTCGGCCGGCTCGCGCACGGCCGTGCCGTCGACGGCCTTGATCACATCGCCGGCGTGCAGCTTGCCCTCGGCCGGGGAATCCTTGACGACCGTGGAGACGATCACCCAGGACTGCACGGGGATGTCCAGCGCCTCCAGCGCGGCGACCTTCGCGCTCTCCTGGGACTGGCTGAACTCCTCGGCGTTCTCCTGGGTGGACTCCTCCTCCGTCTTGCCGTCGGGGTAGAGGGTTTCGTGCGGCACGACCTTGTTGTCGTGCGCGAGCCAGCCGTAGACGGCCTCGACGAGGTTCATCCGGTAGTCGGCGCTGGTGACCCGGACGGTGGTCATGTTCAGGTGCCCGCCGGCGGCGTACGTCTTGCGGCCCGAAATCTGCAGCACCGGCTCGCCGCCGTGGTCCCCCAGGGTGTTCACCGTCGGCCCCGGGGACATCTCCGAGTACGGCACGGGGATGAACACTCCCGCGCACAAAAGCGCGATCAGCATCAGGGTGGAGGCGAGCATCGTCGCGGTGCGGCGTGGCATGCCTCGACAGTACGTGACACCCCTGTCGGCGTCCCGTCAGGGCTGAGTCTTCTCCATGGCCGCACGGAACCGGGCATATCCGTCCAGCTCAGGACCGTCGCTACGGGCCTTTCGCGTCCGGTGGGCCCAACTGCCCCACAGACCGGCGCCGATCGCAGCGACAAGCGGAATCAGCAACCAGGCGAGCGCCGCCATGCCGTCCTCCCAACCCCATTGAGCGACCGCAACTGACTGATCAGCAGATTAACCATCCGCACTGACAACGCTCGGGGCAGGGGTGCGGTTACGCAACCGGAGAGGCGGGCGGGGCACGGCTCAACAGGCGCCGACCCACTCCTCGGTGCCGTCGGAGAACTTCTGGTGCTTCCAGATGGGCACTTCGTGCTTGAGATCGTCGATCAGCTTCCGGCAGGCCTCGAAGGCCTCCCCGCGGTGGGGGCAGGAGACGGCGACGACGACGGCCAGATCCCCGACCTGGAGATCCCCGATCCGGTGCACGGCGGCGAGCGCCCGCACCGGGTACGCACCGGCCACCTTCTCGGCGATCCGCCGCATCTCGCTCTCGGCACTGGGATGACAGGAGTACCCCAGCTCATCGACGTCGGCACCCCCGTCGTGGTTGCGCACGGTCCCGACGAACAGGGCGGTCCCCCCGGCGGCGTCGTCCCCGACGGCCCGGAAGACCTCGTCGAGCGAGAGCGCGGTCTCCCGGACGGCGATCAACTTGATGGGGTCCTGCCCGGTCAGCTCGCCGGGGTGGTCGTTCATGGGTGCCATGCCCCCATCGTGCCCCACCCGGAGGAACCCGCGG
Source organism: Streptomyces sp. NPDC002779 (assembly GCF_042888685.1). Classification (NCBI taxonomy): domain Bacteria; kingdom Bacillati; phylum Actinomycetota; class Actinomycetes; order Kitasatosporales; family Streptomycetaceae; genus Streptomyces; species Streptomyces sp. NPDC002779. The sequence goes on from NZ_JBIAQC010000001.1 coordinate 497,794, forward strand.
AATACCGAAATCACCCGGCACACACGCGTGCGGCTTTGGAGCCTCCTACAGACGGCGGCTGCCGCCGGGCCCCGCCACGACGGCGGCGGGCGCCCCGTCAGATCCGCCGCCGGGCCTTCCGTGCCCGCCGCACCACCGCGGCCGCGCCCAGCAGGGCCACCGTCGCCCCGGCCGCCCCCGCGGCCGTCGCGTCCTTGCGGCCGAGCCGCCGCCCGGCCACCGTGTGCCGCCCGGCGACCTCCTCCAGCAGCTCGGCCAGCACCTCCTCGTTCGTCCACTGGGGCCGCCATCCGGCGGCGTGCAGCCGGCTCCCGCTCACCACCCAGGGATACATGGTGTACGCGAGGTCCCCGGCCGGCGAGGGCGTCAGGCCGATCCGGTGCAGGCGGGCCGCCGCCCCGAGCGCGACCGCGGACGGCAGCTCCATCCGCCGGATCCCGCTGAGCTCCTCGACCTCCTCCTGCTCCAGCCATCCGTCGCACCCGACGGCGAGCTCTCCGTCGACCCTCTCCAGGACGGCGTACTCCAGCGCGCTGCACAGGTCCTCGACATGGCAGAACTGCCAGGCCGGCCGCGACCCGGCCACCACCAGCAGCCGCGGCGACTCGAAGTACCTGGTCAGCGCCGTGTCCGTGCCGCCGACGAGGATGGCGGGCCGCACCACGGTCACGTTCAGCCCCGGATGCGCCCTGGGCGCCCGCCGGGCGAGCCGCTCGACCTCCAGCAGATCGCCGACGCCGGTCGCCTCCGCGGTCGCCCGCAGCTCCGCGTCCTCGGCCAGCGGCAGCTCGTTGTCGGGAAGGGCGCCGTAGACCATCGCGGAGGTGCACAGGACGACCCGGTGCACCCCGGCGGCCGCGGCGGCGGTCAGCACGGTCTGTGTCCCCCGGACGTTGTAGGCCGTCCGGGCGGCTCCGTCGGTCTCCAGATCGAGATCGAGCGCGAGATGGACGACCACGTCGGCGCCGCGCAGCTTCTCCGCGATGGCCGGGTCCCGCACGTCCAGGATGTGCCACAGCGCGTCCGCGCACTCGCCGCGCCGCTCGTCGATGGCGATGACCTGCTTGATCTCCTCGGACGCGGCCAGCCGCTCGGTGAGCAGCGCTCCTACGCCGGACGCGGCACCGGTGACCGCCACGACGGGGCCACGCGCCGCGGGACTGGTTGACTGGTTTCGCGCTGCGCGAACCTGCGGATCAGGGGAACTCACCGGGCGTCTCCAGCGGTTGTCTTCAGTACGGACGCGCGTGACGCGTACGTACCAGGTGGCATCCATCCTGCCGCAGGCCGAGAGTCGGCGAAGCACCGAGGCCCTATCCGCCCGTGGTGTCTACGCTGGGTGGTGTTATCGGGCAGTCGTGCCGTCGGAGCAGAACCGGCGGCCTTACCAGCCGAGGAATCCCGTGAGTGACACCCCATTCGGATTCGGCCTTCCGCCGGAGGAGCCGGACGACGGCGACGAGGGCAAGAAGAAGGACCAGGAGAGCGGTGGTGGTCAGGGACCTGCCAACCCGTTCGGTTTCGGCGGCCTGCCCGGTGGCGGGGGCTTCGGCGGCCCGGGCGGTCCAGGTGCCGACAACCCGTTCGCTGCCATGTTCGGCTCGCTGAACCCCACCGACCTGGGCGCCGCGTTCCAGCAGCTCGGCCAGATGCTCTCGTACGAGGGCGGTCCGGTGAACTGGGACATGGCCAAGCAGATCGCCCGCCAGACGGTCTCCCAGGGCACGTCGGACGGCACCAAGGACGCGAGTGTCGGCCCCGCCGACCGCACCGCCGTCCAGGAGGCCGTCCGCCTCGCCGACCTGTGGCTCGACGACGCGACGTCGCTGCCCTCCGGCGCGGGCTCCGCGGTGGCGTGGTCCCGCGCGGAGTGGGTCGAGGCGACGCTGCCGGCCTGGAAGGAGCTCGTGGACCCGGTCGCCGAGCGCGTCGGCACCGCCATGGGCGATGTCCTGCCGGAGGAGATGCAGGCCATGGCGGGCCCGCTGATCGGCATGATGCGGTCCATGGGCGGCGCCATGTTCGGCACGCAGATCGGGCAGGCCGTCGGCGTGCTCGCGGGCGAGGTCGTCGGCTCCACCGACATCGGCCTGCCGCTCGGCCCGGCCGGCAAGGCCGCGCTGCTGCCGGTCAACATCGACGCCTTCGGCAAGGACCTGGGCGTGCCGAAGGAGGAGGTGCGGCTGTATCTCGCCCTGCGCGAGGCCGCCCACCAGCGCCTGTTCACCCATGTGCCGTGGCTGCGCTCGCACCTGTTCGGCGCCGTCGACGGCTACGCGCGCGGGATCAAGGTCGACACCGCCAAGCTGGAGGACGTGGTCGGCCAGTTCGACCCGCAGAACCCCGAGCAGCTTCAGGACGCCCTCCAGCAGGGCATGTTCCAGCCGGAGGACACGCCCGAGCAGAAGGCCGCCCTGGCCCGTCTGGAGACTGCTCTGGCACTGGTCGAGGGCTGGGTGGACGCGGTGGTGCACGCGGCCGCGAAGCCGCGTCTGTCCTCCGCGGACGCGCTGCGCGAGACCCTGCGCCGCCGCCGCGCCTCGGGCGGCCCGGCCGAGCAGACGTTCGCCACCCTGATCGGCCTGGAGCTGCGTCCGCGTCGGCTGCGCGACGCCTCGCGTCTGTGGGCGTCGCTGACGGACGCGCGCGGGGTGGACGGCCGGGACGCCCTGTGGTCCCACCCGGACATGCTGCCGACGGCCACCGACCTGGACGACCCGGACGGCTTCGTCCACCGCGAGCAGCTGGACTTCTCCGAGCTGGACAAGATGCTCGGCGAGGCGGCTGACGGCTCCCCCGGGAAGCCGGAGAAGGACAAGGACGACGACTCCGAGTGACACTGCACGCCGACGCGGTCCAGGTACTGAAGACCTACGCGGACCAGCAGGATCTGCGCCAGGTCTACCTGGACCATCTGGACCGTCATTCCGACGGAATGTGGAAGGACTGCAAGGACGGGCACATCACGGCGAGCGCCCTGGTGATCGACCCCGAGCGCGAGCGCGTCCTGCTCACGCTCCACCGGAAGCTGCGCATGTGGCTGCAGATGGGCGGTCACTGCGAGCGGGCCGACGACACGCTCTCGGGGGCCGCCCTCCGGGAGGCCACGGAGGAGTCGGGCATCCCCTCGCTGCGCCTGCTGCGGAGCACCCCGGTCCGCCTGGACCGGCACCGGACGCCCTGTGCGTGGCACCTGGACGTGCAGTACGCCGCCATAGCCCCGGGCGGAGCGGTGGAGGCGATCAGCGACGAGTCGCTCGACCTGCGCTGGTTCGCCTACGACGAGGTGGCGGACGTGGCGGACGACTCCGTCGTACGGCTGCTCGAGGCAACCCGCGCCGGGCTGTGAAGCCGTAAGGGGTGACCGCCCTCGCGGTCACCCCTTGGCCCGGCTCAGCTCCAGACGTTGCCCTGGTTCTGGCCGCGGGCGCCCTGCTGGCCCATGCCGTACTGAGCGGCGACGCCCGAACCGAGCTGGGCGTTCTGCGGCGGCAGCAGCTCGCTGGGCTGCACGAGCGCGTAGCCGCTGCCCATGAAGCTCAGCTCCCAGCCCTCGCCGGTGTTGCCGCGGCGCCGCCACACCCCGGAGGAGTGCGTCTGGGCCTGCATCTGGACGCGCAGGCTGGTGGACCAGGCGACGATGGCGTCGGCGTCGCAGTTGACGTACTTGTCCGGCGTGACCTGCAGCATCAGCGGCATGCCCGAGGTCATCAGGGCGACCTTGCCACGGCCGGTGATGTTGAGCTGGTACTTCCCGGAGCCGGAGATGCCGTAGAGGCTGTCCACCGCGATGACCTCGTGGTGCAGCGAGGAGTCCATCGCCAGCACATAGCTGCTGTCGACGGTCAGCCCGTCCTGGTCGACGTCCATCAGGTGGATGTGCTGCTTGAGGTTGGCGAGAAAGACCGTGCCCTGCCCGTGGCAGCGCATCAGGTCCAGGCCCTCACCGGTGTGGGCCCGCGAGCGTCCCTGGTCGTTGCTCTGGTACTCGGCGTCGAACTCGATCAGGCCCTGGTAGGCGACCATGGTGCCCTTGCGGGCGAGGATGTCGTCGTGACCCTCCAGGGTGAGCCGGAGCATCTGCTTGTTCTGCAGGCTCCAGCGCTCCTGGGTCTGCTGGTCGTTATGGGCGAAAAGCGGACTCTGCATGGTGTGGTGCTCCCCCTCAGCCCCGGACCCGGAGACGGTCGGTGCTGTCCTCGCTGGGCTGGACGACGACGATGCCCTGGCCGGAGAAGGCCATCTGGTACGCCTCGCCGCTGCCCCGGCCGATCAGCGACTGCGCCTTGAAGCTGCGCTTGCCCTTCACCTTCAGGTTCGGGGACCAGGCGACGAGCGCGTCCGGGTCGACGTACGTCTCGTTCTCGCCACCGCCGCAGTCGACGACGATCGGCTTGCCCCGGGAGGTCAGCGCGACCCAGCCCTGCCCGGAGATCTTGGTGTTCCACAGGCCCTGTCCGGCGAACTTCGCCAGGCCCTTGACCCGCTCGACGCCCCACGTGAGGTGGGCGTCGAAGGCCAGCAGGTTGGTGGCGTTGACGGAGATGCCGTCGCCGTTGAGGTTGATCACGACGACGTTCGCGCCGTAGTCCGCGAGGTAGAGCAGTCCGTCGCCGGAGCACTTCATCAGGGGCGCGCCCTCGCCGGTCATCCAGTCCTTGGCGATCTGGCGCACGGCCGGCGGGTTGGGCTCGTACTGGACGAACCCCTCGTAGGCGACCATCGACCCCACGCGCGCGAGGAGGTCGTTCCCGGTCTGCATGGCGACCTTCAGCATGTGGTTGCCGTGGTTCTCCATGCGGGCGGTCACCGGCGCGGGAGCGTAGCCCGCGAGCGGCTGGTTCATGACGGGCTCTCCCTCAGATCTCGTACGGCTGGACGACGATGAAGTTGCCGGGAGCGGCCCGGAACTGGAGATTGACGCTCTCTCCGGTGTCGCCGGGGTAGGCGTTGCGGCGCATCCGCACCTGGCTGGAGACCACCACCTGCGCGGCGGCCGACCAGGCGACCACGGCGTTGCAGTCGGCGAACGTCGTGGGCGTGACCGGCAGGACGACGGGCGTGCCGTGCGTCTTGACGACGATCGTGCCGGTGCCGGTGAACTGCATCGTGAACAGCGCGCCGCCGGGAATGCCGTGTCCCTCGATACGGCGGACCTCGTACTGCAGGCCCTCGTCGAAGGCGAGGACGTTCTCGGCGGAGACGCACACCCCGTCGCCCTGGAGCTCGATGGGGTGCAGCATCGTGGAGTTCTCGGCGAGGAACACCTGGCCCTGGCCGGTGCAGCGCATCAGCTGCATCTCCTGGCCGGTGGCGTTGCCCGCGATCCGGCCCGCGAACCCGGCGCCCTTGTAGCTGAAGTCGACCTTGCCCTGGTAGAGCACCATGCTGCCCTGCCGGGCCAGCACCGGCTGACCGCCGATACCGAGGTCGACGCGGATCATCTTCTTGTTCTGCTGCGTCCAGCGCTGCCCGGTGGGCGTCTCCCGGAACTGCTCCAGCGCACCGGCCACACCGGGCGCCTGGGGAGCACCCTGGGGGGCACCGTAGGGGGCGGCGGCGTGGCCCGCGCCCTGTCCGTACGCGGGCTGCTGGCCGTAGCCGGGAGGCGGCGCCGGCTGGCCGTAACCCTGGGGGGCGTGCGGTGCCTGGGGCTGGCCGTAACCCTGGGGGGCGTGCGGTGCTTGGGGCTGGCCGTAGCCCGGGGGCAGCGGTGCGCTCGGCGGCTGGCCGTGCGGCTGCGGCGGCTGGCCGTAGGGCTGCTGCGGCTGGGCGGGCTGGCCGTACGGCGCGGGTGCGGGGGCCGGCGGGGGTACCTGGGTGCCGCCGGGCGGTGTCATGGGCGCGATGATCGTCGGCTGGGCGTGCACCGACGGCGCGGGGGCCGGTGCCGGCGGCGGAGGCGTGGCTCCCGGCGGGGGCGCGAAGCCCTGGTGGGCGGGCTGCGGGGCGGGGGCAGGCGCGGGTGCGCCGAAGGCGGGGGGCGCGGTGGCCTGGGCCGGGGGCGCGAAACCGGGGGTCGCGCCGGACTGCGGCTGCTGCGGGGCCGGGGCGGGAGCCTCTTCCTCCATGACCTCGCCGCCGAAGTTCTTCAGCAGCGCGTCGAGCCCGCCGTCGAAGCCCTGGCCGACCGCGGCGAACCGCCAGACGTCCTTCAGATAGAAGTCGCCCAGCATGACGGCCCGCTCGGTGCTGAACTCCGAGCCGTTGAACGCGTACCGGGCGACTTCCTCGCCGCCGGCCACGATGCGGATGTATCCGGGGTTGATCTGCGACATCTGCCCGGCGCCGTCGAGCGTCGCGGTGAACGACAGCTTGTGGATCTGCGGCGGGATCCGGTCCAGCGTGACCCGGAAGGACTCCGTGTCACCGGCCTGGGCACCCAGGAGCTGAACGGACTCCTCGGGGGTCTTCGGCTGGTTGAAGAAGACGAAGTAACGGTCGTCCGAGAGCCGTTCATCGGCGTCGAGGCCGAAACAGCTGATGTCGAAGGTCAGACCGGGACCGGAGATCTGCACGCCTACGTACAGATCCGTGCCCGCGGTGAGGTCACTGATCCTGGCCTTGTGGCCGCGTTGGAATTCCCTGGCCATGCGTAACGACCGTCCCCCATCCCGAATACGAGTGCGTCGCGTCAGGCTAACGGCAAACTCGGACACCGGACGAAGTCGGTACAGAGCCGGTACAGAACCGGCGCCCCGCGGTACCGGAAGGTCGGCGGACGGTCACTCTCCGCGTGTGCCGGGCAGGTGCGGCAACCGATCCGCGGCGACCACTCCTTCGAGGTAACCCCGGGCCCGCTCGGTCCGCGGATACGCCTCCAGCAGCCGCCAGAACCGGGGCCCGTGGCCGGGCACCAGCAGATGGGCGAGCTCGTGCAGCAGGACGTAGTCGACGACGTACTCGGGCATGCCCTGGAGGCGGTGCGACAGCCGGATGCTGCCCTCGGCCGGGGTGCACGAGCCCCAGCGGGTGTTCTGGTTGGTGACCCACCGGACCGAGCCGGCCCGGGCCCGGCCGTCGAAGTACTGGGCGGAGAGCCGTTCGGCGCGCTCCGCGAGCTCGGTGTCGCCGAGCACCCGCTTGCTCTCCTGGGCGGCCAGCTTGTCGAGCATGACGCTCACCCAGCGCTGCTCCTCCGCCTCGGACATCCGCGCGGGGATCAGCACGACGGTGCGATCACCCTCGCGGTACGCGGAGACCGTCCGGCGCCGACGGGCACTTCTGCGCACCTCGATCGCGCTCGCCCCCGAACCGTTCGGCGGCGGGCTCGGCGGGCGGCGCTGTGGCGTTCCGGCGCTGTGCAGTGGGTCGACGGACACGCCCTGACGTTACCCGCTGCACACGGGGGAAGTCCCGACTCCGGTACGGTCCGCGCCGAGACCCCACCATGCGTTTGATTTGTACGAAGATTTCCGGGGCCTGTGGACAACTTTCGGCGCCGGACCGCGGCCGGGGGCATGCTGGCTCTGCCGGGGCGACCGCGACCGACTCCAAGGAACACGCGACGGCCGCCTGTGGCACACGGGGACCGACCATGAGTTACGGGGGCCTGTCATGCATCCGATGGTGAAGCCGGCGCTCAGGCGCGGCTGGCGCGACCTCAACACCGTGCAGTTCGGGATGACGCCCGCGCACGCGATGACGCTCGGCCCGATGGACACGGCGACGGGCAGCTTCCTCGACCTGCTCAACGGCACCCGGGGACTGGACCTGCTGCGCGCCGAGGGGCGGCGGATGCGCCTGCCCGACGGCCATGTCGACGGGCTGGTGACCCGGCTGACGCGGGCCGGGCTGCTCGACGACGCGCGCGGGGGCGGCCCCGGCGGTGCCGAGCTGCGCGGGAAGAAGGAGGCGATGGACCGGCTCCGCCCCGACCTGGCCTCGCTCTCCCTGACCACCTCCGAGCCGGGCGAGGCCATGCACCGGCTGACCGCCCGCGGCTCCCTGCGTGTCCAGGTGCGCGGTGCCGGGCGGGTGGGGGCGGTGCTGGCTTCCCTGCTGTCCGGCGCGGGCGTCGGCGAGGTCGACGTGCGCGACGGCGGCCGGGTCGAGCCGTGGGACGTGGCGCCGGGCGGACTGCCCGCCGAGGCGATCGGTGAGCGCAGGGAGGAGGCCGTCCGCCGGGCCGTACGCCGGGCCGCCCCGGACCGCCCGCCCCGCCGCGGCCCGCAGTCGCGGCCCGGTGACGCCGACCCGGGTCACTCCCTGGTGATCCTCGCCCCACGGGACGAGGTCGGGGTGCACGCGCCCCTTCCGTCCGCCGCCGAGCCGCTGATCGCTTCCGGCACTCCTCATCTCTACGCCGGAGTGGTCGAGGGAACCGGTGTCGTCGGTCCGCTCGTCCTGCCGGGCGAGACCGGCTGTGCGGGCTGTCTGCACGAGGGCCGCACCGACCGGGACCCGGTCTGGCCCCGGCTGGTCGCCCAGTGGCGTTCGGGCGTGGGCAGGCCGCGCCCGGTACCGGCCTGCGACCTGGCACTGACGGCCATGGTGGCCGGACTGGCGGCGGCTCACGCCCTGGCCTTCCTCGACGGCGGGACCCCCTCCAGCGCGGGCGCCCGCTGGGAGGTGTCACTGCCCGGTCTGACCTGGCACGCACGCCCGGTCTGGGCCCATCCCGCATGTCCGTGCGGGGCCGCGGAGAAAGGTAAGGAAGGACACACCTCCAAGGAGGGGGAGGCGCACGAGACAATGGCGGTGCAACGGCCGTCGAGAATGTCACGCCGTCAGGCGAACGCTCGTCCCGTTGGGACCTGGAGGGCGCATGTCTGATCTTCCCCGCAAGGCGGTCACCCGCACCGCCAAGCTCGCCGCGCTCCCGCTCGGCTTCGCCGGGCGGGCGACCTGGGGACTGGGCAAGCGAATCGTGGGCGAGTCCGCGGAACTCGTCGGCAAGGAGCTGCAGCAGCGCACCGCCGAGCAGATGTTCAAGGTGCTCGGCGAGCTCAAGGGCGGAGCCATGAAGTTCGGGCAGGCCCTGTCCGTGTTCGAGTCGGCGCTGCCCGAGGAGGTCGCGGGGCCCTACCGCGCGGCGCTGACGAAGCTCCAGGAGGCGGCGCCTCCGATGCCGACCCGCACGGTGCACGCGGTGCTCGCCGAACGGCTCGGGGAGGACTGGCGCGAGCTGTTCGTCGAGTTCGACGACAAGCCTTCCGCGGCGGCCTCCATCGGCCAGGTGCACCGGGCGGTGTGGCAGGACGGCCGCGCGGTGGCGGTCAAGGTGCAGTACCCGGGCGCCGGTGAGGCCCTGCTCTCCGACCTCACCCAGCTGAGCCGGTTCGCCCGTCTGCTGGGCCCCCTGGTCCCCGGCATGGACATCAAGCCGCTGATCACCGAGCTGAAGGACCGGGTCTCCGAGGAGCTGGACTACGGCCTGGAGGCCCAGGCGCAGCGGGCTCACGCGGAGGAGTTCGCGGACGACCCGGACGTGGTGGTGCCCGACGTGGTCCACCAGTGCGACCAGGTCCTGGTCACCGAGTGGATCGACGGCATACCGCTGTCGGAGATCATCGCGGACGGCACCGAGGAGCAGCGCGACCGCGCCGGCCAGCTGCTGGCCCGCTTCCTCTTCTCCGGCCCGGCCCGTACCGGCCTGCTGCACGCCGACCCGCACCCCGGCAACTTCCGGCTCCTGCCCGGTGACCCGGACGGCGAGCAGGAATGGCGCCTCGGCGTGCTGGACTTCGGCACGGTCGACCGCCTCCCCGGCGGTCTGCCCACCCCGATCGGGGAGTCGCTGCGGATGACCCTGGACAGCGATGCGGAGGGCGTCTACGAACTGCTGCGCCGGGAGGGCTTCGTCAAGGAGTCCATAGAGCTGGACCCGGACGCCGTCCTGGACTACCTCCTGCCGATCATCGAACCGGCCGAGGTCGACGCGTTCGCCTTCAGCCGGGGCTGGATGCGCGGCCAGGCGGCCCGGGTCGCCGACCCCCGCTCTCCCGCCTACCAGCTGGGCAAGCAGCTCAATCTGCCCCCCGCCTACCTGCTGATACACCGGGTGACGCTGAGCACGATCGGCGTGCTGTGCCAGTTGGGGGCCACCGTCCGACTGCGCGAGGAGCTGGAGGAGTGGCTGCCCGGATTCGTCCCGGAGGAGGAGACCCCCGAGGAGTCGGCCGCGGGGGCCTGAGCCGCTACCACCAGGACGAGTCCAGCCGTCCCTCGATCGCTCTGAGGTTCTGCCGGGAACAGACGTCGCAGAAGTAGTGGCGCTCGCCGTTCTCCACGGAGAAGGTCCAGGTGGCCTGCGGGCCCTCGGCCGTGGCGCCGCACCCGGCGCACATCAGGGGTTGCGGCTCCGGTGTGGAGCCGGCGTCGTCACCGCCTCCGGGAAGACTCGTCACCCCGTGACGATATCGCCGCCGTCGGCGCCCCCGCGGGTACCACGCACCGCGGGGGCCGGTCCGTTCGGACGGACCGGCCCCCGTGGGGAGTTGCTTCCTCCCGGGCCGGGAGGCGACTGGCTGCAGCCGGGTCGATTACTGCATGACCGCCATGGCGATCGCGCGACGGGCGCGCATCGAGGCACGCTCGGCGCGGCGCTGCATACGGCGCGCGGTCAGCAGGCGCAGCGCCCGGCGTTCCCGCTCCGCCTCGTGCAGGCGCTCGTGCATATGCGCACGGGCCAGGGCTTCTGGGATGAGTTGCATTTCGCGGGTCCTGTTCTGGCGCGAGTCGAACGCGCCGGTGGTGGTGAAGTCTTCAGGCGTGGCGCTTGCGTGCTCGTTGAGGGACGGCTTCATCGGGGCCTGCTTCTTGGGGTCGTGCGTGAGGGGGCGGTCGATCGTTCCTGCGGTGTTCATGCCGTAACCGGGTTCTTGCGCGGGCGGCCACGCGGCCGCTTCCGGGCGACGACGACACCCTGGACGAACAGCTCGCCACCCCAGACACCCCAGGGCTCACGCCGCTCCTTGGCGCCGGCGAGGCAGGCCTCCATCAGCGGGCAGGTGCGGCACAGGGACTTGGCGTACTCCACGTCCGCGGGCGACTCGGCGAAGAAGACCTCCGGGTCGTAGGAGCGGCAGGGGACGGGTACGCCGAGGTTCTCGATGGCGTCGTCGAGCGCGGTGAGCGCCGTGAGCGGGGTCAAGGTGGAGTCCTCCGTGAGACCGGGCGGGGGGAGCGTTTCGGAAGGCGGTACGGACGGGGCGTGCGCTTCGAGTTGCACGGGTCGTCTTCCTCGTCTGTTCGTTCCGGTCGGGTGGGACCGGGTGGCGGTGGTACCGGGTTCTTTTCTTGTCCCGAGGCCCCTTCGCTCCGTCGTCCCCGTTCGGGGACAAACAGAAGGGCCGCGGATCCCGGATGGGGTTCCGCGGCCCTGAAGGCGCCGACCTGAATGAATCAGGCTGGATCACTCCAGGGTTCTGGCCCACGGAAGGCCCACATCTGGTGGTGCTGCGTCGTCTGCTTCCGGAATCCGGCACCGGTCGCCGTAAAGGCATAGGCATGCGCCTGCGCCACTACTGCCGCTTCCAGTGCCTTGGTCGGTCGCTCATTGCGCTCGCGGACAGGAAGACCCGCGAGGGACAGGGAGGCGGCCGGACGCACGGCACGGATGCCGGACAGACCGGTGCCGTCGTTCGAGGCGCCGAGCATGCACAGGGAGGCGATGACCGAGGGATCGGTCATTTTCACGGTGCTGATGATGGAGCTGGTGTTGATGCTGACCACTGGACTCGCCTCCTCTCGGCGTCTGAGGGACTGGGGTGAACCAGTCCGACGGGTATGCAAGTACAACACGGAATTAGGGCCTCCAGGAAGGCCTCCGTTCCCGTGCCTAAGAACCTATGGGGATTGCTGGGGCATGCGCAAACTATTTTTTCGACGAGTTCGCATCAGTGCCCGTCTTCTTCTTCCGCGGGCTGCCGACCTGCGCAGATGGCCAGGACATCGGCACCGTAGCGGTTGAGCTTGCGCACGCCGACGCCGGGGATCCGGGCGAGGTCGCCCTCCTCGTCGGGGCTCGCCTCGGCGATCGCCATCAGTGTCTTGTCGGTGAAGACGCAGAAGGCGGGCTGGCCGCTGCGCTGCGCCTGGTCCGCGCGCCATTCCCGGAGCCGTTCGTACAGCCCCTCGTCCATGTCGGAGGGACAGTCCTCGCAGCGCATCAGCTTCATCTCGCCGGCGTCGGTGAGGGTGCGTCCGCAGACCCGGCAGCGGGCGACGGTGCGCTGGGTGCGCCGCGGGGCGGCATCCGGTCTGCTGGTGAAGCCGCGCTCGACTCCCCCCGAGCGGGCCGCACCGGCGCGGCCCACGGTGGCGGTGGAGCCGGGGCGCAGTCCGTCGAGGAAGCGGCTGGGCCGGCGGTTGGCGCGGCCACCGGGTGAGCGAGCCAGGGACCAGGAGACATGGAGGTGTTCCCGGGCTCGGGTGACGCCGACATAGAGGAGACGGCGCTCCTCCTCGATCTGCTCGTCGGTCTTTGCGTAGGTGATCGGCATCATGCCCTCGGCCACGCCGACCAGGAAGACGACGTCCCACTCCAGGCCCTTGGCCGAGTGCAGGGAGGCGAGGGTGACGCCCTGGACGGTGGGGGCGTGCTGGGCGCTCGCCCGTTCGTCCAGTTCCGCGACGAGGTCACCGAGGGTGGCGCCGGGTCTGGCGGCGGCGAAGTCCTGGGCGAGGTTGACCAGGGCGGCCAGGGACTCCCAGCGCTCTCTGACCGCGCCCGACCCGGCGGGCGGCTCGCTGGTCCAGCCCTCGCCCGAGAGCACCGCGCGCACCTGGGAGGGCAGGTCCACGGCGTCGTCGAGGAGGGAGTCGTTGCCGCCGAAGCGGGCCGCTCCGCGCAGCGCGATGCCGGCCTTGCGCACCTCGGGTCGGTCGAAGAACCGCTCCGCTCCGCGCAGCTGGTAGGGGATCCCGGCGTCGGCGAGGGCCTGTTCGTAGGTCTCGGACTGGGAGTTCGTACGGAACAGGACGGCGATCTCGCTGGCCGGGACGCCGGAGTCGAGGAGCTCGCGGATGCGGCGCGCGGCACCCTCGGCCTCGGCGGGCTCGTCGGTGTACTCGGCGTAGCCGGGCTCGGGGCCCGGATCGCGCTGGGAGATCAGCTCCAGACGGTGGTCGGCCGCGCGGCCCCGGGCCTGGGCTAGCAGGCCGTTGGCGAGGTGGACGACCTGGGGAGTGGAGCGGTAGTCGCGGACCAGCTTGACGACGGTGGCGCCGGGGTGGCGGATGCGGAAGTCGAGCAGATGGTCGGGGGTTGCTCCCGTGAACGAGTAGATCGTCTGGCTGGCGTCGCCGACCACGCACAGGTTGTCGCGGTCACCGAGCCACAGGTCCAGCAGCCGCTGCTGGAGGGGGCTGACGTCCTGGTACTCGTCGACGACGAAGTGCTGGTACTGGGAGCGGACCTGCTCGGCGATGTCGTGCCGGTCCTGGAGGATCGCCACGGTCAGCAGCAGCACGTCCTCGAAGTCGATGACGCCCCGCTCGCGCTTGAGGTCCTCGTAGGCGGAGTAGAGCTGGGCGATCTCGGCCGGGTCGCGGGGGGTCTCCCGGCCGGCCTTGGCGGCGGCGAGCGCGTAGTCGGCGGGGACGGTCTGGGTGACCTTGGACCATTCGATCTCGCCGGTGGTGTCCCGCAGCTCGCCCCGGTCCAGGCGGATGCGGCAGGCGGCAGCCGCGTCCGCGACGAGCTGGATCTTCCGGTCGACGAGCCGGGGCATGGAGCCACCGATCGCTTTCGGCCAGAAGTACTGGAGCTGGCGCAGGGCCGCCGAGTGGAACGTCCGGGCCTGGACGCCCCCCGCGCCGAGCTGGCGGAGCCGCCCGCGCATCTCTCCGGCGGCCCGGTTGGTGAAGGTGACGGCCAGTACGCTGGACGGCTGGAGGATCCCGGCGCGCACTCCGTAGGCGATGCGGTGGGTGATCGCCCGGGTCTTGCCCGTCCCGGCCCCGGCCAGCACGCACACCGGTCCGTGCAGGGCGGTGGCCACTTCGCGCTGCTCGGGGTCGAGTCCCTCGAGCACCGCGTCGGCCGAGTCCGGTACCTGCGGGAAGAGCGGGGAGTGCGTTGCTGCTGTCACACAGCCATGCTGCCAGGTCGCCGGTGACGGGTGAGCCGGTTGTCCACAGGCGGGGCCTCGCAGTCGTACTAATGCGGCAGGCGTCACGTCGCCGGGCATGCCCCCCGCCGGGAATGGCGGGCCGGGCGCGTGCGTTCCCTCTTCGGACGACCTGGTCCCCGAGCCATCGAAGGAGCGCGCGAGACATGCAGGGCACTGTGACGATGTACAGCACCACCTGGTGCGGCTACTGCCAGCGGCTGAAGAAGCAGCTGGACCGCGAAGGCATCGCGTACACCGAGATCAACATCGAGCAGGACCCGGCCTCCGCGGCGTTCGTCGAGAAGGCCAATGGCGGAAACCAGACGGTTCCGACCGTGCTCTTCCCCGACGGCTCGACCCTCACCAACCCGTCGCTGGCGCAGGTGAAGCAGAAGGTCGGCGTCTGACGGCTCGCTGTCCGACGGGGCGGTTCCCAGGACCCCAGGTCCTGGGAACCGCCCCGTCGCTGTGTCAGACGAAACTCCGCGTCGGCAGCGGCTTGCCGTACCAGAGCTCGATCAGACGGGCCGCGATCGAGATGCCGTAGGGCGGCAGCACCTCGCCGGACTCGAAGGCGGCGCCCAGTTCGTCGCGGGAGAACCAGCGGGCCTCGTGGATCTCGTCGCCGTCGACGTCGATCTCGGTGGAGGTGGCGCGGGCCATGAAGCCCAGCATCAGGCTGGACGGGAAGGGCCACGGCTGGCTGGCGACGTACTCGACCTGGCCGATGGTGATGCCGGCCTCTTCGAAGACCTCGCGGCGCACCGTCTGCTCGATGGACTCGCCGGGCTCGACGAAACCGGCCAGCGTGGAGAAGCGGCCCTCGGGCCAGTGGACCTGGCGGCCCAGCAGGATGCGGTCGTCCTCGTCGGTGACGGCCATGATCACGGCCGGGTCGGTGCGCGGGTAGTGCTCGGCGCCGCACGCCTGGCAGCGGCGGATGTGACCGGCGGCGGCGATCACGGTGCGCTCGCCGCAGCGGGAGCAGAAGCGGTGGGTGCGCTGCCAGTTCTCCAGGCCGACCGCGTGCACCATCAGGCCGATGTCGCGTGCGGACAGCAGCAGGCCCGCCTCGCGCAGTCCGGCCGGGCGCGCGGACTGGTCGATGCGGCCGGGCAGGGCGTCCTTCTGCAGCGCGAAGTAGCTGACGCCGTCCTCGTCGATGCCGAGGAAGTAGCGGTGCGCCTCGGTGAGGGGGGCCTCGAAGGAGGGGGTCATGACGAGTTCGGTACGGCCGTCGGCCGTCTCGTCGATCAGGACCTGGCCGCCGGAGACCACGAAGCAGCGCGTCGTGGGGTGGCTCCATGCCGCGGCCAGCCAGGCCTCGTCGAGGCGGTGGTGGGCGGCGCGGTCGATGCCGCTCGATGCGGTGAGCGAGATGGGGCGGTCGGCGGTGTGGTCGGTCCAGGTGGTCACGGGTGCTTCCAACTCCCCCGGTGGAACGGTTGGTTTCGGCGGGCGGTTCAGCGGGACGTAGGACGGGAGGGGACCGGGTCCGGCAGACCGGTGCGGTAGGGGGCGGCTTTCTCAGTGTGCCCCGCGCGCGGTGGCGTGCCGGACGGTGCCGGGTGCTCAGGGCGCATGACGCCAGGTCTCCGCGAGGTCGCCCCACAGGTACGCGGTGGTCTCGACGCCTTTGAGCAGCAGGTCCAGCTCGACCTTCTCGTTCGGGGCGTGCCAGCCGTCGGAGGGGACCGAGATGCCCAGGAAGAGCACGGGGGCGCCGAGGACTTCCTGGAGATCGGCGGCCGGTCCCGAGCCGCCCTCGCGGGTGTAGCGGACGGGCTTGTCGAAGGCGCGGCCCATGGCGCGGGCCACGGACTGCAGGGCGGGGTGGTCCAGCGGGGTCAGGCACGGGCGCGTGGCCGAGCCGAAGACGACCTCGCAGCGGATCCCGGCGGGCACCTGCTCGGCGGCCCAGGCGCGGACGGCCTTCTCGATGTGCTCGGGCTCCTGGCCGGCGACCATGCGGAAGGACAGCTTCAGCATGGCGTCGGACGGGATGATCGTCTTGCTGCCGGGGCCCTGGTAGCCGCCGCCGATGCCGTTGACCTCGGCGGTGGGGCGGGCCCAGATGCGCTCCAGCGTGGAGTAGCCGGCCTCGCCGTGGGTGGCGTGGGACTTGGCGGTGCGCAGCCATCGCTGCTCGTCGAAGGGCAGCTCGGCGAAGAGCGCCCGCTCCCGGTCGGTGAGCTCGACGACGCCGTCGTAGAAGCCGGGGATCGCCACGCGCCCGTGCTCGTCGTGCAGGGCGGCGACCAGGCGGGCGGCGGCGGTGGCCGGGTTGGGCACGGCGCCGCCGAAGGAACCGGAGTGGATGTCCTGATCGGGGCCGTGGAGCCGGATCTCGCACTCGGTGAGGCCCCGCATGCCGGTGCAGACGGTGGGGGTGTCCTCGGACCACATGCCGGTGTCGGAGACGATCACGGCGTCGGCGGCGAGCCGGTCCGCGTGCTCCTCGACGAGGGCCCGGAAGTGCGGCGAACCGGACTCCTCCTCGCCCTCGATCAGCAGCTTCAGGTTGACGGCCGGGGTGGTGCGGCCCGTCACCGCGAGGTGGGCGCGGACGCCGAGTGTGTGGAAGAACACCTGGCCCTTGTCGTCGGCCGCTCCGCGCGCGTAGAGGCGATTTCCCCGGACGACGGGCTCGAAGGGGTCGCTGTCCCAGCCGTCCTCGCGGGCGGCGGGCTGCACGTCGTGATGGCCGTACACGAGGACCGTGGGGGCGCCGGGGTCCGCGGAGGGCCACTCGGCAAAGACGGCGGGGGCGCCGGGCGTCCGCCAGATCTCGACGGTCGGGAAGCCGGTCCCGGTGAGCTTGGCGGCGAGCCAGCCGGCACTGCGCCGCACATCGGGCGCGTGGTCGGGCTGGGCCGACACGGAGGGGATGCGCAGCCATGCGGCGAGGTCGTCGAGGAAGGCGGCGCGGTGCTGCTCGATGTGCGTACGGACGGCGCTGACGACGCTGTCAACGGGATGGCTCATGGTCACGAGCCTATCGGCCCGCACCGACATCCTTGCTGGGCGGTTCGTCACATGACGGGTCCTCGGTCAGCAGCCGCTCCAGCGCGGCCCGGTCCGGCAGACCCTCGGGACGGACGATCTCGCCGCCGCGCACGTACAGGAACGCGGCGCTGACCGATTCCAGCGGCACCCCCTGCTGCTCCGCCCAGGCCACCCGGTACACGGCCAGCTGGAGCGGGTCGGCGTCGCGGCCGCGGTTGGTCTTCCAGTCGACGATCTCGTACGTCGCCCGCTCGCCGTCGCCCTCCTTGTACACGGCGTCGATCCGCCCGCGCACGACGCGGCCGGCGAGGGCGAGCTGGAAGGGGGCCTCGACCCGGTACGGAGTGCGCTGGGCGTACTCGGTGCGCTCGAAGGCCTCCTTGAGCGCCTCCAGGTCCCGCTCGTCGGCGATCTCGGCCTCGGCGCCGGGCAGCTCCTCCGGCTCCAGCATGGGCAGGGTCAGCTCTTCGAAGCGGGCCTCGACCCACGCGTGGAAGCGGGTGCCGCGGCGCGCCGCGGGTTGCGGCGGGCGGGGCATGGGGCGGGCCAGTTCCTGGGCGAGGCTGTCCGGGTCTGCGGCCAGCCGCAATACCTGGGAAGCGGTCAGGGAGGCCGGCAGGGGTACGTCGGTGACGGCCTCCCGCGCGCGCAGGAGCTCTCCGGTGAGGGCGTCCAGGTCGCGGTCCCAGGAGGCGACGGTGCGGGCCTCCTCCGGAGTGAGGCGGCTAGGGGTCGGCTCCGGGGTGAGGCGGGTGCGGGCCTCCTCCGAGGCCAGGCGGGTGTGGGTCGGCTCCGGCTCGGGGGGTGGCGCCTGGCGGGGGACGGTGGGGCGGTCCGCGGGCCAGGAGTCCCAGTCGGCGGGGTCGGCCGGGTCGGCCGCGAACGGGTCCTCGTCGGGGAGGTCGTAGGGGTCCTCGGCGGGAGGGCCGTACGGATCCTCGGCGGGGTGGCCGTAGGGGTCCTCGTCGTCCGGCGGTGGGGGCCAGTCCGGGTCGTGCGCGGTGCCGGGGTGGTCGTCGTCGTGGGAGGCGAGGTGCGCGAGGACCGTCTCGGCGGCCGCCCTGCGCCGGGCCAGCGCCGCTTCGTCCAGGGGCAGCGGCCACACCTGGTCGGCGCCGGCCGTGTGCAGCGCCGGGTTCTCCTCGTCCTCGGCGGGTTCGTCCGCCCACACCTCGATCTCGCCGTACCCGGCCGCGCAGTGGTCGTGGAGGTCCTGGAGGAAGGCGGAAGGGCCGCGGGGCTTCTTCTGGCTGGGGCCCCACCAGTGGCCGGAGCCGAGGAGCAGGGAGCGGGGGCGGGTGAACGTGACGTAGCCGAGGCGGAGTTCCTCGGTGTGCTGGTGCTCCTTCATCGCCTCGTGGAAGGCTTTCAGGCCGCGTGAGTCCCAGGAGTCGACGTCGGGCAGGGTGTCGGCGTCCCCGCGCAGGGCGTGCGGCAGCACCTTGCCCTGAGAGGTCCACTTCTCGCGCCCCTGGGTGCTCGGGAAGGTGCCGGTGACCAGGCCGGGGACGGCGACGACGTCCCATTCGAGGCCCTTGGACCTGTGCGCGGTGAGCACCTTGACGGTGTTCTCGCCGCCCGGGAGGGCGTTGTCGAGGCCCTTCTCGTACTGGGCGGCGGTGCGCAGGAAGCCGAGGAAGGCCAGCAGGCTGGCCTCGCCGTCGCCCGCGGCGAAGGAGGCGGCGATGTCCAGGAAGTTCGACAGGGTCTCACGGCGGCGAGCGGCCAGGGCGTGTGGGGAGGCCGACAGCTCGACCTCCAGGCCGGTGACGGCGAGGACGCGGTGCAGGACGTCCATCAGGGGGTCCGCCAGCGACCGGCGCAGGTCGCGCAGTTCGGTGGCCAGGCGCGCGAACCGCACGCGCGCGTCCGGCGAGAAGGGCAGCCCGTCGTCGTCCCCGGCACTGTCGAAGGGCGTCTCCACGAACGTGTCCAAGGCGTCCGCGAGCGATATCACCTCGGCGGGGTCGACCCCCTCGACAGCCTCGGCGAGCCGGCGGTCCGGGTCGTCGTCGCCGTCCACGCGCGCGTGGGACACCAATCGGCGCGCCCGGCGCCCGAGGAGGGCGAGGTCGCGGGGGCCGATGCGCCAGCGCGGGCCGGTCAGTACCCGGACCAGGGAGGCGTTGGCGCCGGGGTCCTGCAGCACCTCGCAGACGGCGACCAGGTCGGCGATCTCGGGCAGATGCAGCAGCCCGGACAGGCCGACCACCTCGACAGGGACGTCCCGGGCCACCAGCGCGCCCTGGATCTCGGCGAAGTCGGTGGCCGTACGGCACAGGACGGCGATCTCGCCGGGCGCCTTGCCGGTGTTCACCAGGTGGGCGACGGAGTCGGCGATCCAGTCGATCTCCTCGGCGTGGGTGCGCAGCAGCGCGCAGCGCACCGTGCCGTCGCGTTCGGCGCCCGGGGCCGGGCGGAGCGCCTCCACGCCCGCGTGCATGGCGCGCAGGGGTTCGGCGAGGCCGTTGGCGAGGTCCAGGAGGCGGCCGCCGCTGCGGCGGTTCTCGCTGAGGGCCTGGCGGGTGGCGGGGCGGCCGTCGGCGTGCGCGAAGTGCTCGGGGAAGTCGTCCAGGTTGGCCACGGAGGCACCGCGCCAGCCGTAGATCGCCTGGCAGGGGTCGCCCACGGCGGTGACCGGGTGGCCGGTGCCGCCGCCGAACAGGCCGGCCAGCAGGATCCGCTGGGCGACCGAGGTGTCCTGGTACTCGTCGAGGAGGACCACGCGGAACTCGTCGCGCAGCACGCGGCCCACCTCGGGGATCCGGGCCAGCTGTGCCGACAGGGCGATCTGGTCGCCGAAGTCGAGCAGGTCGCGTTCGCGCTTGGCGGCGCGGTAACGGACCACCAGGTCGGCCAGTTCGCGGCGCGCGGCGGCCGTCTCGGGGACCTTGCGCAGATCGGCGTTGGTGAGCTTGACGCCGTGCAGGGTGAGCAGCAGCTCGGCGTCGTGGGCGCGCAGCGCCTCGGGGCGTACCAGGTGCTCGGCGAGTTCGGCGTCGAGCGCGAGGAGGTCGCTCACGAGGTCGGCGAAGGAGCGGGTCAGCGCCGGGTAGGGGCCCGGGGCCTCGCGCAGCACCCGCGCGGCGAGCTGGTAGCGGGTGGCGTCGGCGAGCAGGCGGGAGGTCGGTTCGAGCCCGATGCGCAGGCCGTGGTCGGTGAGCAGGCGGCCCGCGAAGGCGTGGTACGTCGAGATCACCGGCTCGCCCGGCGGGTTGTCCGGGTCGATGACGTCGGGGTCGGTGACGCCCGCCCTGATCAGGGCCTTGCGGACGCGCTCGGCGAGTTCACCGGCGGCCTTGTTGGTGAACGTCAGGCCGAGCACCTGCTCGGGGGCCACCTGACCGGTGCCGACCAGCCACACCACGCGCGCGGCCATCACCGTGGTCTTGCCCGACCCGGCTCCGGCCACGATCACCTGCGGGGCGGGCGGCGCGGTGATGCAAGCCGTCTGCTCCGGGGTGAAGGGGATGCCGAGGAGCTCTTTGAGCTGCTCGGGGTCGGTGATACGTGGTGGCACCTCAGAGAGGCTAGCGGCGGCCACTGACAGTCGAGGCCGAATCGGCTGCCGTGAGCGGCGAAGCGCAGGTCAGCACGTGGGGTGCCGTCCGTCACTCGACCACGTGCCGCCCCTCGGGGCGCGCGCTGCACGAGGCGCGGAACGCGCAGTGCGTGCAGTGCTGGCCCGCGGTCGGCGTGAACCGTTCGTCCAGGACCTTGCCGGCGGCGGTGGCCAGCAGCTCGCCGACCCACTCCCCCTCCAGCGGCTCCTGGGCCTGCACCTTGGGCAGGGTCTCGCCGCCGTCCCGCTTCGCCGCGCCCTGCCGCAGATGGACGAGCTCGGCACCGCCCGCCTCCGGGCGCACCCCGTCGAAGGCCTCGTCCACGGCGCCCTCGCGGACGGCGAGCTGATAGACGGCGAGCTGCGGGTGCCGGGCCACCTCGGCCGAGCTCGGCGCCTGCTTGCCGGTCTTGAAGTCGACGACATAGGCGCGGCCGTCGCCGTCGGCCTCGACGCGGTCCATCTGGCCGCGGATGCGGACCTCGTACTCGCCCGCTTCGAGGGTGACGTCGAAGTCGTGCTCGCTGGTGACGGGGGTACGGCCGGTGCGGTCCGTGACATGCCACTGCAGGAAGCGTTCGAGCGCCACGCGCGCGTGTTCCTTCTCCTGCGCCGACTTCCACGGGGCGTCGAAGGCGAGGGCGTTCCACACGGAGTCCAGCCGCTCCATGAGCACGGCGAGATCGGCCGGGGTGTGCCCGGAGGCGACCTCGTCGGCGAGGACGTGCACGACGTTGCCGAAGCCCTGGGCGACGGTGGCGGGCGCGTCGGCCTTCACCTCGCGGCCCAGGAACCACTGGAGGGAGCAGGTGTTGGCGAGCTGGTCGAGGGCGCTGCCGGAGAGCACCACGGGCTGGTCGCGGTCGCGCAGCGGCACCTTGCTCTCGGTGGGCTCGAACATGCCCCACCAGCGGTAGGGGTGCGCGGAGGGCACCAGCGGGCGGCCGTCCTCGTCGGCGAGCGCGGCGAGCCGGGCCAGGCGGCGGGCGGCGGCCTCCCTGAGGGTGTCGGACACCCGCGGGTCGACGGTCGTGGCGCGCAGCTCGGCGACCAGCGCCGCGACCGACAGGGGGCGCCGTGGGCGTCCGGTGACGTCCTTGGGTTCGACGCCGAGTTCGGTCAGGAAGCGGGAGGGCTGGTCGCCGTCGTCCGCGGGGGCCTTCACCGCGGTGACGACAAGGCGCTCACGCGCGCGCGTGGCGGCCACGTAGAACAGCCGGCGCTCCTCGGCGAGCAGCGCTCCGGGGGTGAGCGGTTCGGCGAGTCCGTCGCGCCCGATCCGGTCGGCCTCCAGCAGGGAGCCACGGCGGCGCAGGTCGGGCCACAGGCCCTCCTGGACGCCCGCGACGACGACCAGCCGCCATTCCAGGCCCTTGGAGCGGTGGGCGGTCATCAGGCGTACGGCGTCGGGGCGCAGGGCGCGCCGGGTGAGGGTGTCGGCGGCGATGTCCTCGGCCTCGATCTCCTCCAGGAAGTTCAGGGCGCCACGGCCGCCGGTGCGCTCCTCGGAGCGGGCCGCGGTCGCGAACAGCGCGCACACGGCGTCCAGGTCGCGGTCGGCATTGCGTCCGGCGGCTCCCCCGCGCCGCGCGGCCCGTTCCAGGCGCCCGGGCCACGGGGTGCCCTCCCACAGGTCCCACAGCGCCTCCTCGGCCGTACCGCCGCCCGCGAGGCGCTCCCGGGCCTTGCGCAGCAGCGCGCCGAGCCGCTGCGCACCGCGCGCGTACGCCGGGTCGTGCGCGACCAGCCGCTCCGGTTCGGCCAGCGCCCGGGCGAGGAGTTCGTCCGAGGGCGGCGGCAGCGCCACCCCGGCCGCGCGCTCCTCGTCCCGCAGGGCGCGGCCGAGACGGCGCAGGTCGGCCGCGTCCATACCGGCGAGGGGGGAGGCGAGGAGGGTGAGGGCGGTCTCGGTGCCGAGCCAGCAGGGGGCCGAGTCCTGCTCGACAGAGTCGGAATCCCCGTCCGCCTCCTGCCCGCTCCCCCGGTTCCCCGCCTCCGCCTCCGCCACCGCCCGCAGTGCCGTCAACAAGGGCGCCACCGCCGGTTCGTGGCGCAGGGCGAGGTCGTCGCCGTCGATGTCCAGGGGGACGCCGGCGGAGGTGAGGGCACGGCGGACCGTCGGGATCGTGCGGGAGCCGGCGCGCACCAGGACGGCCATCTCGCGCCACGGAACGCCGTCCTCCAGATGTGCCCTGCGCAGGATGTCGGCGATGTTGTCCAGCTCCGTGCCGGGCGTGGGGTACGTGTACACCTCGACGCCGCCCCCGTCGCGGACCGGCGCGAGGTCGCGGTGGGCGCGGACCTTCTCGGCGGGCAGCCGGGTCAGCGGCATCCGCTGGGTGAGCAGCCGGGTCGCGGCGAGCAGCCCCCCGCCGGAGCGCCGGGAGGTGCGCAGCACCGCGACCGGCGCCGGACGGCCGTCCGCGCGCGGGAAGGCGTGCGGGAACTCCAGGATGCCGTTCACATCGGCGCCCCGGAACGCGTAGATCGACTGGTCGGGGTCGCCGAAGGCGACCAGGGTGCGACCGCCGCCGGCGAGCGCGTGCAGCAGCCGTACCTGGGACGGGTCGGTGTCCTGGTACTCGTCGACGAACACCGCGTCGTACTGCTCGGCGAGCTGCCGGCCGACCTCGGGACGCTGGGCGAGGAGCACCGCGCGGTGGACGAGTTCGGCGTAGTCCAGAACGCCCTGGAGGTCGAGGACGTCGAGGTACTCGGCGAGGAAGGCGGCCGCCGCCCGCCAGTCGGGTCGGCCGATACTGCGGGCGAAGGCGTCCAGCGCGTCGGGGCCGAGGCCCAGTTCACGGCTGCGGGCGAGGACCGCCCGGACCTCGTCGGCGAAGCCGCGGGTGGTCAGGCAGGCGCGCAGTTCGTCCGGCCAGCGCACAGGGGCGAGCCCGAGCCGCTCCAGGTCCGGCTGGCCCGCGAGCAGCTCGCGCACGGCCACGTCCTGCTCGGGACCGGACAGCAGCCGCAGCGGCTCCACGAACAGTTCGCTGTCCTGGTGGGCGCGGACCAGGGCGTAGCAGAACGAGTGGAAGGTGGTCGCCCGGGGCGCTCGTGCGGCACCGGTGCGCAGCGCCATACGGTCCCGCAGTTCCACGGCAGCCTTGCGGCTGAACGTCAGCACCAGCATCCGCGCGGGGTCCGTGCCCCGGGTGATCCGCTCGGCCACGGACTCGACCAGCGTCGTGGTCTTTCCGGTGCCCGGACCTGCGAGGACGAGCAGTGGGCCGGTGCCGTGGTCAACCACGGAGCGCTGTGCGGCGTCCAGACGAGGGGGGTCCATCCTGGCCGGCGGGGTACGGATCAGTCGGTAAGCGCCACGACTCCCCTGCCGCGCCTGGGGGTGCGGCAGTCGCCTGGTGGAGAAAGAGGAGCTCACGTGGTTCGCCGGTCCTGGTGGGTGTGCTGGTGGGCTGGCCATCGCGCGTGGAGGGCGGTGACGGCGGGATGAGGGGGACGTGTGCAGCCGACGCTACGCCGAGGGATCCGGCGGAAGCAGGGCTTCCGATTCATCCCTCGGGGCGCTCGCGTCACCCGCGCCCCTCGACTCACGAACGTACGTCATGCCACGGACGTGCCCCTGTTCCCCCGTACGGATCACGGGTCACACGAGGGCCCGTCCGATGGCGGAAGCTGTCAGGTGTGACCTTCCGCGCGTTCGCCGCCGTCCCATCGCGCCCGTCTCATGTCGAGGCGCGGCAGGTGTCCCTCGGTGGTCCGGCCGGCCTCCTTCAGCGGAGTGCTCTCGGCCCGGTAGTGGCCGAGCGCCCGCAGTTCGTGCCCGGGGAGCAGGGCACCGTCCGCGCGGACGACACGCCACCACGGAACGGCTCCGCCGTACAGGGCCATCACCCGGCCGACCTGTCTCGGGCCGCCCTCCTGGAGCCACTCGGCGACGTCCCCGTACGTCATGACGCGCCCCGGCGGAATCAGTTCGGCCACCTCGAGGACCCGCTCGGCGTACTCGGGCAGCGTGTCCGCGTACTCCGGGCGGGCGTCCTCCGGAAGGCTCTCCTCGCTCATCCGCCCCATCCTGCCCCACCCCACCGACAATGTGACGGGCCCGCGACGGTGCGTGGCCCTCGCTCCGCGGCGGCGCTTCCGGCAGACTGTGCGCCCCCGCATCTGCACCCTGACGCCCCCATGTGTCGGTGGGGCATGCCACCATCGTGCGGGCGGTGACCGTTGATACGAGATCAAGAAGAGTCGATGAAGCAGCAGGGTGTGCACCCTGAGGATGCGGAGAGCACCTCTGAGGCTTCGTCGCGCCCGGACACCGCCGACGCCAGGAAGGGCGCCGCCACGAACGACGCCGACGGGCCCGCCGCGCACGACGAGGTGCACGCCGACGAGGTGGAGGGCGACGAACCGCTGCTCCCCGCGCGCGTGCACCGCCCCTCCGACCTCATGCGGCTGCTGGTGGGCGTCCTCGCGGTGGCCGTGCTGATCGCCATCGCCGCGTTCGCGCACGGCACCACCTCGGGGCTCGAACAGGACATCAGCAAGGGCACCGGACAGGCGCCCGACCTACTCATCAAGATCGCGGGACTGGCCTCCAGCATCGCGATCCTGCTGGTGCCGGTGGCCTTCGCGATCGAACGGCTGATCAAGCGCGACGGGCTGCGGATCGCCGACGGCGTGCTCGCCGCGGTCCTCGCGCACGGTGTGACGCTCGCCACCGACCTCTGGGTCGCCCAGGCCGCCCCCGACTCGATCCAGGAGGCGCTCACCCAGCCCTCCCCCGGCGACCTCAACGCCCTCACCGACCCGGTGCACGGCTATCTGGCCCCGGTCATCGCGTACATGACCGCGGTCGGCATGTCCCGCCGGCCGCGGTGGCGCGCAGTGCTGTGGATCGTGCTGCTGCTGGACGCCTTCTCGATGCTCGTCACCGGGTACACCACCCCGTTCTCGATCATCCTCACGGTGCTGATCGGCTGGAGCGTGGCCTACGGCACGCTGTACGCGGTCGGCTCGCCCAACGTCCGTCCCACCGGCCGGACGCTGATGGCGGGCCTGCGGACCGTCGGCTTCCATCCCGTGAGCGCGGCCCGGGACGAGACCGCGGACCACAGCGACAGCGGCGACCGCGGCCGACGGTACTTCGTCACCCTGGAGGACGGCCCGCCG
Source organism: Streptomyces sp. NPDC002779 (assembly GCF_042888685.1). Classification (NCBI taxonomy): domain Bacteria; kingdom Bacillati; phylum Actinomycetota; class Actinomycetes; order Kitasatosporales; family Streptomycetaceae; genus Streptomyces; species Streptomyces sp. NPDC002779. The sequence continues at coordinate 523,555 of NZ_JBIAQC010000001.1, forward strand.
CTGGACGTCACGGTCGTCGACCGTGAACAGCAGGCACAGGGCTTCTTCTACCGCGTGTGGCGCAATCTGACGCTGCGCGGCTTCGCCACCCGCCGCAGCCTGCAGTCGCTGCGCCAGGCGCTGGAGCAGGAGGCGCTGCTCGCCTACGCGGCCATCGCGGCCGGTGCGAACGCGCCCAAGCTGATCGCGACCTCCGAGCTCGGCCCCGACGCGGTGATGCTGGTCTACGAGCACAGCGGCGGACGCACCCTGGACTCCCTCGCCGACGAGGAGATCACCGACGACCTCCTGCGCAACACCTGGCACCAGGTACAGGCGCTGCAGTCCCGGCGCATCGCGCACCGCAGGCTCGCGGGTGACGCGATTCTGGTGGATCGTTCCGGCACGGTGATCCTCACCGATCTGCGCGGCGGTGAGATCGCGGCCGGCGAGCTGCTGCTCCGCATGGACATCGCCCAGCTCGTGACCACGCTCGGCCTCCGGGTGGGCGCCGAACGCGCCGTCGCCTCGGCGGTCGGCGTCCTCGGCCCCGACGCCGTGGCCGACTGCCTGCCGATGCTCCAGCCCATCGCGCTGACGCGCTCCACGCGCGCGACGCTGCGCAGGCTCGCCCGGGAGCGGGCGGAGCGCGAGCGCGAGGCGGTCCTGGAGGCCTCCCGGCAGGCCAAGCACGCGCGCGTGGAAGCCGCCGCCGAGGAAGCCGGGCCCGTCATCCTGGAGAAGGCCCCCAAGAAGGCCGTACGCGCTCAGGAGCGGGCCGAGAAGCGGGCCATCGGCGAGGCCATCGAGGAAGCGCGCGAAGAGGACCTGCTCACCCAGATCCGGCACGAGGTACTGCGGATCAGGCCGCAGGCCCCGGTCGAGCCGGCCCGGCTGGAGCGGGTCCGGCCGCGCACCCTGATCAGCTTCATCGCCGGTGCCATCGCCGCGTACTTCCTGCTGACGCAGCTCACCCACATCGAGTTCGGTCCGCTCGTCGCCAACGCCGAATGGGGCTGGGTCGCCGCGGCCGTGCTGTTCTCCGCGGCCAGCTACTTCGCGGCGGCGATGGCGCTGCTCGGGTTCGTGCCGGAGCGGGTGCCGTTCATCCGCACGGTGGGGGCGCAGGTCGCCGGATCCTTCGTGAAGATCGTCGCGCCGGCCGCGGTCGGCGGGGTCGCCCTCAACACCCGGTTCCTGCAACGCGCGGGCGTGCGGCCGGGGCTGGCGGTGGCGAGTGTGGGCGCGTCGCAGTTGTTCGGGCTCGGCTGCCACATCCTGATGCTGCTGTCCTTCGGCTATCTGACCGGTACGGAGAAGACACCGTCGCTGTCGCCGTCCCGGACGGTCATCGCGGGGCTGCTGACCGTCGCGGTGCTGGTGCTCGTGGTGACCTCGGTGCCGTTCCTGCGGAAATTCGTCGTCACGCGCGTGCGGTCGCTTTTCGCGGGCGTGGTGCCGCGCATGCTCGATGTGCTCCAGCGGCCCCAGAAGCTGATCACGGGCATCGGCGGGATGCTGCTGCTGACGGCGTGCTTCGTGATGTGCCTGGACGCCTCGATCCGCGCGTTCGGCAACGAGCAGACGTCCATCAGCATCGCCAGCGTCGCCGTGGTCTTCCTGGCGGGCAACGCGCTCGGCTCCGCCGCCCCGACGCCGGGCGGTGTGGGAGCGGTCGAGGCGACCCTGACGGTCGGCCTGATCGCCGTCGGCCTGCCCAGCGAGGTCGCCGCCCCCTCAGTGCTGCTGTTCCGGCTGCTCACCCTGTGGCTGCCCGTCCTGCCGGGCTGGCTCGCCTTCAACCACCTCACCCGCAAGGGCGCGCTCTAGCACGCCCCCTGCCCCCGTACCTCGTACGGACCGTGCCCCGAGCGTCCCGTCGTGCGCGACCGCAGGATGGGATCATGCCGAACCCCTCCCGCCTGCGGGCCGCCGTCCTGACCGCCTCCGCCGTGCTGCTGTCCTCGCTGCTGGCGGGATGCGGGGACGACTCCACGGACGAGGATCTGACGGCCCAGAAGCTGAGCTGGAAGGACTGCCCGGCCCCCTCCCGGGCGGAAGGCGGCGGCGCCGCCCCCTCTCCGCTGCCCAACGGCGACGAGTGGCAGTGCGCCACCCTGAAGGCCCCTCTGGACTGGGACGAGCCCTCGGGCGACACGATCGGTCTCGCGCTGATCCGCGCGGAGGCCAGCGGCGACAAGGGCAAGCGCATCGGCTCGCTGCTGTTCAACTTCGGCGGGCCCGGCGGCTCGGGCGTCACCACCCTGCCCGCCTTCGGCCAGGACTACGCGAAACTGCGCACCCGGTACGACCTGGTCAGCTTCGACCCGCGCGGGGTCGGCCGCAGCGCCCCCGTGCGATGCCAGGACGACCAGCAGCTCGACGCCTACTTCCAGCAGGACGGCACCCCGGACGACGCCGCGGAGCGCACCGAGCTGCTGGACAACACCAAGGAGTTCAACGCGGCCTGCGAGAAGAACTCCGAGAAGATGCTGCCGCGGGTGCGCACCACCGACGCCGCCCGCGACCTGGACCTGATGCGCCAGGTCCTCGGCGACGCCAAGCTGCACTACTTCGGCATCTCCTACGGCACCGAACTCGGCGGCGTGTACGCGCACCTGTTCCCCAAGCGCGTCGGCCGTGCCGTCTTCGACGCGGTCGTCGACCCGACGCAGAACCCAGAGCAGGGCTCGCTGGGCCAGGCCAAGGGGTTTCAGCTGGCGCTCGACAACTTCGCCGAGGACTGCACCTCGAAGGTCGAGGACTGCCCGATCGGGGACAGCGCGCAGGACGTGAAGGACCGCATCGCCAAGCTGCTGGCGGACCTCGACGCAAAGCCGCTGCCGGGCATCTTCCCGCGCGACCTGACCCAGACCGCCGCGACCAACGGCATCGCGCAGGCGCTGTACTCACCGGACTTCTGGGAGTACCTCACCGAGGGACTGCAACAGGCGTACGACGGTGACGGCCGGATCCTGATGCTGCTGTCCGACTCGATGAACGGCCGCAGCGAGAACAGCGAGTACAGCAACATCACCGCGGCCAACGTGTCCATCAACTGCGCCGACGACAAGCCGCGCTACACCGCCGAGTACGTGCGGTCGAAGCTGCCCGAGTTCCGGGCCGCCTCCGAGCTGTTCGGCGACTTCCTGGCCTGGGGCATGGTCTCCTGCACCGACTGGGCCGTGGCCGGTGCCGCCGACCACCCCGACGTGAGCGCGCCGGGGTCGGCGCCGATCCTCGTGGTGGGCAACACCGGCGACCCGGCCACGCCGTACGAGGGGGCACGGAAGATGGTGCGGGCGCTCGGCCCGGGCGTGGGTGTCGAGCTGACGTACAAGGGTCAGGGGCACGGCGCCTACGACTCCAAGAACAAGTGTGTGCAGAGCGCGGTGGACGGCTACCTGCTGGACGGAAAGGTGCCCGCGACCGGGACCGTCTGCTCCTGAAATCACCACCCGCCCTGCACAAACTCCCAGGTCAGAAGGTTATCCACAGGCTGGAGCGGGTCTGGGGCACTCCGCCTACTATGGCTTGACCGCCATCCGCCGCACGGTGCGGACGGCCTGCGAGGGGGGTAGTGCACATGGCGCGTTTCGTACGGTGGGCGGCGCTGACCGCCGCCACCGCGCTCCTGGTCACGGGCTGCAGCTCGGGGAGCGACGGGGACAGCGACAGCAAGGGCGAGGAGACCGGCAGCACGACACCGTCGGCTCCTTCCTCCGGCTCCGCGGCGCCGCTGCCGGCCTCCCTGACCTCCCAGAAGCTGGACTGGGAGGAGTGCGAGGCCACCGAGGACTCGGCGGCGCCGGGCGGCGACTGGCGGTGCGCGACGCTCGAGGTGCCGCTGGACTGGGCCGAGCCGGAGGGGGAGACGATCGGGGTCGACCTGATCCGCTCCAAGGCGACCGGGGACGACCGCATCGGCTCGCTGCTGTTCAACTTCGGCGGGCCCGGCGGCTCCGGCATCTCGATGATGCCGTACTACAGCTCGACCGTGCCCACGCTGCACAAGCGCTACGACCTGGTGAGCTTCGACCCGCGCGGGGTCGCCGCCAGCGAGGGGGTGCGCTGCCGCGGTGACAAGGAGATCCAGGCCGCCGAGGCGTTGGACGCCACTCCGGACACCGCGGCCGAGGAGAGGGCGTACCTGAAGGACGCCGCCGACTTCGGCAAGGGCTGCGCCAAGTCGGCCGGGAAGCTGATGTCCCATGTGTCGACCACCGACACCGCCCGCGACATGGACCTGATGCGCCAGGTCCTCGGCGACGCCGAGCTGCACTACTTCGGCATCTCCTACGGCACCGAACTCGGCGGTGTCTACGCCCACTTGTTCCCGGAGAACGTGGGGCGGCTGGTCCTCGACGCCGTGGTCGACCCGAGCGCCGACACCGTGGACCACGCCAAGAACCAGGCCCGGGGCTTCCAGCGGGCGCTGAACAACTACCTGAAGTCCACCAGGCAGGACCCCGAGGAGGGCTCGCGGAAAATCGCGGATCTGCTGGAGCGGATCGACGCGAACCCGCTGCCTACGTCGTCGAAGCGGAAGCTGACCCAGACGCTGGCCGTCACCGGCATCGTGCTGCCGCTGTACGACGAGTCCTACTGGCCGACGCTGACCAGCGCACTGGAAGCCGCGGAGGCAGGCGACGGCTCGGAGCTGCTGACGCTCGCCGACAGCTACAACGAGCGGGACGCCTCGGGGAGCTACGGCACGACGACCCACTCGCAGCGGGTCATATCGTGCTTGGACGCCAAGCAGCGGCCGACCGTCGCACAGACGAAGAAGCTGCTGCCCGAGTTCGAGAAGATCTCGCCCGTGTTCGGGACGTTCCTTGGCTGGGACACGGCCGGCTGGTGCCACGAGTGGCCGGTGCCCGGACAGCACGACGACCCGGAGGTGAGTGCGCCGGGTGCGGAGCCTGTCCTGGTGATCGGCAACACCGGCGACCCGGCGACCCCGTACGAGGGCGCCCGGAAGATGGCGGACGAACTCGGCGAGGGTGTCGGCGTGGTGCTCACCTGGAAGGGCGAGGGCCACGGTGCCTACGGCAGCGGCAGCGACTGCGTCGACTCCACGGTGGACGGCTACCTGCTGTCGGGCACCGTCCCGAAGGACGGCAAGGTCTGCTCATGACGACGGCGGGGGCCCCGGACACCCTGGGCGTCCGGAGCCCCCGCCGTGACGGAGAAGGAAGGTCAGTAGACCGGCTTCTCCGGTTCGATCTGGTTGACCCAGCCGATCACGCCGCCGCCGACGTGGACCGCGTCGGAGAAGCCCGCGGACTTCAGGACCGCGAGGACTTCCGCACTGCGGACACCCGTCTTGCAGTGCAGGACGATCTTCTTGTCCTGCGGGAGGCCCTCAAGGGCGGTGCCCATGAGGAACTCGTTCTTCGGGATCAGCTTGGCGCCCGGGATGGAGACGATCTCGTACTCGTTGATCTCGCGGACGTCGATGATCTCGATGTTCTCGCCGTCGTCGATCCACTCCTTGAGCTGCTTGGGAGTGATCGTCGAGCCGGCGGCCGCTTCCTGGGCCTCCTCGGAGACGACGCCGCAGAAGGCCTCGTAGTCGATCAGCTCGGTGACGGTCGGGTTCTCGCCGCAGATCGCGCAGTCGGGGTCCTTGCGGACCTTCACCTGGCGGTACTGCATCTCCAGGGCGTCGTAGATCATCAGCCGGCCGACCAGCGGCTCACCGGTGCCGGTGAGGACCTTGATGGCCTCGGTGACCTGGATGGAGCCGATGGACGCGCACAGCACGCCCAGCACGCCGCCCTCGGCGCAGGAGGGGACCATGCCCGGCGGCGGGGGCTCCGGGTAGAGGCAGCGGTAGCAGGGGCCGTGCTCGGACCAGAACACCGAGGCCTGACCGTCGAACCGGTAGATCGAGCCCCATACGTACGGCTTGTTCAGCAGCACGCAGGCGTCGTTCACCAGGTAACGGGTGGCGAAGTTGTCGGTGCCGTCGACGATGAGGTCGTACTGGCTGAAGATGTCCATCACGTTGTCGGCCTCGAGCCGCTCCTCGTGAAGGACCACGTTCACGTACGGGTTGATGCCCAGCACGGAATCGCGCGCGGACTCGGCCTTGGAGCGGCCGATGTCCGCCTGGCTGTGGATGATCTGGCGCTGCAGGTTCGACTCGTCGACCTCGTCGAACTCCACGATGCCGAGGGTGCCGACGCCCGCGGCGGCCAGGTACATCAGCGCCGGCGAGCCCAGGCCGCCGGCGCCCACACAGAGCACCTTGGCGTTCTTCAGCCGCTTCTGCCCGTCCATGCCCACGTCGGGAATGATCAGGTGGCGGGAGTACCTGCGGACCTCGTCTACGGTGAGCTCAGGAGCTGGCTCGACCAGGGGTGGCAGCGACACGGGGGCTCCGTTGGTCGGTTCATCACTACGGTTGTTCTCTCCGTAACAGTGCCATGGCCTTTTTCATTCCGAGACACCTGTTCCGATCCGCGAGACGATGTCGTCCCAGTAGCCGGGCAGGGTGGCCCAGGGGTCGGTGTTTCCGCCGCGGTCGGTGCGGTCGGTGAACCAGAGGGTGGCGGCGCCCTGCCAGCGGGCGATGCGCAGCGCCTCCGCCAGGTGGCCGTGGGGCACTCCGTGGACGAAGTGGCAGAAACGGTCGGCGGGGTAGTCGGCGGTCCACTCCGCCACCTGCGACCAGCGGTAATCGCTCCAGGGGCCGGAGAAGGTGACCAGCTGGTCGGCGTGCTCGGCGTAGCCGGGGTACGGGTGGGTGCCGTGGCCGAGGACGATATGGGCGTCGTCGCGCAGCGCCCGCAGGGTGGTGGCCGTGCGCCGGATCTCCGGGAGCGCCGTCCGCTCCGTGGGACAGCGGTCCAGCAGGAAGCCGTCGACCTGGTACCAGTCGAGATAGCGGTGGGCCTCGGAGATCACCTCCCCGAAGGAGCGGGCGCCGTAGGTGCTGTCCAGGCGCCCGAGGAGCCGGACACCGGCGTTGCGCAGCCGAGCCGCAGCGGCGAGGCAGTGCGGGTCGGGGCGGCTGCCGGGACCGTCGGCCACGTCGAGCGCGGCCCAGTGGACGGGGGTGCCGGGGCGGACCAGTTCGGCCCACTCGGCCGGAGCGACGAGGGGGTGGGCGAGGCCGGGGACACCGAGCCCGGTGCGCAGGTCGGTGTGGGCGGTGCCGGATGTGGTGCTGGTCAGATGCGGCATGCCGCCTCCATCCAGATGTCGGCGAGGGACTCTTCGAGGTTGATCCGGGGCCGCCAGCCGAGCCGGTCGCGTGCGGTGCGCACGTCGGCCTGCTGCCAGCTGCCGCAGCCGTCCGGGTACGGGTACGCGACGGGGGCCGCGTGGTCCGATTCGGAGCGGGGGTGTCCGATGGTCGCCCGCAGCGGTCCCGGGGGGCCGTCGAGTTCGTGGAGGGCGCCGCCGTATCCGGCCACGCGGGCGAGGACCGCGGCGGCGTCGCGCAGGCGGACCGCGCGGCCGGAGCCGATGTTGATGACGCCCTGGGCGGCGGAGAGGGAGGCCGCGTGCACGGCGCGGGCGACATCGCGTACGTCGACGAAGTCGCGCTGGGCGCCGAGCCCGCCGAGCTTCAGCTCACCGTCGCCGGACTGCATCGCGCGGCGCATGGCCTCCGCGAGCCGGCCGAGCGGCGATCCGGCGGGGGTGCCGGGGCCGGCCGGTGAGAAGACGCGCAGCACCACGGCGTCCAGGCCGGAGCCGAGGACGAGTTCGGTGGCGGCGAGTTTGCTCACGCCGTACGGGCCGCCGGGGCGCGGGACGGCGTCCTCGGCGGTGGAGGAGCCGGGCTGGCTGGGGCCGTACTCGGCACCGCAGCCGATCTGCACCAGACGGGCGCCGCAGCCGCTGCGGCGCAGGGCCTCGCAGACGGTGGCGACGGCGACGGTGTTGTGGCGGGTCAGTTCCCGGGCGCCGCCCCGGGTGGCGCCGGCGCAGTTGATGACGACGCCCGGGTGGACCGCGTCGAGGAAGCGGGTGAGGGCGCCGGGGCTGCCGGACGCGAGGTCGAAGCGGACGTCGGCGTCGTCGCCGCGGCCGAGGGCGGTGAGCTGGACGGCGGGGTCGGCGAGCAGGCGGTCGGCGACGAAGCGGCCGAGGTAGCCGTTGGCTCCGATCAGCAGGACTCTCATCGCGCGGCTCCCGTGGCCGAGGGTTCGGGTCGGGAGGTGATCATGTGCGGTTCTCCTTCGGAGGGATGGTGCGGTGCCTTGGGCGGCCTTCGCGCGTGGGGGGAATGCGCGTTCGCTCGCGGCCGGCGCGTCAGCACGGCGCGTCCGGCGTGGCGTGGGCCGAGGCCCGGGTCAGGGTGCGGGAGGAGTGGATGAGCAGGGTCAGGGCGCCCGCGCCGCAGACGAGCGCGGGGACGGCGCCCGGTCCCCAGGCCGTGGCGAGGGACTCCACGGGGGTGGCCAGGAAGCCGCAGCCGGGGAGGCGGGCGAGGAACACCGAGGCGAGGGCCAGCGCCTCGGCGGTCGCGGCGGCGCCGAGGACCACCGCGGGGGCGTGGGTGAAGCCGTGGGCGGCGAGGAGCCGGGCGAGCAGCAGGAGGGCGCCCAGCGTGAGGACGTGGGGATGGGCCGCGGGCTCGTCCAGGGCGGCGCCGGTCAGGGCCGCGAGGGCGGTGAGGGAGGCCAGGTACAGGGCGAACGTGCCGAGGAGCAGGGGCTGTACGGAGGTGGCGTACTCCTCCAGGCCCCGGCTGGCCGCGAGTCTGCGGCGGGCGCGGACGGTGAAGAGGTGGGCGCACCAGGCCGCGGGGGCGAAGGAGAGCGTGAGGGCGAGGACACCGGTGACGGCCAGCGGCCAGGCGCCGTCCGGGGAGCCGGTGGGCAGGGTCGCGGGGCCGTCGGCGAGGGCCGCGCCGAGCAGTCCGTCGCCGAGGGCCGCGTAGCCGGTCAGCCAGCACATCCACGCCGCGGTGGGGCGCTGGGTGCGGTCGGCGACCCGCAGCGGGCCGCGGGACACGGCGACGCGCAGCACCACGGCCACGGCCAGGACGCCCACGACGGCGACGATCAGGCGCGCCTGACCCTCGGCGAGCCGCAGGGCGGTCACCGCTGCCGCGCACAACGCCCCGGGGAGCAGCGCGAGGACGACCCAGTCGGCCCGGACCCGGGGGGTGCTCGGGGTCGTGAGGCGCGCCGGCGCGTCCCCGTCGCGGGGCATGCGCGCGTACATCTCCTCGGCCAGGGAGAAGACGTCCCGGTGACGGAAGCGTGCCGCGGTGCGGTCGGTGACGCCGTGCGCCTCTAGGCCCGCGGCGATCTCCAGCGGGTCCACGGCCCGTTCGCACAGCTCGCGGTGCCGGTGCATCAGCGCCTTGACGGGATCGACGCCGGTGCGGCGGGGGCGGCGCTCCGACACTGGCGCCCAGCCGGTCTCCCCGACTCCCGGCACTCCGGTTTCCAAGGCATCGGTTTCCAGCACGCCGGCTTCCAGCACATCGGCTGCCGGTACGCCGGTATCGAGCACGCCGGTCCCCGGTACGCCGCTTCCCAGCACATCGGCTGCCGGTACGCCGGTATCGAGCACGCCGGTCCCGGGTACGCCGCTTCCCAGCACATCGGACCCAGCCACGCCAGTCCCGAGCACACCGGACCCAGCCACGCCGCTCCTCAGCCCATCGCCCCCCGCCACGCCCGGTTCCGATACCCCCCGCACATCCGTCCCCGCCCCCAGCGAGTCCCGCGACCGTGCGTCCCAGCCTCCCGGGCTGGTCGGTCTCCCGGGGCGGTCCAGTCCGCCGAGCCCGGTCATCGCGCCCCCTCCGCGGCCACCCGCGCGGTCGCCCGGACGGGCGGTCCCGCCGCCCAGCCGGGTCCGCCGCGGGCCCCGAGCCGTGCGGCGGGGCCGTTCCAGCGGCCGGGGACATGGGCCTCGGCCGGGACGGCGAACGGCAGGGGTTCGCCGGTCTCGTCGAGGACGACGCGGCGGACCGGACAGCGCGCGACGATCTCCAGGTAAATGCCGTGAAATGCCGCGATGTTCTGCTCGACCGTGAACAGTTCGAGGGCACGCGCGCGTGCGGCGGCGCCCAGGCGCTCACGCCGCTCGGGCTCGCGCAGCAGCGCCACGCACGCCTCGGCGAGCGCCCTGGGGTTGCGCGGCGGGACGACGAGCCCGGTGCCACCGATGACCTCCGTCACCGCGCCCACGTCCGTGGACACGGTCGCGCGACCGCAGAACATGGCCTCGACGAGACTGATCGGGAACCCCTCGACGACGCTGGACAGCACGGTCACGGCCCCCGCGGCGTACGCGTCGGCGAGCGCGGGCACTTCGGGGCCGCCGATCTCCTCGAAGGAGACGGGGTTGTCGCCGACGGCGTGCAGTCCGTCCGCCTCATCGGGGAAGAGCTGCGCGGCCAGCGCCTTGCAGTGGCCGAGATAGGCCGCACCCTCGGAACCGGCCGGGGCGCCGACGATCCGTAGCCGCGTCTTCGGCTCCTCCTTGCGGATCTCGGCGAAGGCGTGGAGCAGGGAGACCAGGTCCTTCGCGGGCTCCACGCGGCCGACCCACACGAGCGTGTCCCGGTCCGCGCGCTCCGGGGCCTCGCCGGCCTCAGCGAAGCGGGAGGCGTCCATGCCGGGGTAGACGGTGCGCAGTTTGGCGCGGTCGGCGCCGCAGTGCTCCTGCCAGCGGCGGGCGTGGGCGTTGCCGGGCGTGACGATCTCGGCCCGGCCGTAGATCTCGGCCGCGAGCCAGCCGTGGAAGGCGGCGAGCAGCGCTCGTACGGCGGGCGGGGCGTCGGTGGCGGCGAGGTAGTGCGTACGCAGGCGCACGCCGTACTCGGTCACCAGCAGGGGTACGCCCGAGAAGTGCCGCGCGAGCAGCCCGGGCAGCGCCGCCGGGCCGCCGGAAGCGGCGTGGCACAGGTCGACCGAGCCGAGCCCTTGGTCGTCGTACCAGTCGAGCGAGAGGGGGCGCAGTGCGCGCTCCAGGTGGGCGGCGACGCTGAGCAGATCGGGGACGCGCGCCTCGCGCGCCGTGCGGAGAGCGCCCGGCGCACGGCAGGCGCGCTCCAGGGCGCGTACGGCGGTCTCGGAGCGGAGTGCGCCCGCCAGACCGCCCCCGCCCTCGTCGCGGGCCAGTTCAGCGAGCCCGTACAGCGCGTTGCCGAAACGGTCCGCCACATCATCCGACGGGCCCTCGGACGCACCGTCCTGGGGCTCGGCTCCGGCACACAGCACCGCGGCCAGCGCACCGTAGTGCTCGGCGAAGCGCCGGCGCGCGCGCCGCCTGTACACCACCCCGTCGCTCTTCGCGCTCCACAGCGGGGCCGTCCGCACCCGCCTGACCTGCGGCGGCAGCGGGACCCAGCCCTCGTCCTCCTGGCGCTCGCTGCGGCTGAGCGCGTAGACGTCGAACTCGTGCTGCCCGAGCCCGCGCACGAGCCGGTCGCTCCAGAGCCTGGCGTCACCGCTCACATACGGATAGCCACCCTCCGTAAGCAGTCCGATGCGCACGAGTGCACCCCCGATCTCCCTTAAGGGGAGCCGCCGTTGACCCGGCGGCTCGCAGCGGGACGAACGTATGCGGACAAGGCGGTGGCGCGACGGACGGTTGTCCATCGCGCCACCAAAAGGGGTGAACGGTCGTAACTTTCCTGTGCGGGTAGCGTTCCGTCGCGCTAAGACATCGAACGGTTACGCACTGTCAGGCGCCGGGGTAAGCCCAAGGGTTGGGGCGGCAGCTGATGCCGTCGTGGTCGAGGAACTTGGTCTGCTGCTGCATGACAGGGGCGAGATCGCCGTCCTTGTCGCAGGTCACGTGGTGGAAGCCGAGCCGGTGGCCGACCTCGTGGTTGATCAGCATCTGCCGGTAGGCGTGGATCCGGTCGCCGTAGGTCTTCGAGCCCTGCGCCCACCGATAGGCGTTGATCATCACGCGCTCGGTGGCTGCCGAGTCGCAGGACACGTTGTCCACGGTGGTGTCCAGGCCCGACTTGGCACACCAATCCGCGGTCGTGCCCGGGCTGGCGAGCGTGATCACGAAGTCGGGCTCGCCGGAGTGGACGCGCTCGAAGGTGCGCGCGCCGTTGTGCGCCCAGCTCCGGTCGTCGTTCAGCGTCTTCTGCACGGCCTGCGCGAACAGCTCGCCGTCCAGGCCGAGCCCCTTCTCCACGTCCACGCGGTAGGTGAACTTCTGCCCGATGCCGGGCGCCTTGTCGATGCCCTTGACGGCGTCGAACTCGCCCGACCCGTCGAGCGTGGCGCTGAGCGGGTACGTCTTGCCCATCCGCTGCTCGTACGTCAGCGGCGGCGCCGCCGCCGGTCCCTTCGGCGTCGGCCGTCCGTCCCCTCGCGAGGCGGAGTCCCGCGCGTGCCGCGCCTGGTCGGTGGCGGACTGCGCCTGTACGTCGGGGTCCTGGCGCCGGTCCGTGACCTGCCCGGCGACCACGACCGCGAGCACGGTGGTGACGGCGGCGGCCGCGATACCGGCGAAGGCACGCCCCTTGGAGCCCTTGCCGGACGCGGGTTCACCGGTCGGCGGCGGGTGCGCGACGTCCGGCTCGCTCGGCACGCCGACGTCGGCGGACCAGTCGGTGACCGAGGCGTACGGGTCGGCGGAGGTCCGGGGGGTGAAGACGTCGGTGTCCTCGTCGAAGGCGTCGACGTAGTCCTGGCGGGGCCCACGCCGCAGGTGCGGGGGGCGCTGCTGTGGTATTCCGGCCTCGCTCGGGACGGAGCCGCTCCGCACCTCCCCCCAGCCACCCCCGGCTTCACGCTGCTCGGGATGCCCACCGCGGACCGGAGGGACGCCATGCGCGGGCGTGCCGTCGGGATAGCGCGGCACACCATGAGCCGGGGTCCCGTCGGGAAGCCGCGGAAAACCATGCGCAGGAGTCCCGTCAGGGAACCGTGGCCCCCCATGCACCGGCGTCCCGTGAGCCGGAGTCCCATCAGGAAGCCGCGGAAATCCATGCGCAGGGGTCCCCTCAGGGAACCGCGGCACCCCACGCACCGGCGTCCCGTGAGCCGGAGTCCCATGCACCGGAGTCCCGTGAGCCGGCGTCCCCTCGGCCCCCCGGGGAGCCCCCCGCCGTCCCGCTCTGTCCGCCGCGTCCCCCTTGGGCGCGGGCCCCCGCCGACTGTGGCGTCCCACCCGCGCCTCAGCTCCCCGAGGTCTCGGTCAGGGCCCCGCCACCGTGCGCGGCGGGTGCGTTGGGGGCCGGTGCGCCCGAAGCCGCATAGCCCTCGTCCGGCTCGCTGGACGCCACCTGCCCCGACGCGGCGTCGGCGACGAGTTCACGGAAGGCCCGGGCCACCAGGTCCGGGTACTCCATCATCGCCACGTGCCCCGCCTCCGGCAGGGTCAGCAGCCGGGAGCGGCGGAAGGCGCGGGCCGCCCGCTGGGCCATGCGGTAGCCGACGAGCTGGTCCCGGCCGCCGTAGATGAGGAGCGTCGGGGCGAGGACACGCTCGGCCTGGCGCCACAGGGCGTGCTGGCCGCCGAGCGTGTAGGCATTGACGATCCCGCGCGCGGAGCGCGCCATCGCGTCCCAGAAGTACGGCAGTTGCAGCCGCCGCTCCATCTCCTGGACGGCGTTGCGGAACCCCTCGTCGGTCACGCGCGCGGGATCGCCGTAGCAAAGGCCCATGACGCCGCGCACTCGCTGCTCCGCGGACCACTCCTTGGTGAGCCGGGTGAAGAGGGTGACCACGCCCGGCAGCGCGAGCAGCGCGGTGGGCACCGCGGTGCGCTGGACTCGGAGCTCCGGGAGGGCGGGGGACACGAGCGTCAGCGTACGGACGAGATCGGGTCGTACGGCGGAGACGCGCGTGGCGATCGCGCCGCCGAGCGAGTTCCCGAAGAGGTGCACGGGCCCGCGCCCCGAGGCGTCGAGGTAGCGGATGACCGCCCGCGCGTGGGCGGTGATCGAGTAGTCGCCGTCGTCCGGCGGTGGGGAGTCGCCGAAGCCGGGCAGGTCCACGGCCTCGCCGTCGACGTCCGCCTCCAGCACCTGCATCAGCTCCGACCAGTTCTGGGAGGAGCCGCCGAGCCCGTGCACGAACAACGCGGGCGGCAGTCCCGTCCGCGCCGGTGGTCTGGACCGCACCGTGAGCGTGATGCCCGGCAGCCCGACCGATCGCAGCCGTTCGCCCTCCGCGACCCTGACGGGCGACACCTTCGGCAGTACGTTGGCCGCCGGACTGGCGGACGGCAGCTCGGTCGAAGACATGCGGCAATGTTACGAGACGATCACGCACTGGTTCATGTGTTCGCCATCACAAGAGTGCAGCAGTGTTCCGCCCGGGCCGCCGGCCCTGCCGCCCGGACACGGATCGCATAGCGTCCGAATCGGGTGTCTCCTAGGCTCGTACAGAGGGCACCCGTGTGGCCCCTGCTTCTCTCAGGGACGTTCATAGGAAGGGAGCCCACCATGGCCGTAGACCCCAGCGATCCCGAGACCTTCGAGGACGCGGACGCCCAGGAAGGCCAGGAGTTCGACGTCGAGGCCCCCGTGGCCGACGCGGCCGAGCAGCAGGCCGCCATCGCCCCCGAGCGCGACGATCCGCTCGACGACGCCGCCCAGGACCGCGCCAACGTCGCCGACCTGGCGGAACAGGCCCGGGTCGTCTCGCTCGACGAGGACGACTATCGGTGACGGACGATGTCCCGAGGGGCCACTGAACAGGAGGGAGGGAGATTTTTGCCCCGCTCACCCCAGTTCGAAACCTTCCGCACGGCTTTCGTCACCGTCCGGTCCGTGAAATTCTGCGCTCGCACCGCGCACAGCAGGGTTACCGAAAAGTACGATGGCGGCGCGGCGCACACCGCATGTGGACGACATTGGGAGGCGGCGTGACAGCCATCGAGCAAACAGAGGCGGCACGCCCACGAGGTACGCGCCTGCCGCGCCGTGCCCGTCGGAATCAGCTGCTGGGCGCCGCGCAGGAGGTCTTCGTGGCGCAGGGCTACCACGCGGCCGCCATGGACGACATCGCCGAGCGCGCCGGGGTCAGCAAGCCGGTGCTCTACCAGCACTTCCCGGGCAAGCTGGACCTCTATCTCGCCCTGCTGGACCAGCACTGCGAGTCCCTGATCCAGTCCGTGCGCCACGCGCTCGCGTCGACGACCGACAACAAGCAGCGCGTACGGGCGACGATGGACGCGTACTTCGCCTATGTCGAGGACGACGGCGGCGCCTTCCGGCTGGTGTTCGAGTCGGACCTGACCAACGAGCCCGCGGTCCGCGAGCGCGTCGACAAGGTCACCAATGAGTGCGCGGAGGCGATCTGCGACGTCATCGCGGAGGACACGGGCCTCTCGCGCGCCGAGTCGATGCTGCTGGCCTCCGGGCTCGGCGGCCTCGCCCAGGTCGTGGCCCGCTCCTGGCTGCACAGCGACCGCAGTGTCCCGCGCGACCAGGCCGTGCAGCTGCTGACCTCGCTCGCCTGGCGGGGCATCGCGGGGTTCCCGCTGCACGGCACCGACCAGCACCACTGAGGGACCGGATGTTCCCGGCCGCTGTTCGCTCCTGGCGTTCTTGCGCGGAGCGTGGACGTCCCCTCACCGGGCTAATGTGTGCTGGGTACGGCGCGTTAGGTCGCGCACTTCACTGACCGTCGGAGGGACATAGCCGTGGAGGTCAAGATCGGCGTGCAGCACGCGCCCCGCGAGATCGTTCTGGAGAGCGGTCAGACCGCCGAGGAGGTCGAGCAGGCGGTGTCCGAGGCGCTGGCCGGCAAGTCGGCGCTGCTGAGCCTCGTGGACGAGCACGGCCGCAAGGTCCTCGTCCCGGCCGACCGTCTCGCGTACGTCGAGCTCGGCGAGCCGGCCCCCCGCAAGGTGGGCTTCGGCGCGCTGTAAGCAGCTGCACAGGAGGGCCCGGCGGTGTCGAAACCGCCGGGCCCTCCGTCGTTCCTCCGTCGTTCCTCCACTGCTCCCCCACCCGCTCTCCTTCACGAATGGAGCACAGGCCGCACACAGGGGAGGATTGGATTCCGCAGGTCAGGGGTAATGAGGGGCTACGACCGTTTCGAGCAGGCCGGCCATGTGGGAGGGACCCCAACATGCTCTTGGAAGCGCTGAGCTCCGCCATCCTCGGCCTGGCCCTGGCATGGGCTGCGGCGCACCGCCTGCCCCACCGTCTGCCCGCCCGCACCCTGGTCCTGCCGACCGGTGTGGCCGGCGCCCTCTTCGGCGCCTTCGTCACGCACACGGCACTGGATCTGGGGAATCTGCTGCTGATCCTGGCGGGGGCGGCCGCGGTTTCCACAGCGTCCCTGTCGCTGCTCCTGCGCCCGTCCGGGGGAAGACTGGGCCGCAGGGCGACGGCGTGAACGAGCTTTAGGGGCGCGGGGATTCGCGCGGCAAGCCCCCCGGCCGAGCCGCGCAACCACCGGCCCCCGGAGCGCTACGCCGCCAGGCCCAGCGCGGCCATCCGCTTCGTGTGCGCCTCGGTGATCCGGGAGAACATCCGGCCGACCTCAGCGAGGTCGAACCCGTCCGCCACTCCGCCGACCAGCATCGTCGACAGCGCGTCCCGGTCGGCGACCACCCGCTGGGACTGCGACAGGGCCTCGCCCATGAGGCGCCGCGCCCACAGGGCGAGCCGTCCGCCCACGCGGGGTTCGGCGTCGATGGCGGCCCGCACCTTCTCCACCGCGAACCCGGCGTGCCCCGTGTCGTCCAGCACGCCGAGGACCAGCTCCCGGGTGTCCGAGTCGAGCCGGGCCGCGACCTCCCGGTAGAAGTCGCTGGCGATCGAGTCACCGACGTAGGCCTTGACGAGCCCCTCCAGCCAGTCCGACGGCGCCGTCTGCTTGTGGAAGCCGTCCAGCGCGGCGACGAACGGCTCCATCGCCCGGGTCGGCTCCTCACCGATCGACGTCAGCCGGTCGCGCAACCGCTCGAAGTGGTGGAACTCGGCCGACGCCATCTTCGCCAGCTCCGCCTTGTCCGCCAGCGTCGGCGCCAGCTTGGCGTCCTCCGCGAGCCGTTCGAACGCCGCCAGCTCCCCGTACGCGAGCGCGCCGAGCAGGTCCACGACCGCGGCGCGGTACTGCGGGTCGGCGGAAGCGGTCGCCCAGTCCTGGGCGGCGACGCCGGTGTGTTCGACGGGGGCTTCCGAGCTGTCCGTGGCGGGGTCAGGCTTGTCAGAGGTGGTCATGCAGCGCACAATAGCTCGCTCGTCGCACGGGGGAAGTCCCTGGTCAATCACTGTGACGACGACTACGTGACCAATTCGGCCATCGCATGTGCGCGATTCCGGGGTATGGTGGTAATGCGCCTGCTGAGTACGTCGACGCAATTCGACGCTGTCTCTCCAGGCCGCACGTATGAGGATGCCCGGTCGGTGGCCCGATCGGCTCCGACCCGACAGCCCCTCGTCCGTACGGCACAGTGCGTACGGATTCCCGGGGGGACACCCTCAGCGGTACGAGCGCTAGAGCGTCGGCAGTGGTCCCGTGCCTTACGGCCCGACCGTATGGCAGCCGACGTCCCCGGCACGGTCCGTCAAAGACCCCCGCGCTCGCCTCGCACCGCGCACACAGAAGAGGCAGCACCCTGACTACGACTTTCCGCGATCTCGGGATTCTCACCGAGACGGCCGAGGCCCTCGAAGCCGTCGGCATCATCAACCCCTTCCCCATCCAGGAGATGACGCTCCCCGTGGCCCTCTCGGGCTCCGACGTCATCGGCCAGGCCAAGACCGGCACCGGCAAGACGCTGGGCTTCGGCCTGCCGCTGCTGGAGCGCGTCACCGTTCCCGCCGACGTGGAGGCCGGGCGCGCCAAGCCCGAGGACCTCACCGACGCCCCGCAGGCGCTCGTCGTGGTCCCCACCCGCGAGCTGTGCACGCAGGTCACCAACGACCTGCTGACCGCCGGCAAGGTGCGTAACGTCCGCGTTCTCGCGATCTACGGCGGCCGCGCCTACGAGCCTCAGGTCG
The DNA here is from genome assembly GCF_042888685.1 of Streptomyces sp. NPDC002779. Taxonomy (NCBI): domain Bacteria; kingdom Bacillati; phylum Actinomycetota; class Actinomycetes; order Kitasatosporales; family Streptomycetaceae; genus Streptomyces; species Streptomyces sp. NPDC002779. The sequence goes on from NZ_JBIAQC010000001.1 coordinate 541,442, forward strand.
AGGCCCTGAAGAAGGGCGTCGACGTCATCGTCGGCACCCCGGGCCGGCTGCTGGACCTCGCGGGCCAGAAGAAGCTCAACCTCAAGCACGTCAAGGCGCTCGTCCTCGACGAGGCCGACGAGATGCTCGACCTGGGCTTTCTGCCCGACGTCGAGAAGATCATCAACATGCTGCCGGCCCGCCGCCAGACCATGCTGTTCTCGGCGACCATGCCGGGCGCGGTCATCGGCCTCGCGCGCCGCTACATGTCGCAGCCCACCCACATCCGGGCCACGGCACCGGACGACGAGGGCGCGACCGTCGCGAACACCGCGCAGTACATCTACCGCGCGCACAACATGGACAAGCCCGAGATGGTCGCGCGGATACTGCAGGCCGACGGCCGCGGTCTCGCGATGGTCTTCTGCCGTACGAAGCGGACCGCGGCGGACCTCGCCGACCAGTTGCAGCAGCGTGGCTTCGCCTCCGGCGCGGTCCACGGCGACCTCGGCCAGGGCGCCCGCGAGCAGGCGCTGCGCGCCTTCCGCAACGGCAAGGTGGACGTGCTCGTCTGCACCGACGTCGCCGCTCGCGGCATCGACGTCGAGGGCGTCACGCACGTCATCAACTACCAGTCCCCCGAGGACGAGAAGACGTACCTGCACCGCATCGGCCGTACCGGCCGCGCGGGCGCCAAGGGCATCGCGATCACCCTCGTCGACTGGGACGACATCCCGCGCTGGCAGCTCATCAACAAGGCGCTGGACCTCGGGTTCAACGACCCGCCGGAGACGTACTCCACGTCCCCGCACCTCTTCGAGGAGCTGAGCATCCCCGCCGGCACCAAGGGCGTCCTGCCGCGCGCGGAGCGTACGCGCGCCGGGCTGGCGGCGGAGGAGGTCGAGGACCTCGGCGAGACCGGCGGTCGCGGTGCGCGTGACCGGGGTGGTCGAGGGGGCCGCGGTGACGGCCGGGGCGAGTCCCGTTCCGCCGAGCGCGAGCGTCAGGCCCGTACGCCGCGCCGTCGCCGCCGTACCCGCGGCGGAACGGCCCTGGACCCGGCCGCGGCTCCCGCCCCGTCCGCCACGGACGTTCCCGAGGCGGTCCCGGCCGCCGAGGAGACTGCGGCCCGCACCCCGCGCCGCCGTCGCCGCACCCGCGGCGGGGCAGCGCCGGAGTCGGCGCCGGCCACGTCCGCCGTGGCGGAGCCGGCGGAAGCCGCGCTCGACACGGCGGAGGCGACCGCCGAGGCCCCGGCCGAGCCGCGTCGCCGCCGTACCCGCAAGTCCGCGCAGCCGACGGTGACTTCGGCGGAGCAGACGGTCGTGGAGACCCCCGCACCGCTCGCCGAGACCACGGCGCCCGAGCCGGAGGCCACCAAGCCGCGCCGACGCACCCGCAAGACGGCCGAGCCGGCCGCCGAGGCCGCGGTCGACACGGCGGAGGCGACCGAGCCGAAGGCCCGCCGGACCCGCAAGGCAACGGCGGCCGCAGAGGCGGTAGTTGACACCGCCGAGACGACCGAGGCCAAGCCCCGCCGCACTCGCAAGGCAACGGCAGCCGCCGAGGCCGCAGTTGACACCGCCGAGACGACCGAGGTGACGAAGCCCCGCCGGACCCGCAAGACAACGGCTGCGGCGGAGACCGCGGTCGAGACGGCCGAGGCCGAGCCCCGCACCCGCAAGGCGGCGGAGGCGGCAGTCGACACCGCCGAGGAGCCGGCGGCCCCGCGCCGCCGGACCCGCAAGACGGCGGAAGCGGCGCTCGACACCGCCGAGGCCACCGAGGCCAAGGCACGCCGTACCCGCAAGGCGACGGCCACGGCGCCCGAGCCGGAGGCGACCACCGAGGCGAGCCCGCGCCGCACCCGCAAGGCCGCGGAAGCGGCGGTCGACACCGCGGAGGCCACCGAGGCCAAGCCCCGTCGGACCCGCAAGGCGACGGCTACGGCGGAGGCCGCGGTCGACACCGCCGAAACCGCCGAGGCCAAGCCCAAGGCACGCCGCACCCGCAAGACCGCCGAGCCGGCCGAGATCCCGGCCCAGGCCGCCGAGGAGCCGACGGCCCCGCGCCGCCGGACCCGCAAGACGGCGGAAGCGGCGCTCGACACCGCGGAGGCCACCGAGGCCAAGCCCAAGGTCCGCCGCACCCGCAAGGCCGCCGAAACGGCGTCCGAGCCGGAGGCAGCCGCCGAAGCCAAGCCGCGCCGCACCCGCAAGACGGCGGAGACGGTGGTCGACACCGCCGAGGAGCCGACGGCCCCGCGCCGCCGGACCCGCAAGACGGCGGAAGCGGCGGTCGACACCGCCGAGGCCAAGCCCAAGGCACGCCGTACCCGCAAGGCAGCCGAGACGGCCGTGATCCCGGCCCAGGCCACGGAGACCGCGGAGGTCGCCGAGGCGAAGCCCAGGGCCCGCCGCACGCGCAAGGCGACGGTCGCCGCAGAGCCCACGGAGAGCTGATCTCCGACCAGAACGGCCCGGCCCCACCCCAGGTGGGACCGGGCCGTTCGCTTTCCCCAGTGCCGGTGGGCCCAACCCGCCCGCGCAGGGCCCCTGCCCCAGCACGGTGAGAACCTCGCCGCACCCACGACCCCGCCCCCCATAAGGGCGCAGGCCCCCCCCGGGCAGGAGCCCACCCCAAACCCGACGCAACCCTGCCCCACCCACGACGGAGCACCGCCCCACCCCCATAGGGACGCACGCCCACCCCGGCAGGACCCCGCCCCAGGCCGCGACAAACGCGGTCCGCCCCGCGCAGGAGCCCCGCCCCACACCCGACGGAGCCCGCCACACATCCGACGGAGCCCCGCCCCACCCACGACAGTCCCCGCCCCCCCCACCCCGCTACCCTCGCCCCCGTGACCACCCCCGCTCCTCCCCCCACCCCCCGCGCCTACCCCCTGCACACCCCCCGCGGAGACTTCGCCGTAATCGACTCCCCCGTATCCCCCGGAGTGGAAGCGCGGGGTGTCGCCCTCCTGCTCCCCGGCTTCACCGGCAGCAAGGAGGACTTCACCCTCCTGCACGCGCCGCTCGCCGCACGCGGATACCGGAGCGTGGCCGTGGACGGTCGGGGACAGTACGAGTCGGACGGCCCTGCGGACGACGAATCCGCATACGCGCAAGAGGAGTTGGCGCAAGACGTCCTCGCGCAGGCGGAAGCCGTCGGCGCCCCCGTCCATCTGCTCGGGCACTCCCTCGGCGGCCAGATCGCCCGGGCCGCCGTGCTCCTCGACCCCTCCCCCTTCCGGTCGTTGACGCTCGTCGCGTCGGGCCCCGCCGAGATCTCCGTGTCCCAGCAGCAGCGCGTCAAGCTGCTCCGCGACGCGCTCGCCGTGATGACGATGCCGGAGGTGTGGGAGGCGATCCTGGCCATGGGGCCGCCCGAGGAGGTCGGCGGACCGGCCCGCGGGATCGGCGGGCCCGAGCATCTGCGCCGCCGCTGGCTCGGCACCAAGCCCGCCCAACTCGCCGCCACCGGGCACCAGTTGTGCACCGAGCCGGACAGGGTCGCCGAACTGGCCGCCGTACCGCTGCCGTTCCATGTGCTGTCGGGCGAGAAGGACGACACCTGGCCGGTCCCGCTCCTCGACGACATGGCGCTACGGCTGCACGCCCGCCGCACCGTCGTCCCCGGCGCCGAGCACTCCCCCAACGCCGAACAGCCCTTCGCCACCGCCCAGGCCCTCGCCGACTTCTGGGACGGCGACGGTTAGCCCGCGTATCAGACCCCGCGACGCCGGATGATCCAGTCGGGAGGGCCTGCCTAGTACTGCGCCTGGAGATGCCCCCAGAACCCGTCCCGCAGCGCCCGCCGCAGGTCCGCCTGGCCGCGCAGGGAGTACTGGAGCATCCCCTCCGCCTCCACCAGCAGGTCCTGGTCGACGGAGCCCGGCAGATAGGGGTGCCCGGGGAGCAGTTCCACCAGAGCCTCCCTGCCCCGTGCCGCCAGCCACTTCGCCGCGATCTGGGCGCCCACGAAACGGACGTCCTCGCGGGTGGGCCGGGCCGCGGTCCCCTCGGAGGCGGCCGTGCGCCGGGAGACGTACGGCTTGAAGAAGTCGAGGTCGAGGGTGCGCTGGCTGTCGACCTCCCAGAGCAGCGGCTCGGCCTGGTTGCGCCCCTCCGGCGCCTCGATGCCCCACAGATGGACCCGGGCGCCGTACCCCTGCGCCGCCTCCACCGCGGAGACCAGGTCCTCGTCGCCGCCGAGGAGGGCGGCGTCGCTGATGGCGCGGTGCCGGGCGAGGGACTCCAGGTCGGTGCGGATCAGGGAGTCGACGCCCTTCTGCTGGTTGCTGGAGTTGAGGTTGCCGAGCCGCACCTTGACGTCCGGCAGTTCGGCGATCGACTGCTGCTCGGCGGTATGGATGCGGCGCCGGGCGCCGTCGTACCAGTAGACGCGGAGCAGTCTGCTGTCCGCGAAGATCGTCCGGGCCCGGTCGATGAGCGCCTCGATCAGCCCCTCGGTGTCCAGGTCGAAAGCGCGCCGGTCCTCGGTCCCGGCGACGAGCCGGCCCGCGGCGGCGTACAGATAGCCCGCGTCGACGAAGATCGCATGGGTCGAGGGTGTCTTCGCCACCTCGGCGAGCATGCGCTGAAGCAACTCGTTGGTGCGGTCGATACGGGCGCCGAGCGCCGTGAGGTCGTCGTTCATCGCCTCCATTGTCCCGGCGGTCACGCTGCGAACACAACCGGTCCCGCTCGGTCCCGGCCGTGCCGCTTACCGGTCAGTAATTAGCCGTTCGAAAAATTTCTTTAGCGTAGGGAATGTTTGTAACAAACAAGCCGTTGACTATCTACGTACACAGCAATTCTCCTCAGGAGGATGACCAGACGAAGGGAGAAGCCATGCGCTTCGAGATCATGCGACTCGACGAGGTCGACGGCACGACCGTGGACAGCACCGTCGTGGACGCCGCCTCCGTCAACCGGATCGTGCAGCAGGCAGCCGCCATCGGGCAGCGCCTGTGGATCCGCCCGGCCGACACCACGGCCTCGTAACAGACGCGGATCACCGCTGACGCTTCAGAGCCCCCGCACGGCACCGATGCCGTACGGGGGCTCTGCGCTGTGCCGAGGGGTTCAGGAGCCCTGGATCACCTGTGTGACGCCGTTGATGATCTGCTGTACGGCGATCGCGGAGAGCATCATGCCCGCGAGCCGGGTCACCAGCACCACGCCACCGTCCTTGATGACCCGGATGATCAGCAGCGAGTACCGCATCACCAGCCACAGCACGACATGGATGGCGAGGATCGCCGTCCACACCGAGACCTGCATGGTCACGCTGTCGGCCTTCTGCACGGCCAGGATGACGGACACGATCGCACCGGGGCCCGCCAGCAGCGGCATGCCGAGCGGCACGAGGGCGACGTTGACGTCCTTGGTCTGCTTCGGCTCGTCCGTCTTGCCGGTGAGCAGGTCCAGGGCGATGAGCAGGAGCAGCAGCCCGCCCGCGATCATCAGCGCGGGCACGGACACATGCAGATAGGCGAGGATCTGGTGGCCGAGGACCCCGAAGACGGTGATCACGCCGCCGGCCACGCAGACGGCCTGGAACGCCATCCGCCGCTGCACCTTGGCCGGACGGCCCGAGGTCAGCGCGAGGAAGATCGGGGTGATCCCAGGGGGATCCATGATGACAAAAAGGGTCAGAAAGAGTGAGCCGAAGACGGCGACGTCGAACATCAGTGAAGAGGCCTTGCGAAGAAGCGAACGTGATGGACGAGGGAGGAGGTGTCTCAGGCTCCGCCGGTCCCCGGAACCGGGAACGCCCCCGTCGCGCGCCGCGTGATCTCGCCGTAGACCTCGGGGTCGGTCGTGTACTCGCCGAGCACACAGGTCTTGCGGCTGCCGTGGTAGTCGCTGGAGCCGGTCATCAGCAGACCGAGCTCCTTGGCGAGGCCGCGCAGCCGCGCCCGGGTGTCCGGGTCGTGGTCCATGTGGTCGACCTCGATGCCGTCGAGTCCGGCCGCGGCGAGCTCCGCGATGGCCGACTCGGGGACCGTACGGCCTCGCTTGGCGGCCGCCGGGTGTGCGAACACGGCGACTCCGCCCGCGCCCTTGATCAGCCGGATCGCCTCGAAGGGATCCGTCTCGTGCTTGGCCACGAAGGCCCGTCCGCCGTCGGCCAGCCAGTCCTGGGTGAAGGCGTCACCCACGGTCGGCACGACCCCGAGCTCGACGAGCGCGGAGGCGACGTGCGGGCGCCCGACGGAGCCGTCCCCGGCGATCCGCAGGACCTGCTCCCACGTCACCGGCACACCCAGCTCGTTCAGCCTGGCGACCATCCCCTGGGCACGCGGCACCCGGTCGTCCCGCACCAGCTCACGCTCGGCGAGCAGCGCCGGCTCCTCGGGATCGAAGAGGTAGGCCAGCATGTGCATGCTGATCCCGTCGAGGCGGCAGGACAGTTCGGCACCGGTGACCAGCGTCAGCCCCTCGGGCAGTGCCGCGACGGCCTCGGCGTGCCCACGGGTGGTGTCGTGATCGGTGAGCGCCACGACGTCGAGCCCGGCAGCGGCGGCGTTGCGCACCAGCTCGGCAGGCGTGTCCGTGCCGTCGGAAGCGGTGGAGTGAGTGTGCAGATCGATACGCACGCGCGTGCTCCAACGGGCCGGGACGGACGGGGGACACGCCAAGGATAACCGCTGATTCAGCCGCTCATGTCACACCCGCAGCCCAGGTTCACTTCTTACGAACGCCCTGTGCGACGCCTCTGAAAGGGGCGCGGGGAACTGCGCGACCAGCCAAGGACGCCCCGCAGCCGCCCAACAAACACGCACCCCCACCCCGGGAGGCGCCCTTAGGGCTCCAGCAAGCGCGGCGACAACGCCCCGCACGGCACCAGGTCCAGCTCGGCCCCCGCGTCCCGCAGATCCGTCAGCACCAGCTCGTCGTACATCAGCAGACCCGTCTGCTCGGGCCAGACCACGGCCCACAGCCACAGCCCCCGGGCCTCACCGGCGAACACGGCCCGGTCGTCCGGCGTCTTGGTGACATGCCACAGCGGAGTCGGCCGCCCGGCGGCCAGCACCTTGGCCTGGGCCGGCTTGTCGACGTTCATGTACGGCCCCGGGTCCGGCCCGTCGATCCCCGCGTACCGCGCCCCGAGCCCGACCCCCAGCTCCTCGGCGACCAGGATCAGCTCCCCCAGGCCGCCCAGGGGTCCGGGACCGGAGCAGGCGACCGCCGTCGCGCGTCCGCCGCTGCGGTCGTCCCCCGCGCAGGCCACGCCCGTGAACAGCCATCCGACCGGCAAGGGCCACGGCATCCACACCGGCACCTGGGTGCGATGCACGACGACGCTGAGAGCCTCGACGCTGGGCGGGATCACGGGCTGCAGCGGATGCACGGTGCCGTGGACATCGCACTGCCAGGAATCGGCGAAGAGTCCGGGAGCCCTGACCCGGCCACCACACTTCGGGCAACTGGGTTCGCCCCTCATAGGGCTCCACGGTCCTACCCCTTCCGCGCCACGTCAAGGACGATCACCCGTCCGGGCGGAAGCAGCCGACCGACCCGATTTAGATGCAGTCAGCATCTATTGGGGCAGCCGGCTCACCAGGAAGGCGCTGGCGGAGGAGCCGGAGGCCCGGCACGCCGCGCCGGGGACGGTGTCAGCGTGTTCGCCAACTGGCCGTCCCCGATGGCCGGTTGGTGACCTTGCTCACGCCAGCGGGACCGAGGCGCGGGCCGGGTCCCTGAGGTCCGTCCCGTTCGCCAGCCAGCGCTCCTGGAGGGCCCCGGCGCCGTGCACGCGCTTCCACGCGGCCTCGTTCGGAGTCATCGGGAGCAGGGGCAGGAAGTGGACGGGGTCCAGGGGCTCATCCAGTTCCAGGTCCTCGACCAGACCGCCCGGCTCGGCGACCAGGACCGAGCTGAACGGGGCGCCGGGCCACAGCGGTTCACCGACGTCCAGGGAGGCGCCGGGCGCCACGACCACGCCCTCGACCTGCGGGGACGCGGCCAGTACGGCGAGCGGACGGAGGACCTTGTCGGTGTCGGCGAGGCCCGCCCGGACCGAGAGGACCAGCTCCGCGCGGGGGCCCCTGACGGGGTCGGCGACCACCGCGGTGGGGTCCGTCATGGGGTGCGCGGACATACCGAGGGTGGCGTAGCGGACGATGTCGTCCTCGTGGAAACGCAGCACCTCGATGCGGTCCGTCCCGAGGAAGGTGACCGCGGCGCGGGCGTCCGGTTCGCCCAGCGCGGAGCGCAAGCGAGCCTCGACCAGAGGAAGAACATCAGCCATGCGGCGAGCATAGAACTCGTCAGTACCGGGCAAAGCAGCGCCTTGACACTTCGGCCTGCTGCTACTCTGGCCCGGTGGTTCGGGGCAGCACGCAGAAGCGTCGCGGTCAAGCCCCGGACGCCGACGACACTCCCTTACGAGGGACCGGCCGGAGGAGGTGGGGCTGCAATGGATCGAAGTCGACCGTGCAGTAGCACCCGCTCTTCCCGCCGCTGACGTAGCTGCTCTGCTTCTAGCCGGCTGCCACCTCTCGCCTGCCTTTCACCGCGGAAGAGCCTTCGTTTCGTTTTGCCTGATCTGTCAGTCAGCAGCAGTAGCTGAATCAGCAGCGAAGTACGCCACCGCGACGGTGCGGTGCTCCCCGCTTTGTGGACGTGCCAAACATCCGCAGTCAGGACGTCCCCATTCCGGGCAGTTCCATCCGTCGAAGCGGCCTGTCGCTGCCTGCTCGCGAAGGAGCCTGCCATGTCGATGATCCGTGACCTGCGTGCCGCGGTCCGTCCGTCCCGTCCCTCCCTGAGCAAGGCCATGCGCATGGACGGCGGCGCGTACGACACCACCCGTGACCCCGGCACGCCCTCCGCCGTCGTCGACTGCGCCGTCTACCGTGACGGCGCGCGCGTCGAGTGCGGACGGCAGCTCAGCCCGCACGAGGCGATGCGCCAGGTGCGGCGCGACGGCGGGTTCGTGTGGATCGGGCTGCACGAGCCGACCGAGGCCGAATTCGCCGGTATCGCCTCGGAGTTCGGACTGCACCCGCTGGCCGTGGAGGACGCCGTCCAGGCCCATCAGCGGCCCAAGCTGGAGCGCTACGATGACTCCCTGTTCACCGTCTTCAAGACGGTCCACTACGTCGAGCACGCCGAACTCACCGCCACCAGCGAGGTGGTGGAGACCGGCGAGGTCATGTGCTTCACCGGCCGGGACTTCTTCATCACCGTCCGGCACGGCGGGCAGGGCTCGCTGCGGGCGCTGCGGCACCGGCTCCAGGACGACCCGGAGCTGCTCGCCAAGGGCCCGTCCGCGGTGCTGCACGCCATCGCCGACCATGTCGTCGACGGGTACATCGCCGTGGCCGACGCGCTCCAGGACGACATCGACGACGTGGAGACGGACGTCTTCTCGCCGGGCCGCAAGGGCACCCCGCGCGGCACGGACGCCGGCCGGATCTACCAACTCAAGCGCGAGATCCTGGAGTTCAAGCGGGCGGTGTCGCCGCTGCTGCGGCCGATGCAGCTGCTGAGCGAGCGGCCGATGCGGCTGATCGACCCGGACATCCAGAAGTACTTCCGGGACGTCGCCGACCACCTCGCCCGGGTCCAGGAGCAGGTCGTCGGCTTCGACGAGCTGCTCAACTCCATCCTCCAGGCCAACCTCGCGCAGGCGTCCGTGGCGCAGAACGAGGACATGCGGAAGATCACCTCGTGGGCCGCGATCATCGCCGTACCGACGATGGTCTGCGGGGTGTACGGCATGAACTTCGACTACATGCCCGAGACCCACTGGAAGTTCGGCTACCCGCTGGTCCTCGGTGTCACGGTGATGATCTGTCTCGGCATCCACCGCACGCTCAAGCGCAACGGCTGGCTCTAGGGAGCGTCCGGCGGGGCTGACTAGGCTGGGCTCATGACAAGTGAGCTGCTCGATCAGGCCCTCGTCGAGGAGGCCACGAAGAAGTCCGGGCTGATCTGGGTCAAGGGGCCCGGTGTCCCGGCCCGGACGCTGTGGCACGTGTGGCACGAGGGCGCGGCGTGTGTGGTCGGCGACGGGCCCGGCGAGCAGCCGCTGCCGGGGCTCGTCGACGGGGGCGAGGCCGAGGTCACGGTCCGCAGCAAGGACAAGGGCGGCCGGCTGGTCTCCTGGACGGCGAAGGTCGTGGAGCTGGCCTCGGGGTCCGAGCGGTGGGAGGCGACGGTCGCCGAGCTCAAGGGCAAGCGGCTGAACGCCCCGGACGGCGAGGCGATGCCGGAGCGCTGGAAGCGGGAGTGCCGCGTGCTGCGGCTGGAGCCCACGGGCTCGACCGCGCCGCTGCCGGACGGCGACCTGTCCTCGGCCCCGCTGCACTCGCCGGCGACCACGCGGGAGCCGATCCCCGCGGGGCTGCCGAAGCTGCTCATGAGGCGCCGCAAGCGCACCTAGCGCCCCTACGACGTCGGCAGCTGCCGGCCGTAGTCCACCGTCTCGGTCTTGTCCGGCTCCTCCAGGGTGAAGTTCTCGCCCCAGGAGGAGAAGGTCAGCGTGCCCGCGCCGCCGCCGCGCACCAGCCGCAGCGGATACGGCGTGCCCTCCAGCGAGACGTCCAGGGTGCCGCCGGAGCCGCCGTCGCCGGTGATGCGGACCGTGCGGGTGCCGGACTGCTCGTGGCGGCCGTCGGTCTCGACCTTGCCGTGCAGCGTGAGCAGGCCCTCCAGCAGCACGTCCGGATCGGTGAAGCCGCTGAACTTCTTGTACGAGGGATCGCCCTGCGGCACCTTGACGTACTTGCCGCTGAGCTTGGCGCTCGCCGCCGCGTCCGCGTCGCCGTCGCTCCAGAAGTCGGCGTCGGCCTTCAGGAACAGCTGGTCGTCGATCCTGAGCAGCCGGAAGGTCGCCCCCTCGGCGGTGACCGAGCCCACGCCCCCGTCGGACTTCAGCCGCATGTCGAGGGTGTACGTGCGCCCGCTGGTGACCACGCTCCCGGCCAGCCGTACCGCGTCGGCGGACTCGGCGGCGGCGAGGGTCTTGCGCTGGATCTGGTCGGCGGGCAGCTTGCCGACACCGTTCGTCCCCGCGTCGGGATCCTCACTGCCGCACCCCGCCAGACCCGTCACGGCCAGGGCACTCAGCGCACTCAGCAGCGCGGCCCGGCGGATGCGGCCCTGGGGAATCGCAGTCACAGGTGGGCTGCCTTTCTGACGGATCCTGATCGGCGTACGGCAGCGTACCGGGGTCCCGGAAGCCGGACGGAGCCAGTCCGGCCGGACCGCTCACCAGGGCGTATCCGAACGGGACGGGCTAGCCTGAAGCCCATCCGAGCGGGCATAGCCGGTGGAATCGGCCGAGGAGGTGCGGAAATGGCGGCGGGCACTCCCCGGGTCTTCGTGTCGCACCTCTCCGGCATCGCCGTCTTCGACCCGAACGGCGACCAGGTCGGCCGGGTCCGCGACCTGGTGGTCATGCTGCGCGTCGGCCGGCGACCGCCCCGGCTGCTCGGCCTCGTCGTCGAACTGTCCACCCGGCGCCGCATCTTCCTGCCCATGACCCGGGTGACCAGCATCGAGTCCGGCCAGGTCATCACCACCGGGGTGCTCAACGTCCGCCGCTTCGAGCAGCGGCCGACCGAGCGGCTGGTCTTCGGTGAGCTGCTGGACCGCCGGGTCACCCTCGTCGAGACCGGCGAGGAGGTCACGGTGCTGGATCTGTCGGTGCAGCAGCTGCCGGCCCGGCGGGACTGGGAGATCGACCGGGTGTTCGTGCGCAAGGGCGGCAAGAGCGGGCCGCTGCGGCGGGCCAGGGGCGAGTCGCTGACCGTCGAGTGGTCCGCCGTCACCGGGTTCTCGGCGGAGGAGAAGGGCCAGGGCGCCGAGAGCCTGCTCGCCACCTTCGAGCAGCTGCGCCCCGCCGACCTCGCCAACGTGCTGCACCACCTCTCCCCCAAGCGCCGCGCCGAGGTCGCCGCCGCCCTCGACGACGACCGGCTGGCCGACGTACTCGAAGAGCTGCCGGAGGACGACCAGATCGAGATCCTCGGCAAGCTGAAGGAGGAACGGGCCGCCGACGTCCTGGAGGCCATGGACCCCGACGACGCGGCCGACCTGCTCTCCGAGCTCCCGGAGGCGGACAAGGAGCGGCTGCTGAGCCTGATGGAGCCCGCCGACGCGGCCGACATGCGGCGGCTGATGGCGTACGAGGAGCACACGGCCGGCGGTCTGATGACGACCGAGCCGATCGTGCTGCGGCCCGACGCCACCGTCGCCGACGCGCTGGCCCGGGTCCGCAACGCCGACCTCTCCCCCGCGCTGGCCGCCCAGGTCTACGTCTGCCGCCCGCCCGACGAGACCCCGACCGGCAAGTACCTCGGCACGGTCCACTTCCAGCGCCTGCTGCGCGATCCGCCGTACACGCTCGTCAGCTCGCTGCTCGACGACGATCTGCAGCCGCTGGACCCGGACGCCGCGCTGCCCGTCGTCGCCGGTTTCTTCGCCACGTACGACATGGTCGCGGCGCCGGTCGTCGACGAGTCGGGCTCCCTGCTGGGCGCGATCACCGTGGACGACGTGCTGGACCACATGCTGCCCGAGGACTGGCGGGAGACCGAGTTCCACCTCGACGAGGACGAGGACGACGAGGAGGCGGCGGCGCATGGCTCCTGAGCGCGACGGCGGCCGGGAGCGCACGCTGTCCGGGGCGACCGCGTCCACCCGGCCGCGCGCCCGGCTGGACCAGCCCCGGGCGCCGCGCCGCCGGTTCCTGCCCGAGTACGACCCGGATGCCTTCGGGCGGTTCTCCGAGCGCATCGCCCGCTTCATCGGCACCGGGCGGTTCCTCGTCTGGATGACGGTCGTCATCATCGCGTGGGTACTGTGGAACATCTTCGCGCCCAAGGACCTGAAGTTCGACGAGTACCCGTTCATCTTCCTGACCCTGATGCTCTCGCTCCAGGCCTCCTACGCGGCCCCGCTGATCCTGCTCGCGCAGAACCGGCAGGACGACCGTGACCGGGTCAATCTCGAGCAGGACCGCAAACAGAACGAGCGGTCGATCGCGGACACCGAGTACCTGACCCGGGAGATCGCCGCACTGCGGATCGGACTCGGCGAGGTCGCCACCCGGGACTGGATCCGCTCCGAGCTGCAGGACGTGCTCAGGGAGCTGGACGGCCATCGCGCCGCAGGTCCGGTCGTATTCCCGGCAGAACGGCCGCACGGACGTGACGTAGACGACCGGTGACGGGCATCCCGGGGCCCCCGCGGGGCGCCGTACCATCGACCTTATGGCTACGGAAGACGCGGTGCGTGAAGCACTGTCGACGGTGAACGACCCCGAGATCAACCGCCCCATCACCGAACTCGGGATGGTCAAGTCGGTGGAGATCGGTGCGGACGGAACGGTCGCGGTCACCGTGTACCTGACGGTCTCCGGCTGCCCGATGCGGGAGACGATCACGCAGCGCGTCACGGAGGCGGTGTCCGGGGTCGAGGGCGTCACCCACGTCGACGTGACGCTGGACGTCATGAGCGACGAGCAGCGCAAGGAACTGGCGACCGCGCTGCGCGGCGGCCAGACCGAGCGCGAGGTCCCCTTCGCCAAGCCGGGCTCGCTGACCCGGGTGTACGCGGTCGCCTCCGGCAAGGGCGGCGTCGGCAAGTCGTCGGTGACGGTGAACCTGGCGGCGGCGATGGCGGCGGACGGGCTGAAGGTCGGTGTCGTGGACGCCGACATCTACGGTCACAGCGTGCCGCGCATGCTGGGCGCCGACGGCCGTCCGACCCAGGTCGAGAACATGATCATGCCGCCGTCCGCGCACGGCGTGAAGGTGATCTCCATCGGCATGTTCACGCCGGGCAACGCGCCCGTGGTGTGGCGCGGCCCGATGCTGCACCGGGCGCTCCAGCAGTTCCTGGCGGACGTGTACTGGGGCGACCTGGACGTCCTGCTGCTGGACCTGCCGCCCGGCACCGGTGACATCGCGATCTCGGTCGCCCAGCTGGTTCCGAACGCCGAGATCCTGGTGGTGACGACCCCGCAGCAGGCCGCCGCCGAGGTCGCCGAGCGGGCCGGCTCCATCGCCGTCCAGACCCACCAGAAGATCGTCGGCGTGGTCGAGAACATGTCGGGGCTGCCCTGCCCGCACTGCGACGAGATGGTCGACGTCTTCGGCACCGGCGGCGGCCAGACGGTCGCCGAGGGCCTGACCCGTACAACGGGTGCCACCGTCCCCGTGCTCGGCTCCATCCCGATCGACGTCCGCCTGCGCGAGGGCGGCGACGAGGGCAAGCCGGTGGTCCTGACGGACCCGGACAGCCCGGCGGGCAGCGCGCTGCGCGCCATCGCCGGAAAGCTGGGAGGGCGGCAGCGGGGCCTTTCGGGACTGTCCCTGGGGATCACGCCCAGGAACAAGTTCTAGAGAGCCGCACCTGGGGGGCGCCGTGGATGTCGGCGCCCCCTTCGTCATGCGTATTCGCCGATGTCCTTGATCATGGCGAAGCCGAGCCCGTACGCACTCATCCCTCTGCCGTACGCGCCCACGTGCACGCCCTGCTGCGTGGACCCCGCGAGGACCCAGCCGAACTCGGACTCGCGGTAGTGGAAGGGCGTGGGGACCCCGTCGACCGGCAGGGAGAGGGTCGACCACTCCTCGCCTTCCAGGTCGTCGGCGAGGGCCCACGCGGTCTCCGTCTGCTGCTCCAGCCAGCTGTCCCGCAGCGAGTGGTCCATCTGGCCGGGCCAGGTGAACGACAGCAGCCCCACACCGGCCAGCCAGGCCGCCGAGGAGACCGTGGTGGCCTCCAGCAGCCCGGTGCCGTCGGCGCTCCTGCGGGACGGATTCGCGGCCACCGTGACGACCACCGCGAACTTCTCCCGGTCCTCCGTGGCCTCATTGCGCACCGAGGGCTCGTCGCCGTGTCCGATCGACCCGTGCTCGACCGTCCCGTCGGCCGCCGTACCCACCTGCATCAGCCAGCGCGGTCCCGTGAACGCCTCGTCGAGGCCGTACCACGGGAAGGGCGCCTCCAGGTAGCCGTCGACCGTGCGCCGGGCGGAGGGGACCTGTTGTCCGCCCTCCGCGGCCGACGCCTGCGCGACTGCCCGACTCGTCGTCTCCATGTACCCGGACGCCTCCTCGTTCTCGGCGGACCGGGGCGGCCCGCCCCCCTTCGGGCGGCCTCGCTTTTTGGCGTACGGCCCGCACAACAACTCGGCAGCATAGCCACCCTGGTGTGAACAGCCGGGAAAGCGCCCGGCGCGCGGGGCGCCCGGGCGGCGTGTTCAGGCCGTGCGGAGGCCTGCCGAAGGTATGAATCGCATCACGTACACGCGCCGACGGCTCAGGTGGCGTCCGCGTCGTAGGGCGCGCGTTCCTCGGGCTTCTTCGTCATGTCGACGCGCTCGCCGGACGCGGAGGAGGGCGAGGCGGCCGGCGCGGAAGCATCCGCGTCGCGGCTGTGGACCGCGTCCGTGACCTCGGCCATCTCCTTCTTCAGGTCGAAGCCGTTGCGGATCTCCTTGAGCCCCAGCTCGTCATTGTCCATCTGCTTGCGGATGAACGTCTTGGGGTTGAGGTCCTCGAACTCGAAGTCCTTGAACTCCGGGCCGAGCTCCTGCCGGATGTCCTGCTTGGCGCTCTCCGAGAACTCGCGGATCTTACGGACCGTCCGCATGACGTCCTGGATGACCTTGGGGAGCTTGTCCGGACCGAAGACGAGCACGGCAAGGACGATGAGCGTCACCAGCTCGAGCGGTCCTATGTCATTGAACACCTGAAGCTCCTTGCGATCCGGGCCGGGTCCACGGTACCTGCCGTTCCCGTACGACCGGTACTGTCCCGTCGGCTCCGTGTGTGCGCGGACGGAGGGTTTTCCGGTTGTTTGCCTTGTGGGGGACGGCAGGCGCCCCCGCCTGTGAGGTTCCTGTCAGTCGCCGCCGGAGGAACCGAGCACCAGCGAGATGGTCCGCTCCTCGCCATCGCGCTCCAGGGTGAGTTCGAGGCGGTCGCCCGGGCGGTGCGCGCGGGTCTTGACGATCAGTTCCTCGCCGGAGTGCACGCGTCGGCCGTCGACCTCGGTGATGATGTCGCCGGGTTCGATGCCGGCCCGGTCGCCGGGGCCGCCGGCGGTGACCGCGGGGCCGCCGTCACTGCCCTTGGTGCCGACGCGGGCGCCGTCGCCGGAGTAGTCCATGTCGAGGGTGACGCCGATGACCGGGTGGGTGGCCCGTCCGGTGTTGATCAGCTCCTCGGCCACCCGCTTGCCCTGGTTGATCGGGATGGCGAAGCCGAGCCCTATCGAACCGGCCTGGCCGCCGTCCGGCTCGGCACCGCTGCCGGCGGAGCGGATGGCGGAGTTGATGCCGACGACCCGGGCCCTGGCGTCGAGCAGGGGCCCGCCGGAGTTGCCGGGGTTGATGGGCGCGTCGGTCTGCAGCGCGTCGACGTAGGACACGTCGCTGGCGTCACCGCCCTCGCCGCCGGCCGTGATGGGCCGCTCCTTGGCGCTGATGATGCCGGAGGTGACGGTGCCCGCCAGGTCGAAGGGGGCGCCGATGGCCACGACCGGGTCACCGACCTGGACGTTGTCGGAGTTGCCGAGGGACATCGGGGTCAGCCCGCTGACACCGGTCACCTTCACCACGGCCAGGTCGTATCCGCTGTCCCGCCCGACCACGGTGGCCTCGGCGGTGTCGCCGCTGTGGAAGGTCACGGTGATCTCGCCGCCGGTCCCGGCGGGCTCCACGACATGGTTGTTGGTGAGGATGTGGCCCCGGTCGTCGAGCACGAACCCGGTGCCGGTGCCCTGCTCCTCGGCACCGGACACATGCAGGGTCACCACGCTCGGCAGCGCCCGCGCCGCGATCCCGGCCACGCTGTCCGGAGCCCGCCCGCTGGGCTCGGCGGCGGCCTGCGGCAGCTCCACGTCGCTCATACCGCCGTTCCGCTCCAGATGGGCCCCTACGGCCCCGCCGACGCCCCCGGAGCCGAGGGCGAGCAGCAGGGCGCCGGTGAGCAGCCGCCGCCTGCCCTTCTTGCGGCGCTGGTCCTTGGCGGGGACGGCGGCGCCGCTGTGCTGGAGGGGGCCGGGGAAGGGGGCCGCCGCCCAGGGGTCGTAGTTCTGCCAGGGGGCGGGAGCGGCGGTGGCCTGCGCCGGGGCCGGAAGGGGGGCCGCGTGCGCCGGTACGGCCGTGCCGTGCGCCGGAGTCGTCGCCGGGTGCTGCACGGGAGGAGCGGGCGCCCAGGGGCCCGGCTCGCCGTAGGGCGGGGTGCTGTAGGGGTCGGGGTCGTGCAGGGGGCGGGGACGCGCGTCGGGGGCAGCCAACGGGGCGGTGTCCAGCGCCGTGGCGGTGTCCGCAGGCGTTACGGCCGTGTCGCCGCCCGGCGCCACGGCGGTGCCCGCCCGCGTTACGGGCGTATCGGCACCCGTGACGGCGTCCAGGGCGCCGGAGGCGGCCAGGGCCGCGGCCCCGGCCGATGGGACCGGTTCCGTGGTGGGTCGGCTCAGTTCGTAGTCACCGTCCGCGTTCGGCACCGGGGCCGGTCCGGACGGCGACGGCTCGGCCGCGCCGTCCGTCTGGTCCGAAGGCCCCTGGAACCGAGGACGGCTCCACCATTTCGCCTTCGTGGGCTTCCCCTCGTTCATGCTCTCCCCACCGCCGGCCGCGGCACGCTCGTCGGCACTCGCCGCGGCTCCTCGAACTTCGCCTCCGCACCCGGCTGCCTGCCGTGAGCGCGGCCCACCCCGGATTCAACCAGGTTCGCGGGCCGCCGCGCAGAGGCCGGTCAGCGGTCGGAGGAGGCGGAGGTGACCGAGACGGACGGGGAGGAGGTCGGGTCGGGGACGAGCGCGGCGAGCAGTCCGGGAGAGGCGACCTCCGGGGCGGGGTGCCAGGTGGTCAGGGTGAGCGGCGTGGCAGTGCCGAGCGGACGTATGAGCGGGGACATGACGGCCGCGCCCGCGACCGGGCTGGTCAGGGAGTCCCCGGCGCCCTGGAGCTGACCGGCGGAGACACCGGGCAGCAGCGGCGCGGACACCGCGGTCGGGGCGACCGGGGTGTCGCCGAACGTCCGCGGGCCCTGCCCCTGGACCAGCAGCGGCCCGACGCCACGGCGGCGCTGGTTGTCGGGTGTCGTCGCCGCTCCGGTGCCCTGGCTGCGTGCCGGGGTCACATTGCTGCCGGAGCCCGAACCGCGGGTGTCCGTCTCGGCCGGGACGCCGGTGGTGACCCCGCCGAGCGCGATGGCGGCCAGCGACACCGCTCCAGCGGCGACGAAGGCGAACCGCAGCCCGCGCGAGGACGGCCGGTCGGCGTCGGGACGCCCCACGGGGTGCAGCCGGAAGCCGCCCGCCGAAGGGCCGGTGAGCGCGGAGCCGTGCGGCCGGGCGGGGACATAGCCGAACTCGAAGCGCTCGCCGCGCCGGACGCCGAAGGCGCCGGTGGCGGGTGGCTCGGCGAAACCGCCGAAGGCTCCCCCGCCCAGCGGTGAGCCACCGCTGCCCGGGTCGCCTCCCGGCAGGCCCTGGAGCCGGGCCAGGAAGCTCTCGGAGGGGGGCGGCGGGGCCGCCTCCGCGAAGACGTTCTTCAGCCGGCGCTGGGCGTCGGCCTCCGCCTTGCACTTGGCGCAGGTGGCCAGGTGGGCGAGGACCCGCTCGCGCGAGTCATGACCGAGTTCCCCGTCCACCAGGGCGGAGAGTCGGTCTCCAAGGTGCTGCTCGGCGAGGCGTCGCTCGCCGGGACCGGGCCGGGTTCCACTCACGCGGTCGCGCCCCCTCCCCCGAGGGCGGGCACCCGCGGCACGAAGGACCGGCGTCCCGCCCGGGCCTCCGGGGAGCGGTGCGCGAGGGCCTTGCGGAGCTGCGAGCGCCCCCGGTGGATACGGGAGCGGACGGTGCCGAGCTTGACGCCCAGGGTCGCGGCGATCTCCTCGTAGGAGAGCCCCTCGATGTCGCACAGGACGACAGCGGCCCGGAACTCGGGCGCGAGGGTGTCGAGGGCCTGCTGGACGTCGGCGTCGAAGTGCGCGTCGTTGAAGACCTGCTGCGGGGACGGCTCGCGGCTGGGCAGGCGCTCGGCCGCGTCCTCGCCGAGGGCGTCGAAGCGGATGCGCTGCTTTCGGCGGACCATGTCCAGGAAGAGGTTGGTGGTGATGCGGTGCAGCCAGCCCTCGAAGGTGCCCGGGGTGTAGGTCGACAGCGAGCGGAAGACGCGGACGAAGACCTCCTGGGTGAGGTCCTCGGCGTCGTGCTGGTTGCCGGTGAGCCGGTACGCGAGGCGGTAGACGCGGCCGCTGTGCGTGCTGACGATCTCCTCCCACGTGGGCGGAGTCCACGCCTGCCCGTCCGCGTCGGTGGAGAAGGTCGCGGTCTGGGCGTAGTCGTCGGCGTGGCTGGGGTCAGCAGCGTTGTCGTTCACGGATTTCGGCCTGCCCGCCGATCCGAGGAGGCGCCGGAGCACTCCTGCGCGATCCACAGGTGCGGCCGCACCTCCCCTGTCGGCTCTGGTGGTGTCCAGTGGAGCCCCTACCATAGCCACCTCGCCCGTTAGCTCCGGATAAGCGGTTTTACGAGAATTTGATCTGGGCTGGCACGGCTCATGCGACTGCGTCAGCATGTGCTCGATCCCCGCCCCGCCATCGTGATCCAACCGTGTCCCCCCTGTCGTCTCCCACCCTTCTAAACGCCTGGTCCCATCTGCGGGTTCCCGGCCGCAACGGATACAGTCACGCCCAGGCAACCACGGGGACAGGAGAGGGTCATTACCGGCAACCGGCAGACGAGCTGGGCGTTCGCCGACGCCTATGTCGCCGAGGACGACGCGCTTCGCTGGGCCCGCGACCGGGCCCGCGAGGCCGGCCTGCGCACGGTGTCGCCCGGCACGGGCGCGGCGCTGCGGTTGCTCGCCGCCACCGTGGACGCGAAAGCGGTCGCGGAGATCGGCACCGGGACCGGCGTCTCCGGCATCCATCTGCTGCACGGCATGCGCCCCGACGGCGTGCTGACCACCGTGGACACCGAGCCGGAGCACCAGCAGTTCGCCCGGCAGGCCTTCCGGGCCTCCGGCTTCGCCAGCAACCGGGCGCGGTTCATCCCCGGCCGTGCGCTGGAGGTGCTGCCCCGGCTCGCGGACGCCGGCTACGACCTGGTCTTCTGCGACGGTGACCGGCTCGAGTTCCTCGACTACCTCGCTGAATCGTTGCGCCTGCTGCGTCCGGGTGGCCTGGTGGTCTTCGAGGGCGTCTTCGCGAACGGCCGTACGGTCGACTCGGGCCCGCAGCCGACGGAGGTGCTGCGGCTGCGCGAGCTGCTGCGCGCGGTGCGCGAGAGCCAGGACCTGGTGCCGTCGCTGCTGCCGGTGGGCGACGGCCTGCTGTGCGCGGTCAAACGCTGAGGCAGCACGGGGTACGGCCGGGCAGAGAACTGCCCCGGCACCTCATGAGATGCCGGGGCAGCTGAAAGGGTATGGTCGCTTGCGCGTCAGCCGACGACCTTCTTGAGGGCGTCGCCCAGTGCGTCGGCCTCGTCCGGGGTCAGCTCGACGACGAGCCGACCGCCGCCTTCGAGCGGAACGCGCATGACGATGCCCCGCCCCTCCTTGGTCACCTCGAGCGGGCCATCGCCCGTCCGCGGCTTCATGGCCGCCATGCTCGTTCCCCTTCCTGAAACCAGCTCAATCGTCAAAGCCGACGACCCCATGAGGGCATGCGCGGTCCTGGCGGGACTCGCGACACCGGCATCGAACACATTGCTTCCCAGCCATTATCCCGCATCGCAGGACCCGATGACCAACATCGGTCGGCATCGCTTGGGCAACGCGCGCGAGCAAAACCACTCAATTCGGCGATGTGACTGCGATACTGCGCCGCCCCGAGCCCATCCGCCGAACGAAAACGGGTCCGAATTCTTTGACGCAGGTCACACCTGCGCTCCCGGCGATCTCCGCCATGCTGTCCTCAGACAGGAGCCGCGAACACCGGAGGGGATACGTCATGGCCGACACCGTGCTCTACGAGGTGAGCGACGGACTCGCGACGATCACGCTGAACCGCCCCGAGGCGATGAACGCGCTGAACATCGAGACCAAGGTCGCCCTGCGGGAGGCGGTGACCGAGGCGGGTGCGGACTCCGCCGTGCGGGCCGTGCTGCTGACCGCCGCCGGTGACCGGGCCTTCTGTGTGGGGCAGGACCTGAAGGAGCACATCGGGCTGCTGGCCGAGGGGTCCGGGCGGGTGATGAGCACGGTGCGCGAGCACTACAACCCGATCGCCCTGGCGCTGACGTCGATGGCCAAGCCCGTGGTGGCGGGGGTGAACGGCGTCGCGGCGGGAGCGGGGTTCGGCTTCGCCCTCGCCGCGGACTATCGGGTCGTGGCCGACTCGGCCGCCTTCAACACGTCGTTCGCCGGGGTGGCCTTGACCGCGGATTCCGGGATCTCCTGGACACTGCCTCGGGTGGTGGGCCCGGGCCGGGCTGCTGACCTGCTGCTCTTCCCTCGGAGCGTCAAGGCTCAGGAGGCGTACGAGCTGGGGATCGCGAACCGGGTGGTCCCTGCCGGGTCGCTCCGCGAGGAGGCGGAGAAGGTGGCTCGGGCGTTGGCCTCGGGGCCGACGGTCGCGTACGCGGCGATCAAGGAGGCCGTGGCCTTCGGGTTCTCTCACTCTCTGGCGGAGACGCTGGAGAAGGAGGACGAGTTGCAGGCTCGGGCGGGGGCGTCGGAGGACCATGCGATCGCCGTGCAGGCCTTTGTGAACAAGGAGCAGCCGAAGTACTTGGGCCGGTAGGGGGCGGGGCGGATTCACCGTTCGGGGGTGCGGGGCCGCTCGGGCTGGGCGCGCAGTTCCCCGCGCCCCTGACGTACGTCCCTCGCCACGCAGGTTTTCAGGTGGTCGTTGACCAAGCCGCACGCCTGCATCAGGGCGTACGCCGTCGTGGGCCCCACGAATCTCAGTCCCCGCTTCTTCAGGGCCTTCGACAGGGCCGTCGATTCCGGAGTCACCGCCGGGACGTCCGCCAGGGTTTCCGGGGCCGGGCCCGGGTCCGGGGCGTGGGACCAGATCAGGGCGTCCAGGTCGCCCGGGGCCCAGTCGGCCAGGGCGCGGGCGTTGGCCAGGGTGGCGTCGATCTTGGCTCTGTTGCGGATGATGCCCGCGTCGGCCAGCAGCCGGTCGCGGTCCTCCTCCGTGAAGGCCGCGACCTTCTCGATCCTGAAGTCGGCGAAGGCGGCGCGGAAGCCGGGGCGGCGGCGCAGGATCGTGAGCCAGGACAGGCCGGACTGGAAGGCCTCCAGGCAGAGGCGCTCGAAGAGGGCGTCGTCGCCGTGGACCGGGCGGCCCCACTCCTCGTCGTGGTAGGACACGTAGTCCGGGGTGGACACGGCCCAGGGGCAGCGCAGCGCGCCGTCGGGACCGGCGAGGGCCGCCGTCACCGGTCCTCCTCGGCCGGCTTCTCCATGGAGAGGCGGGCGCCGGAACGGGCACCGGCCAGGGCGGACTCCAGATCGGCGATCCGGGCGTCGCGCTCGGCGAGTTCGGCGCCGAGCCGGCTGAGGGCGTCGTCGACGTCCGCCATGCGGTAGCCGCGGGCGGCGAGGGGGAAGCGGAGGCTGTCGACGTCGGCGCGATGGACCGGACGGTCGAGCGGGAGCGGGTCCTGGAGGCGCTCCGGGGCGGCCTCCGGCAGCGGGCCGCCGCCCTCGCCGCCGCCCACCACCGCGAGGGTCACGGCGGCGACCACAACGGCGAGCGCGACGACCAGGAACAAGAACATAACCATCGCTGAGGCCCCCACGGTCGGTGCAAGTGTGCGGTCGAGTGTGTCAGGGTCCGATCGTGCCATGCGACTCTGACAGTTAGGGTCGCAGACGGCTGTTGATCAGGACGTACGGAGAGGTTCACAGGGGATGCTCAGGCTGGGCAGGCGTGAGTTCGACACGCATGAGCCGGTGATCATGGCGATCGTGAACCGGACCCCCGACTCCTTCTACGACCAGGGGGCGACGTTCCGCGACGAGCCGGCCCTCGCGCGCGTGGAGCAGGCCGTGGCGGAGGGCGCGGCCATCATCGACATCGGTGGGGTGAAGGCCGGGCCGGGCGACGAGGTGTCCGCGGCGGAAGAGGCGCGGCGGACCGTGGGTTTCGTGGCGGAGGTGCGGCGGCGGTTCCCCGATGTGGTGATCTCGGTGGACACCTGGCGGGCCGAGGTCGGCGAAGCGGTGTGCGAGGCCGGGGCGGATGTGCTGAACGACGCCTGGGGCGGGGTGGATCCCCGGCTGGCGGAGGTGGCCGCCCGGTACCGGGTGGGGCTGGTGTGCACGCACGCCGGAGGCGCCGAGCCCCGTACGCGGCCGCACCGGGTGACGTACGACGACGTCATGGCCGACATCCTCCGGGTGACCGTGGGGCTGGCCGAGCGGGCGGTGGCGCTGGGGGTGCCCCGGGAGTCGGTGATGATCGATCCCGGGCACGACTTCGGGAAGAACACCCGGCACAGCCTGGAGGCGACACGGCGGCTGGCGGAGATGGTGGCCACCGGGTGGCCGGTGCTGGTGTCCCTGTCCAACAAGGACTTCGTCGGGGAGACGCTGGACAGGCCGGTGAAGGAGCGGGTCGTGGGGACCCTGGCGACGACGGCGGTGTCGGCGTGGCTGGGGGCGCAGGTGTACCGGGTGCACGAGGTCGCGGAGACGCGCCAGGTGGTGGACATGGTGGCGTCGATCGCGGGCCACCGCGCACCGGCGGTGGCCCGGCGGGGGCTGGCGTAAGGCCTCCTCGCCCCCGCCCGGCGTGCCGCGCTAGCGGCCCGCCTCCTTCGACACCAGGGCCACCGCCTCGTCCACGTCGTCCGTGACGTGGAAGAGCAGCAGGTCCTTCTCCGACGCCTTGCCCTGGGCCACCAGGGTGTTGCGCAGCCAGTCCACCAGACCGCCCCAGTACTCCGTACCGAAGAGGACGATCGGGAACTGGGTGACCTTCTGCGTCTGGACGAGGGTCAGCGCCTCGAACAGCTCGTCCAGCGTGCCGAGGCCGCCGGGAAGCACGACGAAGCCCTGCGCGTACTTGACGAACATCATCTTCCGTACGAAGAAGTAGCGGAAGTTCAGACCGATGTCGACGTAAGGGTTCAGCCCCTGCTCGAAGGGCAGTTCGATGCCGAGGCCGACCGAGACGCCGTCCGCCTCGCAGGCGCCCTTGTTGGCCGCCTCCATGGCGCCGGGTCCGCCGCCGGTGATGACCGCCCAGCCGGCCTCGACCAGGGCGCGCCCGAGGCGTACCCCCGCCTCGTAGTCGGGCGAGCCCTGTGGGGTCCGGGCGGAGCCGAAGACGCTGATCGCGGGCGGCAGTTCGGCGAGGGTTCCGAAGCCCTCGATGAACTCCGACTGGATGCGCAGGACGCGCCAGGGGTCGGTGTGGACCCAGTCCGAGGGTGCGCGCTCGTCCAGCAGTCTCTGGTCCGTCGTGCTCGACTGCACCTGACCGCGCCTCCGGAGGACGGGTCCCAGGCGCTGTTCCTCCGGCGGCTGCTTCTTCCCCGCGGGGTTCCCGGTAGCCATGTGCGCTCCCTCCACTTGCCGTCGTTCCACCTCAGCGTAGATCTACGCGGGTTACGGAGGGGGGACATCGGCATGTCCGGCGCCCGCCGATCCCCGCGTCCTCACGCCGTCAGCCAGGTCCGCAGGCGTTCCTCGCCCGCGAGGATCTTCGCCGTCTCCACCCGCTCGTCGCGCTTGTGCGCCAGGTGCGGGTTCCCGGGGCCGTAGTTGACCGCCGGGATGCCGAGCGCGGAGAAGCGGGAGACATCCGTCCAGCCGTACTTCGGCAGCGGTGTCCCGCCGACCGCCGTGATGAAGGCGGCCGCCGCCGGATGGGACAGGCCCGGCAGCGCCCCGGGGCTGTGGTCGTCCACCACGAACTCCTCGACCCCGCAGTCCGCGAACACCTCGTGGACGTGGGCCAGCGCCTCCTCCTCGGTACGGTCGGGGGCGTAGCGGAAGTTGACCGTCACCACGCACTCGTCGGGGATGACGTTGCCGGCCACCCCGCCCGAGATGCCGACCGCGTTCAGGCCCTCCCGGTACTCCAGGCCGTCGATCACCGGCCGGCGGGGCTCGTAGGAGGCGAGGCGGGCCAGGATCGGGGCGGCGGCGTGGATCGCGTTGGCGCCCATCCAGCCGCGCGCCGAGTGCGCCCGCTCGCCCTTCGTCCGCAGCAGCACCCGCAGGGTGCCCTGGCAGCCGCCCTCCACCTGGCCGTCGGACGGCTCCAGCAGCACCGCGAAGTCGCCGGCCAGCCACTCGGGGTGTGCCTCGGCCACATGGCGCAGGCCGTTGAGGTGTGCGGCGACCTCTTCGTTGTCGTAGAAGACGAAGGTCAGGTCGCGGTTGGGGGCGGGAACCGTCGCCGCGATACGCAGCTGGACCGCCACCCCGGACTTCATGTCGCAGGTGCCGCAGCCCCAGAGGACGCCGTCGTCGTCCAGCCGGGAGGGGACGTTGTCCGCGATCGGCACGGTGTCGATGTGCCCGGCGAGGATCACGCGCTCCGGACGCCCGAGGTCCGTGCGGGCCACGACGTTGTTCCCGTACCGGTCGACCGTCAGGTGGGGCAGGGCCCGCAGCGCGGTCTCGATCGCGTCCGCGAGGGGCTGCTCGGTGCCGCTCTCGGAGGGGAAGTCGACGAGCTGCGCGGTCAGCCGCGCGGCGTCCAGCGTGAGGTCAAGCGGGGTCTCGGGCATGCCCTCGACCCTAGCGCTCCCGTCTCCCGGGCACTTTGCCCACCGGACTCCGGCGTCGCTCTACTCTCCAGTACCTTGTACGCGTGCCAGAGCCGTCCACCACTCCCCGACGCCGCCGCGGCCGCCTCTACCGTTGCGGGGCGGCCTTCGTGGTCCTGCTCGCCGTCGCGGGTTATCTCGTCGTCCAGTACGTCACCGGAGGCGCCGGAGCGCCCGGCTGCAAGGTCGTCTCGGCCGACGGTGACGGGGCGGCGTACGAGTTCACGCCCGAGCAGGCGGTGAACGCGGCGACGATCGCCGCCGTGGGCACCGGGCGGAACCTCCCCGAGCGGGCGGTGACCATAGCGCTCGCCACCGCGCTGCAGGAGTCGGCGCTGCGCAACATCGACTACGGCGACCGGGACTCGCTCGGCCTGTTCCAGCAGCGGCCCTCGCAGGGCTGGGGCACCGAGCAGGAGGTCATGGACCCGACCTACTCGGCCGGGATCTTCTACGACCACCTGGTCAAGGTGGACGGCTACACGGAACTGCCGCTCACCGTCGCCGCGCAGCGCGTGCAGCGCAGCGGTTTCCCGGACGCCTACGCCAAGCACGAGCCGGACGCCGCTCTGCTCGCCGCCGCCCTGACCGGCCACTCCGCCGCCACGCTGACCTGCGAGGGGCGCCCGGGCACCACGCGGGTGGCGGGGACCGACGCGGTACGGACCGCGCTCGCCCGGGACTTCGGGCAGGACGTGCTGGAGCCTGCCGGTGCCGTGGTCGGCGACGGGGACCCCACTCCCGCGGCCTCCCCCGGCGCCGGACGCGACGCAAGGACCCTCACGCTGCCCGTGACCGAGGGCAGCGGCGGGCTCGGGGTGACGCAGCGCGGCTGGCAGCTCGCGCACTGGGCCGTGGCCAACGCCTCCGCCCTGCGCATCGAAAAGGTCTCGTACGCCGGGCGTGAGTGGACCGCCGGGAACACGGACAGCCAGTGGCGCGCGACCGAGACCGACGGGGCCGCGGGCGCCGAGAAGAACGCGGGACCGGTCCGGATCGTGACCGCGCAGTAGTGCGGGACGTCACCCGTGCGGGTTACCGCGCGGGCCGGGGGTTCCCGAGGTGCGCGGGTTTTGGCGCGGGTATCCGTGAATCCCGGAAAACCCTTGAGAACAAAGGGCTGTAAGCATTCAGCAGGCTTTCCGGGCGCGGACTCTTTGCCCGTTTTTATCCACAGCCGATAATGCGACGCATTACCAAGTCTTTACGTTACTTCGCCGCAACCTTCGCGGGCTTCGAGCGGTAGTCACTGCGTCCGGGGCCGGAGATCACCTCCGGTCGAGGACATCACCGTTCTCACCAGACAGACCCGTCGAAGGAGCATCATGACCCTCCCCCTGACCCGCCGCATCGCCCGTGCCGCGCTGCTCGTCGCTGCGGGAGCGGCCGCCGGGGTCGGTACGGCCGGCTCCGCCAGCGCGGCCCCCGAACTGCCCGCCGCCAAGAACCTCGGCGGCCTGACCGCCCTGGACGCGGCGAGCGTCGGCAACACAGCCGACGCTGCGGCGCAGAGCGCCACCGGGCTCGCGGGCGAAGCCGGCGCCCAGGCGGTCGAGAAGGCGGTGCCTGCCGCGGGCAAGACCGGCGGCAAGGCGGTCAAGAAGGCGACGCCCGTCGCGCAGAAGACCGCGGGTGAAGCGGCCGGGTCGGCCGGGGACGTCCTCGGCGACACGGCGTCCACGGCGACCAAGGACGGTCTGCCGACGGACTCCCTGACCAAGGGCGGCGGCCTGCCGCCGGCCGGCTCCCTGCCGGTCGGCAGCCTGCCGCTCGGAGGCTGATCCTCCCGGCCGAACGCCGAAGGGGTCCAGGAGTCTTCTCCTGGACCCCTTCGGCGTATGCCTCAGGACAGCCGCCGCACGGCTTCCCGCACCCTCTCGTCCGTCGCCGTGAACGCCACGCGTACGTACGTCGCGCCGGCCTCGCCGTAGAAGTCGCCCGGCGCCACCAGGATGCCCAGCTCGGCCAGATGGGCCACCGTGTCCCAGCAGGACTCCCCGCGGGTGGCCCACAGGTAGAGGCTGGCCTCGCTGTGCTCGATGCGGAAGCCGTGGTGCACGAGGGCCGTCCGGAGCGCCTCGCGGCGGGCGGCGTAGCGGTCGCGCTGGACACGGACGTGGTCGTCGTCGCCCAGGGCCGCGATCACGGCCGCCTGGGTCGGCGCCGACGTCATCATGCCGCCGTGCTTGCGGATCTCCAGCAGCGGGGCGAGGACCTCCGGGTCACCGGCCAGGAAGGCGGCGCGGTAACCGGCCAGGTTGGAGCGCTTGGAGAGGGAGTGGACGGCCACGATGCCCTCGTACGAACCGCCGTTCACGTCCGGGTGCAGCACCGAGACCGGGTCGGCCTCCCAGCCCAGTTCCAGGTAGCACTCGTCGGAGAAGAGCAGGATGCCGTGCGACCGGGCCCAGGCGACGATCCGGGTCAGCTCCTCCTTCGGCAGGACCTCGCCCGTCGGGTTGGAGGGGGAGTTGAGCCACAGGAGCTTCAGGCCCTCGGGGTCCAGCGCGGTCGGGTCGTCGTAGACCTCGTACTCGGCGCGGGCGAGGCGGGCGCCGACCTCGTAGGTCGGGTAGGCCAGGCGGGGGTAGGCGACGCGGTCGCCGGGGCCGAGGCCCAGCTGGGTGGGGAGCCAGGCGACCAGTTCCTTGGAGCCGACGACCGGCAGCACGTGCCGGTGGGTCACCTCGCGGGCACCGAGCCGGCGCTCCACCCAGCCGGTGATCGCGTCGCGCAGCTCCGGGGTGCCCCAGACCGTCGGATAGCCCGGCGAGTCGGCCGCCTCGACCAGCGCTTTCCGGATCAGCTCGGGGACCGGGTCGACCGGGGTGCCGACGGACAGGTCGACGATGCCGCCCGGATGCGCTGCGGCCGTCGCCTTGTACGGCGTCAGCTTGTCCCAGGGAAAGGCGGGGAGACGGTCGGAGACTGCGGACACGGGGATCTGGCTCACTTTCTCGTCCGTACGGCAAACGCCTCGGCCCCGCAGGCGATCGGAGGCGATCAGGCCGTGCGGGACCGAGGCGGCGCGGTGATGCGGGCCGCTCTCAGCCGTTCTGCGGCGGCAGCGCGGCGATGAAGGGGTGGTCCCGCTCGATCAGACCGAGCTTGCTGGCACCGCCGGGGGAGCCGAGCTCGTCGAAGAACTCGACGTTGGCCTTGTAGTAGTCCTTCCACTCCTCCGGAGTGTCGTCCTCGTAGAAGATCGCCTCGACCGGGCACACCGGCTCACAGGCTCCGCAGTCGACGCATTCGTCCGGGTGGATGTACAAGGACCGGGAGCCCTCGTAGATGCAGTCGACCGGGCACTCCTCGATGCACGCCTTGTCCTTGACGTCGACACAAGGCTGCGCGATGACGTAGGTCACGCTGTCGTTCCTCCTCGATAGGGCGCTGGCGGGCCTCCACAGGCTCCGCCGCCTGGCGCGCGGGAGCGCGGCGTCGTCGATGCCCGCCCCTAGTATCTCCGTTCCGGGGCACGATCCGAACAGGAGGGGTGAACAGACCTGTGGAAATCTCAGCGACCGGGCGCCTTGAGGTCCGTATCACCGCTGCTGACGTGGGTAAACGGGTGTCCGTACGGCGCCTGGACGATCCTGCGCGGGCGGGTGAGAAGTTCACCGACACGGTGGGTGTTCTCGCATCATGGGACGACGGTGTGCTGCTGATCACACGGAAGAGCGGCGAAACCGTCCGCATCGCGGAATCGTCGCTGGTCGCGGGGAAGGTGGTGCCGAGCGCTCCGGCCCGTCGCCGGGGCCCCGCCGCCTCGTACGAGGAGCTCGCGCACGTCTCGGCGCGCGCGTGGCGCCCGGTGGAGAGCGACCGGCTCGGCGCGTGGGAGCTGCGGGCCGCTTCCGGCTTCACCCGCCGCGCCAACTCCGTGCTCCCGCTGGGCGACCCGGGCCTGCCCCTGGACGAGGCGCTGTCCGTCGTACGGCGGTGGTACGGCGAGCGCGGGCTGCCCGCCTACGTGCAGACCGCGACCGGCGCCGAGGGCACCCAGGAGCTGCTGTGCGCGGAACTGGAGCGGCGGGGCTGGACGCGTGAGGTGACCGCCGAGCTGTGGACCGGGGCGCTGGCCCCGCTCGCGGACCGGGAGGAGCCGGCCGAGGTCGTGCTGTCCCGGTCGGCGGATCGGGCATGGCTGGCGCGCTACCAGCGCAGGGGCCTGAGCGAGGTCGCCCTGAAGGTGCTGGGCAGCGGTCCCTCAGTGTGGTTCGCGACCGTTCCCGGTGCGGACGGCGTCCCTGCCGCCATCGGGCGGTGCGTCGTCGACGGGCGGTGGGCGGGCTTCGCCGCCGTCGAGGTCGATCCGGCGCTGCGGCGCCGGGGGCTCGCCTCCGCCGTGATGGCCGCGCTGGCCGGACGGGCCCTGGACGAGGGGGCGTCGGCGGCCTGGCTGCAGGTCGAGGCGGACAACACGGCGGCCCGGGCGCTGTACGCCGGGACGGGCTTCTCGGCGCATCACGCGTACCACCACTACCGCGAGCCGGGGAACTCCGGCTCCGGCCGGTAACCGATCGCCGCGAGAGGGCACGAGCCTGCTATGCCTCCCCCCGATCCCCCTCCCCCCAACCCCCCGCCTCCGGAACGCTCCATCGAGCTGCGCCGGCGGTTCGCCGAGGAGGCCCGCTGCGAGCGGCCCGATCTGTCGACGCTGTGTCTGCTGGTGGGCGCCGAGGCGGACGGCGCGCTGGACGAGGACGGCCTGGACGCGGCCCAGATGGAACTGGACCGGCTGGCCGGGCAGCTGCCGTTCCGGCCGGGCGGCCCGCGCTCCTGGGCCGTGTCCCTGCGCGAACTGCTCGGCGACCGGCTCGGCTTCCGGGGCACCCCCGGGGACTACCAGCGGCTGGAGTCCTCGCTGCTGCACGAGGTGCTGCGCCGCAGGCGCGGGCTGCCGATCCTGCTGTCGGTGGTGTGGATGGAGGTGGCGCGCAGGGCCGGGGCGCCGGTGTACGGCCTCGCCCTGCCGGGGCACTTCGTCGTGGGGTTCGGGGAGCCGGGCGAGCAGGTGCTGGCCGATCCGTTCGACGGGGGCCGGGCCATGACGGGGGCGGATGCCGAGCTGCTGGTGGCCGGGGCCACGGGGGCGTCCCTGCATCCGTCGATGCTGGTGCCCGCGGCGCCGCTCGAGGTCGTCGCGCGGATCCTGAACAACGTCCGGGCGTGGGCCGCGGCCCGGCCCGAGCGGTCGGACGTGGCGTTGTGGGCCGTGGAGTTGGCGCTGCTGCTGCCCTCGCATCCGGCGCGGCTGCGCTACGAGCGGGCCCAGGTGCTGGTGCAGCGGGGGAGCTTCGTCGAGGGGGCGGTGGAGCTGGAGGCGTACGCGGACGTGGTGGCGGCGGTGGATCCGGGTGCCGCGGCCCGCGTCAAGCAGCAGGCGCACGCCGCGCGGGCCATGCTCAACTGACCGCCGCGACGGGTGTCCGGAGTGCCGCACGACGCGGGTCGTGCGGCACTCCGGGCCCGGTCAGCTCGGGTTCGTCTCGATGGTGACGTCCCGGTCGGACGTGCTCAGCAGGGCCTGGCGCAGGGCGACGTAGACGTCCTGCGGGGTGACGGCCGTCTTCTTGCCGGTGCCCCGGGTGATCTGCACCCCGTCGAAGGTCTGGCCGTAGAGCTCCTCGAGCGCCTTCAGGTCGGGGCTGTCGACGAGCTTGCCGTCGACGGCCTTGACGCGGAGGAACTTCCACAGGGAGTTCTCCGGGCTGAACTCGATGAAGCGGGTGGCGTCCGTGCGCACGATGACGTTGGCCGACATCGCGGGCTCGGCGAACTCCTTCATCATCCGGTCGACCTCGGCCTTGTCGACCGTCGGTTCCTTGGCGGTCGTCGCGACCGGCACCGCGGGGGCCGTGCCGGTCTCCACCTGGGTGCGGTACGCCTCCTCGACCGCGTCGGTCGACTTCGCGACGTCGATGCCCTGGCCCGCCTTGCCGTACACGGCGACGGCCTTGCCCGACTCGAATGTGATGGTGCCGTCGGCCACCGATCCCGAGCCGCCGGCGGCGTTCTCCAGCGCGGCCTGGAGCTTCTCCTCGTCGACCGGCATGACCGGCTCGACCACTCGCTCCTGGCCGAAGAGCGAGCCCACCACGGAGACCGGGTGGTAGTCGCTCACCGCGGCCTCGCTGACGGTGGCCACGGCATCGAACTGGAGCCCCGCCTGGTCCGGCTCCAGGGCGACGGTCTTGCCGCCGACCGTCAGCTTCAGCTCCTTGTTCACCCGGCCCTCGAAGGCGTCGTCGAGCTTCTTGACCGCGTCGTCCCGGGTGCCGCCGCCGATGTCGACGCCGAGCACGGTGGTGCCCTTGGGCACGTCGGAGTGGTTCATCAGCAGCCCGGCGCCGTAGAGGCCACCGGCCAGGACGATCACGCCGCCGGTGAGCAGGCCCAGCTTGCCGCGGCCCTTCTTTTTCTTCGGCGCGGGCGCCGAGGGCACGTTCGGGGAGACCGGCTCGGGCAGCTTCGGGGGCGTGTGGGGCAGCGGTCCGTCGGTGGGCGCGCCCGGCCCGAACGGGTGCTGGACGGCGGGCGGGACCACCGGGATGCCGCTGGTGACGGTGTGCCCGGAGACGTTGTCGGCGGGGTTGCCGTAGCCGGGGGTGCCGGGCTCGGGGGCCGGCTTCTGCGGGGTGAGGATCGCGGTGTCGTCGCTCAGGCCGCCGCCGGGGGTGTGCATACCGGGGACGCCGCCCATGGTGCCGGGGACGCCGCCCATGGGGGGCACCAGCGGGCCGTCGCCGGTCACGGGGCCGGTCGTCGGGCCGGCGGGGCCCTGCTGTCCGCCCCGGCCGCCGGGGGCGCCGGGTCCACCGGGGCCGTTGAAGCCGCTGGGGCCGCCGGGACCGGCGGGGCCGCCGCCCGGGCCGCCGGGCATGCCCTGGGCGCCGTAGCCGTTCTGGGCACCATAGCCGCCGTTGCCGTTCTGGCCGCCGTTGCCGGAGACGTACGGCAGGTCGCCGCGGTGGGCCTCGTCGCCGGGGCGGGCGCCGGGGCCCCGCGGGCCGGCGGCCAGCGCCTCGGTGACGTCGAAGGAGCCGGTGCCGCCGCCGTGTCCGGGCGCCACCGGTCCGCCGGTCGCGCCCGCGCCGTTGGTGGCGCCGGGACGGGCCCCGCCCTGCGTGTTCATGGAGCCCACGACCCCACCGGGCCGCGGCGCACCCGCGCCACCGGCCGTACCCGGCGCACCGGCCGCACCCGCACCGGGGCGCGGAGTCGAGGGCGCCGAACCGCCGGGCGCACCGGCGCCGTTGCTCTGGCCGCCGCCGGTACCGCCCTTCGGGGCCGCGGACTTACGCGGTACGAACCACTCGCTCGTCTTGTCCTCGGCCGCAGCCGCGGGGTCGGCGGGAGGCTCGGGCGGACGCGCGGACGCGGCGGCTCCCGGCGCGGGCGGCTCGGTCCCGGCGCCCGCGTCGGAGTTCTCGCCGTCCCCGACGGGCTTGCGCACGACGACCGGCGGAATGGGCCGCGATCCGGGGATGTTGATCCGGATCCGGGTGGTCAGCGTGGTCTCGGTCTTGCGTTCCTCCGGCCGCGCGGCCGAACGGCCCGCATCCGGACCGCC
The DNA here is from genome assembly GCF_042888685.1 of Streptomyces sp. NPDC002779. Lineage (NCBI taxonomy): Bacteria > Bacillati > Actinomycetota > Actinomycetes > Kitasatosporales > Streptomycetaceae > Streptomyces > Streptomyces sp. NPDC002779. The sequence goes on from NZ_JBIAQC010000001.1 coordinate 574,712, forward strand.
GTCGGGAACCGCAGGCGTCCCGTAAGGCGGCGTGCCCGAAGGGTAAGCGGCTCCGCCGCGCCCGTTGGGCCCGGAGGACGGACTGTCAGTTTCACGACTCAAGGCAGGTTCTCCCGGTTGGCTCCGCCGCCCGACTCGTCCTCACTGCTCCGGGCGGCTCGGCGGCGCCACCACCATACTGGCCACCTCTGGCCCGTATCCCACGACCGCCGGGGAAACCCCACGGGACTCGCACGTGCGCGGCGCGGAGAAGTGGTACGTCACTTCCCAAGTCGGACCCGATCGTCGTCCGGTTGCCGCGTGGGGGCGAGCGTGGCGCACATCACAGCCGTGGCCATGCCGCCGAGCAGGAAGAGGTAGGAGCCGCCGTCCGAGGCGAAGACGAAGTCGCCCTCGGGGCGGCTGGCGGTGAGCAGGATGACCGCGAGCATCCAGCCGCCGGCCGGCGCGACGGCCCCGGCCCGGCCGCGGGCGATCAGCGCCCCGCCGAGGCAGAGCCCGATCTCCCCGGCGAGCGCGAGCAGCAGGCCGCCCGGGAACCAGGCCCCCTGGATCAGCGCGCCGGCGGCGGCGACGAGCGCGCCGAGCACGAACAGGCCGAGGAGCAGGGCGAACCGGGTGAAGGAGGGCGGCCCCAGGGGCTGGGCGAGCATCGGCGTCCGGTCGTTCTTCATCAGGCGTCCTCGATCCCCGCGAACAGGTCGGTCTCCGGCGTCGCGGCCCTCCCCCAGCCTTCGGCCGGGGGGACCCCCATCTCGCTTCGCTCGCCGCGCGCCAACTCGTAGTACTCGGTGGTGAAGACGGGCTGGGCGAGACCGTTGGAGAGGACGAAGTACTCCCCCGCCACCTCGATCTGGGTGGCGTGTGCGGCCATCGCGGCGGTCTTGGCCGCGGTGTGGGCGGTGCCGTCGACGACGGTGGTGATCCGCTCGTCGCCGACCACTCCGGGAACGTCGTCGAGGGTGGCCGCCTCGGTGAACGGCAGCTCCGGCAGGGCGGCCGCCAGACGGGCGAACGCCTGTTCGCCGACGGTGCGCGGGACCCGGTTCCAGTAGACCTTGGCGACCGGGCAGCCCGCCTCGGCCGCGAGCTCCGCGGCGCGCATGGCGACGCGGTGGGCCTGGATGTGGTCCGGGTGGCCGTAGCCGCCGTTCTCGTCGTAGGTGACGAGGACCTGGGGACGTACCTCGCGGATCACCTCCAGGAGGTGACCGGCGGCCTCGTCGACGTCGGCCTGCCAGAAGCAGTCGGGGTCGTCGTTGTCGGGCAGGCCCATCATCCCGGAGTCGCGGTAGCGGCCGGTGCCGCCGAGCTGACGGAAGTCGTCGACGCCGAGCGCGCGCATGGCGGCGGCCAGCTCGCCCAGGCGGTGCTCACCGAGGGCGGTGCCGGACAGCTGGGCGAAGCCGGGTGGGATGACCTCGCCACGCTCGCCGAGTGTGCAGGTGACCAGGGTCACATGGGCACCCTCGGCGGCGTACGCGGCCATCGTCGCGCCGTTGTTGATCGACTCGTCGTCCGGGTGCGCGTGCACCAGCAGCAGACGCCGGGAGGGCAGTTCCGTCATGGTCCCCACCCTAAGGGGGCGGCCCCGGGGTGATCAGAACTTGATGCTGCCGATCATGCTGGCCACGCTCGTGGTCAGGTCGTTGATCGTGGGCGCCATGGTCGAGGAGGCGAGATAGAAGCCGAGCAGGATGCAGACGAGCGCATGACCGCCCTTCAGTCCCGACTTCTTGACGAGCAAGAAGACGATGATCGCCAGCAGCACCACCGCCGAAATCGAGAGTGCCACGGCGGCTCACCTCCAAAGTTCCCAGGAGCGCGGGGGGTCGGACTTGGGGGGCAGATAAATCCATATTGCAGCCAGCGGGTTCATACCCACTATGCGCTAGTGATCATAACTATCCGTACGCGCGCATCGGATGGCGCACGGCCGCACAAGGGGGCGCATGGCCAATATGGTCGGTCCATGACGACGAGGTCCGACTCCTTTCCCCGACGGCACGCCCGCACCCAGCGGTTCACGCTCGGCGCGCCGCGCGCGTTCACCGTGGCGCCCGACGGCTCCCGGGTCGCCTTCCTGCGCTCCTCCTCCGGTACGGACCGGGCGAACGCGCTGTGGGTGCTCGACTGCCGGGACGGCGGGGAGCGCGTGGCGGCGGACCCGCGCGCCCTCCTGGGCGGTACGGCGGAACGCCTGTCCCCGCAGGAGCGCGCCCGGCGCGAACGCAGCCGCGAGGGGGGCGCCGGCATCGTCGGTTACGCCACCGACGCGGCCCTGGAGCTGGCGTCTTTCACCTTGTCAGGCCGCCTTTTCGTGGCCGAGCTGCGGGCCGGGACGGCACGCGAACTCCCCGTCCGCGGACCGGTGATCGACCCACGCCCCTCCCCCGACGGCCGCCATGTCGCCTACGTCGCCCGGGGCGCCCTGCACGTGGTCGGCGCCGAGGGCGAGGGGGACCGGACGCTGGCCGAGGAGGAGCCCGAGCAGGTCTCCTACGGTCTGGCGGAGTTCATCGCGGCCGAGGAGATGGGGCGTTCGCGGGGCTTCTGGTGGGGTCCGGACTCCGACCGGCTACTGGTGGCCCGGGTGGACGACACGCCGGTGAGCCGGTGGTGGATCGCGGATCCGGCCCATCCGGAACGTGCGCCGCAGAAGGTGGCGTATCCGGCGGCGGGGACCGCCAACGCGGACGTACGGCTGTTCGTGATCGGCCTCGACGGGGGGCGCACGGAGGTGCTGTGGGACCGGGCCCGCTATCCGTATCTGGCGCATGTGCACTGGTCAGCGGCGGGTGCTCCGCTGCTGCTCGTCCAGGCGCGCGACCAGCGCAGCCAGCTGTTCCTGGCCGTGGACCCGGAGTCGGGGGTGACCCGGATGGTGCACGCGGACGAAGATCCAACTTGGCTGGAACTTTTCCCCGGGGTGCCGTGCTGGACCCCTTCCGGGCAGCTGGTGCGGATCATCGACGAGGGTGGCGCGCGGGTCCTCACGGTGGGCGAACGCCCGCTGACGGGTGCGCAGTTGCACATCCGTGCGGTGCTGGACGTCTCGGACGACGACGTGCTGGTCTCGGCGTCCGCCGGGGAGGCCGCGGCGGATCCGGAGATCGGTGAGGTGCATGTCTATCGGGTGAACGAACTCGGGGTGGAGCGCCTGTCTCAGGAGCCCGGGGTGCACTCGGCGGTGCGGGCCGGGGGCGTGACCGTATGGGTGTCCGCTTCGCTGGACCGGCCGGGGCCGCGGGTGCGGGTCCTCCGGGACGGGAAGCCGGTGGCGATCATCCCTTCGTACGCAGAAGATCCTGGTCTGTCCCCGCGCGTGACGTTCATCCAAGGGGGCGCACGGCGTGTCCCGTGCGCCGTGCTTATGCCAACGGACTACCGCGGTGACGCCTCCCTGCCGGTGCTGCTGGACCCCTATGGCGGCCCGCACGGCCCGCGGGTGGTCGCCGCGCACAACGCGCTGCTCACCTCGCAGTGGTTCGCCGACCAGGGGTTCGCCGTGGTCGTGGCCGACGGCCGGGGCACGCCGGGTCGCTCGCCCGCGTGGGAGAAGGCGATCCACCACGATCTGACGGTTGCCCTCGACGACCAGATCGATGCCCTCCAGGACCTCGCGACAACGCACCCGCTCGATCTGTCCCGGGTGGCGATCCGCGGCTGGTCCTTCGGCGGCTGGCTGGCGGGGCTCGCGGTGCTGCGCCGCCCGGACGTCTTCCACGCCGGCATCGCGGGCGCGCCGGTCACGGACTGGCGGCTGTACGACACCCACTACACGGAGCGGTACCTGGGCGGCCCGGCCGCGCATCCGGAGTCGTACGCGAAGAGTTCCCTGGTGACGGACGAGGGGCTGTCCGCCCCTGCCGAGGGCCACCGCCCGTTGATGATCGTGCACGGCACGGCCGACGACAACGTGGTGTTCGCGCATGCCCTCAGGCTGTCCTCGGCCCTGCTCTCGGCGGGCCGCCCGCATGAGGTCCTGCCGCTGTCGGGCGTGACGCACATGACGCCCCAGGAGCAGGTCGCGGAGAATCTGCTGCTGCTCCAGGTGGACTTCCTGAAGCGCTCGCTGGGGCTGTAGGGACGGCAACGGACCGGGGCGACATGGCGTGCCCCGGTCCGTTTACGGCACCCGCACGGCCGTACGGTGTCCAGACTGACGCGTCCGTATATCGGATCCGGGTCAGGGGAGTTGCCGCTGTGTTACCCCGCCTCCTGCGACGGTACGACGTGCTTCTCCTCCGCGAAGTGGCAGGCCGAGTCGTGCGCGGCGGGGCCCGCCAGGAGGCTGAGGTGGGAGGGGACCGCGAGGAGGGGGACCTCCTGGGCGCAGCGTTCCTGGGCCTTCCAGCAGCGGGTGCGGAAGCGGCAGCCGGAGGGGATGTTCGTCGGGGACGGGACGTCGCCGGTCAGGATGATCCGGTCGCGGTGTTCCCGGGCCTCGGGGTCGGGGACGGGGACGGCGGACAGGAGTGCCTGGGTGTAGGGGTGCGTCGGATGGTCGTAGATCTCGGTGTCCTTGCCGGTCTCCACGATGCGGCCGAGGTACATGACGCCGACCCGGTCGGAGATGTGCCGGACGATCGACAGGTCGTGGGCGATGAAGATGTAGGAGAGGTCGAACTCGTTCTGGAGGCGGTCCATCAGGTTGATGACCTGGGCCTGGACCGAGACGTCCAGGGCGGAGACCGGTTCGTCGGCGACGATGACCTCGGGGCGCAGCGCGAGACCGCGGGCGATGCCGATGCGCTGGCGCTGGCCGCCGGAGAACTGGTGCGGATAGCGGTGGATGTACTCAGGGTTGAGGCCGACGACGTCCAGCAGGTCCTGCACCTTGCGGCGCCGGTCGCCCTTCGGGGCCACCTCGGGGTGGATGTCGTAGGGCTCGCCGATGATGTCGCCGACGGTCATCCGGGGGTTGAGGGAGGTGTAGGGGTCCTGGAAGACCATCTGGATGTTGCGGCGGACGGTTCTCAGGGCCTTGCCGGAGAGCTTGGTGATGTCCTCGCCCTTGTACCGGATCGAACCCGCCGTCGGCCGTTCCAGGTTGACCAGCAGCTTGGCGACCGTCGACTTGCCGCAGCCGGACTCGCCGACGATGCCGAGGGTTTCGCCCCGGTCCAGTTCGAAGTCCACGCCGTCCACGGCCTTCACCGCGCCGACCTGCTTCTTGAAGAGGACGCCCGTGGTCAGCGGGTAGTGCTTGACCAGGCCGCGGACCTGGAGGAGCGGCTCAGCCATGGAGGCACTCCCGCCAGAAGTGGCAGGCGCTGCCCCGGTCCTCGTCCGACGTGGTCACCTCGTACAGCGGCGGTTCGTCGGTGCGGCACACGTCCTGGGCCATGGGGCAGCGCGGGTGGAAGGCGCAGCCGGGCGGGATCTGCATGAGGTTCGGCGGCAGTCCCTTGATGGCGTAGAGCTCCCGGCCCTTCTGGTCCAGGCGCGGGATGGAGTCGAGCAGGCCCCGGGTGTAGGGGTGGGCCGGTGCCTTGTAGATGTCGTGGACGGGGGCCGACTCCACGATGCGGCCCGCGTACATCACGGCGATCCGGTCGGCGACGTCCGCGACCACGCCGAGGTCGTGGGTGATGAGGATCAGGCCCATGTTGTACTCGCGCTGCAGCTCCGCGAGCAGCTCCATGACCTGGGCCTGGACCGTGACGTCCAGGGCGGTGGTCGGCTCGTCGGCGATGATCAGGGCGGGCTCCAGGGCCAGCGCCATGGCGATCATGATGCGCTGGCGCATACCGCCGGAGAACTGGTGGGGGTACTGCTTGACCCGTTCCCGGGCGGCGGGGATGCGGACCCGGTCCATCAGCTCCACGGCCTTGGCCCGCGCGTCCTTCTTCGACATGCCCCGGTGCACGACGAACATCTCGCCGAGCTGGTCGCCGACGCTGAGCACGGGGTTCAGGGACGACAGCGCGTCCTGGAAGATCATCGCCATCTCGGCGCCGCGGATCTTCCGGCGCTCCTCCTCCTTCAGCTTCAGCAGGTCCCTGCCCCGGAAGAGGACCTCGCCCGCGGTGATCCGCCCCGGCGGCGTGTCGAGGATGCCCATGACGGTCTGCGCGGTGACCGACTTGCCCGACCCCGACTCACCGAGCACGGCGAGGGTCTCGCCCGCGTCCACCCCGTAGCTGACGCCGTTGACCGCCTTGGCGACCCCGTCCCTGGTCCGGAACTCCACGTGCAGATCACGCACTTCGAGCAGCACGTCTCACCTCAGTTTGGGGTCGAGGGCGTCGCGGATTGCGTCGCCGAGCATGATGAAGGCCAGGACGGTGATCGCCAGGGCGCCCGAGGGCCAGAGCAGGGCGTGCGGGGCGTTGCGGATGTAGGGGGAGGCGGCCGAGATGTCGATGCCCCAGGAGACGCTCGGCGGTTTCAGGCCGACGCCGAGGTAGGACAGGGTCGCCTCCAGGGCGATGTACGTGCCGAGCGCGATGGTCGCGACGACGATCACCGGGGCGACCGCGTTGGGCGTGATGTGCCGCAGCAGCATGCGGGAGTTGGTGGCGCCGAGCGCGCGGGCGGCCTGAACGTAGTCGTTCTGTTTGACGGTGATGACCGAGCCGCGGGCGATACGGGAGATCTGCGGCCACCCCAGCAGCACCATGAACCCGATGACCGGCCAGATGCTGTTGCTGGTGACCACCGACAGCAGCACGAGCCCGCCGAGCACGACGGGGATCGCGAAGAAGACGTCCGTGATCCGGGAGAGCACCGAGTCCCACGTCCCGCCGAAGAACCCCGCGAGCCCGCCGAGCACGCTGCCGAGGATCGCCACCCCGAGCGTGGCGCAGACGCCGACCGTGACGGACGTACGGGCGCCGTAGACCGTACGGGTGTAGACGTCGCAGCCCTGGCCGTTGAAGCCGAAGGGATGGCCGGACTGGGACCCCTGCTGGGCCTTGGCGAGGTCGCACTTGAGGGGGCTCATCCAGGTGATGGCACCCGGCCACAGGGAGACGAAGACCAGGAAGAGGATGACCAGCCCGGCGATGAGGAAGACCGGGTTGCGCCGCAGGTCGCGCCAGGCGTCGGACCACAGCGAGCGGGGCTTGTCCTGCGGGCTCGCGCCGCCCGGGCCGCCCGGCGTCCTCTCCAGGCTCTCCCCCTCCGACGTCGCCAGATCCATGGCGCCGCCCATGCCGGTCGAGGCGATGGCACCCTCGGGTTCGCGGGGTTCAGGCATAGCGGATCCTCGGATCGAGTACGGCGTAGAGGAGGTCGACGAGCAGGTTGGCGACCAGGAAGACCAGGACGAGGACGGTCACGAAGCCGACCACGGTCTGGGTGTTCTGCCGCAGGATGCCCTGGTAGAGCTGGTAGCCCACGCCGTGGATGTTGAAGATCCGCTCGGTGACGATCGCGCCGCCCATCAGCGCGCCGATGTCGGTGCCGATGAAGGTGACCACCGGGATCAGCGAGTTGCGCAGCAGATGCCGGGTGATCACCCGGCGCCGGGGCAGGCCCTTGGCGACGGCCGTACGGACGTAGTCGGACCGTTTGTTCTCCGCGATGGAGGTCCGGGTCAGCCGGGTGACATAGGCGAGGGAGACCGAGGCGAGGACCAGGCCCGGCACGATCAGCTCGCCGAAGGTGGCGTCGGTGGACACGGAGGGTCTGATCCAGCCCCACTCCACGCCGAGCAGCAGCTGCAGCAGCAGCCCGGTGACGAAGGTCGGCACGGAGATCACCACGAGGGTGACCAGCAGGACCCCGGTGTCCACGGGCCGGCCGCGGCGCAGCCCGGTGATGACACCGAGCGTGATGCCGATGACGATCTCGAAGAGGATCGCGACGATCGTCAGCCGGATGGTCACCGGGAACGCCGTCGCCATCAGCTCGGTGACCTCCTGCCCGTTGAACGCGGTGCCGAAGTCGCCGGTGAAGACGTTCCCCATGTACGTCAGGTATTGCTGCCAGACCGGCTTGTCGAGGCCGAACTCCTTCTTCAGCTGGGCGGCCGTCGCCGGGTCGCACTGCCGGTCGCCGCAGAGTCCCGCGATGGGGTCGCCCATCACGTTCACCATGAGGAAGATCAGCAGGGTCGCCCCGATGAAGACCGGGATCATCTGGAGCAGGCGTCGGACGACGTACCGTCCCATGGGCGCTCAGCCGACCTTGATCTCGTTGTAGACGGGGACGCTGAACGGGTTGAGCTTCACGTCGGACAGCCGCTCCGAGTAGCCCGCGCTGCCGTTCTGGTACCAGAGCGGGATGGCGGCCATGTTGTCCCGTACGACCTCCTCGGCGTCCTGGAAGAGGCCGACCGCCTTGGCGGTGTCGGTCTCGGCGTTGGCCTGGTCGACGAGGTCGTCGAACTCCTTGTTGGACCACTTGCCGTCGTTGGAGGAGGCGTTCGTGTAGTAGAGCGGCTGGAGGAAGTTCTGGATGAGCGGATAGTCCATCTGCCAGCCCGCGCGGAACGGGCCGCTCATCTTGAGGTCGGTGATCTGGCTGCGGAAGTCGGCGAAGGTGCCGACCGGGTTGCCGACGCAGGCGCGTTCGTTGTCGAGCGCGTTGTTGATGGAGTTGCAGACGGCGTCCACCCAGTCCTTGTGCGAGCCGGTGTCCGCGTTGTACGTGATCTTGACCTGGCCGCCGGGGAGCCCGCCGCCCTCCTCGATGAGCTGCTTGGCCGCGTCGGGGTCGTACTCGCAGGCGTCGCCGCAGAGCCCTTCCTTGAAGCCGCCGTCCTCGCCGAGCACCGGGGAGGTCCAGTCGGTGGCCGGGGTGCGGGTCTTCTGGAAGATGGTCTCGGTGATCTGGTCGCGGTCGATGGCCCGGGACAGGCCCGTGCGGACCTTCTCCATGCCGGCCTTGTTCCACTTGTCGTCGTAGTAAGGGAAGGCGAGCGTCTGGATGATGCCGGCGGGGGTGTTGAGGTAGCGGTCGCCGAGGTCGGCCTGGACGTTCTTGAGCTGGGCGGCGGGGACGTCGTCGACCAGGTCGAGGTTGCCGGCCATCAGGTCGGTGTAGGCGGTGTTGTTGTCGGTGTAGACCTTGAGGTCGACGCCGCCGTTCTGCGCCTTGTCCTCGCCGGGGTAGGCGTCCCAGGTGCGCAGGGACATCTGGGAGCCCTTGGCGTAGGAGTCGACGGTGTACGGGCCGTTGCCGACGGGCTTGCTCAGCCAGGCGTCGCGGTCGTCGAAGAACGCCTGCGGCAGCGGGGCGAAGGCCGGGTAGCCGAGGGTCTCGGGGAACGTGGAGAACTTCTGGCTGAGCTTGACGGTGAAGGTCTTGTCGTCGACGACCTTCAGCCCGGAGAGGGTGTCGGCGCTCTGCTTGCCGCCGTCCTCGGGGTGGGTCTTGTCGTAGCCCTCGATGTAGCTGAAGAAGTAGGCGTTCTTCTGGTTGTTCTTCAGGCTGGCGCCGTAGTTCCAGGCGTCCACGAAGGACTTGGCGGTGACCTTCTCGCCGTTGCTGAAGGACCAGTCCTTGAGGGTGACGGTGAAGTTCTGCGAGTCGGTCGTCTCGATCTTCTCGGCGAGCATGTCCGTCGCCTCGCCGGTCTCCGGGTCGTACCGCTTGAGGCCGCGGAAGATCATGTCGAGGACCTTGCCGCCCTGCACCTCATTGGTGTTGGCGGGCTCCAGCGGGTTCTGCGGATCGCCCCAGGAGGAGCTCAGCACCGCGCCGGTGTCCCCACCGCTGTCGCCGCCCCCGCCTCCGCAGGCCGACGCCGCGAGCGCTACCGCCGCCGCGCATGCGGCCCATTTGGCGTGCGTGGCTCCACGCATGGAGTCCTCCTCAGACTGCGCTGTGCTTGCGCTGTGTTTCCAGCGCCTGGACGCTGGGCTACTACCGGCAAATATCGGCCGATATGCCACACAACGCACACTCTTGCAGCCCTATGGGCTACAAACGCGACGGGCCTGCCCCCGGAGCGGATCGCACCCGGCCGGGGTGCGACCTGCTCCGGTGGACAGGCCCTGAAGAGGGAGAGTGGACTCAGTCCTGGTCGGCCTCGAGAGCGATGAGCGACGGGTCCATGACGACGTCCTCGTCGCGGGCCACGGTGGTCGGCTCCTCCGGGAAGTGGCACGCCGTCAGGTGACCGCCGCGGTTGCCGGAGATCTGCACGAGCGGGGGCTCCTCCGTGGCGCACTTGTCCTGCGCCTTCCAGCAGCGGGTGCGGAACCGGCAGCCGGACGGCGGGAAGATCGGCGAGGGGACGTCACCGTAGAGCCGGATCCGCTCCCGCTGCTCGACCTCGTCATCCACCTGCACCTCGGGCACTGCGGAGAGCAGAGCGTGGGTGTAGGGGTGCCGGGGCCGGTTGTAGATGGAGTCCCGGTCGCCGACCTCGACCACCTTGCCGAGATACATGACGGCCACGCGCTGCGAGAAGTGCCGCACGATCGCGAGGTCGTGGGCGATGAAGACGAAGGCGATGCCCAGCTCGTCCTGGACCTTCTGGAGCAGGTTCACCACCTGCGCCTGGATGGACACGTCCAGCGCCGAGACCGGCTCGTCGGCCACGATCAGCTTGGGGTTCAGCGCGAGCGCCCGGGCGACACCGATGCGCTGGCGCTGACCGCCCGAGAACTCGTGCGGGAAGCGGTTGTAGTGCTCGGGGTTGAGACCGACCAGCTCCAGCAGCTCCCGGACACGCTTCTCCCGGCCGCCCTCGGGGTTGATCCCGTTGACCTCCATCGGGGACTTGATGATGGAGCCGACGGTCTGCCGCGGGTTCAGCGAGGAGTACGGGTCCTGGAAGATCATCTGGATCTCGGACCGTACGGGCGCCAGCTGCCTGCGCGTGGCACGCGTGATGTCCTGACCGGCGTACGTGATCCGGCCCGCGGTCGGCTCCAGAAGCCGGGTGATCAGGCGCCCGGTGGTGGACTTGCCACAGCCCGACTCGCCGACCAGGCCCAGGCTCTCGCCCACGCCGACGCTCAGATCGACGCCGTCGACGGCCTGGACGGCGCCGACCCTGCGTTTGATCGGGAAGCCGCCGTAGATGGGGAAGTGCTTGGTCAGGCCCGTGACCTCCAGGAGCGGCTCCGAGGAGGTGGTGGAGCCCTGCTGTGCGGGGAGGGTGAGGTTCTCGCTCATGATCTCGGTTCTCCCTAGCGCAGCCGGGGCTGGATCTCGTCGATGAAGATGGTCTGCTTCTGCTCCACCGAGAGGTGGCAGGCGGAGGCGCGGCCCTCGCCCAGGGGCGGCCGGGATTCGCTGCACAGATTGCCGGGCACCTTGTCACGGAAGGCGCAGCGCGGGTGGAAGGGGCATCCGGTCGGCGGGTTCAGCAGCGACGGCGGGCTGCCCGGGATCGGTGTCAGTTCCTGCTCGATGTCGCCGTCCAGGCGCGGCATGGAGCTGAGCAGGCCCCAGGTGTACGGGTGCCTCGGGGTGCGCAGCACTTCCTTTACGGAGCCGCGCTCGACGGCCCGGCCCGCGTACATCACCAGCAGGTCGTCGGCCATGTTGGCGATGACGCCGAGGTCGTGGGTGATGAAGACGATCGCGGAGCCGAACTCCTGCTGCAGGTCCTTCAGCAGGTCGAGGATCTGCGCCTGCACGGTCACGTCGAGCGCGGTGGTCGGCTCGTCGGCGATCAGCAGTTCGGGGTCGCACATCAGGGCCATGGCGATCATCGCGCGCTGACGCATACCGCCGGAGAACTGGTGCGGGTAGTCGTCGAAGCGCACCTTGGGCTGCGGGATGCCGACCTTCTCCAGCATCTGGATCGCCCGGTCCTTGGCCTCCTTCTTGGAGGCCCCCATGTGCTTCATGTACGGCTCGGAGAGCTGCCGTCCCACCGTGTAGTACGGCGACAGCGCCGTCAGCGGGTCCTGGAAGATCATCGCCATCTTGTTGCCGCGGAGCTTCTCCAGCTCCTTCTCCTTGGCGGTGACGAGCTCCTGGCCGTCCAGGACGATCTCGCCGTCGATGGTGGTGGTCCGCGGGTTGTGCAGGCCCAGGACGGTCAGGTTGGTGACGGACTTGCCGGAGCCCGACTCGCCGACGATGCCCAGGGTCTTGCCGCGTTCGACATCGAAGGAAAGGCCGTCGACCGCCTTGACGATGCCGTCCTCGGTGGAGAACTGCACCCGCAGGTCACGGACCGAGAGGAAGCTCTCGGGCCCGGTCGGGGCCGGGACGTCCTCGGTTTTGGTCAGTGTGGTCACGGTGGTTCGTTCTTCCTTAGGAGAGTCGGACGCGCGGGTCGATCCAGGCGTACGCGATGTCGACGAGGATGTTGAGGAGCAGGATGAAGAAGGCTCCGACCAGCATGACGCCCATCGTCAGTGGGAGGTCCTTCGTGACCGCTCCATCCACGGCGAGGCGGCCGATCCCCTGAAGGTCAAAGGTGAGTTCGGTGACGACACCGCCGCCGAGCAGCGAGCTGAGGTCGATGCCGAGGATGGTCACGATCGGGATGAGCGAACCGCGCCAGGCGTAGCGGAAGAACACGTACTTCTTGCCCATGCCCTTGGCCCGGGCGGTGCGCACGTGCTCCTCCTGCAGCTGCTCGATCATCGAGGAGCGCGCCATACGGGTGTACTGGCCGGTGAAGATCGTCGCCATGACGGCCATGGGGATCCACAGACCGGCAAGCCAGCCGAACGGGTCGTCGGTGAACGGGACGTACTTCGGGTTCTCCACCCAGCCGGTGCTGTACACGAAGATCAGCAGCACGATCGGGCCGAGGAAGTAGATCTGGAACGAGCTGAGCACCATGGACGCGCCGGTGGCGGCCTTGTCGATCATCGTGCCCCGCCGGTAGGCGGCCACCATGCCCGCGCCGATTCCGACGACGAGGAAGACGACCAGGGCGCCGGCCGTCAGGGACAGGGTCAGCGGGAGGCGGTCCATGATGATGGCGGTGACGTTGTCGTTGTAGAAGAACGACCGGCCCAGGCACGGGGCGGGGCAGTCACCCTGCGGGAAGTCACGGCCGGCCACGATGCCGGACATGAACTCCCAGAACTGCGTGGCAAGCGGCTGGTTGAGGCCGAGGGCCTGCCGGATGTCCTCCAGTCGCTCGGGCGAGCAGTCCTTGCCACAGGCCAGGGAGGCGTAGTCGGACGGCGCGGCGACGAAGAGGAAGAAGGTTGCGGCGCCGATCAGGAACAAGGTGACGACGGCACCGACCGAGCGCCGGAGGATGAACTGAAGCATGGCGGGGGGCTGCTCTCTGCGGAGACGGTGGACGGGTTCACGGAACCGCGGGGACGCGCTCCGCCTGGTGCGCGCCCCCGCGAACAGCCGTAGAGAGCTACGACTTCAGGAACACTCGAGTCACGTCCAGGTAGCTGGACTCAGTGCTGTAGCGGGCACCGCCGACGTTCGAGCCGTAGAGCTGGAACTGCTTGGTGTACCACAGCGGGGCGGCCGGGTTGACCTCCTCGAGGATGTACTTGTGAGCCTCTTCCCAGGTCTTGGCGGCCTTCTCCGGCTGCTCGGTCAGGGCCTTATTGATCAGCTCCTGGACCTTCGGGTCGTCGATGTGGGAGTAGTTCGGCGCACCGTCGGCGACCTGGTCACCGTCGTAGATCGGCGTCACGACCGTCGCGGCGGACGGCCAGTCCTGGCCCCAGCCGGTGATGTAGATGTCGAACGGGTTGTCGAGCTTGCCGATCTGCTCGTAGTAGCTCGCGGCGTCGATCTCCTTGGAGACGACGTCGAAGCCGACCTTGCCGAGGGCGTCCTCGATGGCGACCTTGCGCTTCTGGCCCGCCTCGGAGTTGGCGTAGGCGAAGACCAGCTTCTTCTCGGACGCCGGAACGTCGGCGAGCAGTTCCTTGGCCTTCTCGATGTTGCCCGCCGGCGTCTTCAGACGGCCGTAGGGGTCGTACTTCGCGTCGTAGCCCGGCAGGGTCGGGGCGAACAGGTTCGGGGCGACGTCGCCACCGAACGCGCCACCCTCACCGGCGATCAGCGACTTGGAGTTCACCGCGTAGGTGGCGGCGTCACGGACGGCCTTGTTCTTGACGCGGTCCATGTTGAACGTCAGCGTCATCACGTAGGGCTGGTAGCCCTTGATGGTGCGCTTGTTGACGGCCGGGGCGCCGATGACGTCCTGGATCTGGGTGGCGTCGACACCGCCGGTGAACTGGATGGCGTTCTTGGCGTCACCCTGGTCGGAGATCAGACGCTTGGTCTGGGACGACTCGGTGATGCCGAACTCGAAGTTGAAGCCGTCCACGTACTGGTGACGCACCGAGTCCGTCTTCGGGTCCCACTTCTCGTTCTTGACGAGCTTCAGGGTCTTGCCGGCCTTGAACTCCGCGATCTTGTACGGGCCGAGGGCGACCGGAGCCGTGTCGTACTTCTCCTTCGTGTCGGACTCCTCCGGCACGATGGAGTAGCCCGGCATGGCCAGCGTCATCGGCAGGTCGGGACGCGGGGTGTCGAAGTGGAAGACGATCGTCTTGTCGTCCGGGGTCTCCAGGACCGAGTCCGGCAGGTGCTTCTTGCCGAAGCCGCCGTCCGGCAGCTCCTTGCGGTAGTCCGGGCCGCTCAGCCAGGTCTGGAGGTAGGTCGGGCCGTCGAAGATGAACTCGGCGTACAGGCGCTCGACGGTGTGGCGGACGTCGGCGGAGGTTATCTCCTTGCCGTTCTCGTCCTTGATGCCGTCCTTCAGCTTGAACGTCCAGGTCTTGTTGTCGTTGGACGACTGACCGGAGTCGGTCGCGAGGTCACCCACGACGGCGACGCCGCCCTTGCCGTCCTCCTCGAAGTTGGTCAGGCCACGGAAGACCAGGTTGGCGAACTGACCGGCGTCCGAGACGTAGATCTGGCCCGGGTCCATGTGCGAGAGACCGGACTCCTGGTAGACCGTGACGGTGCCACCCGGCTTGGCCCCGGGGACCTCCTCGGCCGGACCGGTCGAAGCCTTGGCGTCCAGGTAGGCGACACCCTGGGACTGCTCCTTGGCCTTGTCCTGGCTCTCGCCCTTCTCCCCACCGGTGTTTCCGGTGTTCTCCGAGCAGCCCGTGAGCGCGAGGGAGCCGGCCGCGATGGCGACCATGATGGCGCGCGCTCTGCGCGAGGTGAACGACTTCATAGCGGTGAATGCACCTACCTGTCGGTTGTTGTCCGTATGTACTGCCTGACGCGGCTGGTAGGCCGACGTGGGGGCGGCAGCCACCCCCCACCAAGGACGGCTCAGCGCCCGGACTTGGGGTCGAAGGCATCCCGTACCGAGTCTCCGAGGAGGTTGAAGCACAGGATGAAGATCACGAGCGCCACACCCGGGAAGAAGATGAACGCTGGGTCCTGCTGGGTGTAGTCGGCGCCGGCGGCGAACAGACGCCCCCAGTCCGGGGTGGGCTCGACGAAGCCGACGCCCGCGAAGGAGAGGAAGGCGATGGTGAGGATGGTGCTGGGCAGCTGGTACGTGAACTGCACCAGCACCGGGGTGACGATGTTCGGCAGGACCTCCTTGCGGATGATCCGGCCCGGTGAGGCCCCGGACACCTTGGCGGCCTCGATGAACTCCCGCTCACGCAGGGCCAGTACCACCGAGCGGACAAGACGGGACATACCCATCCAGCCGAGCACCCACAGCACGATCAGGATAGCCAGCGCCCGGAAGTACGTGGGCGTCTCGTCCCGCGGGTCCACGAAGAACGAGGTCACCACGGGCATGAAGGCGATGAAGAACAGCTGCGACGGGAAGGACAGGAAGAAGTCCGTGACCCGGCCGAGCCAGTAGTCGGTGCGACCGGCGAAGTAGCCGCCGACCAGACCGATGATCACGCCGGTCACAGTCAGCAGGACCGACACTCCGAGCGCCATGAACAGCGACGTCCGCATGCCGTACACCAGCATGGCGAACAGATCGCGGCCGTACTGCGGCTCCACGCCGAACCAGTGATCGGCCGACATTCCGCCGAAGTAGCCGAGCGGAAGACCGAACTCGTCCAGGACCGGCTTGTCCGCGTACGTCGGATCCTGACCGTACAGGGTGTACGGGTTGGTGCCGCTGATCGCGGTGAGCAACGGCGCGCACAAGGCCACGACGAAGAAAAAAATCACTACGCCGGCACAGAAGACCCCTGTACGGTCACGCCTGAAGCGCTGCCACATCAACTGCCCGGGAGATCGACCCTCAAGCTTCTTTGGCTTGTCGGCAACCTCTGAGGTTGCTTCGAGTTCAGGGTCCAAGGCGACCGCGGACCCGGAGCCCTCGGCCTTCGTCGGACTGGTCATGTGTGTTCTTCCCCCGGGGGGTTGGAGAGTTGAGCGCAGCACAGTTACCGGCAGGTTCTGCGGTTTGGGGGAACTGTCGCCAAATGCATCAACGCGCGTCAAGGGCGTAAGACATAGGGATCTCCCTACCGTCAATATTTTGAGCAAAAATTGCAAAGATTGACACCTGCGCGCGCTTGACAAGTGAGACGGCAAACCGTCAAATCAGACATTTAAGTTCAATTTTGCCGTTTACACGTCCGAAACTTGAGTTCCGGAGCACCGATATTCGAACAAGGGTTACGGGCCGCTGAAGCCGAGGCTTCGGCGCACGACCAGAAGCCCCTCGGCGGCTGCCGAGGGGCTTCTGTGTGAGGGTGCGTCAGCCGTGCTTGGCGCGGCTCGCGGCGCGGGCGCGCTCGCGGGCGTCCAGGTTCACCTTGCGGATGCGAACGGCCTCCGGGGTGACCTCGACGCACTCGTCGTCGCGGCAGAACTCCAGCGACTGCTCCAGGGAGAGCTTGCGCGGCGGGACGATCGCCTCGAACGAATCGGCCGAGGACGACCGCATGTTGGTGAGCTTCTTCTCCTTGGTGATGTTGACGTCCATGTCGTCGGAGCGCGAGTTCTCGCCGACGATCATGCCCTCGTACACCTCGGTGCCCGGGTCCACGAAGAGCACGCCGCGCTCCTGGAGGTTCGTCATCGCGAACGCGGTGACGGCACCGGCGCGGTCGGCGACCAGGGAACCGTTGTTACGGGTCTGGAGCGTGCCGAACCAGGGCTCGAAGCCCTCGTGGATGGAGTGGCCGATACCCGTACCGCGGGTCTGGGTCAGGAACTCGGTGCGGAACCCGATGAGTCCGCGGGACGGCACCACGAACTCCATGCGGACCCAGCCGGAGCCGTGGTTGGACATGTTGTCCATCCGGCCCTTGCGGACGCCCATGAGCTGCGTGACCGCGCCCATGTGCTCCTCGGGCACGTCGATCGTCATGCGCTCGACCGGCTCGTAGACCTTGCCGTCGATCTCCTTGGTGACGACCTGGGGCTTGCCGATGGTCAGCTCGAAGCCCTCGCGGCGCATCTGCTCGACCAGGATGGCGAGCGCGAGCTCACCACGGCCCTGGACCTCCCAGGCGTCGGGGCGCTCGGTGTCGAGGACGCGGAGCGAGACGTTGCCGATCAGCTCGCGGTCGAGGCGGTCCTTGACCTGGCGGGCGGTGACCTTGCGGTCCTTGACGGCCGCCTTGGCGTCGGCGCCCTTGCCGGTGCCGCCGCGGCCGACCAGCGGGGAGGTGTTGGTGCCGATGGTCATGGAGATCGCCGGCTCGTCGACCGTGATCAGCGGGAGCGCGACGGGGTTCTCGGGGTCGGCGAGGGTCTCGCCGATCATGATGTCCGCGATACCGGCGACAGCGCAGATGTCACCGGGGCCGGCCACCTCGGCGGGCCTGCGGGTGAGCGCCTCGGTCATCATCAGCTCGGTGATGCGGACGTTGCTGATCGTTCCGTCACGCTTGATCCACGCGACCGTCTGGCCCTTCCTGAGCTCGCCCTGCTCGACCCGCAGCAGCGCGATACGGCCGAGGAAGTTGTCGGCGTCCAGGTTGGTGACGTGCGCCTGCAGCGGGGCGGCCTCGTCGTAGGTCGGGGCCGGGACGTGCTCCAGGATGGTGGAGAAGAACGGCTCCAGGCTGGTCGAGTCGGCCGGGACGGTGCCGTCCTCCGGCTTGGTCAGCGAGGCGATGCCGTCACGGCCGCACGCGTAGACGATCGGGAACTCGATCTGGTCCTCGTCGGCGTCCAGGTCGAGGAAGAGGTCGTACGTCTCGTTGACGACCTCGTCGATCCGGGAGTCGGGCCGGTCCGTCTTGTTGATGCACAGGATGACCGGCAGCCGCTGCTGGAGCGCCTTGCGGAGCACGAAGCGGGTCTGCGGCAGCGGGCCCTCGGAGGCGTCCACGAGCAGCACGACGGCGTCCACCATCGACAGGCCGCGCTCGACCTCACCGCCGAAGTCGGCGTGGCCGGGGGTGTCGATGATGTTGATGGTGATGACGTCGCCGCCATCCTTCGGGTGGTACTTGACGGCCGTGTTCTTGGCCAGGATCGTGATGCCCTTCTCACGCTCCAGATCGTTCGAGTCCATCATGCGGTCGTCGAGGGACTCGGCGGCGTGCGCGGCGAAGGAGCCGGCCTGCTTGAGCATGGCATCGACGATGGTCGTCTTGCCGTGGTCGACGTGAGCGACGATGGCGACGTTACGAATGTCGTGGCGCGTGGCCATATTGCGGCGTTCTCCCGGAGTGTGAGGACGGCCTGCGCGTACCTAGGTGTTACGCGGGCCCTGCCGGGCTTGACATGCCACGGCCTCACCCCATGGTACGGGGCCCACGGTGTGCAAGCGCGCCGGGATACATCCGTGCAGGTGAACGCGGGTTTACGGGGCCGACGGCGACCGTCGGCCCCGTAAAAGTCACCCCTACTTCTTCGACGGGCCCGCCGCCGGTCGCGCGCCCTTCTTCACGAAGCCCATGTCCTCGTAGACCGGGGTCTGGAAGCCGAAGGCACCCGCGTTGGCCAGGTTCTTCCTCGCCGCCGTCAGCTGAGGGCGCTGGTAGAGCGGGATCGAGCCGGCCGCGGCCCAGATCCTCGAGTCCGCCTTGCGGATGAGGCTCTTCGTTTCGCCCTCGTTCAGCGTGGAGACAGCTTGGTCGAACAGCTGGTCCACCTGGTCGGTGCCCACCCGGGTGTAGTTCTGCTCGACGTTCAGGGAGCCGTCGGCGGCCGGGACGGGCTTGGCGTAGATCGGGCGGGCGTCGGTGGCCGGGAAGGCGGAGGCCGGCCAGGAGTACAGCGCCAGGTCGTACTCGCCGGAGGCGATGTGGTCCTTGAAGTAGCTCTCGTCCGACACCTTGGACAGCTCCGTGCGGATGCCGACCCGGTCCAGCATCCGCCGGATGCGCTCCGCGACCGTCTGCAGCGTCTGCGAGCCCGGGCCCGAGGGGAGCACGAAGCGGAGCGTCAGGGCCTTGCCGTCCTTGGCCAGCGCTCCGGCCGCGGCGCCCGCGGGAGCCGCCGTGCCCTTCGGGGCGTACGCGCCCGGCGCGCCGCCCTGCTTCAGCTCGTGCCGCTTCTTCTCCCGGTCCGCCTCGGCGGGCGCCTTGTCGTCACCGACGATGTACGTGCCGTCGTCGCCGCCCCCGGACTCCTTCTCCTTCTCCTCCTTGCTCTCCTTGCTCTCCTTCTTCTTCCCGCTGTCCTGCTCGCCCTCGGCGCCTGCGGCCTTCTCGTTCTTCTTCTGCTTCACCGGTCCGCCGCGCACCCACCCGGCGTCCGCGAGCAGCGCCTGGGCCTCCGCGGTGTCCTGGCCGCCCAGCGCGCCGCTGTTGTCGGCGTAGGCGGCCTGTCCGGCGAGCGCCAGATGGCTGCCGACGGGCTCCGCGGGCAGTCCCAGCGGCTTCAGGACGGCCCCGGCGAGCTCCTTGCGGTCCAGCGCGCGGGCCACCGCCCGGCGCACCCGCTCGTCGGCGAGCGGACCGTCGGCGCCGTTGAGGGCGAGCTGGGTGAAGGCGGGCTCCAGCGAGCGGCGCACCTCGAAGCCGCGCAGGGCCTGCTGGCGGCGTTCGTCCTTGGTGAGCGCCCGGCGCTCCTTCTTGCGCGCGCTGATCTCGTCCTCGGCCGCCTCCTCGTCGGAGCCGTCGCTGCCGGGGCCGGCCAGGGGGGTGGCGCTCTGGCGCGGGGTGGCGGCGCCGTTGCCGCCGGCGCGGGCGGCGAGCCCGATCCGGCGGACCGTCTCGGGGTCGATCTCGGCCAGGTCGAGCGTGCCGGCGGTCAGCGCCGCGGCCCGCTTGTCGCGGGGCACCGCGCGCAGCACGATCTCGTTCAGCTTGGCCTGGCTGCCCCACCAGCGCGGATTGCGGGTGAGGGTGATCTCGTCGTCCTCGCGGTCGACCTTCTTGACGGAGAAGGGTCCGGCGGTGACCTTGAGCTTGCGGCGAGCGCCGTCGTTGAAGGCGTCCGGGGTGCCCATGACGTCCTTCGGGTACAGCGGCGAGAACAGCGAGCGCCAGTCGGCGTAGGGCCGGGCGAAGGTGACCTTGACCTCCAGGTCGTTGGCCCCGCGCTCGATCCGCTCGATGCGCTCGTAGCCTGCGTTGCGCGCGGTCCAGTAGGCGGAGTCCTTGCCGGACAGGGCGCGCCACTGGGCGGCGAAGTCGGCGGCGCCGATCTCGCGGCCGTCGCTCCAGACGGCCTGCTGGTGGAGCTTGTACAGCACGACCTGCCTGGGCTCGGTCCCGACGACCTTGGCGGACTCCAGGTAGTCGGGGTTCAGTTCCGGGCGCCCGCGCTCGTCGAGGCGGAACATCGACGGCAGGACGGCCTGGGCGACCCGGGTAGTGGTGGCGTCGGCGTCGGCCTGGAAGGTGTTCAGGGTCTCCGGCACCGAGTCGACGGCCCAGCGCAGGGTGCCGCCGTCGGCGACCAGGGAGCGGGCGGCGGGGGCGATGTCCTGCCCGGCGAGCGGCTTGCCCGCGGGGTCCTCGGAGGCGCAGCCCGCCAGGGCGGTCACCGCGAGCGCGCCCGCGGTGAGGAAGATGACCGAGCGCAGCGCTCCGCGGGAAAGGCCGTGCGGGGCCATCGGTTGTCTGCGGGCGCGTCGTGGCTGGTCGGACATCTCTGCTTACCTCCGTGAGCCGCGGGGGTTATGATCACTTTTGGCGGTATATGGTGCTGATCACATCTATGCGGCCACTGAAGAGGAAAGGGTTCGGCAACGGGCGGCGACACGGCGGGCCACGCCAGGAACCCCACCCGTGCGGCGCAACGCACCACGCGATGCACCTATGCGCCTCGGCCAATCGGTGCACATCCCTTCACAGCGACAGGTGTGACGCGCGACACTCGCAGGCGCATGAACGTTGCCACCCACGGCCGCGCGGCCGACGGAAGCGAGGTCACGTCATGTCCGTGCACGACGACCTGACAGCACTGCAGCGGTGCCTCGACGACCTGAACAGGTCGGTGAGCCGTCTGGAACAGCAGCTCGGAAGCGACGGTCTGGACATCCGCCGCGTCCGCACCGACTGCGATCACCTGCGCGAGAGCGTGGCCCTGCTGCGCGCGGCGGCCAGCGCCCCCGCGGCACAGAAGCGCCCCGATCTCGTCACCATCCCCGACACCCCGTACGACGACTCTCTGTGGATCGACACGGACGACGAGGGTCTAGGCGCCCGGGACCGACGAGCCCCCTGAACCCGACCGGAGTCAAACGTTGGCCACTGGTACGGAACCCCATCTGAACAGCGGCGGTGTACGCAGCGGTACGCGCGCCGCGATCACCGCCCCGCATCTGCGGACCGACCGCTGGTGGCTGGCGCCCGCCGCCACCGCGGCCGGTCTGCTGGCGTTCATCGTCTACTCGACCTGGCGCGCGTTCGCCAACGCCGACTACTACGCGGCGCCCTATGTCTCGCCGTTCTACTCCCCCTGCCTCGCGGAGAACTGCGAGCCGATGCGCAACGGCCCCAACTGGGAGATCTTCGGCAGCTGGTGGGGCCTCTCGCCCGCCGTCCTGATCCTGATCTTCCCGCTGGGCTTCCGGCTGACCTGCTACTACTACCGCAAGGCCTACTACCGGGGCTTCTGGGCCTCCCCACCGGCCTGCGCGGTGGCCGAGCCGCACAAGAAGTACTCCGGTGAGACCCGCTTCCCGCTGATCCTGCAGAACATCCACCGGTACTTCTTCTACGCCGCGATCCCGGTCGCCGGCATCCTGACGTACGACACCGTGCTGACCTTCCGCGACGAGCACTACGCGTGGGGCCACATGGGCCTCGGCACCCTGGTGTTCCTCGTCAACATCGTGCTGATCTGGGCGTACACGATCTCCTGCCACTCCTGCCGGCACATCGTCGGCGGCAAGCTCAAGCACTTCTCCAAGCATCCCGTGCGCTACCGGATGTGGCAGTGGGTCGGCAAGCTCAACGCCCGGCACATGCTGCTCGCCTGGTCGTCGTTGGTGAGCGTGGCGCTCGCCGACTTCTACGTCTATCTCGTCGCGTCCGGTGCCTTCGACGATCCGAGGTTGTTCTGATGTCCGTGGTGGACCGGCAGGAGTGGGACGTCGTCGTGGTCGGTGCCGGGGGTGCGGGCCTCCGGGCGGCCATCGAGGCACGCGAGCGGGGCGCCCGTACGGCGGTGATCTGCAAGTCGCTGTTCGGCAAGGCGCACACGGTGATGGCCGAGGGCGGCATCGCCGCCGCCATGGCCAACGCCAACGAGCACGACAACTGGCAGGTCCACTTCCGCGACACCATGCGCGGCGGCAAGTTCCTCAACCAGTGGCGGATGGCCGAACTGCACGCGCAGGAGGCCCCGCACCGGGTGTGGGAGCTGGAGACCTGGGGCGCCCTGTTCGACCGTACGAAGGACGGCCGGATCTCCCAGCGCAACTTCGGCGGCCACGAGTACCCCCGGCTCGCGCACGTCGGCGACCGCACCGGCCTGGAGCTCATCCGCACCCTGCAGCAGAAGATCGTGTCCCTGCAGCAGCAGGACTTCAAGGAGACCGGCGACTACGAGGCCCGGCTGAAGGTCTTCCAGGAGTGCACGGTCACGAGGGTGCTGAAAGACACAGCATCCCATAGCGGCTCCGCCGCGGGCCGCGTCTCGGGCGTCTTCGCCTACGACCGTGAGACCGGCCGTTTCTTCGTGCTGGAAGCGCCCGCCGTGGTGATCGCCACCGGTGGCATCGGCAAGTCCTTCAAGGTGACGTCGAACTCGTGGGAGTACACCGGCGACGGCCACGCGCTGGCGCTGCTCGCGGGAGCGCCGCTGCTGAACATGGAGTTCGTGCAGTTCCACCCGACGGGCATGGTCTGGCCGCCCTCGGTCAAGGGCATCCTCGTCACGGAGTCCGTCCGCGGCGACGGCGGGGTGCTGCGGAACTCCGAGGGCAAGCGGTTCATGTTCGACTACGTCCCGGACGTCTTCAAGGAGAAGTACGCCGAGTCCGAGGAAGAGGGCGACCGCTGGTACGAGGACCCGGACAACAACCGGCGCCCTCCCGAGCTGCTCCCCCGCGACGAGGTGGCCCGTGCGATCAACTCCGAGGTGAAGGCGGGCCGCGGCTCCCCGCACGGCGGGGTGTTCCTGGACGTCTCGACGCGGATGCCCGCCGAGGTGATCAAGCGCCGACTGCCGTCCATGTACCACCAGTTCAAGGAGCTGGCGGACGTGGACATCACGGCCGAGGCGATGGAGGTCGGGCCGACCTGTCACTACGTGATGGGCGGGATCGCGGTCGAGTCCGACACGGCGGCGGCCCGCGGGGTGCCGGGGCTGTTCGCGGCCGGTGAGGTCGCGGGCGGGATGCACGGCTCCAACCGGCTCGGCGGTAACTCGCTCTCCGACCTGCTGGTGTTCGGGCGCCGGGCGGGCTGGCACGCGGCCGAGTACGCGGCGGCCCTCGCCGTGGAGCGCCCCGAGGTGGACGACGCCCAGGTGGACGCCGCGGCGGCCGAGGCGCTGCGCCCCTTCTCCGCGGAGAGCCCCGACGAGGCCGCGCCGGAGAACCCGTACACCCTCCACCAGGAGCTCCAGCAGACCATGAACGACCTGGTCGGCATCATCCGCCGCGAGGGCGAGATGGCGCACGCGCTGGAGAAGCTGGCCGAGCTGCGGGTCCGGGCCCGGCGGGCCGGGGTCGAGGGGCACCGGCAGTTCAACCCGGGCTGGCACCTCGCCCTGGACCTCAGGAACATGCTGCTGGTCAGCGAGTGCGTGGCGCGGGCCGCGCTGGAGCGCACCGAGTCGCGCGGCGGCCACACCCGCGAGGACCATCCCGGCATGGAGCGCACCTGGCGCAACGTCAACCTGCTGTGCCGGCTGGCCGACCCCACCGGCGGTCTCGCGGCGACCGACCCGGAGCGCGGCCAGATCGACCTCGGCCGCGAGCACACCGACCCCATCCGCCCGGACCTGCTCGCCCTCTTCGACAAGGAGGAGCTGGTCAAGTACCTCGCCGAAGAGGAGCTGTACGAGTGAGCAGCTACGAGGCCCGCTTCAAGGTGTGGCGGGGTGACGTCGGCGGCGGCGGCCTCGAGGACTTCAGGATCGAGGTGAACGACGGCGAGGTGGTGCTGGACATCATCCACCGCCTCCAGGCCACCCAGGCCCCGGATCTCGCCGTCCGCTGGAACTGCAAGGCGGGCAAGTGCGGTTCGTGCTCGGCGGAGATCAACGGCCGGCCGCGGCTGCTGTGCATGACGCGGATGTCGGTGTTCGACCGCGAGGAGACGATCACCGTCACTCCGCTGCGCGCCTTCCCGGTCGTCCGGGATCTCGTCACGGACGTCGGCTTCAACTACACCAAGGCGCGCGAGATCCCGGCCTTCGTGCCGCCCGAGGGGGTCGGCCCCGGCGAGTACCGGATGATGCAGGAGGACGTGGACCGCTCACAGGAGTTCCGCAAGTGCATCGAGTGCTTCCTGTGCCAGGACACCTGCCATGTGGTCCGTGACCACGAGGAGAACAAGCAGGCGTTCGCCGGGCCGCGCTTCCTGATGCGGGTGGCGGAGCTGGACATGCACCCGCTGGACGCCGCCGCCGAGTCCGGCCTGGACCGCAAGAGCAGCGCCCAGGACGAACACGGCCTCGGTTACTGCAACATCACGAAATGCTGTACGGAGGTCTGCCCCGAGGGCATCAAGATCACGGACAACGCGCTGATCCCGTTGAAGGAGCGGGCCGTGGACCGCAAGTACGACCCGCTGGTGTGGCTGGGGAACAAGATCCGGCGGCGGCCCGCGTCCTCAGGCTGAGGCGGCCCGCAGGTACCCCGAGTGCGCCACCTGGCCCAGGAACCTGAACCGGGTGTCCGTGATCATGTGCTTCTCGAACGCCTCCTTGATCCCGGGCCACTTGGGGTGCCCGAAGTCGTCGAGTACGACGATCCCGCCCGGTGCGACGATCTGCTCCGCCCACTCCAGGTCGGCGGCGACACCGGCGGCGGAGTGGTCGCCGTCGACGATGACCACGCCGTAGGAACGGTCCGAGACCAGGGACCTGACCTCCGGGTCCTCGGAGAAGCCGGGCTGGATGCGGGCGGCGGCACCGGCCGCTCCGGCGAGGCTCAGATTGGTGCGCACGGCGGCCAGGTCGACCGGGGTGCCGGAGGCGTCGTGGCCCATGGTCGCGCCGGGCTGGAGCTGGGTCCCGGCGAGCGGGTCGACGATGGTCAGGCTCGGCGCCCGCCCGGCACGCTCCGACATCCGGATGAGCGCGGCGCCGAACATCCCGTACAGAGTGCCGATCTCGAGGATCTCGTCGTTCGGGGCGTCGAGCAGCGGGACCGCGGAGAGCTTGCCGACGATGTTCATGGTGCCGCCGGCGATCCGTCCGACGCCGAGCGCCTCCAGCGCGATGAGCAGCCGGAACGCCTGGGCGACCGTGCGCTCGCAGGCCTGCCGTTCGGCGCCGGTGACCTGCTCCAGCTCGGAGATGGTGGTGTTGAGGTGGGAGGCCGAGGGCAGCCGGGACGCGCCCCGCCCGGTGCCGTCGAAGAACAGCTCCAGGGGACGCTGCCGGTTGCGCAGCGTTCTCAGTTCCTTCTGGAGCGCGTCCTTCGAGGCGATCTCGACATGGCGGCGGACCTCTCGCTCGATGCGCTGGTCGATCAGCTGAACGATCGGACGCAGGGCCCGTCGAGCGGCCTTGCTGGTGATTAGCGTTCGCATTGGTGGACGGTAGGTCGCTCATAGCCCCTCCACAACAAACAAAAGGGTGCGTCGAGTTAAATCACATATGACGTTCCGGTCACGACATGTTCACCTCACCCAGGTTTCGCCGCCCGTGTCCCGGACGCCCCCGGTCGCGTACTCGGATTCCTCCTCATACGCTCCGAAAGGTGACCTCACCCTTGATCCGGGGCCGGCCTCGGCGGGCCACCGGGCGGATATCCGTGCTGGTGGCGCATGCCGTGGTGGGTGTGCTGATCGCCGTGGCGTGGCTGGTGTGGCCGGGGATGACGTCGGGGCCGAAGGCTCCGGTCGCGGTCGGCTCGCAGCGGCCCCTGGCGAGCGCCTCCGCCCAGCAGGAACCGGCGGACTCCGCCGCCGGTGATCTCGTGCTGCCGCTCGTCGCGGCCGTGGCCGCCGTGGCGGTCGCCGGGTACGGCTATCTGCGGCGCACCCGGCGGGCGCGCACCCGGACCACTCCCGGCGGTGAGCCCGCCCGGACGGCCGGTCCGCCCCTCGCCGAGCTCGACGAACGGGCGCGGCAGCTCCTCGTCGACGCCGACGAATGGGTGCGCACCAGCCGGGAGGAGCTCTCCTTCGCCGAGGCCCGGGCGGGGGCCGAGGCCGTGGCGCCCTGGGCGCGGGCCCTGCACGACGCCGAGACCGAGCTGGCCTCCGCCTTCCGCATGCGGCAGCGCTACGACGACGGCGTCCCGGAGGACGAGACCCGGCGGCGCCAGGTGCTCGCGG
The DNA here is from genome assembly GCF_042888685.1 of Streptomyces sp. NPDC002779. NCBI lineage: Bacteria > Bacillati > Actinomycetota > Actinomycetes > Kitasatosporales > Streptomycetaceae > Streptomyces > Streptomyces sp. NPDC002779. The sequence continues at coordinate 601,366 of NZ_JBIAQC010000001.1, forward strand.
GGATCGTCGGGCGGTGCGAGGAGGCGGGGCGACGGCTGGACGCGGAGGCGGCCGGGTTCGATCAGCTGCGCGGGCTGGAGGGGGATACGCGCGGCGCGCTGGAGGTCGCGGAGGCCCGGTTCCGGGAACTGACCGCCCGTACGGGAAGCGCGGACGCCACGCTCGTCGAGCTCGGCGAGCGGTACGGTCCCGCGGCCGGGGCCGAGGTGTCCGGTTACGTCGAGCTGGCCAAGGACCGGCTGGTGTGCGCGACCTCCCGGCTCAACGAGGCCCGGCAGGGCGCGGACCTGGGCGAGACGGCGCGGGCCGTACGGAACCTGCGGGCCGCCGAGGGAGCCGTCGCCCAGGCCGCCGTGCTCATCGACGGCGTCGAGCGCCGTGCGGCGGAGCTGGCGACCGCGGCGGGGCTCGTCGCGCCCGCGCTGACCGGCGGGGAGGCCGAGATCGCCGGGGCGCGGGAGCGGGGCCGCTCCGACGCCCGGATCAGCCATGCGGACGGTGTCCTGGCGGAGGTACGGGAAGAGGTGACCGGGGGGCCGTACGACCCGATGGACGCCCTGCGGCGGATCGTGCGGGGTGTCGTGCCGGTCGCGGACGGGCGGGCCGGGGTGCTGGCGGCCGCCGCGGCGCTTCTGGCCCGCAGCTCCACCGAGGCGGCGGAGGACCACATCGCCACGCACCGCGCGGCGGGCTGCACTCCCCGCACCCGGCTGGCGGAGGCCCGGCGCCTCCTCACCACCAACCCCGGCCTCACCGACCACCTCACCGCCGACGCCCTGGCCCGCCGAGCCCGCGAACTGGCGGCCCAAGCCCACGACCCACCCACCCCGACACCCCCAAGCTACGGCGGCCCCCACACCCACACCCGCCGCGAGTGACCGGCGTGGGGCCCTTACCCGGCCCCCGGCCTCACCGCCGCCGGCTTTCGCACTCCGCCGGTGAGGGTCAGAAGAGGCTCAGGAGGGCCTCTGCTGGGTCTGTGAGGCCTGTTTCGCCGTCGGGGAGGGGGAGTTCGAACCAGACCGTCTTGCCGCGGGGGGTGCGGCGGGAGCCCCAGGCCGCGCTCAGCAGGCCCACCAGCTGCAGGCCCCGGCCGCCCTCGTCCGTGTCGCGGGCCCTGCGGCGGCGGGGCTGGACCAGGCCGGCGTCCCAGACCTCGCAGACCAGGGTGCGGTCGAGGAGGAGGCGGAGGCGGATGTCGCCCTCGCCGTAGCGCAACGCGTTCGTCACCAGCTCGCTGACCAGGAGTTCCGTCGTGTCGACCAAGGGCTCCAGGTCCCAGCTCTGGAGCCGGCCGCGGGCGTGCTCACGGGCCCGGCCCACGCTGCGCGGCTCGCGCGGCAGCGTCCAGTCGCCGACGGAGTCGGCGGGCAGGCCCTGGACCCGGGCCATGAGCAGGGCGATGTCGTCCTCGCCGTGGTGGGTGTCGAGGGTGTTGAGGACGTGGTCGCAGACGTCCTCCAGGGGACGGGAAGGGTCCGTCAGGGCGCCGACGAAGGCTTGCAGGCCCTCGTCCAGGGGGTGGTCACGGCTTTCGACCAGTCCATCGGTGTAGAGCGCCAGCAGCGCGCCTTCGGGCAGTTCGACCTCCACCTCCTCGAAGGGCTCCCCGCCCACCCCGAGCGGCATGCCCGGCGGTACGTCCAGCATCAGCGCGTCCTCGCCCGGCTCGACCAGGACGGGCGGCAGATGGCCCGCGTTGGCGAAGGTGCAGCGACGGGTCACCGAGTCGTAGACCGCGTACACGCAGGTCGCCAGGTAGACCTCGGACAGGTCGGCCTCGCGGGGGCGGCGCGCGGCGCGGGTCGCCTGCTGGACGCCTCCCGGCGCACCGAGGCCCCGCGCGATCTCGTCCAACGCGCTGAGCACTTCCGCCGGTTCCAGGTCCAGCAGTGCCAAGGTCCGTACGGCCGAGCGGAGTTCGCCCATCGCCACCGCGGCGCGCAGGCCGCGCCCCATCACGTCGCCGACCACCAACGCCGTACGGTGTCCCGGCAGTTCGATCACGTCGAACCAGTCGCCGCCCACCTCGCTCGGCCGGTCCGCGGAGGAGGCGCCCGGCAGATAGCGGCAGGCGATGTCCAGCCCCGCGGCGACCGGGTCGCCCGGCGGCAGCAGGGACCGCTGCAGTATCAGCGCCCGCTCGTGCTCCCTGCGGTACAGCCGGGCGTTGTCGATGCACACCGCCGCCCGCGCCGCCAGCTCCACCGCCAGATCCCGGTCCCGGTCCCCGAACGGCTCACTGCCCTTGGTCCGGGAGAACTGCGCCAGCCCTACGACGGTGTCGTGGGCGACCATCGGCACCGCCAGCGTGGACTGCACGAGCCCGCCCTCCTCCGCGGGCACGGACCGCGGGCGGGCGGTGCGCAGGGCGTCCGCGCACGGGGAGTTGAAGGGGTAGTGATGGACCGCGCCGACCGCCACCGCCGCGCCGCCACCGACGAAGGGCGCGTCGGAGACCGCGCTGGCGAAGGCCACCCGGCGCAGTTCCGCGCTGCCGTCGGCGAGCCCGGGCGGGGTCTCGTCGCCGGCCAGCAGGCCCTGGTAGAGGTCGACCGTGGCCAGGTCGCAGAAGCCGGGGACGACGACGTCGAGCAGTTCGCGGGCCGTGGTCTCCAGGTCGAGGGAGTTCCCGATCCGGGCGCCGGCCTCGTTCAGCAGGGCGAGATTGCGCCGTGCCGCGGCGGCCTCGCGGGCGGCGGCCCGACGGGCCGTGATGTCGGTTCCGAGCCAGGCGATGCCGATGGGCCGGCCGGAGCCGCTGTGCACCCGGTAGAGGTTGATGGACCAGTGACGGCGCTCGTCCGACTCGGGCAGGAAGCCGGTGACGTGCATGTCCGTGATGGAGTCGCCGGTCTCCAGCACCCGGCGCAGGGTGGCGGTGACCCGATCCGCCTCCGGCCTCGGCAGATAGTCGTGGACGCCCTTGCCCCGGTGGTCGTCGGGGGTGCCGCCGAAGAGCGAGGCGAACCGCTGGTTGGCGCGGCGCACCCGCAGGTCGGTGTCGATCAGCAGGAAGCCGAAGGGAGATTGGCCGAATATCGCCTGCGAGGCGGCGAGGTCGGTCTCGATCCTGCGCAGGGTGCGCACATCGACGACGATGCAGACGGCCGCCTTCTCGCCCTCCTCGGTCCGCGTCGGCATGACGTAGACCTCGGCGAGCGCCTCCTCGCCGCGCCCGCCGGTCTCCGGGTCCGGCTTGCGGAAGGGGACGACTCCGGTCCACTCCCGGCCGTCCAGGATCTCCGCCATCTTGCGGTGGCCCTGCTCGCGCCGGTCGGGATCGATGAACGCCGCGATGGGGTCCATCCCGACGGCGCGCTCCGCGGGGATGCCGAACAGCTGCTCGGCGCGCAGGCTCCACTGCTCGACGAGACCGTCGGGGCCGATGGAGAAGGACGCGACCCGGATGTAGTCGTACATGGAGCCGGGCGGGCTGCTCTGCCAGATGCCGTCGGAGGCCGGTTCGTCGCCGGAGGCGCGCGTCACGTCGGCCGCGGCGCCCCTGTCGGCAGCCGTGGCCGCCGCCCTCGCGCCGCCCGACGGGTCCTCGGACTCCGTGGCCTTCGCTGGTATCTCGCTCACGCGAACCGTCCCCTCCAGCTCACCGCGTCCGGCACCGGTCACCGGAGGCGGCTGCCCGCAGTATCCAGCACTACGGCGCCGCACGACACGGTGTTCACGATCACAGCACGTTCCCGATCGTTTTTGGACCGGACCGCGGAAACACTTCCACTCTTCTAACCAGCCGACACGCTGTCGAATCACCGACTCGGACAGCCGCCAGTGGCCTGAACCAGTCCGTCTACAGGGCCCGGCGGACCGTACAGCGTCCGGACCCGTTTCAGGGCACCGCGAGCTCGAACCAGACCGTCTTCCCGGCGCCCCCGGGGCGGGTACCCCAGCGGCGCGAGGAATGGGCGACCAACTGCAGACCGCGGCCGCTCTCGTCCTCGGGGGCCGCGATCCGTTCGCGCGGGAAGCCGGGGATCGGGTCGGAGACCTCGACCAGCAGGACACCGCCCAGACGGGCGGGGCGGACCAGGCGGACGCCGATGGGGCCGGTGGCGTGCCGCAGGGCGTTGGTGACGAGTTCACTGACCAGGAGGGCCGCGATGTCGGCGAGGCTGTCCAGGTCCCAGTCGTGCAGTCGGCCGCGGACGGCGGAACGGGCGGCACGGACGGCGCCCGGTTCGGCGGAGAAGGTCCACTCGACGCAGTCGCCTTCGGTGTCGATCACACCGATCACTTCCCAGGCAGCGTGTCCTATTTCACGGGGTTAATGGGCACATACCCGATTTTTGGGATCTCGTATCGCCGGGTTGGGGGCGTTGGAGCACGAACGGCGTACGCCGTGTTCCGAGTGCGCCTGCGAACTCGGGGTGGTGTGGTGGTGCGCGTGCGGCGCCGTCGTGGCTTGTCGCAGTTCCCCGCGCCCCTAAGGGAGTCCCAGGCGCCCTTCGATCTGCTGTACCGCCGGGACGTCCTGGGTCAGCCACTCCACGTCCCACAGTTCCGCGGGGGTCAGCCAGCGCAGGTCGTCGTGGTCCTGGAGGGGCTGCGGGGCCGGGGAGCCCGGGCGGAGGCGGGTCGTCCAGATCTGCAGGACGTACGGGGCGCGCAGCGGCCACTCGCCCGGGACCCGCTCCAGCGGTTCCGTCTCCACGCCGAGTTCCTCGCGCAGTTCGCGGACCAGGGCCGCCTGCGGGGTCTCGCCCGGTTCCACCTTGCCGCCGGGGAGTTCCCAGCGGCCGGCCAGCTCGGGCGGGGCGCTGCGGCGCGCGGCGAGGAGGCGGCCGTCGTCCAGGAGGGCGGCTCCCACCACCACGATCGGTTCCGTCATGCGCCGGAGCCTACGGGAACCGGGGGGCGCACCTCAGTCGGCGGTGTCGGTGCCCCCTTGGGCGATCCGCTCGACCCAGTAGAGCTGCTTGTGGCCGCGGGAGTCGAGGCTGTCCGCGGTCTTCTGGGCCTCGGCCCGGGTCGCGTACCGGCCCACGCGGTACCGATTGCCGTTGTCGTCCTGTCGTATGACGAGCCAGGGAAGAGTGATCGTGCTGTCGTTCATCACGCCCCACCGCTCCTTCCCGCACCGGGCCCGAGTCCCGCTCGCGGCCTGTGCCGTGCCCCGCCCGCCAAGGAAACCGCAATCCGCATATGCCCGAGCCTACGCCTAACCTTTACGCAGCGAATACGGCTTTTTACAAAGAGGTACGCAACCGGCCAGGGCACAGGGGGCGCACGGGGTCGACCGCGCCCCCCGCGCACGCCGACGCATCAAGTCAGCGGCATGCCGGACACATCGGGGACGACCTGCGAGAACGACCAGATTCCAACCCCCGTGGAACGGGCGCGGGTTGGGTCGGTGCCGGGGGCAACTGCCCCGGGGTTGTGCGCTACTTTACGGGCAGGTGGTAGGCGATCCGGTAGCGGTCGGCGGGGACGACCACATCGGCGGTCTCCACGGGGCGGCCGGAGGCGTAGTAGGTGCGCTGGATGACGACGACGACATGGCCGGGGACGCCGCCGAGGGCGTGCAATTCCTCGGCGAGGCCGGGGCGGGCGCCGACCTCCTCGGTGACGTTGTCGACGATGACGTCGATGGCGCGCATCCGCTCGACGACGCCCATGCCGCCGAGCGGGCCCTCCTCGGGCAGCATCACGGGGGTGCGGCCGGTGACCGCGAGGGGCTCCCAGGAGGTGGAGAGCATCATCGCCTCACCGGCCTCGCGGAAGAGATAGCGGGTGCACATGACCCGGTCGCCGGGCTTGATGGCGAGCCGCTCGGCGACCGCCACGCTCGCCTCGGCCTGCTCACTGCTGGACTCCCAGGTGCCGCGCGCCGCGCCGTCGGCCTGCTCCTGCCGGAACGGCGTGGCCCCGCCGGCGGGGCGGTACCCGGAGCGGGCGATCCGGCGGGGCACCGGGCGCTCGCGCACATACGTCCCGGAGCCGGAGCGGCCCTCGACCAGGCCCTCGGCCATCAGCACCTTGCGCGCCTCCAGGGCGACGGTGTCCGATACGCCGTACTCCTCGCGGATCCTCGCCTGGGAGGGGAGGCGGGTGTGCGGTGGCAGCGAACCGTCGGCGATCTTCTTGCGGAGATCACCCGCGACACGCAGGTACGCCGGCTGCTCACCGAATGTCACTGGCCGCTCCCATCAGGTTGTACAGACAGCAACAGCGTGGCAACCGTGGGTTGTGCCATGCAAGCAAAGGCCAGAGAATCACTCGATGTGATGACTTCTGCCCGCAGCAGCCTTTACGCAGGCACTTTCTCCCCGCTATAGCCGCGATCACACATCGAGTCCCCCGCTGCCCGGACTCTCGCTCCCGTCGTCGTACTCCTCGTCGTAGGACGGCACGGTGGTGGCGAGGCCCAGAGCCTCGCGCGCGGTGACTGTCGTCGGGCCGTCGACGTACTCCCAACCGGTGTCGTAGTGCTCGTAGAAGGTGTCCGCGTCCTCGGCGGCGGCCGCCTTCTCCCAGGACGTGCGGGCGTCCTCCATCTCCGCGACCAGGCCGGCGACCGGCTCCTCGGCCGCGGACGGCCAGCCGTGTGCCTCCAGCGCCTCGATCTGCTCGCCGAGCACGGCCTCGACGTCCTTCGCCCAGTCCTGGTTGACCGGCAGGTCGTCCTCGGGGAAGTCCTCCGGCTCCTCGTAGAGCACGTCGTCGACGGCCTTCATGGCCTTCAGGAAGGCGATCTGGTCCGCGTCCAGGGTGGTCTCGTCGTTGCGCAGCGAACCGGTGAGGGTGCCCTTGTCGTCGGTGCTGCCGAACAGGCAGGTGATCTCGCGGTCGCCGAAGCGCCAGCTCCGGCTGGTCGGGACGAGATAGGAGACGCCCGCGTCGTCCGGTACGGCCCAGGGGTCCATGGCGTACTCGGCTTCCAGCGCGTAGCACTTGTCCTCGGCGGTCCGGGTCACCGAGTCGTCGCCCGGGAACGGTCCGGCGGGCAGCGTGACGACGGCGAACACCTCGCCGTCGTGCCGGCCGGCGCACGGCACCTCCTCCACGTCGTAGGTGGCGCCCTCCAGGGAGCCGGACGGGGAGTCGAAACAGTCGCCCTCGGCGAGGGCGTAGGCGGTGCCATCCTCGCTCGCCGCGTCCTTGAAGCCCTCCCAGGCGTCGGAGGCGACACCGGTGGACAGCGTCACCGTCCACAGCGCGAGCCCGACGGACGACAACACGGAACCGGCGATCGCCATCCCCTTGCCGCGCTCGCCCTTCTTCTTGATCTGACCGAGCGCCACCAGACCGAGGACCAGGCCCACGGCCGGCAGGAAGCAGAGGATGCCGAGGACCAGGGCGGCGATGGCGACGCCGTTCACGGGCGCGGGACGGCCGTAGGGCCCGTAGGGCCCGTAGGGGTGGTAGGGGTACGGCGCGTACGGGCCCGGCGGGTACGGTCCCTGGGGTCCCGCGGGGTCCTGGGGCCCGGGTGGCTGGTAGGGCCCGTGGGGCGGGGGTATCGACACGAGGACCGTGCTCCTGTTTCGGGCGGCGGGGCCGGGCTGCGGGGCCGGGCGGCGCGGAACTGACGTACGACGGAATGCACGCGCATGGTAAGCGCGGCCGGGGCGGGCGCGGAATGCGGGCCGCAAAGGGGACGATCCAGGCAGCCCTTTTTCGCCGTGCCCGGAAACGCGACTCGTCCTCGCCGCGGGCCGGGGAACGGATCCCAGGCCGTGCGACGAGGACGAGTTTCAGCGAACGGTGAGCGTCAGAACTGGAGCGCCCAGGCGTCGATCCGCCCGGTGTCGTAGGTGGCGTTGTCGCTGACCCGGAGCTTCCACGTGCCGTTGGCGGCCTCGGAGGAGGCGTTCACCGTGTACGTGGTGTTGATGTTGTCCGCGCTGCCGCCGGTGCCGTAGGCCTTGAGGGTGTAGGCCGTGCCGTCGGGGGCGATCAGCTGGACCTGGAGGTCACCGATGTAGGTGTGGACGATGTTGACCTGGACCGCCAGCGCGGAGGGCGCGTTGCCGGAGACGCCGGAGACCGTCACCGGGGACTCGACCGTGGCGTTGTCGCCGATCGTGTAGTCACCGGTGTTCTCGAAGCGCGGTCCGGGCGGGTTCGTGGTGCCGCCGCCGACGTGGAGCAGCCGGTTGGGCGAGCCGGTGCCGGGGCTGGTGACGACGTTCGGGGTGGCCGCTGTCGTCAGGGCCGAGGCGACCTGCGCGGGGGTGGCCGCGGGGTTGGCGGCCAGGTGGAGCGCTGCCGCGCCGGCCACGTGCGGGGTCGCCATCGACGTACCGGAGATGGTGTTGGTGGCGGTGTCGCTGGTGCTCCACGCCGAGGTGATGGACGAGCCGGGCGCGAACAGGTCGAGGACCGTGCCGTAGTTGGAGTAGCTGGCCCTCGCGTCCGACGAGGTCGTGGCGCCGACCGTGATGGCCTCCGTCACGCGTGCGGGGGACCTGGTCGAGGCGTTCGTGGACTCGTTGCCCGCCGCCACGGCGAAGGTGACGCCGGAGGCGATGGCGTTGCGGACCGCGGTGTCGATCGCGGTGTCCGCCCCGCCGCCGAGGGACATGTTGGCGACGGCCGGCTTGACCGCGTTCCGGGCGACCCAGTCGATACCGGCGACGACCTGCGCGGTCGTACCGGAACCGGAGTTGTTCAGCACCCGGACGCCGACGACCCGCGCCTTCTTGGCGACGCCGTAGGCGGTACCGGCGACCGTGCCCGCCACGTGCGTGCCGTGGCCGTGGCCGTCCTGGGCGGTGTTGTCGTTGTCGACGGCGTCGTAGCCGTAGGAGGCACGGCCGCCGAAGTCGCTGTGGGTGATGCGGACGCCGGTGTCGATGACGTACGCGGTCACGCCCTGCCCGGCCGTGTCCGGGTAGGTGTACGAGCTGTTCAGCGGGAGGTTGCGCTGGTCGACCCGGTCCAGGCCCCAGGAGGGCGGGTTCGGCTGGGTCGCGGTGATGCTGAAGGTACGGTTCTGCACGACGGAGGCGACGGCCGGGTCGGCGGCGAACTTCTTCGCCTCGGCCGCGGAGGCGTCCACCGCGTAGCCGTTGAGCGCCTTCGTGTAGGTGCGCTCGATGTCGGCGCCGTACTTCTTGGCGAGCGCCCGGCCCTCGGCGGAGCCCGCGCGGGCCTCCGGCTTGAGGGTCACGATGTAGCTCTCGGCAACGGCGTTGGCCGCGCCCGCGTACAGGACACGGCCCTCGTCGGCGGTCGGGGCGGCGCCGGCGGGGAGGGCGGAGACGAGGCCCGCGGTCAGGACCGCGGAGGCGGCCACACTGATCGCGGCCAGTCTTCGCCGGGTAGAACGCATCACTGCCATCTGAGGGGTCCTCCTCAATCGGTGGTGCGCTGGTGGGGGGCGGTGCAGGCACGCCGAAGACCGCCCGAATGGGCGTGATCATGTCAACTTGCATCCCGGGCGGACTCGGTGCACCCGCCGAAAGATTGAGGCTTCCACAGGAATTGCACAAGGGCCCTGCACGGACGTAACACACGTGCCATGTGCCAGACATGACATGCGGTCATCCCGCGCGGGGCCCTGGTCCCGGCTGTTCCTACTCGTCGAACGCGGTCGCGCGGGTGTGCTTCTCCCAGGCGACGACGTCCTCGCGCACCTGGTCCAGATGACCGAGCACGGCGTCCACCGCGTCGGCTCCCAGCGGCAGCCGCAGCGGGGTCCGCTCGGCCTGGAGCGCGGCCAGGACGGCGGCCGCGGCCTTCGCCGGGTCACCGGGCTGGGAGCCGTCGCCGCCGGAGACGAAGCCTCGGGTCCGGCTCACCTTCGGGTACAGCCCGCTGTCCGCGCTGGCCCCGGCCCGGTCCGCCGCGAAGAGCGAGGTGCGGAAGGCACCCGGTTCCACGATCAGCACCTTGATCCCGAACTCCGCGACCTCGTCGGCGAGCCCCTCGGACATGCCCTCCAGGGCGAACTTCGTCCCGCTGTACAGGGAGAAACCCGCCAGGGACATCTGCCCGCCCATGCTGCTCATCTGCACGATCGCCCCGGACCGCCGCTCCCGCATGTGCGGCAGCACGGCGCGGGTGAGGGCGGCCGGTCCGAAGACGTGCACGTCGAACAGGTCCCGCAGTTCCTGCTCGGTGGTCTCCTCGAAGGCGCCCACGTGGGTGCGGCCCGCGTTGTTGACCAGGACGTCGATCCGCCCGTGCCGGGCGAGGACGTCCCGGACCGCGGCCTCGGCGGCGGCGGTGTCGCCGACGTCCAGGCGCAGCGCCTCCACCTGGTCCGGATGGGCGGCCACCAGCTCGTCCAGCGCCTCCGGGCGCCGTACCGCGCCGACCACCACATCGCCCTCCGCCAGCGCCGCCTCGGCGATCGCCCGGCCGAACCCGCTGCTCGCACCCGTGATCAGCCACACCTTGTTCATCACAGCTCCCCGTGGTCCCGTCAGTCGCAGTCGGCTTGCGTGAACAAGGCTGTGGGATGGGCGAGTTGCCTGTCCAAGACCTACGGTGATAACCGATGGGCATGACGACGGACGTTCATGTGCGCGACCTCCGCTACTTCGTGACGGTGGCGGACGAACTGCACTTCACCCGCGCCGCCGAGCGCCTGTACGTCTCCCAGCCCGCCCTCAGCAAGCAGGTGCGCGCGCTGGAACGGCAGTTGGGCGTGGCGCTGTTCCACCGGGGGCCGGGGGGCGTCACGCTCACCCCGGCCGGTACGGCCCTGCTGCCGCACGCCCGGCGAGTGCTGGACGCCTGGACGGACGGGTCGGCGGCGCTGGAATCGGCGCGGGCCGCGGCGCGCGGGACGCTGGTGGTGGGGATGAGCACCAGTCCCGGACGCGGCGGACTGCTGCCCGCGATCCGGTCCCGGTTCACGGCCGCGCACCCGGACACCGTGCTGCGGCTGCGCCAGGTGAGCTGGGACGATCCCACGGCGGGGCTCGCGGACGGTGAGGCGGACGTGGCCTTCGTGTGGCTGCCGCTGCCCGACACGGGCCGCTACGACTGGGTCGTGGTCGCCGAGGAGCCCCGGCTGGTCGCCCTCCCGGAGCGCCACCGGCTCGCCGGGCACGCGGAGATCGACCTCGCCGACCTCTTCGAGGAGCCGTTCCTCGCGCTGCCCCCGAGCGCGGGACCGCTGCGGGACCACTGGCTCGCGATGGACGAACGCGCGGGGCGTCCGCCCCTGATCGGCGCGGAGATCGCGGGGACGGAGGAGACGTACGAGGCGCTGGTGGCGGGGCTCGGGGTCTGCCTGGTCGCCACCGGGAACGCTCCGCTGATCACGCTGGGCGGGGTGACGACCCGTCCGGTGCGGGGGCTCTCACCGAGCCGGTACGCGCTGGCATGGCGACGGGAGGACGGGGGGCGGGCGGCGGTACGGGCGTATGCGGAGGTGTGCGCGCGGGTGGTCGGGGGGCTGTGACGGGCGGGGGCCGTGACGGGCCCCCAGCCGTTCAAGTGCCCGGGGTTCGGGCGCCGCGGGCTGCGGACGGTCACTGTCAGTGGGGGCGGCTACGGTGACAGCCAGATGATCGAGCGGTCGGCCGGGGGGCCGGACGGAGGGGAGGGGCTGTGCGGCGCTGGGAGTTTGCGGGTGACGGCTCGGCGAAGTTCTGGGAGGCGGAGGCCGAGGGGACGACGGTCACCGTGCGCTACGGACGGGTCGGGACGCAGGGGCGCACACAGCCGAAGGAGCTGGCCTCGGCGGAGGCGGCCGAGGCGTATCTGGCGAAGGTGATCGCGGAGAAGGAGCGCAAGGGGTACCAGGAGGTGATGGTTGCCGAGCGGGCGGCGGCCACCGCGGCGGTTGCCGACCCGGCGCAGGCTCCGGACGAGGACACCTTCGTCATGCCGGCCTCCTGGCGCCGGCTCGTCCACCCGAGGCGCGGCGGGATCCCGCGTACGGTGCCTCCGTTGCGTGCGGACGCCCTGGAGTCGGTCGCCCGCCGCCGCAAGGAGGAGGCCGGCTGGATCGAGGAGATGCTCGCCGCCCCGCAGAGCGAGCCGCGGATCGTCGAGGCCCTGAGTGCGCATCTGAACGGCAGTCGCAACCCGCTCGGGGCTGCCGCCCTGGCGTCGCTGACCATGCACTACCAGTTGCCCGACGGCGTGTTCGTGGACGCCTGGGCCACTGAGTACGGCCTGCCCTTCGCCGCGCGGGCCGTGGTGGAGTACTTCGACGTCGAGCCGCACTGGATCCAGTACGGCTCGCAGCGGCAGGACCCCTGGATCGGCTTCCGCGTCGGCGGGACCACCGCGGACGGCCACTGGGCCCGCGCTTTCGCCGACCGGCTGCGCGACCTGCTGGCCGTGGCCGACGAGGACGCCTACCGGCAGGCCGTGACCGTGCTGGAGAAGTGCCGGGACAGCGTGCGCCGCCGGGTCGTCGTGTCGTACGTCGTGCCCACCGAGCACGACTGGGTCGAGGACGCCTGCGCGGACGCGGACACGATCGACGAGACCCTGCGCGCCATGCTGCTGTGCTCGCTGAACTCCCCCGGGCAGCTCGACCGTGTGGTGGGCACCTCCTTCCGCCTCGGCTGGAACGACTGGGGGATGCCGATGGTGGCCTCGCTCGCCGAGGGCGTGGGCGGGCACATCGCACCCGTGCTGGAGCAGGGCGTCGAGCAGGCGTACGGCTCCGACCGGGTGCGCACCTTCTCGGCCGCCCTGGTGGAACTGCCGACGGACGAGGCGTTCCGGGTGCTGCTGGCCCGCGTCGAGGACAAGAACGTACGGCCGTATCTGATGGAGGCGATGCGGCGTTGGCCCGTGCGCGCGCTGCGACTGATGGGGGCGGCGGCGACCGGTACGGCCAAGAACGCCTCGATGGTGGGGCAGTTGCTGGCCGCGCACATCCAGGCGCACCCGGAGCTGACCGCGGCGGTGCTGCCCCGACTTCCCGCGCACGTGGCCGAGTACGTCGAGCCGCGGCTCGCCCGCCGGGACCGGGTGGCCGAGGCGCCGGCCGAGGCCCTGCCCGCGCTGCTGGTCAGCCCGCCGTGGGCGAAGCAGCGCAAGGCCGCGAAGGCGCGCGTGGCGGCGGAGGCGCCTCTCGTTCCGGAGCCGCGGGTCGTCTGGCAACCCGACGAGCAGCAGCGCTGGGCCGGGGTCACCTCCTGGTACTCCAAGTGGCGGGGCACGTACGAATGGAAGGAGGAGATCAACGCCCTGCAGAACGGCGGGCAGTTGGCGGACGTCCGCGCGGCCCGGCTGTTCGTCACCGCGCCCGCGGACGTGGTCCGCCCGCTGCTGGCGCACTGCGCCCCCGAGGACTACTGGGACGGCGAGGCAGCGCTGAAGCCGGTGGCCGCGCGGTTCGGGACGGACGCCCTGCCGCTGATGCTGCGCGCCGCGACCCGGCACCCGGCCACCCTGAGCATGCTGGTCATGCCGTATCTCAGCGTCGGGGTCGCCGCTCTGGTCAGCGACTGGCTGGCCCGGCTGAAGTCCGCCGACGCCTTTGCCCGCGCCTGGCTGAAGCGGCACGGCCTCGCCACGGTCCCCTATTTGCTCCCGCACGCGGTGGGCAAGGCCGGGATCGCCCGGCGGGGCGCCGAGCGGGCGCTGCGCCTGCTGGCGGACGCCCACGGCCGCGAGGCCGTGCTGGCGGCCACCGCCGAATGCGGGCCTGAGACGGCGGACATCGTCGCCGAGGCGCTGGCCGCCGATCCGCTGGAGAGCGCCCTGCCCGCGCGGATGCCGGCCGTCGGCGCCTGGGCCGAGCCCGCGCTGATGCCGCAGATCCTGCTCAAGGAGGGCGGCGCCCTGCCCGCCGACGCGGTGCGCAACGCGCTCACCGTCCTCGCGCTGTCCAAGCCCGGCGATGTCTACCCCGGCCTCGACGTGCTGACCGAGCACTGCACCGCCGACTCGCTCGCCGCGTTCGCCTGGGGCCTGTTCGAGCAGTGGCGGCTGGCCGGCATGCCCCCGAAGGAGAGCTGGGCGCTGCACGCCCTGGGCTGGCTCGGCGACGACGAGACCGTACGGCGGCTCACGCCCGTGGTGCGCGCCTGGCCCGGCGAGTCCGCCCACCACCGCGCGGTGGAGGGGCTGAACGTCCTCGCCGCGATCGGCAGCGATGTGGCGCTGCTGCATCTGCACGGCATCGCCCAGCGGGTGCCGTTCAAGGCGCTGAAGACCCGCGCCCAGGAGAAGATCGCCGAGGTCGCCGAGGGACTCGGGCTGAGCGCCGAGCAGCTGGGCGACCGGCTGGTGCCGGACTTCGGGCTGGACGCGGACGGCAGCACGGTCATCGACTACGGCACCCGGCGGTTCACGGTCGGCTTCGACGAGCAGTTGCGGCCCTACGTCCGCGACGCCGACGGCAAGCACCGCAAGGCCCTGCCCGCCCCGGCCGCCAAGGACGACCCGGAGCTGGCCCCGGCCGAGCGCAAGCGGTTCGCCGCGCTGAAGAAGGACGTCCGTACGGTCGCCGCCGACCAGGTACGGCGGCTGGAGGCGGCGATGGTGTCGCAGCGCACCTGGACGGCCGGGGAGTTCCGGGACCTGTTCGTCGCCCATCCGCTGGTGTGGCATCTGGTGCGGCGGCTGGTCTGGCTCGGTGAGGCCGACGGCGCGGTGACGGCGTTCCGGGTCGCGGAGGACCGTACGTTCGCCGACGTCCGGGACGACGAGCTGACGCTGCCCGAGGAGGCGAGCGTCCGGCTGGCCCATCCGCTGCACCTGGGTGCCGAACTGGCCGCCTGGTCGGAGCTGTTCGCCGGCTACGAGATCCTGCAGCCCTTCCCGCAGCTGGGCCGTGCCGTGCACGCCCTGACCGAGGAGGAGGCCGCCGACCAGCGGCTGGCCCGCTTCGAGGGCGCCACCGTGCCGGTCGGCAAGCTCCTCGGGCTCACCAAGCGCGGCTGGGAACGGGGCACCCCGCAGGACGCGGGCGTGGAGCGCTGGTTCCACCGGCGGATCGACGAGGGCCGGTACCTCGTCATCGACCTCGACCCGGGTATCGCCGTCGGCGCCGTCGACATGCTCGGCGACCAGACCTTCAACGCCGTATGGCTGAACACGATGCCCGACGACTACTGGCACAACCGGAAGAACGGGCTCACGTTCGCGGGGCTCGATCCGGTCATCGCCTCCGAGCTGCTCGCCGACCTCACCGAGGTGACCGCGAAGTGACCGTCACCGAGGAGCAGCTCCAGCGCCCGCCCGCCGAGGTCCGGCACACCGGCGAGCTCGCCGCCCTGCGCGCCGCCCGCCGTTTCGTGGTCGGGGAGGAAGCGGCCGGGATCAGCCGCAAGTTCGTCGGCGACGTCTCCCTGGTGGAGCGGGCCCTGGTCACGCTCGCCACCAACCGCGGTCTGATGCTCGTAGGGGAAGCTGTGCGGGATGGCCGAGGGGCGGCCGTCCCGGCCTGGGTGGAGGCCCAGATCCATCTGGTGACCGCGCTGGAACTACACCGGGCTCCGGCGTGAGCGGCGATTGCGCCACCAGGTGACCAGCCACAGGACGTTGATCCCGCCGAGGACGATCAGCACCGCGGCCGAGTCCGCGTTGCCCGCGAGCCCGTGGTCCGGCCCGATACCCCGGGCGGCGGCGACCAGCAGGGCGATGTCGAGCGGCAGGGTGACGGCGGCCATGAAGGCGAGGCAGGCCGCCGTACCGATCACGAGGACGACGCTGTAGAGGCGGACGGCCCGGCGCTCGTGCGGCGGCAGCCGGGTGCTCGGGTCGGCCGTCCCGGCGCGGTACGCCTTCCGGCGCACGGGGCGCATCGCGCGCCGGAAGGCGTAGCGCGCGTAGGCGAGACCGTCGCCGTACAGGTCCCGGCAGCCGGTGAGGTCCTGGAGGACGAAGTACAGGTCGGTCCTGGTGAACACCATGCACTGGAAGGGCAGCGGCAGCAGGGCCAGCAGCAGGGCCGCGGCGAGCAGCCGGTGGGCGGTCGTCCCCGGGTCCGTCCCGGCCAGGACCAGGATCAGGGCCGAGGCCACGGACAGGTTGAGGGCGATGCCGGACAGATACGCCGTCAGCCGGTGTCTGCGCGAGGCGAGTTCGATGCCGCTGATGTCGGTCTGCATGACGAGGAACTGGAGCCGGGTGCCCAGCCGCATCCTCCCCGGCACGCCCGCGGCGCGGGCGGTGACCAGGTGCGCCAGCTCGTGGGCCAGCAGCAGCGTCCACCCGGCCGCCGCCCCGCTGAGCAGGACCAGGCTGCCGTGCGGGCTCCACAGTAGGTCGCGGTAGCCCGGAAGGAGATCGGGGCGGCGCAGCAGCACGACGACGGCGGCCGTGATCAGCACGCCGACGAGCACCGGAAGCACCGGGTGCAGGGCGAGGCGGACATGGGCCGGGCGCAGCCACGGCAGGGTCGCCCGCGGCGGTTCGGGGTCCGGTACCGGGCGGTCCCCGATCCGTGCCACGAACCCGAGCGCGGTCAGATCCCTGACGAAGTCCGGGATCTCGAACTCCTCACCGGTCTCCTCCCGCAGCCGCTGAGCCGTGCGGCCCACGCTCAGCCCCTCGCCCAGCAGTTCCACCGCGCGGGCCCCGGCGGCGGGCAGGGCGACGAAGGTGCGGGTGGCCATCCGGCCCACGATCCACTCGTCCCGGTCGCGCCGTACCGCCAGGTCGTGCAGCCGGACCCGGGTCGACGGCTCGATACGGGGGCGGCCCTCCGCCGCGGTGTCCGTCACGCGGGCTCCTGCGGGCCGGTGCTCACCGCCGGTTCCGGGCGGCAGGCGGCACAGTCGGTACGGCGGTCAGCGCGCTGCAGGACCGGGTCGCCGGGCAGCATGAGGTTGAGGCCGAAGCGGCATCCGGGGTCGATCCGCGGGACACCGCACAGCAGCGCGAGGGCGGCGTGGGCGAGGAGGCTGCCGGAGAGGCCGGCGGTCACGGCGTTGACCGGGTTCCACGGCATGCGCGGCGAGGCGACGTCCTCGTCCTGGCCGGGGGCGAGCCGCAGATCGCGCCGCTCGATCTCGGCGCTGCGCAGACACTCCCAGCACGCGCCCCGGCCGGGGGTGAAGACGCCGACGCTCACCAGGGGGCCGCGGTAACCGGCCTCGGCCCAGGGTGTGTTCGAGGCCAGGCAGACCTGGTTGGTCCAGCGGCGGATGGCGGCGGGCCGGTCGGCGGCCAGCAGCAGCACGTCGTACGCCGCACCCGTGCCGGAGCCGTCGGCCAGCAGCTCCTCGAGGTCGGCCGGGCCGCGTACCTCACGGCGTTCGCCGGTGACCGTCGGGTGCGGGTTCAGGGCGCGCAACGCCGTCAGCGCCGCGTCGATCTTGGGTGCGCCGAGGTCCGACTCGCGGTAGAGGGTCTGCCGGTTGAGGTTGGACAGCTCCACGACGTCCGGCTCGACGCAGTGCAGCCGCCCCACGCCGGAGGCCACCAGGTCCCGGGCGGCGGCCCCGCCCGTCCCGCCGGCCCCGATCAGCAGGACCCGGGCACGGCGCAGCCGCAGCTGCGGCTCCCAGGGGTTCTGTCTCGGCCGGAGGTCCATCCAGCGCTGCAGCGTCATGCCCCTGCTGTAGCGCTCGCGTTCGTCCTCGGACAGCTCGGCGGGGGGCGGGGCGCCGGCGTCCTCGACGTAACCGGCCATGGTGAGGTCGGTGATCGCCTGGGCGATGTCGGGGGCGGGCAGCCGCAGTTCGGGGTGGCGGCGGGTCACCTCGGCGACGACGTCCGCGGCGCTGCGCGTGCCGTCCATGGCCTCGACCAGCGTCCACACCCAGCCGTCCGGATCCTTGACCTCGGCACCGATGCCGTGGACGACGCTGCCGATCCGCAGATGGCCCTCGACCGTCCGGTACGCCCGGTGCTCCGGCTTGATCCGGGGCCGCCGCATCCTGTGCACCGTCACTTTCGCGCCAATCTCCTCAGCCCCAACTGACCCGTGATCAACGGACATTGACAACAGTGACCGGGGCAACGAAGTCTTGCAAGAGCACAACGGATCACTGCACGCCACAGCCACCACCGGGAGGACACGGCATGCCGAACAAGATCGAGATTCGTCCGCTGGACAAGAAGGAGACCACCGGCGACAGCGGTGGCAACGGCGGTTCCTGACCGGACGCCGGTGATGGACCGCTACCCCACGGTCGCGGACGTCGCCGAGTCGGCGCGGCGGCTGGTCTCCCGGTTCCCGGGCACCGGCCGCCTGCGCCGGATCGGTACGTCCCGCGCGGGCCGTCCGCTGCTGATGCTGTCCGTGGGACACGGGCCACGCCATGTCCTGGTGGTGGCCCGGCCGCACCCCGACGAACCGGTCGGCGGCGCCACCGCGCTCGCGCTGGCGGAGCGGGTGGCACACGGCCGCGGGCGCTCCCCGGCGACCGACCCCACCCTCGTCACCTGGGACATCGTGCTGTGCCTCGACCCGGACGGCGCCGCGCTGAGCGAGGGCGTCGAGGCGGCGACGGCCGGGCCCGCGCCCACCCTGGAGAGCTACTACGGCGCCGCCTTCCGCCCGATCGCGGCGGAACAGCCGGAGTGGGCACCGATCGTCTCGCGCCAACTGCCCGAAAGCCAGGCGCTGTTCCGGGCGATCGACGAACTGCGGCCGTTCCTCCAGTGCTCCCTGCACAGCGTCGAAGCGGGCGGCAGCTGGGTGCAGTTGACGAACGCCCTGCCCGAACTCGCCGCGCCGTTCCAGACGTCCGCCGGCACGCTGGGCATCCCGGTCCAGCACGGCACGTACGACGCCCTGTACTGGGAAAACCCCAGCCCCGGGATCCACGTACTGCCCCCGCCGGACAGCACCGCCCGGCTGGCCGCCGGGTCCGAGAACATCACCTCGTCCACCTGGTGCGCACCGATGCGGTACGGCGGTGTCACCGCGATCGTCGAAGTGCCCATGTGGGCGACCGATCTGGCCGACGACCTGTCCCCGCATCCGGCGGCCGCCGAGGCGCTGCGCGACCTGTCCGGCCTGGTGCGCGACGGCGGACGGCAGGTGACCGCCGTACTCGACAGGGCGCGCCCGTTCCTGCCGCCGGCCCGGGAGAACGCGCTCAGACGCGTGCTGGAGTGGATGGCCGACGACCTCTACGATCTGGTCGCCGACTCCTGGGAGCCGCTCGCCCGGCAGGCGGGCCCCGGTGGCCCGGTGCCGCTCACGACGGCACAGATCTGCTCGCTGGACGTGGTCGCCCGTCGGCAACCGCTGCGGGCGGCGGGCCTTCTGCTCCGCCTGCTGCGAGCGGCGGACCACGCCGCGGCTCCGGAGCTCCACCGTGAGCTGACCGAACTGTTCACCCTCTGGTGCGCGGACTTCGAGAAGGCCCTGCGCCTGCGCTGGGTCCCGGTACGCCATCAGGTGGAGCACCAGGCACGCACGGTGGTGGCCACCGCGGACAGCGCGCTGCGGGCTCTGGGGTGGTAGGACGACCCCCTCACATCGCGGGCCTGCGGGTGGCGCGACCGCCCTTGGAGACGACGGTGGTGACGTTCATGCGCTTGCTGAGCCGGTACGTCAGCAGCGGGCTGCCGCTGACGAACTCCTTGTAGGCGACGGCCGCGCGACCCCTGAGCCACCAGCGCGCGGGGCTGTCGTCGGCCTTGGTGAACTGGATGACGGCGTCCCGGCGGCCCAGGCTGACCGGCTGGTGGAAGTAGCCGAAGCGGAACGGCTCGACCGTCCTGCCGCGCAGCAGTCGCGCGATGGTGTCGGCGGTGTACTGGGCGGTGGGCAGACCGCTCTGGCAGGTGCCGTGGACCGGCCCCCAGGCCAGGCGTACGGCGGCGGCGTCGCCGATGGCGTGGATCTCCGGGTGGGACACCGACCGCAGGGTGCCGTCGACCAGGATCAGACCGCGCTCGTCGGTGGCGATCCCGGCGTCGGCGGCCAGCGGCGACACCTTGACCCCGGCCGTCCACAGAAAGGCGTCGGAGCGGACGGTCCGGCCGTCGGACAGCTCGACGGCGTCGGGCAGCACCTTGGTGACCCGGGCGCCGGTCACCGTGGTCACACCGAGGCGGTCCAGCACGCGGTGCTGGTAGGCGCGCGCCTTGGCGCCCATCATGCCGCCGACCTCGTCCGAGCTGATCAGTGTGACGTTCAGGCCGGGGTGGCTCTCCGCGATCTCGGCGGCCGCCTCGACGCCGGTCAGGCCGCCGCCGCAGACGGTGACCGTGCCGCCGGCCGCCGCGACCTCGGTCAGCCGGGCGGCGAACCGGCCGGCGGACTCCGGGCCGTCGAGGGTGAACGCATGGGTGTCGGCGCCGGGGACCGTGCCGGTGTCGGTGGAGCTGCCCAGCGCGTAGACGAGGGTGTCGTACCCGAGGGACATGTCACCGTCGACGGTGACGCGCCGCGCCTCGGGGTCGATGGTGGTGGCGGTGCCCTCGACGAACCGGACGCCGGTCCCGTCGAGCAGGCTCGGGATCCGGTGGTGGGCCAGGTGCTGCCCGGCGGCGATCTGGTGCATCCGCAGCCGCTCGACGAACCGGCTCGACGGGTTGACCAGGGTGATCCTCACGCCGGTCCGGCGGATGCGGTGGGCCAGCCGGACCGCGGTGAACATGCCCGTGTAACCGGCGCCGAGAACGACGATGTGGTGATGGTCGGTCATCTCGATCTCCCACTGTTCGCACCGGCTCCGTACCGGTGACGCCCATGAGACGAGCGACCCGCCCCGGGCGCGACATGGGCCCGACGAGACCCACGTCACACCGGCCAGGGCCCGGTTCCAGGGCAGTTGGAGGCCGTCCTCACTCAGCTGCCGTGCGCCTCCCGCTCGTCATACCCAGGCGCGCCTGCTCCTCCTCGACGATCCGGCGGGCCAGCTCGGTGTCCGACACGTCGACCGCGTCCGGGGTGGCTTCGGCGACGGCGCTGCGGCGGGCGTAGGCATCGAACAGGCGGGTCTTCGACTCCAGCATCCGTACCATGCGTTCGTCCACTCCCCCGGTGGCGAGAAGGCGATGCACGTGAACCGGCCTGACCTGGCCCATGCGGTGGGCCCGGGCCACCGCCTGGTGTTCGATGGTCGGCTTGATCTGCGGTTCGCAGATGATGACGACGGACGCGGCCTGCATGTTGAGGCCGACGCCGGCCGCCTGGATCTGCGCCAGGAGCACCGCCGGCCCCGGGATCCCGGCGAAGTCGTCGACGATCTGCTGCCGCCGCCCGGCCTGGACGCCGCCGGTGAGCGGACCCAGCATCGGGGTGCCGGCGGTGGGCCCCTCGGCGAGCGCCGCCTGCACCACGCCCAGCACGTCCTTGAAGTAGGAGAAGACCACTGTCTTCTGCCCGTTCTCGCCGGCCTCCTGAACGATCTCGCGGAGCCGGTCCAGCTTGGCCGACTTCTCGGGGCGCAGGTACGCGGCCCTGCGCATCGCCATGAAGTTGCCCTCGCGGACGGCTTCGCGGTAGGCCTCCTCGTCCGACGCGCTCAGTTCCTCCCACTCGTCGGTCTGCTGAAGGCTCGGGAGTTCCGTCAGCACGTCTTCCTGGTTGCGCCTCAGGTAGACCGGCGCGACGGCCTTGCGAAAGGCGACGGAACCCGCCAACGCGTCCCGCTCGCCGAGGGAGTCCGCCACGTCTTCATCGAGCATCCGGACCAAGGTGCGGAACTCTGCGACCCGGTTCTCCATCGGGGTTCCGGTCATGAAGAGGCTGCGCTCACAACGCTCCGTCCACAGGGCGACCGACCGGGACCGCTTGGTCGTGGGGTTCTTCACGGAATGCGCTTCGTCGACGACGAGCAGCCCGACCTCCCCGCCGCCCGGCACCGGAAAACCGCGCAGTGCGTCGAAGGTGGTCACCCCCACCCCGCCCCGGCCCTTCCAGTCGGCGAACGCGTGGTGCCGGTCGGGGCCGTGGAGCACCATGACGCGAAGAGCGCTGCGGGCCTCGATCTCGCGGGTCCAGTTCACGAGAACGCTCGCCGGGCAGACGACCATGAAATGGCTCTGCCCCTCCGCGGCCAGGTGTGCCAGCACGGCGATCGCCTGGATCGTCTTCCCGAGCCCCATCTCGTCGCCGAGTATCACCTTGCGCTGCGCCAGGACGAATCGAGCGCCGAACGCCTGGTAACCGCGAAGGGAAACCCGCCGGTGCGAGTCGTCGAGCTGTTGCGTCCGTACCCGCTCGGCGATCTCCTCCGGCAGGAACCCCTCGGCGGCTGCCGCGTCCGGCTGCCGCCCGGAGATCTCGGCGAGCAGGCTGTAGTACTCCGCGGAGCGGAGTTCGAAGTCCACCCATGCCGCGATGTCGGACGACGATCCACGCAGCAGGTCCACCGAGGCCTGGGCGAGCAGCTCGGGCACTCCGGCCTGCTCCGCCTCGTCCACCAGTGAGCGGAGGTCGGCCACCGCCGCCAGCGCACGTGCCTTCTTCTCCCGGCCGGCCAGCAGCATCCTGAGATGTCCCGTGGCGGGCCTCGCGTCGACCAGCAACGGGCCGAGCCGTTCCGACAGGGCCGCGGCGCGGTCCACCGCGCGCCGGGCGTCCGGGCCTGCTTCCACCAGTACGTGCAGGGCCATGACGAGCGCGGTGGTGCTCGGCTCCGGCCGGTCCACGTCGATGTGGACGGCCACCGTCTCGTGCACCGCTTCGGACAGCCGGCGTGCGGCGGCGATGATCTGGTCGACAGTGCGCTGCCCGACACCGGGAATCTGCCGCAACCTGTAGGGACCGGCTTCGAGGACACGGCCCACCGTGCCGAGGCCGCTCTTCTCGACGTTCCCCAGCCGAAGCCGTCCTTCAGTGACGTCCTGCAGCCGGGCGACGGGGATGGCGTCGAGCTCCCGGGCGACCTCCGCGTCATGAATCGGCTTCAGCGCCGCCCGCACCGCCTCGACCGCCCTGCCGTGGTCGACGGCCACTGCCTGGGCCGCCTCGTACAGTCGTGCTCCCCTCGCGACCGCGTCCCGTTCCCCACGCCCCACGCGCCCCGCCCCTCTCTCGCAGTCCCCGCATCCTCCCCGACTACGAGCAGGCGGCGGGGATCTTCGCGGACAGAAACACATGCCCGACCCGTCGGCAGGCGGGTCGGGCACAGGTCTTCACACGCGAGACGTCAGACGTTGAAGCGGAACTCCACCACATCCCCGTCCTGCATGACGTAGTCCTTGCCCTCCATGCGCGCCTTGCCCTTCGCGCGGGCCTCCGCGACCGAGCCCGTCTCCACCAGGTCGGCGAAGGAGATGACCTCCGCCTTGATGAAGCCCTTCTGGAAGTCGGTGTGGATGACTCCGGCGGCCTCGGGGGCGGTGGCGCCCTTCTTGATGGTCCAGGCGCGGGACTCCTTGGGACCTGCGGTGAGGTAGGTCTGCAGGCCGAGGGTGTTGAAGCCGACCCGGGCGAGGGTGGCGAGGCCGGGCTCCTCGGCGCCGACCGACTCCAGCAGCTCCAGCGCGTCCGCCTCGTCCAGCTCGGCGAGCTCCGCCTCCAGCTTGGCGTTGAGGAAGATCGCCTCGGCGGGGGCGACCAGGGCGCGCTGCTCCTCCTTGAAGGCCTCGTCGGTCAGCTCGTCCTCGTCGACGTTGAAGACGTAGAGGAAGGGCTTGGTGGTGAGGAGATGCAGGTCGTGCAGGAGCTCCTCGTTGCCGGAGCCCTGGACGATGCCCGCGGAGAACAGGGTGTCGCCCTTCTCCAGGATCTCCTTGGCCTCCTCGACGGCCTTCACCTTCGGCGCGATGTCCTTCTTGATCCGCGACTCCTTCTGGAGCCGGGGCAGGACCTTCTCGATGGTCTGGAGGTCGGCGAGGATCAGCTCGGTGTTGATCGTCTCGATGTCGTCCTTGGGCGAGACCTTGCCGTCGACATGGACGACGTTCTCGTCCTTGAAGGCGCGGATGACCTGGCAGATCGCGTCGGACTCGCGGATGTTCGCGAGGAACTTGTTGCCCAGCCCCTCGCCCTCGGAGGCGCCGCGCACGATGCCCGCGATGTCGACGAAGTCGACGGTCGCCGGGAGCACCCGCTGGGAGGAGAAGATCTCGGCCAGTTTGGCCAGGCGCGCGTCCGGGACGCCGACCACTCCGACGTTCGGCTCGATCGTGGCGAACGGGTAGTTGGCCGCCAGCACGTCGTTCTTGGTCAGGGCGTTGAACAGGGTCGACTTGCCGACATTCGGCAGACCGACGATTCCGATCGTGAGCGACACGTTGCGACTTCCCGTACGTGAGTGGAGGACTGGCGGCCGATGGGGCCGATCCACCAGTCTACGGCGTGCCCCGCCCCCCATCGGCGACGTATCGAACGCTTGGCCAAGGTCCGCCCCTCGGCGTGTCCCGAGGGCCGTTCGACACATAAACAGACCTAAGTTGGTCCAGTGGAGCAACACAGGACGCGCCCAGCGCAGCACGGGCAGCAGCACGGCACGCGCCGCGGGACCCCGCCGCTGCCCCCGCAGGCCAGGGGCAGCGCCCCGGGGTCGCCGGCCCGCGCCGACGCCCCCCGCCGTCCCCCCGCCGCCGTCCGGCGGCCGCTGCCCCCGTGGGTGCGGGCGGTGCGCCGGATGCCGAACCCCCGGCTCACCGGACTGGGCGTCGGGCTGTTCTGCACCGCCCTGACGATCACGCTCGGCGGCCTGGTCGCCCTGCTGTTCGGGTCGTCGCTGACGGTCTACGGCGTGCTGTTCCTGCCGGTGTGCGTCCTGACCGCGGCATGGGTGCGCCGCGCGGACCTGGTGACCGCGGTCATCGTCGTGCCGATCGCCTTCGCGCTGGGTCTGGTGCCGGTCGCCGACGGCGGGGACGGGACCGGCGACCGGCTGATGGGCCTGTTCACGGCGCTGGCGACGCAGGCCGGGTGGCTGTACGGCGGAACCCTGGTCACCGGCGTGATCGTCACCGTGCGCAAGGTGCGGCTGATGCGGCACCAGGTGGCCAGGAGCCGGCCGCCGGTGTGACCTACCGCTGCGCCGCCCGCATCGCCGCGCCCACGATGCCGGCGTTGTTCTGCAGCTGGGCCGGGACGATCTCCGCCTTGATGCCCTCGATGTAGTGCAGGAACTTCTGCGACTTACGGCTGACCCCGCCGCCGATGATGAACAGCTCCGGCGAGAACAGCATCTCCACATGGGCGAGGTACTTCTGGACCCGGTGCGCCCAGTGCTCCCACGTCAGCTCGCCGTCCTCCTTGGCCTTGCTGGAGGCCCGCTTCTCCGCGTCATGGCCGTGCAGCTCCAGATGGCCCAGCTCGGTGTTGGGCACCAGGGTGCCGTCCACGAACAGGGCGCTGCCGATGCCGGTGCCGAAGGTGAGCAGGATGACGGTGCCTCTGCGGTCCCGCCCCGCGCCGAACGCGATCTCGGCGACGCCCGCGGCGTCCGCGTCATTGACCACCGTCACCGGCAGGCCGCCCAGACGCTCGCCGAACAACGCGCGCGCGTCGGTGTCGATCCAGCCCTTGTCGACATTGGCCGCCGTACGGATCGTCGCCCCGTCGGTCACCACGCCGGGGAAGGTCAGCCCGACCGGTCCCGTCCAGCCGAAGTGGTCGACGACCTGCTTGACGCCGTCCGCCACCCCGTCGGGCGTCGCCGGATGCGGGGTGAGCACCTTGAAGCGCTCCTCGGCAAGGTCGCCCCTGTCGAGATCCACAGGGGCACCCTTGATTCCGGACCCACCGATGTCCACACCGAAGATCTGCATGGCTCTACGTTACGACGCGGGACCGACAGTCACTCCGGCGAGGTGCCGGTCCGCTCCGCGATCAGGGCCGCGGCCTCCTCGCGCAGATCCCGGCGCAGCTCCTTCGGCAGCGAGAAGGTGATCGACTCCTCGGCCGCCTTCACCAGCTCGACATCGCCGTAGCCCCGCTGGGCGAGCCACTCCAGGACCTCCTCGACGAGGACCTCCGGGACGGAGGCGCCGGAGGTGACGCCGACCGTGGTGACGCCCTCCAGCCAGGCCTCGTCGATCTCGCTCGCGAAGTCCACCAAGTACGCCTCGCGCGAGCCCGCGAGCTTGGCGACCTCGACCAGCCGCTTGGAGTTGGAGGAGTTGCGCGAGCCGACCACGATGACCAGTTCGGCCTCGGCGCCCATCTGCTTCACCGCGAGCTGGCGGTTCTGGGTGGCGTAGCAGATGTCGTCGCTGGGCGGGGAGATGAGCTGGGGGAACTTCTCCTTGAGGGCGTCGACGGTCTCCATCGTCTCGTCCACGCTCAGCGTGGTCTGCGACAGCCACACGACCTTCGACTCGTCGCGGACCTCGACCTTGGCGACGTCCTCGGGGCCGTCGACGAGCTGGATGTGGTCGGGGGCCTCGCCGGAGGTGCCGATGACCTCCTCATGGCCCTCGTGGCCGATCAGGAGGATGTCGTAGTCCTCATCGGCGAAGCGGACGGCTTCCTTGTGGACCTTGGTGACGAGCGGGCAGGTGGCGTCGATGGTGGCGAGCTTGCCGCGGGCGGCCTCCTCGTGGACGACGGGGGCGACGCCGTGCGCCGAGAACATCACGATGTTCCCGGGCGGCACCTCCTCGGTCCGCTCGACGAAGACGGCGCCCTTGCGCTCCAGGGTCTGCACGACGTACTTGTTGTGCACGATCTCGTGCCGGACGTACACCGGGGCCCCGTACTGCTCCAGGGCTTTCTCGACGGCGATCACGGCGCGGTCCACACCCGCGCAGTAGCCACGGGGGGCGGCGAGCAGGACACGGCGGCCAGGCGAAGCAGTCATGCGTCCCATCGTAAGGCCGCGTTCGGCGGGTCAAAGATCGCGCCGGGCAGGACGGCTCTGGACACTGGCGGCATGTCCGACATCGGTACGGCCTCCTCCGCGGCCGAGGCGGAGCCCTCCGCTCTGCGGCGCAGCCTCGGTTTCCGGGACCTGGTGGTCTACGGGCTGCTGTTCATCGCGCCCATGGCCCCGGTCGGCGTGTTCGGCACGCTGGACGCCAGGTCGCACGGGGCGGTCGCGCTCGTCTATCTCGTCGCCACCGTGGCGATGGCGTTCACCGCATTCAGCTACGCGCAGATGGTGCGGGTGGTCCCCCAGGCGGGTTCGGTGTTCGCCTACGCGCGGGCCGGGCTCGGGCCGCGGGCGGGGTTCGTCGCGGGCTGGATGGCGATGCTGGACTATCTGCTGATCCCCGCGGTCGCCTACCTCTTCTCCGGGATCGCCATGGAGGCGCTGGTCCCGGAGGTCTCACGCTGGGTGTGGACGGCGATCGCGGTGGTCCTGACGACGCTGCTGAACCTGTGGGGCGTACGGCCCGCGGCCCGCGTGGGTTTCCTGGTGCTGGCCATGGAGATCGTGGTCCTGCTGGTCTTCGTGGTCTCGGCGGTGGTGGTCCTCGCGCGGGACGGCGCCGAGCGGGGGTGGCTGTCGCCGCTGTCCGGGGACGGCACGCAGGGCGCGTTCGCGCTGTCGGCGGTGCTCGGGGCGGTGTCGATCGCGGTCCTGTCCTACCTCGGCTTCGACGCCATCGCCTCCTTCGCGGAGGAGGTCACCGGGGGTTCGCGGAAGGTGGCGCGGGCGGTCCTGTTCTGCCTGGCGCTCACGGGCGTCCTCTTCGTGGCGCAGACCTACCTGGTGGCGCTGCTGGAACCCCTGTCCTCCGCCCAGCTGGCCGCCGAGCCGGCCCGGCAGGGCTCCGCCTTCTACGACGCCGTCGACGCGTCCGTCGGGACCTGGCTGCACGACCTGGTCGCCGTGAGCAAGGCGATCGGTGCCGCGTTCGCCGCGCTGGCCGGGCAGGCGGCGGCCGGCCGGCTGCTGTTCGCGATGGGCCGGGCCGGACGGCTGCCGCGGGTGCTGGCGCGGACGAACGCGGGGGTCCCGCGGCCTGCCCTGCTCTGCGCGGCCGCGGTCACGCTGGCCGCGGCGCTCTGGGCGGCCCGCCGCGACGACGGCCTGGATCACCTCGTCTCCGTCGTCGACATCGGCGCCCTCACCGCCTTCACCCTGCTGCACGCCAGCGTGGTGGGCTGGTTCGCGGTGCGCCGCCGCGGGGGGCCGGTGGTCTGGTGGCGCCACGTACTGATGCCGGCAGCGGGCGCGGCCATCACGGTCACGGTGATCGCGGAGGCCTCGGGGACGGCTCAGGTGGTGGGCGCGGTCTGGTTGGCGGTGGGGGTGATGGTGCTGGTGGTGCAGCGGGGGCGGGTGGGGTGAGGGTGCGGGGGCTGGATGAGACGCCGGGTGTGGCCTTGAGGGTGGGCGGGGCTGATTGAGGTGGCTCGGTGGGGAACATCGGGGCGGGTGACGGTCACTGGACCGGGAGCGGTCCTGCGAGGTGGGGACCGGTCGCGGCGGGGCGAGGCCCGAGTAACCGCTCAGAGCGGCCATGGTCCGAGGTTCGGCGAGGCCGAGTCGACCAGGGACGGACGAGGGCGCGGACCCTGCCCGCCGTAGGCAAAGAGCGATCCCGCCCCGCGCGACCGCGAGCGGCCCGGTGCGGGAGGGCGCCGGCCGGGGCAGCCGGTGGCCGCCGCCTGAGCAGCAGAGCGACCGCCGCGCCCTCCGCTCAAGGGCGCCACGCCGCACCCCACTTCGCGGGCGCACTCCCGGGGACGAGCCGCCGTACGCGCGAGGACGATTTCGATGTCGGTGCCTGCGGCTACGCTCACGGACATGGCTGCAAACACGTCCGCGGACTCCCCGCTGCCCGTCGGCGAGGTGTCGCGGCTCATCGGGGGCTGGATCGACCGGCTCGGGGCGGTGTGGGTCGAGGGGCAGATCACCCAGCTCTCCCGCCGCCCGGGCGCCGGGGTGGTGTTCCTGACGCTGCGGGATCCGTCGTACGACATCTCCGTGAGCGTCACCTGCTACCGGCAGGTCTTCGACGCCGTGGCGGATGTGGTGAGCGAGGGCGCGCGGGTCGTCGTCCTGGCGAAGCCCGAGTGGTACGCCCCGCGTGGGCAGTTGTCGCTGCGGGCCACCGAGATAAAGCCGGTCGGGGTCGGCGAGCTGCTCGCGCGTCTGGAGCAGTTGAAGAAGGCACTGGCGGCCGAGGGGCTGTTCGCGCCGGAGCGCAAGAAGCCGCTGCCGTTCCTGCCGCAGCTCGTCGGGCTGGTGTGCGGCCGGGCCTCGGCCGCGGAGCGGGACGTCCTGGAGAACGCCCGGCACCGCTGGCCCGCCGTCCGTTTCGAGGTGCGCAATGTCGCCGTGCAGGGTGTGCACGCGGTGCCGCAGGTCGTGCAGGCGGTCAAGGAGCTCGACGAGATCGACGACGTCGACGTGATCATCGTGGCGCGCGGCGGCGGCAGCGTGGAGGACCTGCTGCCGTTCTCCGACGAGCAGCTGGTGCGGACGGTCGCCGCCTGCCGTACGCCGGTGGTCTCCGCGATCGGGCACGAGCCCGACAACCCCCTCCTCGACCATGTCGCCGACCTGCGCGCGTCCACCCCGACCGACGCCGCCAAGAAGGTCGTACCGGACGTGGGCGAGGAGTACGAGCGGGTACGGATGCTCCAGGGGCGGGCCCGGCGCTGTGTCGCGGCCTACCTCGACCGGGAGGAGCGCGGGCTGGCCAATGCGCTGGCCCGGCCGTCGATGGAGGACCCGCACCGGATGATCGACGAGCGCGCCGATCATGTCGCGGCCCTGCTGGACCGCGGCCGCCGCACCCTCGGCCACCTCCTCGACCGCGCCGACTCCGAGCTGACGCACACGCACGCGCGCGTGGTGGCGCTGTCCCCGGCGGCGACCCTGAAGCGGGGGTACGCCGTGCTGCAGAAGGCGGACGGGCATGTCGTCCGGGACCCGGACGAGGTCGGCGGCGACGAGGTGCTGCGGGCGCGGGTCTCCGCGGGTGAGTTCACTGTCCGAGTCGATGCTTAGGGTGAGTGCATGACCAGCAAGGTGGATGAGGCGCTCGGGTACGAGCAGGCGCGGGACGAGCTGATCGAGGTCGTACGGCGGCTGGAGGCGGGCGGTACGACGCTGGAGGAGTCCCTGGCGCTGTGGGAGCGCGGGGAGGAGCTGGCCAAGGTGTGCCGGCGCTGGCTGGACGGGGCGCGGGCGCGGCTCGACGCTGCACTGGCGGCCGAGGAGGAGGCGACGGAGGAAGAGTGATCTCCTTCCCTGCCTGTGAAGCGGATCACCCCCTACCCCTCTTTTGTTGAACGTTGAACTTCACTCGCCTATGGTCGACGTGTCAGCTGATCCCTCGCACGGATCCGACGCGCCACCCCGAGAAGGTTCACCCATGTCTCTCGTTCTTGACCCCGCCGCCCAGGACCTGCTGTTCCGCGAGGCCCGCACCGCGAACACCTTCACCGACGAGCCGGTGACCGACGAGCAGGTCCAGGCGATCTACGACCTGGTCAAGTACGGCCCCACCGCTTTCAACCAGTCGCCGCTGCGCGTCACCCTGGTCCGCTCCCCCGAGGCCCGCGAGCGTCTGGTCCAGCACCTGGCCGAGGGCAACCAGGCCAAGACCGCCGCCGCCCCGCTGGTCGCGATCCTCGCCGCGGACAACGAGTTCCACGACGAACTGCCGCGACTCCTCCCGCACTTCCCGCAGGCCAAGGACGCCTTCTTCACCGAGCGCCCGGTCCGCGAGGGCTCCGCCGCGCTCAACGCCGCCCTCCAGGCCGCGTACTTCATCATCGGCGTCCGCGCCGCGGGCCTGGCCGCCGGCCCGATGACCGGTCTGGACTTCGAGGGCGTCCGCAAGGAGTTCCTGGACGACGACCACACCCCGCTGATGGTGGTCAACATCGGCAAGCCGGGCCCCGACGCCTGGTTCCCCCGCTCCCCGCGGCTGTCGTACGACGAGGTCATCACGACCGTCTGAGCACGACCCACGAGGAAGGCTCCCGGCAGCGCGCCGGGGGCCTTCGTCATGCGCGTGCGGCCGGGCCTAGTCCGCCTTCAGCGCGCCCGCCATCTCCGCCAGCTGCGCGAACGAGCCGGTGCCCGCCACGACCGTCGTCGAGCCGTCCCCGTCAAGCACCAGCGCGTCGTAGCGGCCGCCGGTCCAGCGGGTCCACGTCTCGCCGTCGATCTCCTGGGTGGCCTTCGTCGCGCGTCCGCCCTGGGTGGCGTCGTCGAGGAACGGCTTCACCTTCCGCGCCGCCGACTGCCGGACCTGGACGTACTCCCCGTCCGGGGCGTGGAAGCCGAGGTGCCAGGCGTCGGACTGGTCGCCCCGGAACCACACCGAGGTCGCCTTCCACTCCTCGGCCAGCCCCTCGGGGGCGGCCACGGGGTAGGACGCCGCGCGGCGCGCGGTGAGCAGCTCCACCCGGTAGTCGACCCGCTTGAGGTCCGGGGCGGACTCCTCGTGCGGGATGAAGAGGTACACGACCCCCGCCGCGAGGATGGTCACCGCGAGGGAGAGGACCATGTTGCGGACCGACTTCTGCTTAGCGTTCGTACCTGCCACGCCCCTATCGTCGCAGGTGCCCGGTCCGCTCATCCGTGGGGCCCCCTGCTCATTCTGCAGGCCTGACGATAGAGTCGTCGGCATCACCCTCATCCGGCCGTCGTCGTATCAGAAAGGTGCGCTCCGATGACCGAACATCATCACTTGCCGTCCGAACTCGATGTCCCCTCCGAGGCCCCCGACCGCAACCTCGCCCTGGAACTCGTCCGGGTCACCGAAGCAGCCGCCATGGCCGCGGGCCGCTGGGTCGGGCGCGGCGACAAGAACGGCGCCGACGGTGCCGCGGTGCGCGCGATGCGCACCCTCGTCTCCACCGTCTCGATGAACGGCGTCGTCGTCATCGGTGAGGGCGAGAAGGACGAGGCGCCGATGCTCTTCAACGGGGAGCGGGTCGGCGACGGCACCGGGCCCGAGGTGGACATCGCCGTCGACCCGATCGACGGCACCACGCTGACCGCCAAGGGCATGCCGAACGCGATCGCCGTCCTCGCGGCCACCGAGCGCGGGGCGATGTTCGACCCGTCGGCCGTCTTCTACATGGACAAGCTGGTCACCGGGCCCGAGGCCGCCGACTTTGTCGACATCAACGCCCCGGTCTCGGTCAACATCCGCCGGGTCGCCAAGGCGAAGCGGTCCACGCCGGAGGACGTCACCGTGGTGATCCTCGACCGGCCCCGGCACGAGGGGATCATCAAGGAGATCCGGGACGCCGGCGCCCGCATCAAGCTGATCTCCGACGGTGACGTCGCGGCGTCGATCTACGCCCTGCGCGAGGGCACCGGCGTCGACATGCTCCTCGGCATCGGCGGTACGCCGGAGGGGATCATCTCGGCCTGTGCCGTGAAGTGTCTCGGCGGCACCATCCAGGGCAAGTTGTGGCCGAAGGACGACGAGGAGCGGCAGCGGGCGATCGACGCCGGGCACGATCTCGACCGGGTGCTGACGACCGAGGACCTCGTCCAGGGTGAGAACGTGTTCTTCGTCGCCACCGGCATCACCGACGGTGAGCTGCTCCGGGGCGTGCGGTACCGGGCGGACTCCGCGGTCACCGAGTCGATCGTGATGCGGTCCAAGTCCGGGACGGTGCGGCGGATCGACTCCGAGCACCGGCTGAGCAAGCTGCGGGCGTACAGCGCGATCGACTTCGACCGGGCCAAGTAACGGACCAAGCAGCGCGGCCAAGCAACAGGCCGAGCTGCGAGGCCGGTCAGCGGCCCATGGGCGCCCCCGGTGCGGAGGGGGCGCCTTTTCCCTGCCCTGTGCGGCTCAGCCGGCCTGGGCTATGCGGCCCGTCGCCCTCGCCGCCTTCTTCAGTTCGAGGTCGCGGCGCCTGCGGCGGGCCAGCACCACGCGGCGTTCCGCCGCGGTGAGGCCGCCCCAGACCCCGTAGGGCTCGGGCTGGAGGAGGGCGTGTTCGCGGCATTCGACCATGACCGGGCAGCGCGCGCAGACTCGCTTGGCCGCCTCCTCGCGGGAGAGCCGGGCCGCGGTGGGCTCCTTGGAAGGGGCGAAGAACAGGCCGGCCTCGTCGCGCCGGCACACCGCCTCGGTGTGCCAGGGCGCGTCTTGATCCCTGTCTCGCACTGGCTCCCGCTGGGCCGGAACGGCAGCGACATGCAGGGACGAATGCGGCGGTTGCAGCACGGTCTACTCCTGACGACGGCTTCGCGAGCGAGAGACGATGCAGCAAGGTCTACCCGCTGTGCGCGCGCCTATGCAGGCAGTTCCGAAGCGCTGGATTCCGGGGGCTCCTGCGCGACCGGATGAGCGGACCGGTTGATTTCGGTTGCCCTCGGATTTGCGTCTGTCAATGATTCAGATGCTTGCGCAAACTCTTCCCGACCTTGGCGTGGACCCGGTCGAGGATGTCGGTGACCAGCTTGCCGCGCCGGGGCCTGGCCTCGATGCTGCCCAGTACGGCCCACCCGTCGACGTAGACCACGGGCGCCGCCGCGTCCTCGGCGTCCAGCGTGTCCACCTCGAAGCTGCCGAGGACGCCGCCGCCGGTGCCGCGCAGCGACACGTTCTCCGGGACGCGGATCTCGACGCTGCCGAAGACCGAGATCGCCTTGACCACGACCTGCTGGTACTCGAAGAGCGCCTCGCTGAGGTCGATCTCCACGCTGCCGAAGATCGCGTACGCGTGGATCCGGCGCCCGGCGCGCCAACGGCCCTTGCGGACGGCGCTGCTGAAGATCGCGACTGCGGTGTCGTCGGGGTCGGTGGGGAGGTTGGCGGGGCGGCTCGGGATGTGGGCGTACGAGGCCGCCGGCCGGGGACCGTGGGCCGCGGGCAGGTCCTTGATGAAGACCTCCAGCTCGCCCACCGTCTTGGCGGCCAGCACCCCTTCCACCCGCTCGCTGTGCTCGTCGGGGGTGAGGCGGCCCTCGGCGAGCGCCTCGCGGAGGATGTCCGCGATCCGGTCGCGGTCGGCGTCGGAGGCACGGAGCTCGGCGGCGGGCGCGGTCTGCTTCTGAAGGTCCACGGCAGCAGCGTACCCACTCACGATAGATCGCGACAGTCCCCGTCCGGGTCGAACTGAGCCTTACCTCACAAGCCCGCCTCCGGCGGCAGGTCCTACGCTGGTGGGCGCTGACCGACGGAGGTCGGCCGCCGCATCTGTCGAGTGAGGAATGGGCGACATGCCTGAGTTCGCGTACACCGATCTGCTCCCCATGGGAGAGGACACCACCCCGTACCGGCTGGTGACCTCCGAGGGTGTCTCCACCTTCGAGGCCGACGGGCGGACGTTCCTCAAGGTCGAGCCGGAGGCACTGCGCAAGCTCGCCGCCGAGGCCATCCACGACATCCAGCACTACCTGCGCCCCGCGCACCTGGCTCAGCTGCGGCGGATCATCGACGACCCCGAGGCGTCCAGCAACGACAAGTTCGTCGCCCTGGACCTGCTGAAGAACGCGAACATCGCGGCGGCGGGCGTCCTGCCGATGTGCCAGGACACCGGCACGGCGATCGTGATGGGCAAGCGCGGACAGAACGTGCTGACCGAGGGCGGGGACGAGGAAGCCCTCTCGCGCGGCATCTACGACGCGTACCTGAACCTCAACCTGCGGTACTCGCAGATGGCCCCGCTGACCATGTGGGAGGAGAAGAACACCGGCTCCAACCTCCCCGCGCAGATCGAGCTGTACGCCACCGACGGCGGCGCCTACAAGTTCCTCTTCATGGCGAAGGGCGGCGGCTCCGCCAACAAGTCCTTCCTCTACCAGGAGACGAAGGCCGTCCTGAACGAGGCCTCCATGATGAAGTTCCTGGAGGAGAAGATCCGTTCGCTCGGTACGGCCGCCTGCCCGCCGTACCACCTGGCCATCGTCGTCGGCGGCACCTCCGCCGAGTACGCGCTGAAGACCGCCAAGTACGCCTCCGCGCACTACCTGGACGAGATCCCGGCCGAGGGCTCGCCGCTCGGGCACGGGTTCCGGGACGAGGAGCTGGAGGAGAAGGTCTTCGAGCTGACGCAGAAGATCGGGATCGGCGCGCAGTTCGGCGGCAAGTACTTCTGCCACGACGTGCGCGTGGTCCGGCTGCCGCGGCACGGTGCCTCCTGCCCGGTCGCCATCGCCGTCTCCTGCTCCGCCGACCGCCAGGCGGTCGCGAAGATCACCCCCGAGGGCGTCTTCCTGGAGCAGCTGGAGACCGACCCGGCGCGATTCCTGCCGGACACGACGGACGAGCACCTCGACGACTCGGCGGACGTCGTGAAGATCGACCTGAACCAGCCGATGGAGACGATCCTCGCCGAGCTCACCAAGTACCCGGTGAAGACCCGGCTCTCGCTCACCGGCCCGCTGGTGGTGGCCCGTGACATCGCGCACGCCAAGATCAAGGAGCGGCTGGACGCGGGCGAGGAGATGCCGCAGTACCTGAAGGACCACCCGGTGTACTACGCCGGTCCCGCCAAGACCCCCGAGGGCTACGCGTCGGGCTCCTTCGGCCCGACCACGGCCGGCCGCATGGACTCCTACGTCGAGCAGTTCCAGGCGGCGGGCGGCTCCAAGGTGATGCTGGCCAAGGGCAACCGCAGCAAGCAGGTCACCGACGCCTGCGGCACCCACGGCGGCTTCTACCTCGGCTCCATCGGCGGCCCGGCCGCGCGCCTCGCGCAGGACTGCATCAAGAAGGTCGAGGTCGTCGAGTACGAGGAGCTCGGCATGGAGGCGGTCTGGAAGATCGAGGTCGAGGACTTCCCGGCGTTCATCGTCGTGGACGACAAGGGCAACGACTTCTTCCAGGGTCCCGCTCCGGCGCCGACGTTCACCTCGATTCCGGTGCGGGGGCCTGGGCTGGCGTAGTGCTCGCGGTGCGGCGGGGACGGATCTCGCCCCCGCCGCCCCTACCCGTCCCATCCCCAGGGGCTGCCGCCCCTTCGACCCCGCCCAGGGGCTCCGCCCCCTGGACCCCCGATCGGCCCGAAAGGCGTCGTCCTCAAACGCCGGACGGGCCGAGTGGTGCCGTCGGACGAACAAGTCGAACGACTTCTTCCAGGATCCGGCTCCGCCCCGACGTTCACGTCGATCGCGGTACGGGGGCCGGGGCTGGCGTAACGCCTGAGCAGTGCTCCGCGCCAGGCGGCCCGTCGGTCAGGTCAGGTCGAAGTCCAGGCGCTGGTAGTCCCCGTCGTCCGTGAAGCTGATCTGGCCGCTCGCGCCGCGGTAGTCGCCGGTTCCGCCGGTGACGGACGCGTCGAAGGCGGGCAGCTCGGCCGACTCGTCCAGCGGGACCGTCATGAGGACCTGGGCGGTGATCTGGCCGCCGGACAGGACGAAGGTGCCGAGGCACTGGATGTCCATGGGGTCGCCGGTGCGGACGACCGTGCAGGCGACGCCGTCCCGGCCCACCTTGTCGCCGCCCTTCTCCCCGTAGAGGTCGTCGGCGAAGGAGAAGGTGTCGCCGACCTCGGGCGCCTGCTGCTGCTCCTCCTCGTCGCCCGCGACCTCCCGGGCGTAGAGGGTGAAGTCGTCCTGCTGCGCCGCCGCGGGAGCCGCCATGACGAGGGCGGTCGCCGCCGCCAGACCGGTGCCGAGCGCGCCGAGCGTCCTGATGCTGCGGAGCATGTCGTGCCTCCCGTGGGGTGCCGGGCCCCCCTGCGTTCCTTCATTGTCCGCCCCTGCCCCTCCCGCCGCGCGCCGTGACGATCAGCGCCGACGGGGAACAGGTGACATGTCCGGGGCGCTGTGCCAGGTGGAGGTGATCGGCAGTGGCCGACGAAGAGCAGAGCTATCGCATCGAGCACGACTCCATGGGCGAGGTGCGGGTGCCCGCCCACGCCAAGTGGCGGGCCCAGACCCAGCGTGCCGTGGAGAACTTCCCGGTGTCCGGGCAGCGGATCGAGCGGGCGCACATCGAGGCGCTGGCGCGGATCAAGGGCGCCGCGGCGAAGGTGAACGCCGAGCTGGGCGTGGTCGACAAGGACGTGGCCGAGGCGATCCAGCGGGCCGCCGCCGAGGTCGCGGACGGGACGTGGGACGAGCACTTCCCTGTCGACGTCTTCCAGACCGGCTCGGGCACCTCGTCCAACATGAACGCCAACGAGGTCATCGCCACGCTCGCGAGCGAACGGCTCGGCCGGGACGTACACCCCAATGACCATGTGAACGCGTCGCAGTCGTCCAACGACGTCTTCCCGTCCTCCATCCACATCGCCGCCACCGCCGCCGTCACCCGTGATCTGATCCCGGCGCTCCGGCACCTCGGCGACTCCCTCGCCCGCAAGGCGGAGGAGTTCGCGGACGTCGTGAAGTCCGGGCGCACCCATCTCATGGATGCCACGCCGGTCACGATGGGGCAGGAGTTCGGCGGGTACGCCGCCCAGGTCCGGTACGGGATCGAGCGGCTGGAGGCCTCCCTCCCCCGGCTGGCCGAGCTGCCGCTGGGCGGCACCGCGGTCGGCACCGGCATCAACACCCCGCCCGGTTTCTCCGCCGCCGTCATCGAGGAGGTCGCCCGGGCCACGGGGCTGGCGCTCACCGAGGCGCGCGACCACTTCGAGGCGCAGGGCGCGCGGGACGGCGTGGTGGAGATCAGCGGGCAGCTGCGGACCATCGCGGTCGGGCTCACGAAGATCGCCAATGATCTGCGGTGGATGGCCTCCGGGCCGCGCACCGGGCTGGCGGAGATCTCGCTGCCCGATCTACAGCCCGGCTCCTCGATCATGCCGGGGAAGGTCAATCCGGTCATCCCGGAGGCGGTGCTGATGGTCGCCGCACAGGTCACCGGGAACGACGCCACCGTCGCCACCGCGGGGGCCGCGGGCAACTTCGAGCTCAATGTGATGCTCCCGGTCATCGCGAAGAACGTCCTGGAATCGATCCGGCTGCTCGCCAACGTCTCCCGGCTGCTCGCCGACCGGACGGTCGACGGCATCGTCGCGCACCGTGAACGGGCCCGCGAGTACGCCGAGTCATCACCGTCCGTGGTCACGCCGCTGAACAAGTACATCGGGTACGAGGAGGCCGCCAAGGTCGCCAAGAAGGCGCTCGCGCAGCGCCGGACGATCCGTCAAGTCGTGCTGGAGGGCGGGTATGTGGAGCGCGGCGACCTGACCCTGGCTGAGCTGGACGAAGCGCTGGATGTCCTGCGGATGACGCGCCCGTGACGATCGGCGCCGGGCGCGCGGACGGTGACGTTCGCCGCAGCGGCGGCAGTCGGTGACACCTACTATCTGTGCATGGCGGACGGTGGAGCGATGACGACGGTGGAAGCGGGCGGCACTACGGCGCACTGGGCGCCCGGCAGTCACATTCTGTGGCGGTACCGGGAGAACGGCGGCCCACGCTTCCACATCGTGCGTCCGGTGACCGTCGTACGGGACGATCCGGAGCTGCTCGCCGTATGGCTGGCGCCCGGGACCGCGTGTCTCAAGCCCGCGCTGGCGGACGGCACCCCCGTGCACGAGGAGCCCCTGCGGTCGCGCTACACCAAGCCGCGTACGGTGCAGCGGGACCGCTGGTTCGGCACCGGGGTGCTGAAACTGGCCAGACCCGGGCAGCCGTGGTCGGTGTGGCTGTTCTGGGATGCGGGCTGGCGGTTCAAGAACTGGTACGTGAACCTGGAGGAACCGCTGGTCCGCCGGCCGGGCGGGGTGGATTCCGAGGACCACTTCCTGGACATCTGTGTGTACCCTGACCGGACTTGGGGCTGGCGCGACGAGGACGAGTTCGCGCAGGCCCAGCAGGACGGCCTGATGGACGCCCGCACCGCCGAACGGGTCCGGGAGGCCGGGCGTGCCGCGGTGGAGGTGATCCGCGCCTGGGGGTCACCGTTCTCGGACGGCTGGCAACACTGGCGCCCGAACCCGTCCTGGGCTGTACCGTCACTGCCGGAGGACGCAGGACGTACGCCCGCGCACATGTCCTCATGAGACCCTTGATGCGCCCCCGGGCATGAAACGTAGGATCGTCCTCCGCAAGGGCGCGCGGTGGCAACTACCGGAGCGTGCACTGGGCTTGACCGATCGTCACCGAGGGGCGGCTGGACGTGAGCGAGGGGTACGAGGGCAACACCCGGCCGGGCGGCGCACAGCCCGCCGGTGGCACAGGAACTGCCTCCGGCCACGCGGGAATTCCGTTCCTGGGGCAGGTATTGCGGGTATCGGGACTTCGGCGGGACGAACAACACGCCCCGGACGGATGGATGCGACACGCGTGACGGAGCAGCCGACCTCGTTCGAGCGCCCCCCGGGCGCCGACCCCGCGGATCCCCGCGGGGCGCTCCTGCGTACCCCGACCCCGTCCCGCGCGCCCGGCGCCGCCGCGTTACCGGCGCAGGCCCGCACCGGAGAACCGCCCTCCACCCCGGGCACCACCGCCCCGTCCGGCAACGACAAGGCCCCCGTGAGCAACGGTCCCGAGCATGCGCAGCCCTCCGCCGCCGCGGAGGCCGACACCCACCGCCCCCGGCCGGTCCCGGAGGGCATCCCGGCCCAGCCGAGCAGCGCGCCGGCCCCGGAGGAGCGCCGCAGCGGGCAGGGAGTGCCGCCGGGCCGTCCCACGCCGATGCGGCGGGACGGGGACCGGCTGCGGTTCGTGGGCGCCGCGACCCGGCGGATCGCCCGCGGCATCGACCTCGACGAGATCGTGATGGGGCTGTGCCGGGCGACCGTGCCGACGTTCTCGGACGCGATCCTGGTCTACCTCCGCGACCCGCTGCCGGTCGGCGACGAGCGGCCCACCGGGCCCGTCGTGCTGCGGCTGCGCCGCACCGACCGGATACCGGAGGAGCGGGACACCGACGGCGGTTTCCTGCCCGCGCAGGGCGTGCCGGAGCCGACCGAGCTGGCCGAACTGTCCGCCGGAACCGCCGAGTTGTGCGAGGTACGGCCCGGCGGCGCGCTCGCCGAAGTACTGCGCGGGGTCCGTCCGGTGTTCGCCGACGCGCCCGCGGCCAGCGCCGCGCTGCCCGAACTCCTCGGTGACGACGGGGATCTGGTGGTCCCCACCGGCCAGCGCGCGATCCTCGCGCCGCTGCGCGGCCGGCGCCGGGTGATCGGCGCGGCGATCTTCCTGCGCCGCCCCGAGCGCGTCGCCTTCGAGGCGGACGACCTTCTGGTCGCCGCCCAGCTCGCCACGCACAGCGCGCTCGGCATCGACAAGGC
The DNA here is from genome assembly GCF_042888685.1 of Streptomyces sp. NPDC002779. Taxonomy (NCBI): domain Bacteria; kingdom Bacillati; phylum Actinomycetota; class Actinomycetes; order Kitasatosporales; family Streptomycetaceae; genus Streptomyces; species Streptomyces sp. NPDC002779. The sequence continues at coordinate 641,183 of NZ_JBIAQC010000001.1, forward strand.
GGTGCTGTACGGCCGTGAGGCGTACATCGCGGACGAGCTGCAGCGCACGATGCTGCCCGAGACCCTCCCCCGGCCGACCGGCGTACGGCTCGCGTCCCGCTATCTGCCGGCCGCCGAGACCGCGCGGGTGGGCGGCGACTGGTACGACGCGATCCCGCTGCCGGGCAGCCGGGTGGCGCTGGTGGTGGGCGATGTCATGGGGCATTCCATGACCTCCGCCGCGATCATGGGGCAGTTGCGGACCACGGCCCAGACGCTCGCGGGCCTGGACCTGCCGCCGCAGGAGGTGCTGCACCACCTCGACGAGCAGGCCCAGCGGCTCGGCACGGACCGCATGGCGACCTGTCTGTACGCCGTGTACGACCCGGTCGCGCATCGCATCACGATCGCCAACGCCGGTCATCCGCCGCCGGTCCTGCTGCACTTGGGCGGCCGGGCCGAGGTGCTGCGGGTGCCGCCGGGCGCGCCGATCGGGGTCGGCGGGGTCGACTTCGAGGCGGTGGAGCTGGACGCGCCGGCCGGCGCCACCCTGCTGCTGTACACCGACGGTCTGGTGGAGTCGCGGCTGCGGGACGTGTGGACCGGGATAGAGCAACTGCGCGAGAAGCTCGCCGCGACCGCCCAGCTGACCGGGCCGGATCATCCGCCGCCGCTGGAGGCGCTGTGCGACGAGGTGCTGGACATGCTCGGCCCCGGTGACCGGGACGACGACATCGCGCTGCTCGCCGCCCGCTTCGACGGGATCGCGCCGAGCGATGTGGCGTACTGGTACCTGGAGCCGGAGGACGCGGCGCCCGGGCGGGCGCGGCGGCTGGCCCGGCGGGCACTGTCCCGGTGGGGGCTCGAGGACATGTCCGACTCGGTGGAGCTGCTGGTGAGCGAGGTCGTCACCAACGCGGTGCGGTACACGTCCCGGCCGGTCACGCTGCGGCTGCTGCGCACGGATGTGCTGCGGTGCGAGGTGGGCGACGACGTGCCGCAGCTGCCCCGGCTCCGGCAGGCCCGCGCGACGGACGAGGGCGGCCGGGGGCTGTATCTCGTCAACAAGCTGGCCCGCCGGTGGGGGGCCACCCGGCTCAGCACCGGCAAGGTGGTGTGGTTCGAGCTCAACCGCAGCTGAACGCCGCGGACGGTACGACGAAGGGCGCCCGGTGCGGACCGGGCGCCCTTTCGCCGTTCGTGCCGTTGTCGCCCGTACGCGCTACTCGTCCTCGTCCTCGCCCGGTTCCGCCGGGTCCTCGGGGATCTCGTCCGTCGGCGGTGTCGTGGTCGGCACGGCCGTCGTGGGTTCGTCCGTCGGCTCTTCGGTCGTCGGGGTGCCGGTCGGCGTCTGCGTCGGGGTCTTCGAGGGGGCCTGGGTCGTCGGGGCCTGGGTGGTGGGCTCCTGCGTGGGGGTGCGGCTCGGCTCTGGGGTCGGCGTCGGCGTCCAGGTCGGCTCCACCGCCGCGCCCTGGTCGGTGTCGAGGTCGAACTCGGCGTCCGGGTCCGTCACGCCGAAGGTGTACGCCGCCCAGATCGACGCCGGCAGGCCGCCGCCGTTGACCCGGCCGGTGCCGGGCAGGGTGCCCGTCGCGCCCTTCATGTTGACCTGGGCTTGCGTCTTGGCGTCCTCGCCGAACATGCCGACCGCGGTCACCAGGTCCGGCGTATAACCGGTGAACCAGGCCGACCTGCCGAAGTCGGAGGTACCCGTCTTGCCGGCGACCTGCTGGCCGTTCCGGGCCGGGTTGTCGCGCACCGAGCGCCGGGCCGTACCGTCGTCGACCACGCCGGTGAGCACCGAGGTCACGGTGTCGGCGGCCTCGCGGCTGATGACCTGTTCGCCGATCGCGTCGGGCATCTCGACCGTGCGGTTGTGCTGCTCGGCGGACTTGATCAGGGTCGGGGTGACCTGCTTGCCGTGGTTGTCGAGGGTGGCGTAGACCCCGGCCATCTGGAGCGGGCTGGCGCCCATGGTGCCGAGCGTCTGCGCGGGCACCGCCTCCAGACCGTCGTCCATGCCGAGTTCGGCGGCGGTGTCCATCACCTCGTCCATGCCGACGTCCACGCCCATCTGCGCGAACACCGAGTTGACGGACTTGTTCATGGCGGTCTGGACGGTGACATCGCCGTAGTCGACGTCGTCCTCGTTCGGCGGGGCGAAGCCGACCTTCTTGCCGTTCGCGTCCACCACCGGCCGCTTGCTGGTGCCGTCGTAGACCGTGCTCGCGCCGATGGTCTCGCCGTCCTGGGTCTCGGCCCCGTTCTCCAGGGCCGCGGCGAGGATGACCGGCTTGAACGTCGACGCCGGCTGGTAGTCGGTCCGGGTCGCGTTGGAGCGGTAGTGCTTGAAGTAGTCCTCGCCGCCGTACAGGGCGACGATCTTCCCCGTCTTGGGGTCGACGGAGACGGCGCCCGCCTGGATGTCCGCGTCGACGGGACGCTCCTTCGGGTCCAGCTTGCTGGTCAGCTCGGTCTCGACCGCCTTCTCCAGCTGCGCCTGCCGCTTGCGGTCGATGTTCAGGGTGATGGTCCAGCCCTGGCTCTTGACCTGCGTCTCGGCCTCGGAGCGGGAGATGCCCTCCTGCTTCATCAGCTGCTCTTCGAGCTGGTTGTTGGCGAGCTCGACGAGGTAGCCCTTCTGGCCCTCCAGGCCCGCGACGGCCTTGGGCTCCTTGGGCACCGGGAACTCCATCGACTGCCGGTCGGAGGAGTTCAGCCAGCCCTCCTCGACCATGTTGTCGAGGACGTAGTTCCAGCGGGCCCTGACGAGCTCCTTGCCGGTCTCCGAGGCGACCGCCCAGTCGTACTGGCTCGGCGCCTGGAGCAGGGCCGCGAGATACGCGCCCTGCTCGACGCTGAGCTTCTCGGCGTCGACCCGGTAGTAGGCCTGCGCGGCGGCCTGGATGCCGTAGGCGTTGCGGCCGAAGTAGCTGGTGTTGAGGTAGCCCGCGAGGATCTCGTCCTTCGACATCTGGCGGTCCACCTTCAGGGAGATGACCAGTTCCCGCAGCTTGCGGGTGACGGTCTGCTCCTGGGTGAGGTAGTAGTTCTTGACGTACTGCTGGGTGATCGTCGAGCCGCCCTGCGCGCCCTTGCCGCTGACCGTGTTGAGCAGTCCGCGGGCGGTGCCCTTGAAGTCGACGCCGGAGTCCTTGTAGAAGGACTTGTTCTCGGCGGCGACGAAGGCGTTGCGGATCTCCTCGGGCACCTTGGACAGGTCCACGATCTCGCGGTTGACCTTGCCGTCGCGGGCGAGGACCGTGCCGTCGCTGTACTTGTAGACGTTGCTCTGCAGCCGGGCGGCGGCGTTGCCCTGGGGCACCTCCACCATCAGGTACAGCACGATGAAGCCGCCGATGCCGAGCAGGAACAGGCCCAGGAAGGTGCCGAGGATCTTCTTCCAGGTGAAGAACCTGCGTATGCCGCCGGCGCCGGCCGGGCCGGACGAGCGGCGACGCTTGGGCGCCGCGCGGCGGCCACCGCGCTGCCGTGCTCGTCTCTCTTCCGCTCGTCCCATGAGTCCGATCCGCTCCGCTTCGCTCTCGTGTGCACCGATGCCACACAGGTTCGCCGCTCAGGTCAGCTCAGAAAGCTAACACCGTCAGATGTGACAAAGGGCCGCCGATCCGGTCTTTTACGGACGTGAGAATCAGCACCCATCCCTCTGGAACCGACGAGTGACAGGTGCGCAAGGTTGCCTGACTGCGCTAATGTGATATCACTTAGCTAGATGGAAGCTATGCCAGCAGGAAGACCAGAAGGAAGATCCGGGGGACCCATGTCCAACAGCCACACCACCACCGCACCCGACGTACCCGACATGCCCGCGCCGCGGGTGCGCGAGTTCGCCGCGCACAGCATCGGCGGCGGACTCGCGCTGCTGCTCGGCCTGCTCGGGCTCGCCCTCGGCGCGGGCTGCGTCGCCGGCGCCACCACGGTGGACGGGACCGGCGCCAAGGCCGCGCTGATCGCCGGGGGCATCCTGATCGCCCTCGCCGCGTTCCTCGCGATGTGCGGGCTGAACATGGTCGCGCCGGGCGAGGCCCGGGTGGTCCAGCTCTTCGGGCGGTACCGCGGGACGATCCGGCAGGACGGGCTGCGCTGGGTGAACCCGCTCACCTCCCGGGTCAGGATCTCGACCCGGGTCCGCAATCACGAGACGGCGGTCCTCAAGGTCAACGACGCCTACGGCAACCCGATCGAGCTCGCCGCGGTCGTCGTCTGGAGGGTCGAGGACACCGCGCAGGCCAGCTTCGAGGTGGACGACTTCCTGGAGTTCGTCTCCACCCAGACCGAGGCGGCCGTCCGGCACATCGCCATCGAGTACCCCTACGACGCCCATGACGAGGACGGCCTCTCGCTGCGCGGCAACGCCGAGGAGATCACCGAGAAGCTCGCCGCCGAACTGCACGCGCGCGTGGAGGCGGCCGGAGTGCAGATCATCGAGTCGCGCTTCACGCATCTCGCGTACGCCCCCGAGATCGCCTCGGCGATGCTCCAGCGGCAGCAGGCCGGGGCGGTCGTCGCGGCCCGGCGGCAGATCGTGGACGGAGCCGTCGGCATGGTCGAGGCGGCGCTCGCGCGGATCGGCGAGCGGGACATCGTGGAGCTGGACGAGGAGCGCAAGGCGGCGATGGTGTCGAACCTGATGGTGGTGCTGTGCGGTGACCGGGCGCCGCAGCCGGTGCTCAACACGGGGACGCTCTACCAGTGACCGCCTCCCAGGGCCGGCCGCAGCGCAAGCAGGTGCTGCTGCGGTTGGACCCGGCCGTCTACGAGGCACTGGCCCGCTGGGCCGGGGACGACCTGCGCTCGGCCAACGCGCAGATCGAGTTCCTGCTGCGCAAGGCGCTCGCCGAGGCGGGGCGCCTGCCGAGGGAGACGGGGCCGATCCCGCGCCGCGGACGCCCGCCCGCGGGCCCGCCCGAACCTCAGTGACAGAACCGTGACAACAGGCCCCCACCTGGGCGGCCGTACGCCCCGCCAGCGACTGCACACCGCGCGTATACATACGGCGTATACACCGCGTGTAGAGTCGCGCTCATGTCCATCGGTCACACCCTCCTGGGGCTCCTGGAATCAGGCCCGCGTCATGGCTACGACCTGAAGCGGGCCTTCGACGAGAAGTTCGGTCACGACCGGCCGCTGCACTACGGCCAGGTCTACTCGACGATGTCCCGGCTGCTGAAGCACGGTCTCGTCGAGGTCGACGGCATCGAACCCGGCGGCGGCCCCGAGCGCAAGCGGTACGCCATCACCGACGCCGGGGTCACCGACGTACAGCGGTGGCTGGCGACGCCCGAGAAGCCCGAGCCGTACCTGCAGTCCACGCTCTACACCAAGGTCGTCCTCGCGCTGCTCACCCGGCGCGACGCCGCCGACATCCTCGACACCCAGCGCGCCGAGCATCTGCGGATGATGCGGATCCTCACCGACCGCAAGCGCAAGGGCGATCTCGCGGACCAGCTGATCTGCGACCACGCCCTGTTCCATCTGGAGGCCGATCTGCGCTGGCTGGAACTGACCGCCGCGCGGCTCGACAAGCTGGCCGAGGTGGTGGTCAAGTGACGCCGCCCGCCGGTGCCCTGCTCGCGGCCCAGGAGCTGCGCAAGGCCTACGGTCCGACCGTCGCCCTCGACGGCGCCGAGTTCTCCGTGCATCCCGGAGAGGTCGTCGCCGTGATGGGCCCGTCCGGCTCCGGGAAGTCGACGCTGCTGCACTGTCTCGCCGGGATCGTGCCGCCCGACTCCGGGTCGATCACCTACGCCGGACGCGAGCTCGCCACCATGGGCGACGGCGAGCGCAGCCGGCTCAGGCGCTCGGAGTTCGGCTTCGTCTTCCAGTTCGGGCAGTTGGTGCCCGAGCTGACCTGCGTCGAGAACGTCGCCCTGCCGCTCCGGCTGAACGGCACCGCCCGCAAGGAGGCCGAGCGCACCGCGCTGTCCTGGATGGAACGGCTGGAGGTCGACGACCTGCGCAAGAAGCGGCCCGGTGAGGTCTCCGGCGGCCAGGGGCAGCGGGTCGCCGTGGCCCGCGCGCTGGTCACCGGCCCCCGGGTGCTGTTCGCCGACGAGCCGACCGGCGCGCTGGACTCCCTCAACGGCGAGCGCGTGATGGAACTGCTCACGGAGGCCGCGCGGTCCACCAACGCCGCCGTCGTGCTGGTCACGCACGAGGCACGGGTGGCCGCCTACTCCGACCGCGAGATCGTCGTACGGGACGGCCGGTCCCGGGACATGGAGCGGATCGTATGAACCAGTGGGGGAGGGACCTCGCCCTGGGGTTCCGGTTCGCCTTCGCGGGCGGGCGCGAGGGCTGGACCCGGGCCGTGCTGACGGCCGTCGGGGTCGGACTGGGCGTGGCGCTGCTGCTGCTGACCACGGCGATCCCGAACGCGCTGGCCGCCCGGGACGACCGCGGCGCCGCGCGCACCGACATCACCTTCAGCGCCGAGATGCCGGCCAAGGCCGACGACACCCTGCTGGTCGTGGAGGCGAGCACGGTGTTCCGCGGCACGGACGTACGGGGGCGGATCCTGGAGCCCGAGGGGCCGCGCGCGCCGCTGCCGCCCGGAGTGGACAGGTTCCCGGCGGCGGGCGAGATGGTGGTCTCACCGGCGCTGAAGCGGGTGCTGGAGTCCGGTGACGGCGCGCTGCTGCGGGAGCGGCTGCCGGAGCGGATCGTCGGGACCGTCAGGCAGAGCGGCCTGGTCGGCTCGGCGGATCTGACCTTCTACCGGGGCGGCGAAGGGCTCGCACCGTACGTCGACGGGGGCCAGGTGGTCCGCATCGACCGCTACGGCGACCCCAACCCGTCCCGGGAGAAGTCCGACCCGGTGCTGATCCTGCTGATCCTGGTCGTCCTCGTCGCGCTGCTGATGCCGGTCGCGGTGTTCATCGCGGCGGCCGTGCGGTTCGGCGGCGAGCGCCGCGACCGGCGGCTGGCGGCGCTGCGCCTGGTGGGCTCCGACGGCCGGATGACCCGCCGTATCGCGGCCGGTGAGGCACTGGCGGGCGCGCTGCTCGGACTGGTCCTCGGCGCTGTCTTCTTCCTGATCGGTCGTCAGATCGCGGGATCGGTCGAGGTGTTCCGGTTCAGCGTCTTCCCGGACGATCTGAACCCCTCTCCCGCGCTGGCCCTGCTGGTGGCCATGGCCGTGCCGGCGGCCGCGGTGCTGGTGACGCTGCTGGCGCTGCGCGGGGTGGTCATCGAGCCGCTCGGTGTGGTGCGTACGGCCAAGCCGGCGCGGCGCAGGCTGTGGTGGCGGCTGCTGCTGCCGCTCGGCGGACTCGCGCTGCTCTACCCGATGGTCGGGCAGGGCAACGAGGACGGCGACTTCAACCAGTACCTCGTCGTCGGCGGTGTGATGCTGCTGCTGATCGGCGTGACCGCGCTGCTGCCGTGGATCGTGGAGACGGTCGTCGGCCGGCTCGGCGGCGGCGGGATCGCCTGGCAACTGGCGGTACGGCGGCTTCAGTTGAGCAGCGGTACGGCCGCCCGGCTGGTCAACGGCGTCGCGGTGGCGGTGGCCGGGGCCATCGCGCTGCAGATGCTGTTCGCCGGGGTGGACAGCGACTACACCAAGAGCACCGGCTACGACGTCTCCCAGGCGCAGATGCAGGTGACGTCGGGCGGCGGCGTCGGTATCGAGGATGCCGCGGAGCGGTTGCGCGGGACCGAGGGCGTGCGGCGGATCGTCGCCCACTCCGAGGGCTGGCTCGGGGACAGGCGCCTGGACCCCGAGAAGGGCGCCTCGGTGACCGTCGGGGACTGCGCGGCCCTGCGGGAGCAGGCCAGGCTGACCTCGTGCCGGGACGGTGACGTCTTCGCCGTCCCCGGTGTGGAGTACGACACGGACACCGCGCGACTGGCCGTGCCGGGGCGGACGTTGTACCTGGATCCGAGCTACGCGGGCTCCACCCCGGGCCGGGAGGTCGCCTGGCAGGTGCCGGCGGATCTGCGGAAGGTGGAAGCGCGCCGGGATCTGAGCGGTATGGAGCGGGGCGGCTTCCTGATCACTCCGAAGGCGCTGCCGGAGGGTGCCGCGCAGGCCATGACCGGGCGGGCGTACATCGCGCTCGACCCGTCCGTCTCCGACGCGCGCGAGCGGGTGCGCAACACCGTGGCGGCGCTGGGTCCGCTGGTACGCGCCGAGGACTGGTCGGCGACGGAGGAGTCCAACCGGTTCGCCTCCATCCGCACGGGTCTGTTCGTCGGTGCCGTGTGCGTGCTGATGCTGATCGGCGCGAGTCTGCTGGTGTCGCAGCTGGAGCAGTTGCGCGAACGCAAGAAGCTGCTGTCGGCGCTGGTCGCCTTCGGCACCCGGCGGCGCACGCTGAGCCTGTCGGTGCTGTGGCAGACGGCGATCCCGATCACGCTGGGTCTGCTGCTGGCCTCGGCGGTGGGCCTGACCCTCGGCGCGGTCCTGCTGCGGATGACGGACACGGCGGTACGGGTGGACTGGGGGAGCCTGCTGTCCATGACCGGCGCCGCGGCGGGCGTGGTCCTCGCGGTGACCCTGCTCAGCCTGCCTCCCCTCCTGAGACTGATGCGCCCGGACGGCCTGCGCACCGAGTAGAACGAACCGGAACCGGCCGAACTCCCCCACCCAAGCGGCCCGCAGCGCCCCCCGGCCCTGCGGGCCGTCGAAGTCGCTGCCGACTCCACCGGCACCGGGCCGCGCAGACACCACCCCGGCGCCGCTGCACAGTCGGGAACCATCCACCCGATCTGCAAGCCGACCAGCCCGTGCGCTACGACCCCGCAGAGTGCTCCGGACCCCAACCGCCCCCACCCGCCAGCGGATCCCGTCAGAACAACCCCCCGCTACCGGCCAGCCACGCCTCCGCGCAGGCGGCGACCACCCGCCAGAAGGCCGAAGCGACCGCCCTCCGACAGCGGCCCGCAGGGTTTACCAACTCCCCCCGCTACCGGACTCCATAGCGGCACCCCACCCTGCGGGCCCAGCCCCCACGCCCCAGGCCGGGGCCATCCGCCGGACGGCCCCGCGCGGCACTGCCAGCCGCGACCGACAGCGGACCCCATGGCGGCACCCACCCATGCGGCCCGCGCCCACGCCAGGCGGGGCCATCCGGCGACCGCCCCCGACTGTGCCCCCGCGGGGCGCTGTCAGCCGCGACCGACGACGTACGCCCCGCGCCGAGGCGACCGGCGGCCTGACTCGCGCCCTCCGCGCCCACGCCATAGCGGCCCCCCGCCCTGCGGGCCGCGCCCAACGCCAGGCGGGGGCCATCCGCCGGAAAGGCAGAACAACCCGCCCGCCGACCGCGACCCCGATGGGCCCTGACCCGTCCCACCGGGCAGCGAGTCGATGGGGGTGACCCGTGCCGCGGAGGTGGGCCGGGGCCGGTCTCGCCGCCCCCTCAGCCCGTGTCGCCCTCCAGGACCCGTACCGGGAGCGGGCGCAGGGCGTCGCGCAGGGATGTGGCCAGTTCCTGGTACTCCGCGCTGCGGGCCGCGTTCGTGCGCATGGCGAGGGCGATGCGGCGGGTCGGGGCCGGGTCGGAGAAGTAGCCGGTCAGCAGCTGGTTGCTGCGGGTCGTCTCGACCTTGACGGCCGTGCGCGGGAGCAGCGTGACACCGAGACCGCCCGCGACGAGCTGGACCAGGGTGGACAGACCGGCGGCCGTGGTGGTGACCGGCGCGTCCTCCCGGCCCGCCTCCCGGCAGATGTCCAGTGCCTGGTCGCGCAGACAGTGCCCCTCGTCCAGGAGGAGCAGGTTGAGCTCCTTGAGCGCCTCGCGCCCGATGCCCGTACGGCCGCCCAGCCGGTGGTCCAACGGCGTGACCAGCACGAAGTCCTCGTCGAAGAGGGGGAGTTCGACCACACCCGGCACCCCGAGCGGGACGGCGAGCAGCAGCAGGTCCAGGCGGCCGGTGTTCAGGCCGTCGACGAGGCTGGCGGTCTGCTCCTCGTGGACCTGGAGGTCGAGGTCCGGGTAGCGGTCGTGGACGAGCCGCAGAACCGTCGGCAGCAGGTACGGCGCCACGGTCGGGATGACCCCGAGCCGCAACACCCCGGTGAACGGGGCGCGTACCGCCTCCGCCTCCGCCAACAGCGCACCCACCTCGTCCAGTACGGCCCTCGCGCGCACCGCGAGCCGCTCACCGGCCGGCGAGAGCAGCACCTTGCGGGTGGTCCGCTCCAGCAGCGTGACGCCGAGGGTCTCCTCCAGCGCGGCCACGGCACCGGACAGGGCGGGCTGGCTCATGCCGATGGCGGCGGCCGCGTCCCGGAAGTGCAGATGCTCCGCCACGGCCGCGAACGCCCGCAGCTGGGCGAGACTCGGCAGTCGCCTCTTGGCTCCACCATTACTCACGGTCACTGATAACCGCCTCCGATCACCATGACCGAGTGTAGCAATTTCTCTAATCAATGCACCGTGTGCCAGCATCGACCTCGTCCAACCCATGAGAAGCGTCCGCGATCCGGACGCTTCTTCGCTGCAAGGAGAGCCTGTGCTCACTGTTGGTGACAAGTTCCCCGAGTTCGAACTGACCGCCTGTGTCTCCCTGGAGAAGGGCAAGGAGTTCGAGCAGATCCACCACAAGTCCTACGAGGGCAAGTGGCTCGTGGTCTTCGCGTGGCCGAAGGACTTCACCTTCGTGTGCCCGACCGAGATCGCCGCGTTCGGCAAGCTGAACGACGAGTTCGCCGACCGCGACGCCCAGATCCTCGGCTTCTCCGGTGACTCCGAGTTCGTCCACCACGCCTGGCGCAAGGACCACCCGGACCTGACCGACCTGCCCTTCCCGATGCTGGCCGACTCCAAGCACGAGCTGATGCGCGACCTCGGCATCGAGGGCGAGGACGGCTTCGCCCAGCGCGCGGTCTTCGTCGTGGACCCGAACCGCGAGATCCAGTTCACGATGGTCACCGCCGGCTCCGTCGGCCGTAACCCCAAGGAGGTCCTGCGGGTCCTCGACGCGCTGCAGACCGACGAGCTGTGCCCCTGCAACTGGACCAAGGGCGACGAGACGCTGGACGCGGTCAAGCTGCTGGCCGGGGAGTGACCTGAGATGTCCCTCGACTCCCTCAAGTCCGCCGTCCCGGACTACGCCAAGGACCTGAAGCTCAACCTGGGTTCCGTCATCGGCAACTCCGACCTCCCGGCGCAGCAGCTGTGGGGCACCGTGCTGGCGACCGCCATCGCCTCGCGCTCCCCGATCGTGCTGCGCGAGCTGGAGCCGGAGGCGAAGGCGAACCTGACGCCGGAGGCGTACACCGCCGCCAAGGCGGCCGCCGCCGTCATGGCGATGAACAACGTCTTCTACCGCACCCGCCACCTGATGTCGGACCACGAGTACGGCACCCTGCGCGCGGGCCTGCGGATGAACGTCATCGGCAACCCCGGTGTCGACAAGGTCGACTTCGAGCTGTGGTCCTTCGCGGTCTCCGCCATCAACGGCTGCGGCATGTGCCTCGACTCGCACGAGCAGGTGCTGCGCAAGGCCGGCCTGGAGCGCGAGGTCGTCCAGGAGGCGTTCAAGATCGCCTCGGTGATCCAGGCGGTCGCCGTCACCCTCGACGCCGAAGCGGTCCTCTCCGCGTAAGCCAGGTCACTCCGGGCCCCGTTCACTGTCGTGGACGGGGCCTTCGGCGTGGACGGGGCCTTCGGCATCCGCGACCACCTGCGGGCTCTCCGGGCTCTCCGGGCTCTCCTGCGAGTACGCCTTCAGATAGCCCACCACCGTGTTGGTCACCGCCACCAGCGGCACCGCCACCACCGCGCCGCCGATGCCCGCGATCAGGCCGCCCGCCGCGACCGACAGGACCACCGCGAGGGGGTGGACCCGGACCGCGCGGCCGAGGATGAACGGCTGCAGGATGTGCCCCTCGATCTGCTGCACCGCGAGCACGACCGCCAGCACCATCACCGCCGTGAAGACGCCCTGCGTCACCAGCGCCACCACGACCGCCAGCGCGCCGGAGGCCACCGCGCCGACGAGCGGGATGAACGAGAACAGGAAGATGAAGACGGCCAGCGGGACGGCCATCGGCACATCCAGGAAGTAGATCCCGATGCCGATGAAGACGGCGTCGATCAGAGCCACTATCAGCGTCCCGCGCACATACGCGGTGAGCGTCCGCCACGCGGCCGGGCCCGCGCCCGCCACCCCCGGCCGGGCCGCCGCGGGCACCAGCCGCAGCGACCACTCCCAGATCCGCTTGCCGTCGTAGAGCAGGAACAGCGTCGAGAAGGCCGCCAGCAGTATGCCGCCCAGCGCCTCGACGATGACCGTGACGCCCTCCAGGCCCGCCGAGGTGATCTCGTCGGTGTTGGCGCCGACCGCGTCGCGCAGATTCTCGGCGATGTCGTTGATCTGCTTGTCGGTGACGTGGAAGGGGCTGTTCAGCAGCCAGTCGCGCAGCTCGTCGATACCGTCCTGGATCTGGTCGGAGAGGTTGTCGAGGTTCTCCATGACCTGCCAGGTGACGAACCAGCCAATCAGGCCCATCACCACGAAGCCCAGGATCGCCGTGAGCGCGGTCGCGAGGCCCTGCGGGACACCGATCCGGCGCAGCCGCGCCACCGTGGGCTGGAGCAGCGCCGTCATCAACAGCGCGGCCACGAACGCCAGCACGACCAGCTGTACGGCGCTGATGACCCGCATCAGCACCCATACGGTGCCGGCCAGCACCAGCAGCCGCCAGCCGGCCTCGGCGGCGACCCGCACACCCCACGGCACGGCCAGCGCGGGATCCGGACGCGCCGGAGCCACGTACACACGCTGAACGGACGGCGGCGCCTTGTCGGCGGGGGGAGGCGTCGGCGCGGAGGCGGCCGGGGGTTCGGCGCTCTCGCGCTGCACCTCCGCGCGGCGCTCGTCCAACCGGTCTCCCATCCGGGTCAGTCCGGCGCCGAGCCGACCGAGCCACCCTGGCACTCGAGACATGTTCCGTCCTCTTCCCCCGTCTTTCCCCACCACTCCCCCCGGAGTCGTCCGGTCCGACCGTACATGGCGACAGCCCCTCACCGTAGGACGGTGAGGGGCTGTGCGAGGTTGAGCGGGGAAATGCCTAGTACCAGTGGTTGGCCTGCCAGAACGACCAGGCGTCGCACGGGCTGCCGTACCGCTCGTTCATGTAGTTGAGGCCCCACTTGATCTGGGTGGCCGGGTTGGTCTGCCAGTCGGCGCCGGCGGAGGCGTACTTGCCCGCCGGCAGGGCCTGGAAGAGACCGTAGGCGCCGGAGGAGGGGTTCACGGCCTTGTAGTTCCAGCTGGACTCGTGGTCCACGATGTTGCTGAAGCACTGCCACTGGCCGGACGGCACCATCGACTGCGCCATCGCCTGGATCTGCGCGATGGTGTACGAGCTCTGCACAGCGAAGCTGGAGGAGGACCGGGAGGCCTTCGCCTCGGCCTCTTCGCGCTCCTTGGCTTCCTCGGCCGCCTTCGCTGCCTTCGCCGCCTTCTCCGCGGCTTCCTTCTTCTCGATCGCGGTCTGGGCGGCGGCCCTGCGGGCCGCTTCCTCCGCGTCCTTCTTGGCGCTCGCGTCGGCGGCGATCGCCTGGACGGTCGCCTGCTGCGTCAGGGAAGCGGTCTGTACCTGGGCCTGCTGGCCCGTGGGTATGTCCGCGAGGAGCGTGGCGTCGGCTGCCGTCGCTTCGGCGTCGTTGTTCTGCGCGGTGCTGCCCGAGGCAACGCCGACAACGCTTCCGACGGCGGTGACCGCGGTGGCCGAGACCACTGCGAATCCCCGGACCGAGATCCGGCTCACACGGTTTCCTTCCAGCATCGCCCGCTTCGGTGACCCTGGCGGACGCAATCTTGCCCCTGGCGCTGGCCTCCCAACTGCGGGGTCACGGGAGGCACGGGCCCGGTGGGCAACTCCCCTCCGGGGAGCGCCGCGTGGTGCGCGGGCGGCATACGGCGACGCTATGGAGTTGGCGGTGTTCCTCACGGGGTGCCATACCTCTGAAGGTACGGATGTGCCGTATGCGGGGCCTGACAGGAAGGAGACTCTGCCGTACCCGGACGCCGTGAGGCAATTCTGTGTTGCGTGTGAAAGCTCACATCCCGTTTGGTCCCGGCAGTTCCACGAAACGGCAACACACCAAGGCGCCGCCCGACTAGGCTCTGGGCCTTTGTCGGACGGCGCCAACTGGCGAGTAGCTACCTCAAGTTAAGCACTCGGGGCAGTCTCGGGTCAGATATGCCCATCCTCCAGCATTTCGGTCACAAGGGCGGCGATCTGGGACCTCTCGGACCGGTTCAGCGTGACATGGGCGAAAAGCGGATGCCCCTTCAGTTTCTCCACGACGGCGACGACTCCGTCGTAGCGCCCGACCCGGAGATTGTCCCGCTGGGCCACGTCATGGGTCAGCACCACCCGTGAATTGGCGCCGATTCTGGACAGAACGGTCAGCAGGACATTCCGCTCCAGCGACTGCGCCTCGTCCACGATCACGAACGCGTCGTGCAGCGAGCGGCCGCGGATATGGGTGAGCGGGAGGACCTCCAGCATCCCGCGCGAGGTGACCTCCTCGATGACCTCGCGGCTGGTGACCGCGGACAGCGTGTCGAACACCGCCTGCGCCCAGGGGCTCATCTTCTCGGCCTCGCTGCCCGGCAGATAGCCGAGCTCCTGCCCGCCCACGGCGTACAGCGGCCTGAAGACCATCACCTTCTGGTGCTGACGGCGCTCCAGCACGGCCTCCAGGCCCGCGCACAGCGCCAGCGCCGACTTGCCGGTACCGGCTCGGCCGCCCATCGACACGATCCCGATGTCCGGGTCGAGCAGCAGGTCGAGCGCGATGCGCTGCTCAGCGCTGCGGCCCTTGATACCGAACGCCTCCCGGTCGCCGCGCACCAGCCGGACGTTGCCGTCGGCCGTCACCCGGCCCAGCGCCTTGCCGCGCTCGGACTGGATGGTGAGCCCGGTGTGCACCGGCAGGTCCGCCGCCTCGGGCACATGGGCGTGCCCCACCTCGAAGAGGACGTCCACCTGCTCGCCGGGGAGCGTCAGTTCGGACATTCCGGTCCAGCCGGAGGAGTCCGTGATGGCGAGTTCGGCGCGGTACTCCTCGGCGAGGAGCCCGACGGACGAGGCCTTGATCCTGAGCGGCAGGTCCTTCGACACGACGGTGACGTCGAACCCTTCGGCCTGCAGATTGCGGGCGACCGCGAGGATGCGGGAGTCGTTGTCCCCCAGGCGGTAGCCGGTCGGCAGAACGCTGGGGTCCGAGTGGTTGAGCTCGACACGCACCGTCCCGCCCAGTTCCCCGATCGGGATCGGGGCGTCGAGACGGCCGAACCGGACCCGGAACTCGTCGAGCAGACGCAGCGCCTGCCGGGCGAAGTAGCCGAGCTCGGGATGGTGCCGCTTGGCCTCCAGCTCCGTGACCACGACGATGGGGAGCACGACCTCGTGCTCGTCGAAGCGGTTCAGGGCGTGCGGGTCGGCCAGCAGGACGCTGGTGTCGATTACGTAGGTGCGCCGGTCTGGCTTGGGGCGCGTTGCGCTGGTCACCACGGAAGGACGTACCCCCTCGGAAGAGGTCGGGGAGCGACGGAGAGGAGCTGGACCGGTCGACGGCGCCGCTGCACGGGCCGAGAACCGGCCCTTACCTGCTTCGTCCGTACGGTGACCGCACGATCGGGCTGGTGCAAAGGGCCTCCCGGGCGGACGGCCCCGTGCCGTCCGCTGAGATCCGACACCCGTGGTTCGGGTGTCGACCTGCTTGGCTTATGCCCTCGAACAAGCGCTGCCATGCCACGGCGGGGAACGGCGCGCTGGTGAACTCCTTGTTACCTCCACCCCAAGGGGGTGGCGGGTGACCTGTGGCTCAGCCGCCGTAACGGCGGTGGCGGGCGGCGTAGTCACGCATCGCGCGCAGGAAGTCGACCTTGCGGAAGGCCGGCCAGAACACATCACAGAAGTAGTACTCGGAGTGGGCCGTCTGCCACAGCATGAACCCGGACAACCGCTGCTCACCGCTGGTGCGGATGACCAGATCGGGGTCGGGCTGGTCGCCGGTGTAGAGGTGGCGGCCGATCATCTCGATGTCGACGGAGTCGGCGAGCTTCTCCAGTGAGGTGCCCCGGTCCGCCGCGTCGAGCAGCATCGAGCGCACCGCGTCGGCGATCTCCTGGCGTCCGCCGTAGCCGATGGCGACATTGACGAGTATTCCGTCGATGTGTGCGGTGGTCTCCTCGGCGTCCTTGAGGCTGTTCTGCATCCGCGGCGGCAGCAGCTCACGGGTGCCGACGTGGTGGACGCGCCAGCGGCCGTCGGCGGCGAGGGTGCGTACGACGTCCTCGATGATCCCGAGCAGCGGGACCAGTTCGTCCTTCGGGCGGTCGAAGTTGTCCGTCGACAGCAGCCAGAGGGTGACGACCTCGACGTCCGTCTCGGAGCACCAGCCGAGGAACTCCTCGATCTTCTCGGCGCCGGCCCGGTGACCGTGCACGGTGCTGGAACCCGCGGCCTTCGCCCAGCGGCGGTTGCCGTCCATGATGACGCCGATGTGCTTGGGCACCTGAGCGTGGTCCAGGTGACCTTCCACCCGGCGTGCGTACAGCCCGACCAGCAGGCCACGCAGCTTGTCGCGCAGGTTCACGTGATTGATAGCCCCTCCGTACGGATCGGGCGGCCGCGGCCCCGGTCGCTCCCGAGGGCGGTCCCAGCCCGGTGGCGGTCCCCGCCGCCGAAGCCTACCTCCGCCCTGCGGGCGGCCCGGCGGGCGGGTGTCGGGGCGTGTGGGGCCGGTGGAACCAGGCGTCCGCGAAGGCGTCCGCGACAAAAGAAAAACGGGCCGGTCCGTGGGGGGGAGACGGACCGGCCCGAGGGGGGGTTTCCACCATAACCCTTCGTAAGTGATGCTGCGTGCATCGGCGTGCCATAACTACTCTCCGAAATCGGACGGCAACGCGGCGGTGGGCGTGAGAGGGGGGTTTCAGGGGTGGCTCATGGCCGGAACACAGCGGATTTTCTGGGCGTTCGGCGGGATACGCGTGGGGCGCCCGGGTGTGCCGGTCCTTGTCCCGCACGCGGCGTGTTTTCCGGGTTGTCCCCCACCTGGGTGACCCGGGCAGCGAACGTCAGCTTGACGTCGGCCCGCGGTCATACGGCGCTCCGCCCGCCGCAGGTGGGCACGGCACCGCGCAGCCCCCTCCACTGCGCGGTGCCGCCCGCGCAGCTTTGCTCACGCGAATTACCTTGGTCCGAATTTACGCGAGTTGCGGATGAGACGCGAGTTGCAAGCGATAACAATGTGGAAAAGGTGTGAATCCTTGGATATCCAGGGTGGAACTGCACCGGATGCCCGATTCACCCGATTTGCTCGCACCTCACTCGACTCCCAAAGAGGACGGAACCTGACCTACTTCCCCCCTACCGTCGTCCCATGACGGTGACGATCTCCTGGCAAGAGGCGAGCGCGCGACGGCTCGAACGACAGTTCCTGGCCAATCCGGCGTCGGAGGGCGCTTCGGCCCCCGGCATCGTGTCCGCGATGCTCGGCGCGCACGCCCAGGTGCTCTCCGCGGCCGAGCTGTCGATCGGCGTACGGACCTCCGGACTGACGCGGGCGGACGTACGCACCGCGCTCTGGGACGACCGCTCCCTCGTGAAGACCCACGGCCCGCGCGGCACGGTCCATCTGCTCCCCGCACACGAGCTCCCCCTGTGGACCGCCGCCCTGACCGCTATCCCGTCCGGGCCGAGCCCGTTCGCCGCCGACGCCCGCCTCACCGAGGAACAGACGCGGCAGATCCTGGCGGCGATCGAGGACGCGCTGGACGGGGCGTGCCTGACGATCGACGAGCTGAGCGAGCAGGTCGTGGCCCGCACCGGCCCCTGGGCGGGCGACCCGGTCATGCCCGCCTTCCAGGGCATGTGGCCGCGCTGGCGGCAGGTCATGCACCGGGCGGGCCAGGCAGGCGCGCTCTGCTTCGGCCCCAACCGCGGCCGCAAGGTGACGTACACCCGCCCACCCCGCTTCGCCCCCCTGCCCGCGCAGGACGCGCTGCGCACCCTCGTACTGCGCTATCTGCGCGCCTACGGCCCGGCCACCCCGGCGCACTTCGCCAAGTGGCTCGCCGCGCCGGTCGGTTGGGCGGGCGGACTCTTCCAGCACCTGGTGAAGGACGCGGCGATCGAGGAGGTCGTTTTCCAGGGAGCACCGGCGTGGGTGGCGGCGGGCGACACGTCCTTCCCGTCACCGGAGTGGCGGGGCGTACGGCTGCTGCCGTACTTCGACGCGTACGTCATCGCCGCGCAGCCCCGGGAGTCGCTGTTCCCCGGGGAGGCGTACCGCAGGGCGCTGTCGGGTGGGCAGGCGGGGAACCATCCGGTGCTGCTGGTGGACGGGGTGGTGGCCGGGGTGTGGCACCAGCGGCGGCAGGGCCGGCGTACGACGGTGACCGTGGAGACGCTGGGCGTCCTGACGGCACGGCAGCGGCGGGAGCTGGACGAGCAGGTAGGACGGGTGGGCGAAGTACTGGAGGCGGCGCCCGAGTTGGTGCTGGGGGAGGTCACGGTGGGCCCGCACGCCTGACTCAGCCGGGCTTGCGGATGTCGAAGAGGTGGCGGGTGCTGTGCGCGACGAAGGGTCCCTCGTCCTGGATGCGCCGGTGCAGGGACCGCAGGTGCGTCTCGTACGCCTCGACGGTGAAGCCGGGGACCATCCAGATCACCTTGCGCAGGAAGTGGACGACGGCGGCGATGTCGTGGAACTCCATGCGGAGTTCCTCGGCCCGCAGATCGACGACCTGCAGACCGGCGGCTTCCGCGTCGGCGCGCTCCTTCCGCGGGTCCCGGCCGCCTCGGACCTCGTCGGGCTGCGGCCCGAGGAAGTACTCGACGAGCTCGAAGGCGCTGTGCGGTCCGACGTGCTGGGCGAAGTAGGTGCCGCCGGGCGCCAGTACGCGGGCGATCTCCGGCCAGGGGGCCCGCACGGGGTGCCGGCTGGAGACCAGGTCGAAGGCGCCGTCGGCGAACGGGAGCGGGTCGGCCTCGGGCGAGGCGACGACCGCGACGCCGCGCGGGGCGAGGAGGGCGGTGGCCTTGGCGACGTTCGGGGGCCAGCCCTCGGTGGCCACGGTCAGGACGGGGGCCTTGGGCGCGCGCCCGAGGGCGAAGTCGAGCACTTCCCCTCCCCCGGTCTGCAGGTCGAGGGCGGCGTCGGCGCGGGCCAGCCGCTCGGCGAGGGAGACGGCGTACCCCCAGCTCGGCCGCGCCTCGGTGGCCCGCCCCTCGAACCAGGAGAAGTCCCAGCCCTCGGTGGGAACGGCGGCGCCCTCGGCGACGAGTTCCTCGAAGGTACGGCTGCGGCTGCGGTTGCGGCTGCTCTGCTGGTCCATGCCCCGATGATCGCAGCCCGTTGTCAGTGCCCGCTGCTAATTTTCGGCGGTATGACGACCCCTGACGCGACCAGCACGCCGTACACCGCCGGCGACAAGGAAACGCTCCACGCGAGCCTCGACCGGATGCGGGACGCGGTGCTGTGGAAACTGGAGGGGCTGGACGACGCGGACCTCCGCCGCCCGCTGACCCCGTCGGGCACGAGCCTGCTGGGCCTGGTGAAGCATCTCGGCTCCGTGGAGTACGGCTGGTTCGTGTCCGCCTTCGGCGGCGAGGTCGAGCCGCTGTGGTTCGACCCGTACACCGACGAGGACATGCGCGCGGACCAGGGCGAGACCACCCAGCAGATCATCGACTTCTACGGCCGCGCCCGCGCCGCGGCCGACCGCACGATCCGCGAACGCACCCTGGACGACCTGGGCCGCCCGGACTGGCGCGGCGAGGCCGTGTCCCTGCGGTGGGTCCTGGTCCACATGATCGAGGAAACGGCCCGGCACGCGGGCCACATGGACATCGTGCGGGAGCTGATCGACGGGGCGACGGGGGATCGGCCGACGGGGTGAGGCCTCAGGAAACCAGCGGTCGTACCTGCTCGGCGGCGAAGCGTACGAAGCCCTCGGGGTCGGGTTCGTCGGCCGTCGGCTGGAGTACGACGGTGTCGGCGCCGGCCTCCGCGAGGCGTTGAACGGCCTCGGCGACGGCGGCGGCGTCTCCGGCGACACCGAGGCCGGGGACATCGGCGAGGCCCTCGTCGGTGAGCTCCTTGCGCAGCCGGTCGGCGGCGTCGGCACCGGTGGCGGCCAGGAGGTAGACGACCACGGGATGCGGATCGGTGCGCCCGGCGGACTTCCGCCCCTCGTCGATGAGTTGCCGGGCCCGGCGTACGCCGTCCGGCGGATTGGACGCGGTGAGCAGCGTTCCGTCGGCGGCCTCACCGGAGAGGCGGAGGGAGCGGGGTCCGGTGACACCGGCGAGCACGGGGACGGGCCGGGCGGGCGGCCAGTCGAGTGCGACGTCATCGAGACGGACGTACCGCCCGTCCGTGGTGAGGCGCTCCCCGCGCAGCAGCGCCCGCAGCGCGAGGAGGTGCTCGCGCAGGAGGGTGACCGGGGACTCGACCCGGGCCCCCACCTGCCCCATCCAGTCCTGCACCCCGTGCCCCACGGCCAGCACGGCGCGCCCCGGGAACATCCGCTCCAGCGTGGCGGCCTCCATCGCGGTGACCGCGACATTCCGCAACGGCACGGGCAGCAGCCCGATCCCCACCCGCACCCGCTCGGTCCACGCGAGCGCGGCGGCCACCGCGGACACCCCGCCCTCGCGGAAACAGTCCTCCCAGAGCCACAGCTCCTCCAGACCGGTTTCGTCGGCCAGGCGGGCGATGGAACGGAGGTTCTCGGGGGGCAGCTGGGGGCGGAAGATCGCGCCGAGTCGAGTCATGGGGGTGTTCCTACCCCGTCCGGGGGCGCTGCTTCCAGGGGATTACGGAAAGAGACCGTCTCCACGATCCGCCGAAGGATCACCCGGTACTCGGAGCGGCGGGCCAGAGCGGTCGTGCTGAGCGCGAGCACGGCCAGCTTCTTGCAGTCGGGGTGGGGCAGGTGGGCCCGGAGCTGTAGCAACGGCCGCTGCGGCAGTGCGGTGCCGGCAGGCGGCGTGAAGGCCGCTTCGCTGAACGCCGCGGGACCACAGGGCAGTTCCCAGTACTCGACGTGGTCGAAGCCCGAGGCCGAGGCGACTGACCGGGCCGCCGTCGCGGCACGCGAGGCGACAGCCGTGGCACGCCAGGACACGGTGAACCAGGAGACCAGCGGCAACCCGTCGCCCGCGGCACCGACATCGTCCCGGTGCAGCCCGATCGCGCAGTACACGGTCCCTACTTCGCGCAGGGCGGCGAGCAGCTGCTGGCCCGCTGCGACGTGCGAGACGAACCGGAGCCGGACCGTGTCGTCCGGGGCCGAGTCGAGGAAGGGCGCGGCCGCGGCGCGCAGGGCGTGCGCCGCTCGGGAGTCGGGCTCGGGAAGCAGGGCGTCCAAGGGCAGCGGCATGAATCCGGGCGGCTCGGCGAACCACAGTTCCGCGTGCGGATCTACGGCGGAATCGTCGACCACGATCGTGGGAGCGCTCATCACTCCTGCCCGGCGGCGGTGGCGGTGGCCGGGGCCGACGCGAGGAACCGGGCTCCGGCCCGGCGTGCGCGTTCGAGGTCGTCCGGGGTGGCGTCGTCCCACTGCCTGCGTGCGGCGCGCTGTTCGAAGGCGGACGGCCGGTACAGGAAGTGCAACCGGCGTGGAGCGGCTCCGCGCCGGCCGCTGACCGCCACGACGCCCAGGAACCGCGGGTCCCCGGCGAACCACAGCGGCTCCAGCCGCGCCTTGAGTGCGGGCTTGGTCCGGGGGCCGCCGATGTGGCGCAGCCACCAGTACGCACGGTGATGCTTCACGAAGGTGAGCGGAATGCGCCTGCCCTCCGGGCGAGCGGGGTTCGGGAACTCGATCCAGATCCCACCGTCCTCGGCGTCCGGGTGCTCGTCGAGGCCGCGGGGGGTGTGGGGGAGGAGTTGCCAGGGGTAGTGCTGGAGGACTCGGAGGATGTGGAGGGCGGTGGGGAAGCAGCGGAGTTGGAGCACGGCTCGGTAGAGGCCGTAGACGAAGTACGGCATGAAGATCCACACAACCCAGTCGGGCGTGTGTGTGGAGATACCGAGCAGCGCGACCCAGCCACCGGCCCAACCGACGAGACCGGCGACATTCATGGCCATGTGTCCCGTCCAGGAGCGGCGAGTGGGGGGATGGTCCCAAGCCGTCGGGCACTCGGCAGGGTTCAAGAGATCGCTCCTTCGTCGGCGGTGTCAGAAGAGGTGGCGGGCGACCGCATAGATTCCGCCGGTATCGAGGACGAGGCGGGATCCGTCGATACCCGCCACCGTGCCGTCCTTGATGCCGTCATCCTCCGCGTCCACCAGCTTGTTGTGGAGGCCGAAACCGCCTGTCCCTACTCCGACCAGTCCTGAGGTGCCCTGCACGGTGCGGGCCGCCTTCGCTGGATCGCTCATCCCCCGCACGGCCCGCAGGACCAGCGGGTTGTCCAGGTCCGCCACGGCCTTCGCCTCATCCATGGTCTTCGTACCGACGAGGGCGAGCTTCTCCCCGAAACTGACCGCCTCCGTGCTGCGCGCGGCTGCCCGGATCCCCGTGAACGCGCCCTTGCCGATCGCCCCGACACCCGGCAACGCGCCGGCCAGATCCGCCCCGACCGACACCGAGTTGCTCCAGAAGTCACCGTCGAGTTCGCCGTACCGAATGCCGTCCCACAGGGATGCCCGCACTTCGGGATCACCGAGTCGAAGGGACAGCGCCGTCAGACTGATCGTTGAGGATCCGAGCATCAGCAGGCCCGCGGTCGCGAGGCTCCACCCCAGCGGCCCGGAGAGGAGGAGTACCGCCACGGCGATCGTGCCCGCCAGAAAGCTCAGTACGTCCGGCAGGTTCTCGCCCAGCCAGTCGAGCGCGTCGTCGAGCCAGCCCGGCTCATGGGGCGCCAGCTCCTTCGTCGCGCCCCGGATCTTCTCCGCCCGGTGCTTGGCCCTGGCCTCATGCTCCTCCGCGAGCCGCCGCGCCCGGCCGAGCACCTTGTCGAGCTCGGACCGGGCAGCGCCGGTATCGGCATCCGCCCCCTCCTCCGCCCGCTTCACCGCGGCCCGCGCATCCTGCGCGTCGTCCTCCAGCCGCTTGGCCCGCCGCTGGAAGTCGTCCAGTTCGGTCTCCCAGCGCGTGAGGTGAGCGGCTGCCTTGCGGAGCGAGCGCGCGGCGTTCCTCAGATTCCGCGGCAGCGGACCGCCGTCGAGCTGCTCGCGGAAGGCGACGGCGGCGTCGCCCTTCCAGTAGCTGCCGTCCAGGAGTTTGGTGACGAGGCCGTGTGCGTCCTCCAGGACCGTCGCGCAGGCGGCGAGTTTGCGGTGCAGGTCGCGGACGGTCTCGGTGCTGCCCGGTACGGGGTCGAAGCCCAGGTGGGGGTAGCGGACGTGAAGATTCGACGGGTCGAGGGCGGCGCCGGTGCGTTCGGCGCCGAAGGCGAGCGTCACTTGCGGACCCCGCCCGACCCGGCCTTCTTCAGGGCCTCCTCAAGGGCCTTGTCGACCTCCAGATAGCTGTCCCGGCTCTTGCCGATGATCTCGGCGAGGTCCTCCGTCTGCTTGCCGATCTCCTCGGCGCCGTACTTCCAGTCCTCCTGGAAGTCCGCGCAGGCGCGGTCGAGGTCGTCCGTGCCGAGACCTGAGACCGTCGAATCGAGCAGGGCCTTGCGGACTCCGGCGAGTGAGGTGGTCGACTTCCGCAGCGCGTTCATGAAGCGTGTGAGCTCGTCGCCGTCGACGGTCAACCGCTCAGCCATGCCTTGTCCCCTCTGTCCGCGGATCACCCACCGCAGAGAGGAACGACACGGACGCCCATTCGTGACGTACGCGGAAGTGCTCCCCCCTTCAGGAGGAGCACTTCCCGGACAAGGAGCAGGAGTTGGAGATGGTCAGCGGTTGATGGCCTGGATCTCTTGTACAACGACGTTCTGGGTGGCGCCGAAGGTGCCGTCGGGGAGCTCGCCGCCCGGCACGCCGGTGCCGGTCCAGGTGATCTCCCAGGTGAGCGTGGCCTGGAGGGGGAACGTGCCGTCGCCCGACGAGCGGAGGTACTTCACTCCGCAGGGCGGGGTGCGGTCGGCCTTGCCCTTGGCGTAGGGCTCGCCGATGCGGCCGTTGTCGATCTCGCAGACGCCGGACGCGGGGTAGGTGACGGCGTCGGCCGTACCGGGCTCGATCTGCAGCGAGACGGGTACCGCCGTCGCGGTCGCCTCGAGCTCCAGCACCGGTACGGACGCGGTGACCGAGACCGGCTTGAACTCGGCGGCGTCCAGCCAGCTCCAGGTCGGGAGGTTGACCTTGGTGGCGTTCGCGGGGGCGAGGGTGACCTCGGTGCCGGGGACGCGGATCTCTGCGTAGGCGAGTTCGGCGAGGATCTCCGGGGTTATGGCGTTCTCGATGCCGGGGGGCGGGGGGTCACCGACGTCCACCCAGAAGTAGTCCGCCTCGCAGGAGTCCCAGCCAGGGGGGTAGCTCTCGTCGACGTACGAGCCCCACCAGTAGCCCTTGCCGGTCTTGTCCTTGTTGAAGCCCTTCTCCGGGTCCTTGGCGTTGTACTTCTCGCGCTGCTCCGCGTCCCACTGATAGCCCGTCGACTCCGCCTCCCAGATCGGCTCCAGGTACTTCTGGAGCTGCTCGGGGGTGTACTTGGGGGCGTACCAGCAGGGCGGGGGGCTCCAGTTGGTGCTGGAGGTCAGGGTGCCGGTGGAGTTGCCGCTGCCGTTCTTGGAGTGATCGAAGACGACGCCTCCGGCGGTGACGGAGACGGTGTCGCCGTTGACGTCGGCGCCAGTGCCCGGGGCGGGCTGGCCATCTGTTCCGCCGAAGCCCTTCTCCGCCTGGGCAGGACCGGCAACGGCCAGGACCAGAGCCATGGCTCCCGAAGCAAGGAGCAGGTGTCTTTTCGGGATCAAGGCTGGCACTTCGCACTCCCCCTCTGCGAGGTCAGGGTCTCGGTGACCCAGACCCCGTTCTTGTTCTGGCGCAGGGTGCCGGCGTAGATGACGTAGCTGTCCTTTGTCACCGGGGTGACGTCAGTTTTGCCGGTCTTCAGGAACTTGTTGAACGCCTTGCTCTGGTCCTCGCAGTACACGAGCGCGGCAGTCCCGTTGTCCTTGATGGACAGGCTCTCGTTGTAGTACCGGGTCAGGCCGGTGGTACGAGCCTTGTGGTCGACGAACTCCTTGATATAAGTCTCGCTACCAGCCGCGGCGGTTCCCTCCGAGTAGAAGCGGTATGCCTCGTGCAAGGGATCCTGCTCAGCGATGGCCATGTCCACGGCCTTGATGCGCTGTTCCGCGTCGCTGAGAACGGCGTCCTTCTCCGGATCGCCGGTCTTCTTCCACTCGAACTTGTACGTGACATCCGACGGCAACTCGATCTTCGGTCGCTCGGCGGACGACGACGCCAGCGCACTCGGTGAGGCTGACTTCTCGCCTCCTGTATCGGCTCCTGCGATCTTGTCGTTGCCCTCGGGGCTGTCGTCGTCGCTCCCGCACGCGGACAGCGTCAGGGCCGCTGCGGCGGTCAGCGTGATCGCTGCGAGGAGGGTGGGGCGGCGGTTCACGGTCGGCTCCCGGTGAGGCGAGGCTTCTCTTGAGCGAAGCAACGCTATCGATCGGGGTGAGACGACACCAGGGCGGCGCCTGTCAACCGACGGGGCAGATGCACGCAAACCTCCCGTCCCTGCCCTTGAGCGCGGCATAACGGTTGCATAACGCACCGGTTCGATCGCCCGGCGCCTCCGCGAACACTTCGTTCCGCTTATGAACGAGCAAAGGAGAACGTGCGAGAACGCGCACTGTTTTGAAAACGGGCTCCGGGTGACTCGATAGATGCAAAGAGTTCGACTTCCGCCGAGCGAGAGTGGACCCCATGTGATGTTGCAGTCATCGCCCGCCTCGGCCGTGGCCCCCGCCGAGCACCTCGCCTCTCCGGTCAGCTCCCACAATGAGTGGGACCCACTGGAGGAAATCATCGTCGGACGGCTCGACGGGGCGACCATCCCGTCCAGTCACCCCGTTGTGACCTGCAATATTCCGAGGTGGGCGGCGCGGCTGCAGGGGCTGGCCGCCGGCGCGCGGTACCCGCGCATGCTGGTCGAGCGGGCGCAGGAGGAGATCGAGCAGTTCGTCGGGCTGCTGGAGTCCTTCGGCATCACGGTCCAGCGACCGGACGCGGTCGATCACCACCGGCGTTTCCATACGCCCGACTGGTCGTCCCGCGGATTCTGCAACACCTGCCCTCGCGACAGCATGCTCGTCATCGGCGACGAGATCATCGAGACCCCGATGGCATGGCCGTGCCGGTATTTCGAGACGCATTCCTACCGCCCGATCCTCAAGGACTACTTCCGGCGCGGCGCCCGGTGGACGTCCGCGCCGAAACCCCAGCTCACCGACGAACTGTTCGACCCCGATTTCCGGGTCCCTGCGGACGGCGAGCCCATGCGGTACATCCTCACCGAATTCGAGCCCGTATTCGACGCGGCCGATTTCGTGCGCGCGGGGCGTGATCTTTTCGTCACGCGAAGCAATGTCACCAACCGGATGGGGATCGAATGGCTGCGCCGCCATCTCGGGCCGGACTATCGCATTCATGAGATCGAGAGCCGCTGCCGCGCCCCCATGCACATCGACACGACGTTCGTGCCGCTCGGCCCCGGCAAGGTCCTGATCAACCCCGAGTACGTCGATGCCGACCGCCTGCCCGACGTCCTGCGCTCGTGGGAGGTACTGGTCGCTCCCCCGCCCGATCCCCTGGACGAGCCGCTGCTGAAGATCACTTCGATGTGCGGGAAGTGGCTCAGCATGAACGTCCTCATGCTCGACGAGAAGCGAGTGATCGCGGAACGGCACCACACGTCGATGCTGCGCGCGCTGGAGTCCTGGGGTTTCGAGCCGGTGCCGTGCGACCTGCTGCACTACGCCCCGTTCGGCGGCTCGTTCCACTGCGCGACGCTGGATGTTCGGCGACGCGGAACGCTCCAGTCGTACGTGTAGCGGACCGGGCGGGGCTGGCTGGCCGCCCGACTAGGTTGCCCCAGAGTGGGGATGTACTCGGCCATGGGGCGGCAATGGGTTGACGGGTGCGGGAAATTGATCGTTCTGGACCAGTCGTCGCCGCCCACGCGCGGTCGCGAGCTGCCCCTGGAAATCGCCACGTCCTACCGGGCCCGCAGGCGCGGGCTGCTCGGGCGGGACTCGGTCGAGGGCGCCCTCCTGCTCTCCCCCGCCAACAGCGTGCACACGATCGGCATGCGGATGCCCATCGACGTCGCGTACCTCGATCGCCGACTCCGCGTCATCGCCGTACGCACCATGAAACCGGGCCGCCTCGGCCTCCCCCGCCCCCGAGCCCGACACGTCCTGGAGACGGAGGCCGGGGCCATGGCCGGGTGGGGGCTGAAGGTGGGGGCACGGGTGGAGGTGGAGGCGACAGCAGTGGGGGGTGTGGACGGCTGAGGGGGCGGCGGGGCTACGGCCGTCTTCCGAGGCCCCGTGGTGGCGTCGCGTCAGTCGTCCGTGCGGGGGAAGGAGACCTCTACCCTTCGGTTTTTCTTGCGGCTGGATTCCGAGTCGTTGGATGCGATGGGGTATTGCTCGCCGTAACCGCGGACCTCGTAGGTGATGTTCGGGTTGTTCAGTTCGCCCTTCAGGATGTCCTCCACGGCGTTGGCACGTTGCTTGGAGAGGGCATCGCCGTGGGCCGAGGAGCCCAGGTTGTCCGTGAAGCCGAAGACACGGATCTTTGTCGCCTGTTGGGTCTTGATTTCTTCAGCGATCGCTGCGATGCGGGCCTTTGCCTCGCCGTTCAGTTTCGCGCTGTCCTTGGGGAACAGGACTTCCGCCTGGAGCGCGAACTTCACGTCGGCATTGGTGTCCTCGCGGCGTTCGTCTCCGCTCTGGTCCTCGACGACCTGCTTGATGTCCAGCACCTTCGCTTCGGCGAGCGTCGCACCTTCGGGGAGCTTCAGGTCCGGGTCGTTGGGGTCGACTTCGACGGGGGCGGCGGCTGTTGCTTCGGTGCCTGGGGGGACGCTGGGATTGTCGTCGGCGTGGGCCGCCGTGACGCCGTAGAGGGTCGTGGCGAGCATGACGGTGGCGGTGGTGAAGGCCGTGGTGAGTTTGGTGGAGGTCATCGTTCGACTCACCCAGCGATCTGAATGGGGGCAGCCGCGAAGGAGGGCAGTTGGAACGTCACCTCTGTCGTCTCGGCAGGCGGTGCGGGGAACTGCATGAACACAGGAATGGATTCGCCGGGCTTGATCCGCGGCATCTCCGTGGTAGCCAGTGGTCGTCCGTCCGTGTCCCGCAGCACGTAATACCGCTTCTTGGATGCGGAGTCCACCAGGGTTGCCCCGCCGAGTGACGACCCGTGGCGCATGATCTCAGTCTCATCACCACGGGTCTGAATCGGAATGCGAGTCGCCTCAGCACCGTCATTCTTGATCTCGCCACCCACGGTCACGAATCCGCCTGCGTCTCTGGTGGCAGCGTCGATCCTGAGAATCAGACCGTTCTCACCCCTGAGTTCGGCCAGTGGTTCGTCCGTACCCTCCTGAGCACTAGGGTCGGAGCCACTGTCCTTCGAAGCAGAGGCGGACGGTTCAGACTTCTTTT
Organism: Streptomyces sp. NPDC002779; assembly: GCF_042888685.1. NCBI lineage: Bacteria > Bacillati > Actinomycetota > Actinomycetes > Kitasatosporales > Streptomycetaceae > Streptomyces > Streptomyces sp. NPDC002779. The sequence goes on from NZ_JBIAQC010000001.1 coordinate 669,750, forward strand.
CGTCGCCTCCCCCGCCGCCGCAGCCGGCCACACCGAGGGCCAGTCCAGCCGCAACGGTCAACGCGACCATCCCCCTGCGGGCCTTCGTAGTGAACCGAATGCTCATGCCTCTGCTTCCTTCATCCCTCGTCGTTCGGTGTCAGTCAGCCAGATGGACGTCAAAAAGGTCTTCAGGGCCCGGGAGATCAGTAAGGTCCTCCGGATCCAGCTCCCAGTCCTCGCCCTCACAGGTAAGTACCGGCAATTCCCCCTCCTCGGCACCCTCGCCCGGAAGTTCGAACCCGCAACGGAACTCGATCACTGCTATGGCGGACGCCCGCGCGTACTTGTCCTCCGTACCCGGGACGATGGAATCCCCGACAGACTTGTCCGTCTGGACATCGACCGTGTACTCCAAAGGGCCGGTCTGATCACACGACTCGACATGCGCGTCGTTCTGCGCGGCGAGTTCGTCCGCCCGCCAGCATGACGGCTCAAGTCCAGGCACAAGGCCGTCAAAGATGTCCTGCCACTGGGTCGGGTCGAGTACGTCCTCCACCCACTTACCCGCAAGCTGGTCCCGGGTGTCCTGCGCTGCCGCGAGCGCAGCCGCATCGGCTGCTGTCTGGGCACCGTTCCGGTTCGCTGCGGCCTGGCCGACCGCCAGGTAGGCGAACGCGAGAAAGAGCAGGGCCCCCACCACGGTGATGTAGATGGGGAACGCCTGCCCTGAGTCGCCGTACCGAGGGTGCCGAATCACCCAACGACTTCGTCGACCTTGTCCACGATCGCGGTGTAGATCGTGTTGCCGATGTCCGTCCCCGTGATCGCCAACACGATCGCAACGACCACCGCAATGATCCCCAGGTACTCCACCGCCGTCTGGCCCTTGTCGTTCATGTTGAAGCGGTTGTTCATGGGGTGTCCCTTCGGTTGCGGCTGTGGTGCCGGAACCGTAGGGCCGCTGGAGGTACGGGGACGAGGGTCCGTGGGCCCAAAGGTGGGCCCAGATGCGGGGCATCTCAGTTCACCCCCAGCCACTTGGCGGCGGCCTGTGCCCGGGTGGTGCTGTGGAGCTTGGCGAAGATGCGGTTGATGTGGTTCTTGACCGTCTTCTCGCTGATGAAGCAGGTGGCGGCGATCTGCTGGTTCGTCATGCCCGTGGCGATCAGGTTCATGATCTCCGCCTCCCTCGCGCTGAGTTGGAACCTCGCCCTGCCCGAAGACGACTCTCCCACATTCGGTTGCACTTGCGAAAGAGGTTCGCGGAATTCGGTCGGTGGAGCGTTGGATTCCGTATGCTGCTGCGAATCCGCACCCTTACGGAGCTGGCTCAGGAGTGCGTCCGCCGCCGTCGGCGTGAAGTGGGGTTTGCCCTGTCTGACGTCCCGTACCGCGTCCACCAGCTGCGCAGCCGTGAACTCGCCATGGACCAGGTAACCGTTCGCGCCCCTGCGCAGCGCCTCCTCCACCGTCTCCGACTCCCTGCTGTACGTCAGCATCATCACCGGCGCGATGGCCACCAGGTACGGGAGTGCCGCGAGGCCGTCGACCCCGGGCATCTGGACGTCCAGGAGGACGACGTCGGGGCGGTGCTGGAGGGCCGCCTCGTACGCCTCCTGGCCGTCCGCCGCTTCGGCTACGACCGTGATGTCGCTGCGGCCCGTCAGCAGGGCCGTCAGGCCGGCCCGGACCACCGGGTTGTCGTCGGCCACCACTACGCGGAGCGGGCGCGCGGGGGCGGTTCTGGGGAAGTGGGGGTGTGTCATGCCGTCATGTCCTTCGTGGCGCCAGGGGGAGTTCCAGGAGGACTTCCGTGCCTTTCGGGTGGTCGCCGCGGCCCATCCGGATCCGGGCGCCCACGGACGCGGCCCGTTCGACCATGCCGATCAGGCCGAAGTGGCCCGCTCTGCGGAGTTGTTCGAGGGTGGTTCCCGGCGGGAGGCCGCGGCCGTCGTCGTACACGCTGATGCGCAGCAGATCACCCTGCACGCCCGCCCGTACGTCCACGCTGGTCGGGGTCGCGTGGCGGTGGGCGTTCTCCATGGCCTCCGCGGCGATGGAGAGGAGTTGGCGGGTCACCGCGGCGGGCAGGGGCGGGGTGGGAGTGGCGGGGCTGGTGGGGTGGTAGGTGGTGGGGACGCCTGTACGGGTGGTGAAGTCGGCCGTCCTTGCTGCCAGTTCCTCGAGGACGTCCGTCGTTGTCGAGGGCTCGTGGCGGCGCAGGTCCACCAGGAGTTCTCGGGATTCCGTGGCCGCTCTGCGGCTGGCTCGGGCTACCAGTTCCGCCTGTCGGGTGATCAGGGCGGGGTTCTGGGGGGTGGTGGCCGCTGTCGCTGCCAGGCCGTCGGCCGCCAGGGCCACGCCGTGCAGGGTCTTGGCCACCGAGTCGTGCATCTCCCGTGCCAGACGCGCCCGTTCGGCGGCCACGGCCTCGGTGGCCGCCAGCCGGGCCCGGGTTTCGGCCAGGGCCTGGGTCGCCGCCCCGAAGCGGAGGACGAGGTTGCGCAGGGCGGAGCCGCCCGCGCCGGTGATCACACAGAACCCGGGCAGGAGCAGCTTCTCCGCGAGGCTGGTGTCGGCTTCCGCCGTGGTGGCGTAGACGAGCAGGAGGATCAGCGACTGGAGGCTGGCGAAGACGGCCGCGGCTCGGTAGCCGTAGGCGATGCCGGCGAGGAGGGGGGTGCAGACGCTGACGTAGGCCAGGGGGGTGTCCGGGCCCGCCGAGACCAGGAGCAGCGCGCCGAAGAGGGTGTCCAGGGCCAGCAGGGTCGGGTGGCGCAGGAGCAGGGGGCCGAAGCGTTCCCAGTCCCTGAAGAGGGCGTAGCTGGTGATGAAGGTGACCACCACGGCGGCGCCCACCAGGCGGGTGCCCAGTCCGGGGGCGGCGTTCAGCAGGGCCGCGGGGGCGGAGAGGGCGAGCATGGCCAGCCGGAAGCCGAAGACCATACGGGTGGTTGCCTGGAGGGCGTTTATCTGGAGGGCGAGGGTGGGGTCCTGGGGGCGCGCCGGCACAGCTGCAACGGCCTCCGTGCCTACGGCAGCACAGACACCGGCACCTGCACCGGCACCGGCAGCGGCACCGGCGTCCACTCCCAGCCCCCTCACCCGCACCCCGACTCCCGGTCCCAGCCCTGACCCAAGCCCCATGCCCATGACCGTCACCTACTCCCCCGTGATGGAGCCGAAGTCCGTCCCCGAGCCCAGCAGCAGCCCCGCCCCCAGCAGGATCATCGTGGCCGGAACCATGAACGTCGTGATCATCATCGTGGCCTTGGGCACGGCCCTCGCCGCCTTCCGGCGGGCGTTCTGCGCGTCCGTCCTGCGCATGTCCTTCGCCAGCGCCACCAGCGTGTCCACGATCGGCGCCCCCAGTTCCTCCCCCTGCTGGAGGGCGGTCACGAACATCGCGACCTGTTCCGAGTCGTTCCGGCGGCGGAGTTCCGCGAACGCCTGGCGGCGGCTCATGCCCAGGTCCATCTGGCGCAGCGTGATGCGGAGTTCGTCCGCCCAGGGGCCTTCGTAGCGGGACGCCACGCGGTCCAGTGCCTGCCGGAAGCCGAGGCCCGCGCTCACCACCACCGCGAGTACGTCGAGGAAGTCCGGCAGGGTCCGTTCGATCACGTCCTTGCGGATCCGGATCGCCGACCAGATGCCGACCTCGGTCCAGAAGGCGCCGAAGGCGAAGAGCAGCAGGGTCACCAGATACTGGCCCCGCATCAGGAACACCAGCCCGCCCACCGCGCCCAGGAAGCCGTACACCGCCCGCCGGGCCGCGTAGCGGTCGATCGTGAGGCCGCCCGGGTTGCCCGCCAGGTCGATCTTGCGGCGGTACTTGGCCACCTGCTTCGGGCCCATCAGGCGCAGGACCGCCGGCGCGTACCGCATGCCCATGCGGTCGATCACCGAGTCCACGGCGCCGGTGCGCGTGGCGCCCACCTCCAGCGCCAGCTGCAGGTCACCGGGGAGTTTCGCGTCCGCACGGTACATGCGGATGCCGGCGAAGGCACCCCATACGCTCAGTCCCATCAGCAGGGCGAGCAGCAAAGCCGTCATGGTCCGCCCTCCCCCCCTAGACGTCGATCCGCGACAGACGGCGGATCATCACGAAGCCGATGACGTACAGCCCGAACGCCACGATCACCGCCACCTGGCCGGCCGGTGAGCCGGTCATACGGTCCAGTGCGCCGTCCTTGACGCCGTTCATCAGGAACAGGGAGCCGATGCCGAGCGCCGGCACGGCGTACGAGGTCATGCTCACCTGGGAGAGCTGGGTGCGGATCTCCCGGCGGGTCTCCTTCCGCTCCTCCAACGTCTCCGTCAGGTTGCGCAGGGCGCTGACCACCTGGCCGCCCGCCCGGTTCGACAGGACGAGGGTGGTCACCAGCACCACCAGTTCCCGCGAGGGCAGCCGGTCCGCCAGCTCGCCCAGCGCGTCGTCCATGGAGGCGCCGATCGCCAACTGGTTGGCCACCTTGGACAGTTCCTCGCCCGCCGGTGCCTCCAGCTCGTCCGCCGCCATGCCGATCGCCGTGCGCAGCGCGAGCCCGGCCTGGGTGGCGTTGGCCAGGATGCGGGCCAGCTCGGGGAGTTGGTTGATGAACTTCTCGATGCGCTTCTGCCGTTGCCAGTTCAGGAACTGGACGGCCGCCCACACCCCCAGCAGCCCCGCTATCGGGCCGAAGAACGGCGCCAGCGTCGCCTGGCCGACCAGCCACAGGCCCGCCACCGCGGCCAGCATGTAGACGAAGAACTCGCCCGGCGTCACGTCGAGGCCCGTCGCCGCCAGCCGCAGTTCCAGCTTCCGGCCCGGTTTCGTACGGCGCAGTCTGCGGTCCAGGTCGCCGAAGCGGCGCCGGCGGCCCCCGGCCGTGATCTGGCCGGTCGCCGAGAGGCGCTCCACCAGTGCCTGGCGCTGGGCCCGGCCGGCCGCCCAGGCGTGCAGGCCCGCCACCGCCAGGGCGCAGGTCAGCAGGGTGATGCCGGTGGTCAGCGTGATCAGCGTCTGGAATTCCATCGGTTCCGCTCCTTCCTACCTGGCCGCTCGGATGGCCAACTGCTCCACGGTCCGTGCCACGCCGAACGCCTGCGGCACCGGCTGGTTCGCCATGTAGAGGCGGTCCGCGGTGCGGCGCGGGAGCGGGTAGTACTCGAAGACGCCGTAGACCCGGCCGTCCGCCGCCATCGGCTGGGCGTTGAAGCGGGCGACCGTGGCCAGTCGGTACGGTTCGCCGCCGTGGCTGTCGAGGACGGCGATCTCGGTGATGCGGCGGGCGCCGTCGGCGAACCGGGTGAGCTGGATGATGACGTCGACGGCGCTGTTGATCTGGTCGTGCAGCGCTTCGAAGGGGACCTCCACGTCGGACATGGAGGCCAGCGTCTTCAGCCGCATCAGCGCGTCCTCGGTGCTGTTGGCGTGCACGGTGGCGAGGGAGCCGTCGTGGCCGGTGGACATCGCCTGGAGCATGTCCAGGGACTCGCCGCCACGGACCTCGCCGACGACGATGCGGTCGGGGCGCATCCGCAGGGAGTTGCGGACCAGGTCGCGGATGGTGACCCGGCCCTGGCCCTCCACGTTCGGCGGGCGGGACTCCAGGCGGATCACATGGCCCTGCTGGAGTTGCAGCTCCGCCGAGTCCTCGATCGTGATGATGCGCTCGACCTCGGGGATCAGCCCGGACAGGGCGTTGAGCAGCGTCGTCTTTCCGGTGCCCGTCGCGCCCGAGACGATGATGTTGAACTTCGCCTGCACCAGGCCCGCGAGCAGATACACCATCTGCTCGTCCAGCGAGCCCAGGCCGACCATCTCGTGCAGGGTGAAGGAGCGCGGGAAGCGGCGGATGGTGAGGGTCGCGCCGGTCAGGGAGAGCGGCGGGATGATCACGTTCACCCGCTCGCCCGAGGGCAGTCGCGCGTCCACCATCGGGTTCGACTCGTCGACGCGCCGGTTCACGGTGGACACGATCCGCTCGATGGTCTGCATCAGCTGCTCGTGGGAGGGGAAGCGCAGGGGCAGTTGCTCCACCCGGCCCGCCCGCTCGACGAAGATCGCGTCGGGGCCGTTCACCATGATCTCGGTGATCGACGCGTCCTCCAGCAGCGGCTCCAGGATGCCCAGGCCCAGTGCCTCGTCGACCACCCTGCGGATCAGCTGCGAGCGCTCGACCGTGGACAGCACGGGACCGTCGCGGCTGATGATGTGGCCGAGGACGCGTTCCAGCCGGGCCCGGCGTTCGGCCGCGGCCAGCGAACTCATCTCCGCGAGGTCGATCTCCTCCAGCAGCTTGGCCCGGTAGGAGGCGACCAGATGGCCGTCCTCGCCCTTGCTGCCGTTCTCCTCGGGAGTGTTGATGCGGGCCCGCAGGCTCATGGCTCTCGTGCTCCTCAGTGGTCGAGCGGCATGGTGGCGGACTTGGTGGCGGCGCCGAAGTCCCAGCCGGGCACGATGGACGGGATGTCGACGGTCGCGGTGACCCGTACCTCGTCGCCGAGCCCGGCGCTCGCGCACGCGGTCCCGTCGGCCAGCCAGCCGCTCACCGCGGCCTGGCAGTCCTGCGCGAAGGGCCCCTCCAGCGAGGCACTGCGCGCCCCGGCCCGGGCGGCGGTGCCCGCCTGCTGGGCGGTGTAGGCGATGAGCCCGATCTGAATGGCCGCCATGGCGACCAGGATCAGTACGGGGATGAAGCCCAGGTACTCCAGGGCCACCTGGCCACGGTCACGGGGGCGTGCCCGCAGACGGTCACGGTCACGGTCACGGTCACGGTGAATGCGTTCGTACGGCATCTCAGTCCGTCGCCTCCTCTACCGCCCCCGCCTGCCCCTCCACCGTGAACGGGAAGCCGATCGACCCGGGGAACAGCACCGGGACCTCCAGCCGGACCTCGGCGGTCACATACCCCCCGCCGGTCGTGCAGGTCACCTGCGCGCCGCCCTCCCACGCGCCGGGCAGCTTGTCGAGGCCCGCCGCCTGGCAGGCGCCCTGTCTGGCGCCGGGGTCGGCGGCCGTGCCCGCCCGTACGGCCTCGTCGGCGGCGTTGCCGGCGAGCGTGAAGGTGTAGCCGAGCAGCGCGCACTGCCACATCAGCACGAGCGTCAGGATGATCAGCGGTGTCATGCCGAGGAACTCGATGGTGACCTGGCCCCGGTCGGCTCCGCGGCGGAGTGCGCGCATGTCTACCCCCCAGTCTCCTTGCGGCGGCGGAAGCTCACCGAGCCCCGTCCGCCGCGGCGGTCGACCGCCGCGGCCTTGACCAGGCCGAGTTCGCCCGCGAGGGTCCACAGGGCCTGCTTGACGGTGCTCTTGGCGTCGAGTTCGTGGAGGCGGCCGGCGTCCACCACGCTCTGCAGCTCCTTGAAGTGGGCGGGGATCGTGGTGGCGGCGAGCGCGGTGCCGGTGATCTGCCGGATCAGGGAGGGCTGGATCTCGGTGCCGCGGGTGTGACGGTTGACGACGACCATGGTCTCCTCCGCCTTGCGGATCTGCAGGCGGTCCCACATGCGGACGGCGCGTTTGGCGCCGCGGACGCCGATCACGTCCGGGGTGGTGACCAGCAGGGCGGTGTCGGCCATCTCCACGATCGCCGCTCCGGCGCCGCTGAGCTGGGCGCCGCAGTCGACGATCACGACCTCGTAGCGGGCGCGCAGGGCGCTGACGATCTGCCGGGCGGCGCGGTCGGTGACCTCCTCGCCGCGTTCGCCCTCGCCGGGCGCGAGCAGCAGGGCGAGCCCGCTGTCGTGGCGGAAGACGGCGTCGGCCAGGACGCGCGGGGAGATGTCGGAGATGCCGGCGAGGTCGACGACCGAGCGGCGGAACTGGACGTCCAGGTAGGAGGCGAGGTCACCGGTCTGGAGGTCCATGTCGAGCACGGCGGTGGGGCGGCCGGAGGCCTGGGCGGCGAGGGCGAGCTGGATGGCGACGACGGTGGTGCCGACCCCGCCCTTGGCGCCGCTCACGGTGACGACGGTGCCGCCGACGCCGGTGAACACCTCGATGGCGCCGCCCAGATGGCGCCGTACGCCCGTCGACCACTGGGCGACGGCCTGGACCCGGGTGGCGAGTTCCTCGTAGTGCAGGGGCAGGGCGACGAGGCCGCGGGCGCCGTAGTCCATCGCCGCCTGGAACAGGCCGGGGCTCGCGTCCGAGGTGACGAGGATGACGCCGACCGCCGGGAAGCGCAGGGCGACTTCGCGGATCAGCTCCAGGGCGGGGACCGGGCCGATGCGCTCATGGACGACCACGACCTCGGGCAGTTCGTCGACGGACTCGGCGGCCAGCCGGGCGAGGGTGTCGATCAGCTGGGTGGAGTCGACCACCGGGGCGACCGGCTCGGCGTCCGGGAGCTGGCTGAGCAGGGTCGTGACCGACCGGACCGCGTCCGCGTCACCGACCGCCGGGAGGATCCTCGTGGGCATGCGGGCCTCTCACTTGTCCTTCGCGAGTTCGTACGTCCGGTCCGACTCGGGGACCGTGCCGCCACCGCCGGGCGCCACCAGCGCGAGGCGGACCCGCTGGGCGAACGACTCGGCGTACGTGAGGCGCTGGGCGTCGAGGGTGGACAGCGCGAAGGTGATCGGGACGGCGTCGGTGGGCTGCCGGTCGCGGTCGTCGGCGTCGGGCTTCAGCGCGGTCAGGTCGCCCACGTCGAGGACCTTGGCGTTGGTCACGATGATCTTGGACTGGGCGGGGGCACCCTCCCGCTCGCCCTCGAAGGTGGCGTAGACGTTCACGGTGGAGTTCGGGGTGATCTTGCCGGCCACCCCGGTCGCCGCGTCGATCATGATGGCGACCTCCTGCTGCCCGGGCTTCAGGGCCGGCTGGGCGACGATCATGTCGCTCTGGAGCAGGGAGCCCTGCTTGAGGGTGGTGACCGCGATCCTGCCCTCGATCTCGCGGAGATCGGTGACCGCGTTGTCGGACAGCCACCGCTCGGGCATCGAGATCTTCTCGAACTGGGCCGCGCTGAGGGGCTTGTACGGTTCGACGTCCGCCTTGAGCCGGTAGGCGGTGACCTCGGGGCCGACCTTGGACTCGGCGTCGTCGATGACGGACAGCACGCCGGCGAAGGCGCCGAGGGCGCAGACGACCGACAGGATCAGGAGTATCACGCCGCGGCGCTGACGGGAGTTCATGAACCGTGCAACCTCATTGGGGGAATCGGTCGGGATCGGTCGGATGCGGCTTCCGGGTTCGTCAGCCTGCGCGGGTCTCGGGTACGGGCGGGGTGGCGGAGCAGAACACACAGCGGTCGCCGATGACGTCGATGCCGCACCAGTGGCAGGCGCTCCGGCGCACCGAGGTGACCAGTTGGTAGAGCACGGACAGGTCGGAGAGGTAGGCGCAGAACTCGATCAGCCGTCCCGTCCCCCACCACCGCTCCGACTCGGCGGGCAGCGGCACCTCGCGCAGGCCCTGGACGCTCCAGGACCTGGCCAGGGTGTCGGTGACCCAGTCGGACTGGAGCTGGCCCTTGGCGACCAGCATCCGGGTGCCGAACTCCGGTCCGGTCAGGGCGGCTTCGGGGCCGATCCGGACGAGCTGCGGTTCGGGGTGGGCGAGGACGCCGAACTGGCTGCCCGGGACCCATGACCTGGTGTGGGACTTGAGCCCGACGGGGACGCGGTCGAGTCTGGCGACGGAGCCGAGGAGCGCCCCGGCGTGGATGTAGTGCGTGAGCAGACGGCCCGCCGAGGCGAGGACGCCGGGGCTGAGGTCGCAGGAGGCGAGCTGGCGCAGCTGGCGGACCAGGACGGCGAGTCCGAGCGGCGGCAGTTCGGGGCGGAAGAGGGCGATCCGGTCGCTCTCCATGAGGGCGCGCAGGGTGTGCAGCCGGCGTTCCACGGCGGGGTCGAGGGCCTCGGAGCAGACGACGATGAGGTGGCCGTGCTGCTCGACGATCGCTTGCAGGGCGGTCAGGGAGCGGTCGAGCGGCTGCCGGTCCAGGCCCTGGAGCACGACGGCTGGGACGGTCCGTTCGTCCTGTGGCGGCAGCGCCAGGTCGGCACTGGTCACGGCGATGGCAGTTGGCACGCGCAGCTCCCCACTCCCCATGCCCGCCGGCCCGACCGGCGTCACTCCGGTACCCAGGACACACAGCCGACTTCACTGCGTGACTACGTGAGCACTGTATCCACGGGTTCATGACCGGAGAACAGCGTTTCTGTAGCTATGAAGGAACTGGCGTTTCACAAGTTGCGCCAAACCGGGGCACGTTGAGCATCTCGGCACTTGCTCTTGACAAGGGGATTGGTCTGGACCAACGTGTTTTGACATGTCCATACGCAGACGATCGACACGTCTCTGGACGGGTGCCGTCACCCTGGCGCTCGCCCTCTCCCTCGCGGGCACCGGCCAGGCCTCCGCCGCCGATGTCAACAACGCCAGGAACGCCGGCTTCGAGTCCGGCCTGTCCAACTGGACCTGCTCCGCGGGCAGCGGTACGGCCGTCTCCTCGCCGGTGCACGGCGGCTCGGCCGCGCTGAAGGCGACCCCGGCCGGGCAGGACAACGCCCGCTGCACCCAGGCCGTGGCGGTCCAGCCGAACGCGACGTACACGCTCAGCGCGTGGGTGCGGGGCGGGTACGCCTATCTGGGCGTCACCGGCACCGGCACCACGGACGTGTCGACGTGGACGCCGGACTCCGGCAACTGGAAGCAGCTGGCCACCACCTTCACCACCGGCTCCGCGACCCGGTCGGTGACGGTGTACACGCACGGCTGGTACGGCCAGGCCGCCTACTTCGCCGACGACGTCTCGGTGTTCGGGCCCGACGGCGGCGGAGGCGGGGACCCGGAGCCGACGGTCCCGGGCGCGCCGGGCGGGGTGACGGTGTCCGGACGCAGCTCGTCGTCGATCTCCCTGGCCTGGAACACGGTCCCGGGCGCGACCGGCTACCACGTCTACCGGGGCGGCACCAAGGTCACGGCGGTCACCGGCACATCGGCCACGGTGACCGGGCTCGCGGCCTCCACCTCGTACTCCTTCCAGGTCACGGCGGTGAACTCGGCCGGTGAGTCGCCGAAGTCGGCGACCGTGACGGGGACGACCACGGCGACACCGACGAATCCCGCGCTGCCCAAGCACGCGGTGACCGGGTACTGGCAGAACTTCGACAACGGCGCGGCGGTGCAGAAGCTGTCGGACGTCCAGGCGCAGTACGACATCATCGCGGTCGCCTTCGCCGACGCCACCGGGACACCGGGCGCGGTGACCTTCACCCTCGACTCGGCCGGGCTCGGCGGGTACACCGTCGACCAGTTCAAGGCGGACGTCCGGGCGAAGCAGGCGGCCGGGAAGAAGGTCATCATCTCGGTCGGCGGCGAGCGGGGCACGGTGTCGGTCAACGACTCCGCGTCCGCGACGAACTTCGCCAACTCGGTGTACGCGCTGATGCAGGAGTACGGCTTCGACGGCGTCGACATCGACCTGGAGAACGGGCTCAACGCGACCTACATGACCCAGGCGCTCAGGGCGCTGTCGGCCAAGGCGGGACCGTCGATGATCCTCACGATGGCTCCGCAGACCATCGACATGCAGTCGACGTCGAACTCCTACTTCCGGACGGCACTGAACGTGAAGGACATCCTCACGGTCGTCAACATGCAGTACTACAACAGCGGGTCGATGCTCGGCTGCGACGGCAAGGTGTACAGCCAGGGCTCGGTCGACTTCCTGACCGCCCTCGCCTGCATCCAGCTGGAGGGCGGCCTCGCCCCGTCCCAGGTGGGCCTGGGCCTGCCGGCCTCGACCCGGGGCGCGGGCAGCGGGTATGTGTCACCGGCCGTGGTGAACAACGCGCTCGACTGTCTTGCGAAGGGCACCAACTGCGGGTCCTTCAGGCCGTCCAGGACCTATCCCGACCTGCGCGGCGCGATGACCTGGTCGACCAACTGGGACGCCACGGCGGGCAACGCGTGGTCCAACGCGGTGGGCCCGCACGTGCACGCGCTGCCGTAGGCACCGCCACCCCCCAGGCCGTGGCCGGAGTCCGTCAGAAGAACTCCGACCACGGCTGGTCCCAGATCTGCTTCACGCACAGCACCAGGAAGAGCAGGCCCGCGATCGCCAGCATGGAGTTGCTCAGTGCGCCGTTGCGCCACTCCCGGGGTGTGCGGGAGGAGTTGAGGAGCCAGAGCAGGGTGCCGGCCAGGAACGGCAGGAACGCCGCGCCCAGGACGCCGTAGATGATGATCAGGCGGAAGGGCTGGCCCTGGAAGAGCAGGATCATCGGCGGGAAGGTCAGCCACAGCAGGTAGAGGCGGAAGGGCAGGCTGCGTTCGCGGCTGCCGGTGGCGATGTCCTCGCCACGGGTCGCGTCACCCCTGCGGTAGCGCTCGACGAAGTCCGCGAACATCAGGCTCACGCCGTGCCAGACGCCGATCAACGAGGTGAACGAGGTGGCGAAGAAGCCGATCAGGAAGAACTTGGCGGTCGCCGTGCCGTACTCCTCCTCCAGGATGTCGCTCAGTTGGAGCAGCCCCTTGTCCCCGCTCGCCAGCGCGATGTTCGCCGAGTGCAGCAGCTCCGCCCCGACGAAGAGCATCGACACCACGAAGATGCCGGTGGTGGCGTAGGCGACCCGGTTGTCCAGGCGCATCACCTTCATCCAGCCGGTGTTGGTCCAGCCCTTGGCGTTGACCCAGTAGCCGTACGCGGCCAGCGTGATGGTGCCGCCGACCCCGCCGATCAGGCCGAGGGTGTTCAGGACGGAGTCGTCCGCGTCGGGCAGCACCGGCAGCAGGCCCGCGAAGGCGTCGCCGAGGTTCGGGGTGACCCGGATCGCCAGGTAGACCGTCACCACGAACATGACGCCCACCAGGACCGTCATGACCTTCTCGAAGACGGCGTACTTGTTGAACCAGACGAAGACCAGGCCCACCAGGCCGCAGGCGATCCCCCACCACTCCAGGTCCATCACATCGGGGAAGAGGGCCTGCAGGGGCAGGGCGCTCGACGACATCGCCGCGGCTCCGTAGACGAAGCCCCAGATGACGACGTAGCCGACGAAGAACCAGGTCGTCCAGCGGCCGAGGCTCGCCCAGCCGTCGAAGAGGGTGCGGCCGGTGGACAGATGCCAGCGGCCCGCCGCCTCGGCGAGGGAGATCTTCACCAGGCAGCCGATGATCGCGGCCCACAGCAGCGTGTACCCGAAGCTGCTGCCGGCGATCAGCGTGGCCACCAGGTCGCCGGCGCCCACCCCGGTCGCGGCGACGACGATGCCGGGGCCGATGTACTTCCAACTGGACTTGCGGGGAGAGGAGTCGATTGCGTGGGCCTGTGATGCCTGAGGGTTTCCCGAGCTGTCCGCCATGCAGATCAAGAAACCGCAGCGGAGCCGGGCCGACAAGAGGGCGCGTCAGAGTTCGAACCACACCGTCTTGCGCTGCCCGTCCTGATGGCAGCCCCATCTGCGGGCCAGCGCGTCCACCAGGAACATCCCCCGCCCGCTCTCCGAACTGCCCGCCTCCAGCACCTGCGGGGTGCGCCGGCCGGCGTCCTGCACCTCGCAGCGCAGCACGCCCTGCGCGGCGGACAGCGTCACCCGGAAGCGGCTCGCCGAGTGCAGCAGCGCATTGGTCGCCAACTCGCTGACCAGCAGTTCCGCGGTGTCCAGCACCTCGTCCTGGCCCGCGAGCCCCCATCCCTCCAGCCGGCTGCGCACCTCCTTGCGGGCCTCGCGGACCGCGGAGGGGCGGGGGTCGTACTCCACGGTGAGATGACCGGCTCCGACGGGCGGTCGACGGTGGGAGCCGTTCCGGAGTTGCAGCATGCTGTCCATGGTCGTCGGGCCGCGGGCGGGGCGCACGGGTAGATATACCTGTTTCCCCGGCCGCGGCCCCCGTGTCCTATCCGTACTGCAGGCGTACGGTCGCCCCCGCCGCGTCGTCCCGGACGTCGACGTAGGCGCAGACCTGGCGGGCGTACCACAGGCCCTGGCCCGGTTCCAGTTCGCCGGTGTCCGGCGGGACGAAGCCGGCCAGGGGGTCGTCGACGCGGCGGGCGGTGCGCAGTTCGCAGACGCAGGCCGGTGCCGCGCCCCACAGCCGGACGCCGGTGAGCGGGCCGAGCGCGGCCGCCGCCTCGGTGACGGCCAGCGCGAACAGTTCGGCGTCCGCGTCCTGCAGTCCGCTGCCGCCCGCCCAGGCCCGTACCGCCCCGGCGTCCGCGCCGGTCAGCCGCCGGGCGTCCGCGGGGGGTGGTGGCAGGGGTACGGAGTCCAGCTCGGCGGTGAGCCGTACCGGGTCCTCGTACACGCCGGTGCCGGGGTGGGCGCGGCGGGCCTCGGCGATGAGGGCGGGGCCGGCGGTGCGGGTGTCGTAGACGCACAGGGCGGTGGTGGCGAACGGGGCGAACAGGAGGTTGGCGAGGGCCTCGTAGCGGATCCACTCGGCGCTCTCGCGCGGTGAGCGTCCGGCGCGGCCGTTCCAGACGGGTTCCATCAGCAGGTGGATACGGCCGCCGGGGCCGGCGTGCGCGGCGAGGTAACCGGCCGCCTGGGCAACGGCGTTGGCGGCGGATCCGGTGTACCAGTCGGTGTGCGGGAGGAGTACGGCGCTCTTCGCGTCGGCGCCGAGGGCGTCCCGCAGGAGGTCCAGCTTGGCGGGGGCGGCGACGGCGACGGGCGGGGGTTCGCCGGGGCTGTCCAGGGCGTGGGCCAGGAAGGGGACGGCGGCGGCCACGAAGGCGTCGTCGGTGCCGGGGGCGGTCATGCGGTGGTCGAACACCTGCGGTTGGCTGCTCACGCGTTCCCCTGTCTGTGCCGTGTGCGGTGGTGGTTCAGCGCCGGGCGGTGACCCAGGCGGCGAGTTGGCTGCGGTTGTCGAGGCCGAGCTTGCCGAGGATGCGTTCCACGTGGCCCTCGGCGGTGCGGCGGGCAATGACCAGGCGGTCGGCGATCTGGTGGTTGGCCAGGCCCTGGGCCACGAGGTCGGCCACCTGGGACTCCCGGGGGGTGAGGTGGGAGCCCTTCGGCCCGTCGGCCGGGTCCGGGGTGCCGCGGCCCTCGTCGAGCGCGTGCCCCACGAGCTCCGTCAGCTCCAGCTCGCGGCCGTACCGGTACGCCTTCTCGTACGCCGGCTCGCCGAGGGCCTCGCGGGCGCGGCGCTCGCTGTCCTCGCGGGGCGTCCGCAGGGCGGCCGAGCCCCAGCGGTCGCGGTCGATGTCGGACCAGACCCGGTCGGCGCCGCCGAGCAGGAGGGCCGCGTGCTCGTGGGCGCCGGTCCCGGTGGCGATCCGGGCCAAGAGGTCGAGGGTGAGGGCGATGCCGGTGACGTCGTGGACGGCGAGTTTGAGGCGCAGGGCGTGGTGGGCGTGGCGTGCGGCGGCCGGCCAGTCCCGCCGCACGGTGTGGGCGAGGGCGAGCATCCTCAGTACGTACGAGTGCACCCACTCCTCGCCGTGCCGCTCGCAGAGCCGGCGGGCCTCCTCGCAGACGGCGACGGCCCGGTCCGCCTCGCCCAGGAAGCCCAGCGCGCAGGCGAGTTCCACGCGCTCCAGGCCGACGAGGCTGAGGTGCTGGCCGGGGACGCGGCCCCGCTCCGCGGCGGCCTCGAAGTGGGCGAGGGCGGTGGGCAGGTCGTCGAGGAAGAGGGTGATGACGCCGATGACGTAACCGGCGTGCGCCGCCTCGGCCTCGTCGCCCAGCGCGAGGGCGAGCGCGCGGGCCTCCTCGGCGAGCCGCCGGCCGTGCACCAGATCCCGGGTGACGGCGGCGAGCAGCCCCGCGACCCACAGCGCACGGGCCCGCTCCGCGGTGGGCTCGGGATTGGCCGCCAGAGCCCGCTCGACCCAGTACCGCCCCTCCCGAGGAGCCCCACAGGCATGCCAGTAGAACCACAGAGCCCCCACCAACCGAAGCCCTCCGCCCCCTTCCCCCCCGGCCCCGCACCCCTCATCCCACCCCCCGGACCCCTCGCCCCTCTCCCCCCAGCCCGAAAGGCTGAAGTTCAGGGCTGTGCGCAAGTTGTCCTGGTCGGCTTTCAGGCGGGCCACGATGTGGCGTTGGGACGGGCCGAACCATGCGCGTTCGTAGGTGTCGGCCAGGTGTTGCATCCACGTTCGCTGGCGCAGGCGCGCGGTGGGTTCCTCGCCGGGGAGGGCGCGGAGGCGGGCCAGGCCGTAGTGGCGGAGGGTGTCGAGGAGGCGGTAGCGCACGGTTCCGGCCGCCGTCTCCCTGATCAGCACCGACTTGTCCACCAGAGCGGTGACCGCCTCCACGACGTCCGCGGGGCGCAGCCGTACCCCGTCCGCGCACACCGCCTCCGCGGTCTCCAGGTCGAAGCCGCCCGCCAGGACCGAGGCGCGGGCCCAGGTCAGTTGTTCCTGTGCCGTACACAGCGAGTGGCTCCAGTCGACCGTCGCGCGCAGCTCCCCGCGGGTGTCCAGGCCCGCCTCCAGTTGGTCGAGTCCGAGGTCCCGCAGGCGTCCCGCGGCGAGTTCGATGGCGAGCGGGAGTCCGTCGAGGCGGCGGCAGAGGCGGGCCACGGCCGCCCGGTTGTCCGGGGTGAGCCGGAAGGCGGGGTCCACGGCGGCGGCCCGGTCGGCGAACAGGGCGAGCGCGGGATGGCGGCGGGCGTCGGACAGGTCACCGTCCGGGTCGGGTACCGGCAGCGGCCGTAGCTCCAGAAGGTGCTCCCCGAGCAGACCCAGCCGGTGCCGGGTCGTCGCCAGGACCCGCACGTGCGGGGTGCCGTGGAGCAGCGCGGCGATCAGCTCCGCGCAAGCGGCGGGCAGGTGTTCGCAGTTGTCGACGACGAGGAGCAGCCGCCGCTCCCCCAGCTGCCCGGCGAGCGCGTCCAGCGGGGGCCGCCCGCTGTGGTCGTGCAGGCCCAGCGCGTCGGCGGCGGCGTGCGGGACGAGGGCCGGGTCGTCGAGTCCCGCCAGCCCCACGAACCGGACCCCGTCCGGAAAGGCGCCGCGGACCCGGTCCGCGAGGCGCGTGGCGAGGCGGGTCTTGCCGACTCCACCGGGCCCGGTCAGAGTGACCAGGCGCGATCTGGCCAACAGCCGCCGCCCGGCGGCCAGTTCGGCGCGCCGGTCCACGAAGCTGGTCGGCTCGGGCGAGCCGGGGACGACCGCGAGGCCGTCCTGTCGTGGCGCCGATCCGCCCATGATCAGCCAGTCCAGTTCTCTGGGATCGCGGTCCGAGGACCGAGCCGGAGTCCGGCCCCCCTCTCGGCCAGGGACCCCCCACTGTCCCTCCTCCAACCCGCACCCGCACACGAGCCTCACCCGCCCGAGTGCACCTTCCGCCAGGCCCGCGTCACATGCCGCCCGCACGCGTACACTGCCCGCTCGACGCCCCCGAGACGGGTTCCCGCCATCGCGGCCGTTTTCCATCTTGACCCGCTCATGCCACGCACGGACGATGAGCGCCACCCGCACCAGTACGTCGCTGAACCACCCCCCTGCTCCACTCCCCACCTTCCGGAGATCCCGGAAGCCCTGGAGACACAAGGAGAATTCATGCGGCTTCGCATACGAGGCTCTGGCGCCCGCGGCGGCAGACGCACCGCCACCCTTGCCACCCTCCTGGCCCTGGCCCTCGCGGCACCCCTCTCCGCGACCGTCACGGCCAACGCCGACAGCGGCACCCGGCCGGCGCCCTCCGCCGACACCGTCCGCCAGTACGAGATCCACACCCACTCGACCGCCAGGGACCGCACCGCGATCCAGCGCACCGGCGTCACCGTGGACGAGGTCGACGCGCACGGCCTGGTGGTCTCCGGCCGCGCCGACCAGATCCGCACCCTGCGCGGCCTCGGCTACGAGGTCACGCCGCTCGGCGCCGTACCGGACCGCTCGGGCGGCGCGGACGACGCCCGGCTGCTCGACTTCCCGTCGGCCGACTCCCGGTACCACAACTACGCGGAGATGACGAGCGCGATCAACTCGATCGTCTCGGCGAACCCGGCCATCGCCAGCACCCGGGTGATCGGCACGTCGTACCAGGGCCGGAACATCACGGCCATCAAGATCAGCGACAACGTCGGCACGGACGAGTCCGAGCCGGAGGTGCTGTTCACCCACCACCAGCACGCCCGCGAACACCTCACCGTCGAGATGGCGCTGTACCTGCTGCGCGAGCTGACCTCCGACTACGGCTCCGACTCCCGGGTCACCAGCATGGTGAACAACCGCGAGATCTGGATCATCCCCGACATCAACCCGGACGGCGGCGAGTACGACATCGCGACCGGCTCGTACCGCTCCTGGCGCAAGAACCGGCAGCCCAACTCCGGTTCCTCCTACGTCGGTACCGACCTCAACCGCAACTGGAACTACCGCTGGGGCTGCTGCGGCGGCTCCTCCGGCTCCACGTCCTCGGACACCTACCGGGGCTCGGCGCCCGAGTCCGCGCCCGAGGTGCGGGTCGTGGCGAGCTTCGTGCGCAGCCGGGTCATCGGCGGCGTGCAGCAGATCAAGGCCGGGATCGACTTCCACACCTACAGCGAACTGGTGCTGTGGCCGTTCGGGTACACCTACTCCGACACCACGACCGGGATGACGGCCGACGACCGCAACGCCTTCGCGACGGTCGGCGGCAAGATGGCGGCCAGCAACGGCTACACGGCGGAACAGGCCAGCGATCTGTACATCACCGACGGGTCGATCGACGACTACCTCTGGGGCACCCACAAGATCTTCGGGTACACCTTCGAGATGTATCCGCGCTCCAGCTCCGGCGGTGGGTTCTACCCGCCCGACGAGGTGATCGAGCGGGAGACCTCACGCAACCGGGACGCGGTGCTGCAACTGCTGGAGAACGCGGACTGCATGTACCGGTCGATCGGGAAGGAGTCCCAGTACTGCTAGTCGAGTACTGCTAGTCGGACTCCTCGAAGTAGGCGTCCAGCACGGCGTCGAGCTGTGACTCCCACTCGGCGAAGCGGCTCCTGGCCGCCGCCTCGATCTCGATCGGGTACCAACGGCGGTCAGGAGTGTGCACCGTGACGGTGTACCGCTTGCCGAAGCGGGCGGTCTCCGTCTCCACGGCGCCGATCTCGTCCCAGCGGAACTCGCACTCCTGGTCGTCCAGGCAGAGCCGGACCCCGCGGCGGTCGGCGACGATCCTCGCCCGGCGGTCGGCGGCCTCGAAGACCGGCCCGTCGTCGGCGACTTCGTCGGCGGCGGTCTCGTCCTCCTCCACCGCTGCCTCCTCCACCGCTTCCTTGACGACCTCGACCGCTTCCGCGGCCTCCACGGCCTTCGCGTCCGCGTCCTCGGGCTCCGCCGGCTCCTGCGCCCGCTTCTCCATGGACACGGGCGGGGTGAGCCCGGGGACGAAGGCCGGGTCGAATCCGGCGCCCTCCAGGGGCTGGCTGCTCGATCCTATGCGCTGCTCCACAGCGGGCAGTATGGTCGACGATCCTGTGCCGCACACAGTCGGCACCGGCATCGTTATACGAAGATGCTCAATCCGGCGGCCATCACGAACCCCACCACCGACAGCACCGTCTCCAGGACGGTCCAGGTCTTCAGGGTGTCCCGCTCGCTGATGCCGAAGTATTTCGCCACCATCCAGAAGCCGCCGTCGTTGACGTGCGAGGCGAAGATGGACCCGGCCGAGATGGCCATGATGACGAGGGCGACGAAGGCCTGCGAGTGGTCCCCCTCCGCCAGCAGCGGCGCGACGATGCCCGCGGTGGTGACGATCGCCACCGTCGCGGAGCCCTGCGCCACCCGCAGCACCACGGAGATCAGGTAGGACAGCGCGATCACCGGCAGGCCCACGTCGTTGAAGGTGTCCGACAGCGCCTGGGCCACCCCGCTCGCCTTCAGTACGGCGCCGAAGACCCCGCCCGCGCCGACGACCAGCAGGATGTTGCCGACCGGCTTGAGGGAGGAGGTGGACACCGTCTCCAGGGACTTGCGGGACCAGCCGCGCCGGATGCCGAGGACGTAGTAGGCGAGCAGCAGCGCGATCGTCAGCGCCACGAAGGGGTGGCCGAAGAACTCGATGACCGAGCGCGGGGTGGACGGGTCGAGGGCGATCGAGGAGAACGTGGCCGCGAGGATCAGGATCAGCGGCGTACCGATGATGGCGAGCACCGTGCCGAGGGCGACCGGCTGTTCACGCGGCTCGCGCTGCTCGTGCTCGACGGCGCGCCTGGCCTCCTCCGCCGCCTCGACCATGTCCTGCGGTACGGCGACGAAGATCCGGCGGCCGATCCAGGCGGAGTACACCCAGGCCGCCAGGACGGCCGGGATGCCGCAGACGACGCCCATGAGGATGACCCAGCCGAGGTCCACGCGGAGCAGTCCGGCCGCGGCCACCGGGCCGGGGTGCGGGGGCAGGAAGGCGTGGGTCATCGACAGGCCCGCGAGCAGGGGCAGGCAGTACAGCAGGATCGATTTTCCGGAGCGCCTGGCGGCGGCGTAGACGATCGGGGCGAGGACGAAGATGCCCACGTCGAAGAAGACCGGGACGCCGAAGACGACGCCGGTGATGCCCATGGCGAGCGGGGCGCGCTTCTCGCCGAACAGCCCGAGCAGCCGGGACGCCAGCACGGCGGCGCCGCCGCTGACTTCGAGGATCGCGCCGAGCATGGTGCCCAGGCCGATGATGATCGCGACATGGCCGAGGATGCCGCCCATGCCGGTCTCGATGGTGGAGACCGCGTCGGAGCGCTGGACGGTGCCGAAGAGTTCGGTGACCGACAGGCCGGCGAGCAGGCCGACGGCTATGGAGACGGCGAGCAGGGCGACGAACGGCTGGAGCCGGACCCGGATGATCAGGAAGAGCAGCAGCGCGATGCCGACGGCGGCCACGGTGAGCAGACCGGCGGTGCCGTCGACGAGGAGGAGCAGGCCGCCGGTGTGCGGGGGTGGTGTCATGGGGGTCCTCTTGCTACGTACATACAGCTTTCGGGCAGGGGGGAGCGCGGCATGGCCCGGCGAGGGGCCATGCCGTGGGGGTGGTGCGGGAGTTGAGTGAGCGTCAGCCGAGGACGGCGAGCGCGTCGATCTCGATGAGCAGGCCCGCGGGAAGGCCGACGTAGACCGTCGTGCGCGCGGCGGGCGGGGCGGTGAGGTGCTGCGCCTCGAAGTAGGCGTTGTAGATCTCGTTCATCTCGGCGAAGTGGGCCACGTCCGTCAGATAGACGCGGATCATCATCACGTCGTCCCAGCTCGCGCCGCCCTCCTCGAGGATCGCCTGGACGTTGTCGAGGGTCTGCAGGGTCTGCTCGCGCAGGGTGGGGCCGGCGGGGGTGGGCGGCTTGCCCTCCTCGGCCGGCAGGAAGCCGACCTGGCCGGCGACCTGGAGGATGTTGCCCTTGCGCACGCCGTGCGAGAACTTCGCGGGCGGGGTGGTGTGGGTCGGCGGGGTGAGCGCGGTCTTGTCGGTCATACGGGGTCCTTTGCCGGGGTCTTGCCTGAGTACTCGCCGCTGATCTCGTCGGCCGTGCGGCGCACCAGCGGGAGGAGGGTGAGGAGTTCGTCGGCGGTGACGACGACGTTGGGGGCCGAGACCGACATCGCGGCGACGACCCTGCCGTCCGCGCCGCGGATGGGGGCGGCGACGCAGTTGATGGACTCCTCGTGGCCACCGAGGTCGGTGGCCCAGCCCTGTTCGCGCACCGCGTCCAGCTCCCGCAGGAAGGCGGGGGCGTTGGGTGTCGAACGGGACGTGTACATGGGGTAGTCGAGCTTCTCCGCGAGGGCGCGGCGCTCGGGTTCGGCGAGGTCGGCGAGGAGCAGCTTGGCGACGGCGGCGACGGTGATGGCGACCGGCTTGCCGATCCGCGAGTACATGCGGACCGGGTAGCGGCTCTCGACCTTGTCGATGTAGAGCACCTCGTCCTCCTCGTACACGGCGAGGTGGACGGTGTGTCCGCACGTGTCGTTGAGGCGGACGAGGTGGGGGTGGGCGATCTCGCGGATGTCGAGGTTCTCCATCGCCTCCTGGGCGAGGGCGATCAGCCGGGCGCCGAGGCGGTAGCGCTGGTCGGACTGGCGGTAGACCATGCCGTGCTCGTGCAGGGTGCGCAGCAGGCGCAGGGCGGTGGACTTGTGCACCCCCAGGCGGTCGGCGACCTGGCCCAGGTCGGCGGGGCCCTCGGCGAGCAGCGGCAGGATGCTCAGCGCGCGGTCTACGGTCTGGCTCATGGGGTGCGTACCTCCTCCTCGGCCCGGGGTGCGGCCGGTGTCCAGCCGGGGCCGAGTCGAAGTCTCCCCCACGCCTCGTCGCCGAGGGCGGCCAGCCGGTCGGCGGTGTCGCGGGCGGGGGGCGGGGCGAGGTCGCCGGGGGCGGTGAGGGCGGCGGCGGCCCAGAGGTGGCCGTGCCGGAGCCGGTCCCGCAGCGGGAGTTCGCGGAGGGTGGCGGAGAGGAACCCGGCGGCGAAGGCGTCCCCGGCGCCGGTGGCCGACACGACGTCGACCCGGAGGGCGGGCTGGAAGACGCGGGTGGACTCCTGGAACACCGTCGCGCCCTTCGCCCCCTCCTTCACCACCAGCACCCCCGGCTCGGGGAGCAGCTCCCGGATCCCGTCCGGGCCGCCTTCCACCCCCCATGCCTGCGCCGCCTCGTCCTCGCCCACGAACACGAGGTCGCTGCCGCGGGCGAGGCCGAGCAGGACGTCACCGGCCGCGGCCGGGTCCCGCCACAGGCCGGCCCGGTGGTTGACGTCGAAGGAGACGAGCGGGCGCCCGGGGCCGCGTTCGGTGAGCTTCTGCACCAGCGCCAGGCAGCTGCCGGAGAGGGCGGCGGTGATCCCGGACAGGTGCAGCACGCGCCCGGGGCCCACCTGCGCGTTCCGCACGCTCATCGCGGACGCCGCCGAGCCGGCCCGGTAGTACGCCACTTCGTGCGCGTCCGTCCCGCGGTCGCCGGCGGTGCGGAAGTACACGCCCGTCGGCCGCGCCGGGTCCCGGCCCACCGCCGACACATCGACGCCGTAGGAGCCGATCGCCTCGACCAGGTGGTCGCCGAAGCCGTCGGCGCCGACCCTGCTCACCCACCGCACCGAGTGTCCGGCGGCGGCCAGGGCGCAGGCGACGTTGGACTCGGCGCCGCCGATCGACCGGTCGAAGGAGGGCACGTCGGCGAGGCGGCCCGGCCGGGCGGGCAGGAACGCGACCATGGACTCGCCGAGCGCGACGACGTCCACGACGTCGGGGGTGTTGCCGGTCCCGGTGATGGTCACGATCGTCGTAGCTCCCCAGCCTTGTGCTCGTGTTGGCCGAGATGTTAGACAGCAGTAAGCGACATACGCAATGAGCGTTGCAAATAATGCAACGCACTGGATCAGGGAGGCCCCATGGCCGCTGAAGCGCTCGCCCGTCTGGCCGAGGAACGCGTCGACCACCGCTTCAAGGGCCTGCCGCCGGACGCCATGGGCCTGACCGTCGGCGAGCTGGCGGCCGAGCGGCGCAACCTCTTCACCGACGGCTTCGCCACCCCCGTGCTCGCCCTGTCCGCCGAGCGCCTGGCGCACAACCTGCGCCTGATGGAGACGTACGCCGAACGCCACGGCCTGGCCTTCGCCCCGCACGGCAAGACCTCCATGGCCCCGCAGCTCTTCCGGCGCCAGGTCGAGCACGGTGCCTGGGGCATCACGCTCGCGGTGCCCCATCAGGTGTGGGTGGCGCGGGAGTTCGGGATCCGCCGGGTGTTCCTCGCCAACGAACTGGTGGACGCGGCGGCCCTGCGCCGCCTGGCCGCGGAACTGGCCGCCGACCCGGAGTTCCGGTTCGTCTGCTACGTCGACTCCGTGCGCGGGGTGGAGCTGATGAACGCGGCGCTCAAGGGCGCCGCCCGGCCCGTCGACGTCGTCGTGGAACTCGCCGCGGGCGAGGGCGCGCGGACCGGGGTGCGCACCGAGGCCGAGTGCGCGGCAGTCGCCGACGCGGTGGCCGCCGCCCGGGCGCTGCGGCTGGTCGGCGTCGCCGGGTACGAGGGCGAGGTGCCGCGCGCCACCCCGGAGCGGGTGCACGCGTGGCTGCGCCGGCTGGTGGCGCTGGCCGAGGACTTCGACCGGGCGGGGCGGTTCGCGGACACCGACGAGATCGTCGTCAGCGCGGGCGGCAGCGCCTGGTTCGACGCGGTCGCCGACGTGTTCGCGCGGATCCCGGAACTCTCGCTGCCGGTACTGAAGTTGCTGCGCTCGGGCGCTTACGTCTCGCACGACGACGGCCACTACCGCAAGCTCACCCCGTTCAACCGGGTCCCCGCCGAGGGCGCCCTGGAGCCCGCGTTCCGGCTGTGGACGCAGGTGGTCTCCCGCCCCTCCGCCGAGCAGGCCTTCGTCAACGCCGGCAAGCGGGACGCCGCCTACGACATCGACCTGCCCCTCGCCCAGGTGGTCCGCCGGGACGGGGTGGAGCGTCCGGCGGCCGGCATCGAGGTGACCGCCCTGTCCGACCAGCACGCGTGGCTGCGCACGGCACCCGAGGCGGACCTGGAGGTCGGCGACTGGGTCGGCCTCGGCCTCTCCCACCCGTGCACGTCCTTCGACAAGTGGCCGCTGATCCCGGTCGCCGAGGCGGACGGCACGGTCGTCGACTACATCCGTACGTTCTTCTAGGAGGCCCGACGTGCAGGACCTGGTCATCCGGGACGCCGACGTGGTCGACGGCTCCGGCGCCGACTCCTACCGCGCCGACGTGGTCGTCGACGACGGCCGGATCGTCTCGATCGTGCGCGAGGCGGCCGCGGCGGGCTGCCAGCGCCCCTCCGCCCGGCGCGAGCTGGACGCCGAAGGGCTGGTCCTCTCCCCCGGCTTCGTCGACATGCACGCGCACAGCGACCTGGCCCTGCTGCGGGACCCGGACCACAGCGCGAAGGCCGCGCAGGGCGTGACGCTGGAGGTGATCGGCCAGGACGGGCTGTCGTACGCGCCGGTCGACGACCGTACGCTCGGCGAGGTGCGCCGCGCGATCACCGGCTGGAACGGCCACGGCGACGACATCGACTTCGACTGGCGGTCGGTCGGCGAGTACCTGGACCGCCTGGACCGGGGCGTCGCCGTGAACGCCGCCTACCTCGTCCCCCAGGGCACGATCCGCGCCCTCGCGGTCGGCTGGGAGGACCGCGAGGCCACGCCCGAGGAGCTGGCGAGGATGCGGCAACTGGTCGCGGAGGGCCTGGAGCAGGGCGCGGTCGGCATGTCCTCGGGCCTGACCTACACCCCCGGCATGTACGCCGAGGACGCCGAACTGACCGAACTGTGCCGGGTGGTGGCGTCGTACGGCGGCTACTACTGCCCGCACCACCGCTCCTACGGGGCGGGCGCGCTGGAGGCGTACGCGGAGATGGTGGCCCTGACCCGGGAGGCGGGCTGCGCCCTCCATCTGGCGCACGCCACGATGAACTTCGGGGTGAACAAGGGCCGGGCGCCGCAGCTGCTGGACCTGCTGGACGAGGCGCTGGCGGCCGGCGCGGACATCAGCCTCGACACCTACCCCTACACCCCCGGCTGCACGACGCTGGCCGCGCTGCTGCCGAGCTGGGCGAGCGAGGGCGGCCCGGAGGCGGTGCTGGCGCGGCTGGCGGACGAGGAGAGCGCCGAGCGGATCCGGCACCACCTGGAGGTGACCGGCTCGGACGGCTGTCACGGCGTGCCCGTCGAGTGGGACACGATCGAGATCTCGGGGGTGAGCGACCCCGCCCTCGCCGCGCACGTCGGCCACCGCCTGGACGGCTGGACCACGGCCCGCCGGCTGCTCCTGGCGGACCGCCTCGGCACCACGATCCTCCAGCACGTCGGCCACGAGGAGAACGTCCGGTCGATCATGCGCCACCGCGTCCACACCGGCGGCTCGGACGGCATCCTCCAGGGCACCAAGCCGCACCCGCGGGCGTACGGCACCTTCCCGCGGTACCTCGGCCACTACGTGCGGGAGTTGGGGGTGCTGTCACTGGAGGAGTGCGTCGCGCACCTCACCTCCCGCCCCGCGGCCCGGCTGCGCCTGCCGGACCGCGGTCTGGTCCGCGAGGGCTACCGGGCCGACCTCGTGCTGTTCGACCCGCGGACGGTGGCGGCGGGCTCGACGTACGAGGAGCCGAGGAGGTTGCCCACCGGCATCCCGTACGTCCTGATCGACGGCCGTTTCGTGATCGAAAACGGCCGCCGGACCGACGTGCTCGCGGGCCGGTCGGTGCGGCGCACGCCGGCGCGGTGAACGGTCACGGCTTGGGCAGGACGCAGCCGCTCGCGCTCAGGTCCAGCTTGTTGTCGATGCCGAAGCAGGCCGGGAACCGGTACGTCTGCTGGGCGTAGTTGATGCCCTGGCGGACGGTGACGTTGCCGCTCGCGTCGACCTCGCAGGGGTTGTTGACGGTGCAGCTCTGGCCGTCCATGTTGCCGGTGTTGTTCACGGCGACGACCGTGTTGGTGGCCCGGTCGAGCACCGGCGAGCCCGAGGTGCCGCCGATGGTGTCGCAGGCGGAGGTGTAACGGACGGAGTCCTTCCAGGTCCAGTCGCCCTCCTTCAGGCGGTACGCGAAGCCGTCGACGGAGCAGTTGTAGATCCGCTTCCAGTAGCCCGAGACGACGCTGATGGCGGTGCCGGCGACGGGGCGGGTGTCGCCGAGGGTGAGCGCGCTGATGCCGTACGAGGACCTGATCTGCGCGTAGGTGCGGGTGAGCTGGTAGATCGCGGCGTCGGTGTCGGTCATCGTCGCGTAGCTGATCTTGGCGGCGCGCAGGGTGGCGACGCGGGTGCCGGCGGAGTTGAGCAGCCCGAAGGAGCGGCTGGAGGGCCGGTCGACGACGACCTCGCCGGGCGCGGGGAAGCCGGTCTCCAGGCAGTGGCCGTTGGTGAGCACGAGCGCGGGGTCGTTGTCCTCGGAGTCGGGCATCCGCACGACGGATCCGGAGCAGTTGCTGAGCGACACGGTCCCGGCGAAGGTGACGGCCTGGATCGCGGGCGCGGCGCTGTCGCTCCGGTCGGGAGCGGCGACCGCGGGTGCCGCGCCGGCCCCGGCCAGGGCCAGGGCGGACAGCGCGACGACGAGAGGCTTTCTCATGTGGGGGTCCCCTCTTGCACCGAAGGTGACCGGAGATCTTCCGGCCACCCGCTGATTTGTCATGCGCATTGTTGTGTGAGGGGGTGCCGGGAACAAGCAGTCGTTTCCGGCCACGGCGGCCGGCCCGAGGCGCCTGCGGCCTACCGCGGCCTTTTGGTGCTGCCCGAGCCGCTTCCGGGCTTCTTCCCGGAGTTGCCGGGGCCGGTGTCGCCCGAGGCGGTGGTGGCAATGGCGGTGGCGGTGGGCTCGGGGGATTCGGTGGCGGGGGCCGTGGTCGTGGGGGCGGCGGAGTCCTCGCCGGACGTCCGCGGCCGCGTCGGCTCCGCCTCGCCGGGGGAGGCCGTGGTGCCCGGCGCCCCGGAGGCGGCGGCCGGCGGAGTCGGGGGCGGGGTCGCGGACGGGTCCGTCGGCGTGCCGGCGTCGCCCCTGGATGTGCCGTCGTCGCCCGTCGGCGTGCCGGTGTCGTCCTGCGCCGAGCGGGCCGGGTCCTTCTTGCCCTCCGAGCCGCCCGAGGAGGAGTCGGAGGAGAACCCGAAGCCCGCCACCAGGGCGGCGACCGAGACCGTGCCCAGCGCGCCGGCGGCCATCAGGAGGGGGCGGCGCTGGTCCCGGCGGCGGTGCGAGCGGCGGGCGGCGCGGCCGCCGGTGCCGGGCTCCCAGCCGCCGTCCGGCGCGCCGGTCACCCGCGGCAGCTCGCTCGTCTCGTCGTACGCGTTCTGCCAGCCGTGCGCCAGGGCCGGGTCGCGGTACTCCTCGTAGTCGGGGGACGGGGCCGCCTGCGGGACGTACACCCGCGGCGGGACCTGAGGGCCCTCACCGTGGGGGCCAGTGACACCGTTGGGGGCATTCACGCTGTTCGTCCCGTTTCCGTGCTGCGGTGGCTGGGCATGGCCGCGCATTGTAGAGACGGGAGGCGCACGGGGGACAGCCGTCGGCGATAACCCCCCAAACCACCCGTCTCATGTGGTGGGAAACACGGCCCATGGGGCGTTACCGGGCCGTAAGCTCACCGGCATGCAGGTGATCCAGTCGACCAAGCTCGCCAACGTCTGTTACGAGATCCGGGGCCCGGTTCTCGAGGAGGCCATGCGGCTGGAGGCGGCGGGTCACCGCATCCTCAAGCTGAACACCGGCAACCCCGCGGCCTTCGGCTTCGAGTGCCCGCCGGAGATCCTGGAGGACATCCTCCGCAACGTCTCCTCGGCCCATGGGTACGGCGACGCCAAGGGGCTGCTCGCGGCGCGCCGGGCGGTCGTCATGCACAACCAGACCCTCGGCATCGAGACCGACGTCGAGCACGTCTTCGTCGGCAACGGCGTCTCCGAGCTGATCGTCATGGCGATGCAAGGGCTGCTGGACGACGGCGACGAGGTGCTGGTGCCCTCGCCGGACTACCCGCTGTGGACCGCCGCCGTCTCGCTGTCCGGCGGAACCGCGGTGCACTACCGCTGCGACGAGCAGTCCGACTGGATGCCCGACCTCGCCGACGTGGAGCGGAAGATCAGCGACCGCACCAAGGCGATCGTCATCATCAACCCGAACAACCCCACGGGTGCCGTCTACGACGAGGCCGTGCTCAAGGGGCTCACGGACCTCGCGCGCCGGCACAACCTCCTCGTCTGCTCCGACGAGATCTACGACAAGATCCTCTACGACGGCGCCACCCACACCCCGACCGCCAAGGTCGCCCCGGACCTGCTGACCCTGACCTTCAACGGCATGTCGAAGGCGTACCGGGTGGCCGGTTACCGCGTCGGCTGGATGTCGATCTCCGGTCCGCGGGCCCATGCCGACTCCTACATCGAGGGCCTGACGATCCTCGCCAACATGCGGCTGTGCGCCAACATGCCCGGTCAGCACGGCGTCGTCGCCGCCCTCAGCGGGCGGCAGACCATCAAGGACCTGGTCCTGCCGGGCGGGCGGCTCAAGGAGCAGATGGACGTCGCCTACGAGCTGCTCACGCAGATCCCCGGGGTGAGCTGCGTACGCCCCAAGGGCGCCCTCTATCTCTTCCCCCGCCTCGATCCCCAGGTCTACAAGATCAAGGACGACCGGCAGCTCGTCCTGGACCTGCTGCGGCGCGAGAAGATCATGGTGGTCCAGGGCACCGGGTTCAACTGGAGCGAGCCCGACCACTTCCGGGTCGTGACGCTGCCGACGGTCGGGGATCTGCGGGACGCGGTGACCCGGATCGGGAACTTCCTCGACGGTTACAGCCAGCCCTGAGGACCCGATCTACGCTCGGCTCAACTTTAGACGGAATCTAAGCTAGGATGGTTTCCTGTCAGAGCACAGGAGGCCATCCCCCATGTACGAACCGATCCGCACCAAGTCGGTCCACACGATGGCCGGCACCACCTCCGACTTCCCCCACCGGACGCGCGAGGAGGAGCTGGACATCCAGCTGGCGGGTCATCTCGCCGCACTGCTGGCGGTCACCGACGAACTGCGCGCCCTGGCCCCGTCCGCCGACCTGGACGCCGCCACCGAGCGGCTCGCGGAGCAGGTGACCCGGCTCCGGGGCGGTGCCGCGGTGCGTGCGGTGCCCACGGGCGAGGCCCGTGACCTGCCGGCGCTGCACCAGCGGGCGCACACGCTCGCCGGGCGCGCCCTGGTCGTCGCGGCGTCCCGCGCCGACACGGCGGCGGCCATTCTGGCGGCGGAGCGGATGGACGCGCACGCGTGCTGCGCGGCTTGAGCGGCGGCCGCGTACTGCGCTGCTTGAGCCGCGGCGCCTTGTCGCCGTAGGGCCTGACGTCGCCCTGCGGCTGCGGGAGCGCGGTGGCTTGTCGCGCAGTTCCCCGCGCCCCTTTCGGGGCGCCCACAGTCGGCCCCGGTCCGCGTGCACCCGCAGCGACGCGCGGACCGGGCGCCATGCACTGCGTTGGCTTGAGCCGCGGCGCCTTGTCGCCGTAGGGGTTTCTGGCGCGTCGGCGGCTGCCTGTCGTGGGTGGTTGCTCGCGCCGTTCCCCGCGCCCCTTTCGGGGCGCCGCACGCCGCGTCGGATTTCCCGTGCCCTTCGGGGTGTTGCAGGACCGGGGTCGGTATGACTCCTGGTGTTCATCGGGGGTGGCGGGGAATGTTGGGTTCCGGGAGCACTCTCGGCGTGTGAGACGAATCATCGGAATCGTCCTCGCGGTGGTGCTGATCGGCGGCGTGGTGGCGGCTGTCGTGGCGGGCCGGGAATCCGGGGACACGGGCACGGCAACGAAGACCGTGCGAGCAGTGATCGGGTCGGAGAAGGCGGAGTTCTTCGCCGATCCCGACGTGGTGGAGGCCCTGGCCGCCCAGGGCTACACCGTGCGGACGGAGACGTCCGGGTCCTGGGCGATGGAGGGGCTCGACCTCAAGGGGTACGACCTCGCCTTCCCCTCCAGCAAGGCGCCCGCCGACGAACTGGCCGCCAAGTACGAGGTGCGCCAGCCGCTGCCGCGGCCCTTCTACTCCCCCCTCGTCGTGGTGGCCCACCGCAACGCCGTCGGCGTCCTCGCCGCAAACGGCCTGGCGACGCTGGACGGGGAGCACCGCGGCACCCTGAGGATGACCGCCTACCTCGACGCCGCCCGCGCGGACCGGACCTGGCAGCAGCTCAAGGGCGCCGACCAGCACGGCGAGCTGACCGGCACCCTCTTCATCGCCTCGACCGACCCGCAGACCTCCAACTCGGGCGCGCTGTACCTCGCCGCGGCCTCCTGGGTCGAGGGCGGCGGCCGGGTCGCCGCGAGCGCCGAGGACGTCGAGGCGACCGCGCCGCTGATGCGCAAGCTGATCAGCGTGCAGGGCGCCCAGCAGTCCAGCACCGACGCGGCGTTCCGGGACTTCGTCAGCGGCGCCGGGAACCCGCTGGTCCTCGTCTACGAGTCGCAGGTCGCCGCGCTGCTCGGGCAGGGCGAGGGCGGCGTGGCCGACCTGACCGTCCTCTACCCGGACACCACCGCCAACAGCGACCACACCGTCGTACCGCTGACCGAGGAGGGCCGGGCGCTGGGCGACCTGCTCGGCTCGGACCCCCGGCTGCGCGAACTCGCGGTCCGGCACGGGTTCCGGCCGCAGGGCGCCCGCGCCGAGTTCACCTCGGCCACCGCCGCGCACGCGGCCTATCTCAACCAGCAGCTCACCGGCGTCCGGCAGGTGCCCGTGCCCACCTCCGCGGTGCTGCACGACATGGCACGCCGGGCCGGATCCTAGGGGGAACCGCACATGACCGAGGAAACCTTCACGCTCACCCCGCCCGAGGCCGTCGCGCCGGTGCCGCGGGAGAAGGCCGGCGGGCTGGTCCCCGTCGACGAGGGCGTCCGCGCGGGCATCGCGCAGAAGGCCGCCGACTACGTACAGACGCTCGCATCCCTCGACGCCCGTTCCCCGGAGTTCGCCGGAAAGGTCGGGGAGATCACCGCTCTCGGCGCCGGTGAGATGCGCAGCGCCGCCGCGCAGTCCAACCGGATGCTGGAGCGGACCGTGCGCAGCCTGCCCGACAAGGGCGGGGACGCCCAGTCGCAGGTCGCGGGCTCGCTGGTGGAACTGCGCCGCGTGGTCGAGGACTTGGACCCGCGTGACCTGCCCGCCTCCAGGGGCCGCAAGTTCCTCTCCCGGCTGCCCGGCGGCAACCGGCTGCGCGACCACGTCGCCAAGTACGCCTCCGCACAGGGCACCCTCAACAAGATCGTGGGCTCGCTGCGCGGCGGCCAGGACGAACTGCGCCGGGACAACGCGGCGTTGCAGACCGAGCGGGTCCGCCTGTGGGAGACCATGGGCAAGCTCCAGGAGTACGTCGTCCTCACCGAGGCCCTCGGCACCGCCGTCGAGGAGCACATCGCCGGGGCCGCCGATCCCGGAGCGGCCGACTCGCTCCGCGCCGACGTCCTCTTCCCCGTCCGGCAGAAGCACCAGGACCTGCTCACCCAGCTCGCGGTGTGCGCGCAGGGCTACCTCGCCATGGACGTCGTACGGCGCAACAACGACGAGCTGATCAAGGGCGTCGACCGGGCCGCCACCACGACCGTGTCGGCGCTGCGCATCTCGGTGATGCTGGCGTCCGCGCTGGACAACCAGAAGAAGGTCGTCGAGCAGGTCAACGCGTTGCGCGGGACCACCGAGGACCTGGTGCGGGGCAACGCCGAGATGCTCGCCACGCAGAGCGGGGAGATCCAGCGCATCGCCGCCGACCCCGCGGTCGGCGCGGAGACCCTGCGGTCGGCGTTCCAGCAGATCTACCGGACCCTGGACGCCATCGACACGTACAAGGTCCGGGCGACCGAGGCGATGGCGACGACCGTGGAGAACCTGACCTCCGAACTCCAGCACGCCTCCGCCTACTTGGAGCGCAGCCGGAACCGGGGCGCGCTGGACGGGGGCCTCGGATGAGACGCCGCGCCGCCCTGCTCACCGTCGCCCTGCTCGCCACCGCCTGCACCGCGCAGGGGGACAAGGAGCCCGACTCCCCCGGGCCCGGCACCCTGCGCGTCCTCGCCTCCAGCGAACTCGCCGACATGACGCCGGTGCTCGACCGGGTCGAGCAGGACACCGGCATCAAGGTCGACGCCACCTACCTGGGCACCCTGGACGCCGTGGAGCTGCTCGCCAAGGGCGGCACGGACGGGAAGTTCGACGCCGTGTGGCTGTCGTCCAACGACTATCTGCGGCTGCGCCCCGAGGCGGCGAGGAAGGTCGTCTCGGAGACCCCGGTGATGAGCAGCCCGGTCGCCATCGGCGTCAGGCCGGACACCGTGCGCGAGCTGGGCTGGAAGCCGGAGCAGGTCACCTGGTCGCAGGTCGAGCGGGCGGTACGGGACGGGAAGCTGACGTACGGCATGACCGACCCGGCACGCTCCAACTCCGGGTTCGCCACGCTCGTCTCGGTCGCCTCCGCCCTCTCCGGCGCCCAGTCGGCGCTCACGGACGCGGACGTCGACCGGGCCCGCCCGCGGCTGAAGGAGTTCTTCCGGGGCCAGCGGCTGACCTCGGGCTCCTCGGGCTGGCTGGCGGCCGCCTACCAGCGGCGCGGGGACGTGGACGCGATGCTCAACTACGAGTCCGTCCTCAAGGGCATCCCGGACCTGACCGTGATCCGCCCGAGCGACGGTGTCGTCACCGCCGACTACCCCCTGTCCACGCTCGCCGCCACGGACGCCGGGACCCGGGAGACCGTGCGCCGGCTGGCCGAGGCCCTGCGCGGCCCGGACCTGCAGCAGGAGATCACCGACCTCACCCACCGCCGCCCGGTCGTCGCCTCCGTGACCCCGGGCGCGGGCCTGGACACCGGCCGCCGCCGCGAACTGCCCTTCCCCGGCGGCCGCTCCGTCGCCGACGGACTGCTCGACGCCTACGAGAACGAGCTGCGCCGCCCGTCCCGGACGGTGTACGTCCTCGACACCTCGGGCTCGATGCGCGGCGACCGCCTGACCCGCCTGAAGTCGGCGCTCACCGGGCTCACCGGCGACTTCCGCGAGCGGGAGGAGGTGACGCTGATGCCGTTCGGCTCGGACGTCAAGAGCGTGCGCACCCATGTCGTCGACCCCGCGGACCCGGCTTCCGGACTCGACGCCATCCGCGAGGACACCGCGGCGCTCACCGCAGAGGGCGACACCGCGATCTACACCTCGCTGGAGGAGGCGTACGGCCATCTCGGCGCCGGCCGGGACACGTTCACGTCGATCGTGCTGATGACGGACGGCGAGAACACCGCGGGCGCCGAGGCGGCGGAGTTCGACGCCTTCTACGCCGGGCTCGACCGGGACCGGCGCGGCACGCCCGTCTTCCCCATCCTCTTCGGCGACTCCGACCGGGCCGAGCTGGAGCACATCGCCGACCTGACCGGCGGCCGTCTCTTCGACGCCCGGCAGGGCTCGCTGGACGGCGCCTTCGAGGAGATCCGTGGCTATCAGTAGGTACCTCGAGTCCCGCAAGAACATCGCCGGCAGCGTCTGCGGGATCGCCGGGCTCGCACTGACCTTCGCCGGGGTGGCGGGCCCGTACTGGCCGGTCGTCGTCGCGGGACTGTACGGCGCGGGCGCGCTGATCGCCCCCCCGGAGCGGCCCGCCCTGCCGGCCTTCCCGGACCCGTCGGAGCAACTGCAGGAGCTGCGCCGCGACTTCGAGAAGCTGTGCGGGTATCTGGTGGAGGTCGAGCTGCCCCCGGCCACCGAGGGACGGCTGACCGAGCTGACGAACCTGCTCACCGCGCTGCTGACGCCGGGCTGGGCCGGACAGTTGCTCGCCGGGGACCCGGAGGGCCTGCACACCCTGGGGCGGGCCGTGCGGCAGGACCTTCCCGAGGCCGTCGACAGCTTCGTACGGGCGAGGTGGTGGACGCGGCTGACGCCGGGACAGGAGCCCCCGGAGCGGCATCTGGAGCGGCAGCTCGGTCTGCTGCGGCAGGAGGCGGAGCGCCTGGCGGCGGGCCTGCGGGACACCGAGGCCCGCCGCCAGGAGACCCACACCCGGTACCTGGAGGGCCGGGGCGGGGAGGGGATCAGCGCGTGACGTGGACCGTCGCGGACGCCGTGGCGCCCAGGTGGAGGTCGTCGCCGGGCCAGCTGACCGTGTAGGTGACGTCGCGGCGGGCGCGCGGGATGTCGTTGATGGTGAAGGTGCCGTCCGCGCGAACCGTCACCGACGACAGGGTGCCGGTGCCGAGGCGGTCGGTGCGCTCGACCTTGAGCACCGGCCGGTCGGGCAGCGCCTTGCCCTGGGCGGTGAACGTGCCGGTGATCTCCACGCCCGAGCTGATCGAGGCCTCCGCCGGGGCGGTGAGCGCGATCGAGGCGGGCGCCTTGCCGACGGTGACCGTGGTGGTGGGGCCGTCCGCCGGGCGGTGGGTGAGGTCGCCGAGGAAGGAGACGCGGTAGGTGGCCTCACCGAGCAGACCGGGCTCGTCGAGGACGGTGTAGGAGCCGTCCTCCTTGACGGTGAAGGTGCCCAGGTCGTGGGTGCCGGCCGCGTCCGTACGGCTGGCGGTGACCTTGAAGGGCTGCCCGGGCGCCGGGCCGTCCCACTCCAGCTTGCCGCGCACGGCGAGCGGTTCGCCCGCGACCGCCTGGGCGGGGCTGTGGGTCAGCCCGCCGGTGAAGCGGACGTCGTACTGCACGGCCGGGGGCTGGATGATGTGCAGCCAGTACTGGCTGCCGGTGGCGTTGGTGGTGACGGCGAACAGCCGGGAGCCGTCGGCCGACCACTCCATGCCGCGCGGCACGACCCGGTCGCCGTCCTGGCTGCCCTCGAAGACGAACTCCAGCGGGGCCGTGGCGTCGCCGGAGTCCGCGGGCTGCACCAGCAGGTCGGGGGTGGCGCCGGTGGCCGAGGCGCCGCGCGCCAGGTACGCGCCGTCGCCGCTGAAGGCGACGGCGCTGGCGGTGGCTCCGGCCGGCAGGGCCTGGTAGCCGGTGGCCGCGTCGGACAGGTCACCGGTGTTGAGCAGCCGGGTGCCGGTCCTGGCGTCGGCGAGGGCGATCTTCGCCCCGTCCGGGGAGACGGCGATGTCCTTGAGGTCCAGGGCGCCCTGGCCGGTGTCGTCGGCGAAGCGGCGGGTGGCGTCGCGCACCGGGGTCTCGCCGCTTCCGTCGAAGACGCTGAGGAACGGGTTCGGTGCCGAGGAGTTGAGCTGCTGGCCCATCACGAAGGTGTCGTTCGGGCCGCCCTCCAGCAGGAGCTTGCCGGTGTCGTTCCAACCGGTGCGCTGCCAGCCGCCGTTGGCGATCGTGTCCAGGGTGGAGGCCGCCGTGGCGCACTGGGTGAGGTTGTCGGCCCACTGCGAGGTGTAGTACGGGTTGCCTCCGGCGACCACGACCTCGCGCCCGCACTGGTCGCTGGGCACGCTGGGCGCGCTCTTGATGGCCAGGGTGGCGGTGTCGTAGGCGGATATCCGGTAGCGCTCTCCGACGTACAGCGTGCTCGCGTCGGCGCTGAGCGCCAGGCCGGAGACGTGGTAGGTGGTGTGGATGGTGGAGATGCGCTCGCCCTGGAAGGTGTAGACGGCGATCTGTCCGTAATTGGCGTGAGAGCCCACGTCCGCGTCGGTGAGGAAGATGCGCTCGTGGACGCTGTCGACGGCCAGCGACCCGTACGAGGTGAACGGCAGCTTGGCCACGGTGTCCGAGGCCGCCGCGTGCGCCGCGGGCGCCGCGGCGACGGTGAGTCCGGTCCCGGCGAGGACCGCGGCGAGGACGGTGGCCGCCAGGCGTCCGGAACGGCGTGCTGTATTCAACTGTGCCCCCCACAGGCTGTGTCGGGCCCCACCGGAAGCGGCGGGACCCGTGTGCCCCCATGTAACAGGGGTGAAGATCCTGTGTTCAAGGGGCCGCGAGGGAGGGCGTGTCGCTGCCGCCCGCGGCCGGCCCGTGACGATCACTGGTCAGGGCTCCCATCGGAGGCCGGCCGCGGGGGTTCATGAGGGGACTAGCCCAGGCGCTGCACCAGCGCGTGGTACTCGTCCCACAGCTCCTTCGGCGTGTGGTCGCCGAAGGTGTTGAGGTGGTCGGGGACCAGCGCGGCCTCCTCGCGCCAGACCTCCTTGTCGACCGTGAGGAGAAACTCCAGGTCGGAGTCGGCCAGTTCGAGGCCGTTGGTGTCGAGGGCGTCCTTCGTCGGCAGGATGCCGATCGGGGTCTCGACGCCCTCAGCCTTGCCCTCGAGCCGCTCCACGATCCACTTCAGGACCCGGGAGTTCTCGCCGAAGCCGGGCCAGACGAACTTGCCCTGGTCGTTCTTGCGGAACCAGTTGACGTAGTAGATCTTCGGGAGCTTCGCGGCGTCCTTGTCCTTGGCGACGTCGACCCAGTGGCCCATGTAGTCGCCCATGTTGTAGCCGCAGAACGGCAGCATGGCGAACGGGTCGCGGCGCAGCTCGCCGACCTTGCCCTCGGCGGCGGCGGTCTTCTCGGAGGCGACGTTCGCGCCGAGGAAGACGCCGTGGTTCCAGTCGAAGGACTCCGTGACCAGCGGTACGGCGGTGGCGCGCCGGCCGCCGAAGAGGATCGCGGAGATCGGCACGCCCTTGGGGTCCTCCCACTCGGGCGCGATGATCGGGCACTGCGCGGCCGGGACGGTGAAGCGGGCGTTGGGGTGGGCGGCCGGCGTCTGAGAGGAGGGCGTCCAGTCGTTGCCCTTCCAGTCGGTGAGGTGGGCCGGGGTCTCCTCCGTCATGCCCTCCCACCAGACGTCGTTGTCGTCGGTCAGCGCCACGTTGGTGAAGACGGAGTTGCCCCACAGCGTCTTCATCGCGTTGGCGTTGGTGTGCTCACCGGTGCCGGGCGCGACGCCGAAGAACCCGGCCTCGGGGTTGATCGCGTACAGGCGGCCGTCCTCGCCGAAGCGCATCCAGGCGATGTCGTCGCCGATCGTCTCGACGGTCCAGCCGGAGATGGTGGGCTCCAGCATGGCGAGGTTGGTCTTGCCGCAGGCGCTCGGGAAGGCGGCGGCGACGTACTTGGACTCGCCCTGCGGCGGGGTGAGCTTCAGGATCAGCATGTGCTCGGCGAGCCAGCCCTCGTCGCGGGCCATGACGGAGGCGATGCGCAGGGCGTAGCACTTCTTGCCGAGCAGGGCGTTGCCGCCGTAGCCGGAGCCGTAGGACCAGATCTCGCGGGACTCCGGGAAGTGGGAGATGTACTTGGTGGAGTTGCAGGGCCACGGCACGTCCGCCTCGCCCTCGGCCAGCGGCGCTCCGAGCGTGTGCACGGCACGCACGAAGAAGCCGTCGGAGCCGAGCTCGTCGAGGACGGGCTGCCCCATGCGCGTCATGGTGCGCATGGACACGGCGACGTAGGCGGAGTCGGTGATCTCGACGCCGATCGCGGAGAGGTCCGAGCCGAGGGGGCCCATGCAGAACGGGACGACGTACATCGTCCGGCCCTTCATCGAGCCGCGGAAGATCCCCTTCTGACCCGCGAAGATCTCCCGCATCTCGGCGGGGGCCTTCCAGTGGTTGGTGGGGCCCGCGTCCTCTTCCTTCTCGGAGCAGATGAAGGTGCGGTCCTCGACACGCGCCACGTCGGTGGGGTCGGAGGCCGCGTAGTAGGAGTTGGGGCGCTTGATCGGGTCGAGCCGCTTGAAGGTGCCCTTCGCCACGAGCTCCTCGCACAGGCGCTCGTACTCGGCCTCGGATCCGTCGCACCAGACCACGTTGTCCGGCTCGGTCAGTTCCGCGATCTCGTCGACCCACGAGATCAGTTCCTGATGGGTGGTGGGGACGCCGGGGGGAGCCGCGATGTCGCGCGCCACGATTGCTCCTAAATGAGGGATTTTGGGTTGGAGGCCCCGTGGGGGCTGCGACCCGGATGCTTGCCAGAGGGGTGCCTGGCGCTCATCCGGTGCCGACCGCACTCATTTGATCATCCGACGCGAGTGCCCATATGTCCAGAGGGCGTCACAGGTGAGCGAGCGTGAGGCTGGCCACGTCCGCTTCCTACGGACCCGTAGGTACGATTCACCCTATGAATGCGTCCGTCCCCGACGCGCCCATGGACCCTCCGGCCGCCGACGGCAGCGGTCCAGTCGCGCTCTCCCTCCCCCACCCGGTCAAGCCCAAGCTCCGAGGCTGGCTGCACCTCGGCATGTTCCCGGC
The DNA here is from genome assembly GCF_042888685.1 of Streptomyces sp. NPDC002779. Taxonomy (NCBI): domain Bacteria; kingdom Bacillati; phylum Actinomycetota; class Actinomycetes; order Kitasatosporales; family Streptomycetaceae; genus Streptomyces; species Streptomyces sp. NPDC002779. Next base: position 708,256 of record NZ_JBIAQC010000001.1, read on the forward strand.
CGTGGTCATCGCCGGCCTGGTGCTGACCGCCCTCGCCGACTCCCCCAGAGGCCGCCTGGCCTGCGGGATCTACGCCTTCACGGCCTGTCTGCTGTTCGGCGTCAGCGCGCTGTACCACCGGGGTGACTGGAGTCCGCGCATGGACGGCATCCTGCGCCGGCTCGATCACTCCAACATCTTCCTGATCATCGCCGGCACCTACACCCCGCTGACCATGCTGCTCCTGCCGGACAGCAAGGGGCGGTGGCTGCTGTGGGGGATCTGGGCCGCCGCGCTCGCGGGCATCGCCTTCCGGGTCTTCTGGGTGGGCGCCCCGCGCTGGCTCTACACGCCCTGCTACATCGCGATGGGCTGGGCGGCCGTCTTCTTCCTGCCCGACTTCATGCGCTCGGGCGGCATCGCGGTCCTGGTCCTGGTGATCACCGGCGGCGTCCTGTACAGCGTGGGCGGCGTCATCTACGGCATCAAGCGGCCCAACCCCTCACCGCGCTGGTTCGGCTTCCACGAGGTCTTCCACTCCTTCACCCTGGCGGCCTTCGTCGTGCACTACGTCGGCATCTCCCTGGTGGCCTACCAGCACGCCTAGCCCCTGCCCGCGGGGACCCGTGACCCCGGTGCCCGACAATGGCCCGCATGACGGCCGCACGCACCACCTCCGCCGACCTCTCCCAGCTGGGACTCAGAGAGCGGAAGAAGATCAGGACCCGGACGGCGATCCGCACCGCGACGTACGCGCTCGTCCGGGAGCAGGGCTACGACGCCACCACCGTCGAGCAGATCGCCGAGCGCGCCGAGGTGTCGCCGTCCACCGTCTTCCGCTACTTCCCGGCCAAGGAGGACATCGTCCTCACCGACGAGTTCGCCCCGGTCCTGCTGGCGGAGATCCGCGAGCGGCCGGCGGACGAGCCGTGGCCGCGGACCCTGCGGCAGGTGATGACGAAGGCCGTCGCCCTCGCCCTGGAGGAGGACCCCGACATCCTCAGGCTGCGGGCGCGGCTGATGGCCCAGGTGCCGGCGGTACGCTCCCGGCTGCTGGAGACCATGTCGCTCACCGGCAGGCTGCTCACCGAGGCCATCGCCGAGCGCACCGGCCAGGACCCGGGCGCTCTGGAGCTCCGCGTCCACACGATGTCCCTGATCGGCGGCCTGACGGAGATCACCCTGTACTGGGCCGAGCACGACTTCGCCGACGACCTCCCGGCGCTGGTGCACCGCGCCCTGGACGTCCTCGAACACGGTCTGCCCCCGGAAAAGCCCTGAGCCGGCTCCCCCGCGCCATGGCATCCTGACCGGGTGACCGCACCGGAGATCCGCTTCGAAGTCGCCCCCGAGCTGGCCCTGTTCGTCCCGCACGGCCGCCGGTCCGGCGCCACCGCCCTCGTCACCGACGGAGTCTCCTCCCTCGGCCATGTCGTGGAGTCCCTGGGCGTGCCGCTCACCGAGGTCGGGACGCTGGAGGTGGACGGCCGGGAGGTGCCGGTGTCCTACGTCGCCGCGGCGGGCGACTCCGTCCGGGTGAACGCGGTCGAGCGCCCCCAGCGGGTGCCGGGCGCTCCGCTGCGCTTCCTGCTCGACGTCCATCTGGGCACCCTCGCCCGGCGGCTGCGGCTGCTCGGCGTGGACACGGCGTACGAGTCGACGGACATCGGGGATCCGGCCCTCGCGGCGCGTTCGGCGGCGGAGCAGCGGGTCATGCTCAGCCGCGACCGGGGCCTGCTGCGCCGCCGCGAGCTGTGGGCGGGCGCCTACGTCTACAGCACCCGCCCCGAGGACCAGCTCCGGGACGTCCTGGAGCGGTTCCGCCCCGACCTGCACCCGTGGACCCGCTGCACCGCCTGCAACGGCCTGCTCAAGGAGGCCACGAAGGAGGAGGTCGCCGACCAGCTCCACGGCGGCACCCAGCGGTCCTACGACGTGTTCGCCCAGTGCCTGGAGTGCGGCCGGGCGTACTGGAAGGGCGCGCACCACGAGCAGCTGGTGGCCATCGTGGAACGCGCCCTCACGGAGTTCGCGGGTTAGCGTCGGCGCCTGGGGAGTTGTCGCGCACCGCCGTCCGGCGGCTGCGGCGCCGTCTTGGCTCGTCGCGCCCGCGCGGCGGAGCCGCATATCGACACGGCCCCGCGCCCCTGAGCGGTGCCTACCGCATCCTCAGATCCTTCTTGCCGCAGGCTGTTCCGTCCCCGTTGCGGTCCAGCCTCAGCGGGTCGTCCTTGCCGTTCACCTTCAGGCGGCCGTAGTCGTTCCGCTTCAGCCAGTCGCAGCGGGCCTTGGTCGTCGCCTTCACGCCCGGCGGGAAAGCGGTCGGGACGCAGACGTTCGCCGAGCCGTAGTGGCGGTCGCAGCCGGCGACGGTCGGGCTGACCTGCTGCGCGGACCTCTTCTTGCCGGGGCCGGTGACCTTGCCGGACAGGTCGTCGGCGAAGGAGTGGACGTGCGCCGAGGCGTCCGTCGTCTTCAGGGCCGCGGGTCCTTGCAGATGGACCCACTTGGCGACCGACGGGACACCGTTGGCGTCGACCGCGAAGAGCATGTACCAGCCGGGCGGGGCCAGGTTGGGGTTGCTCGTCACGTTCAGGTCGACGGTGTTGCCGTCCACCGAGAGCGGCAGGTCCACGAACCGCTGGTTCGGGTCCGACGAGTGCGTCACCGCCGCCGGACGGATCAGCTCCGCCTTGGCGATGGGCCGGTCCACGGTGATCCGCTGGGTGTCGCCGTAGTTCCACTCGGTGTCGATCACCGAAGTGATCGCCGGGCGCTCGCCCTTGAGGAGATAGGGCGGGGTGTAGATCGACACGTTGTGGTTCCAGGAGCCGTTGCCCGGGTTGTCACCGGTGGTCATCACCCGGCCGTCCGGGAGCAGGAACGCCGAGGCGTGGTAGCCCCGCGCCTCGGGGTCCGCGGCGACCGGGTCGAACGTCTCCGTCGCCGGATCGAAGATCGACGTCTCGTACACGGGGTTGGCCCGGTTGTGCAGGGCGCCGCCCGTCTCCAGCACCTTGCCGTCGGGCAGCAGGACGGCGGAGACGTACATCTTGCCCTGGCCGCCGGTCTGCGCCACGCGCCCGTTGCCGAGGTCGACCGTGCCCTGCGGGATCGGCGGCCCGGCCACGTAGGCCGGGTTCGGCTGCTTGAGGTCGATGATGTCGGTCAGCCGGTTGGCGGCCGGGTTGGACTCGATGTTGCCGCCGCCGAGGGTGAGGACCTTCTGGTCCTGCGCCGGAGGCAGCAGCACGCTCGCCGACTGGTCCCGCTCGTCCTTCCTCTGCAGCCCCGGCACCTGGGTGATTGTGTTCGCGCCGTAGTCGTAGACCGCGGAGCCGGTGCCCGGGATGTTGTTGCCGAAGACATGGCTGCCGGAGTAGAAGAGGCGGCCGTCCTGCATCAGGATCATCGACGGGTACAGACCCCAGTACGACCAGGTCTGGTTGACCTTCCACAGTTCGAGCCACTTCTGCTCGGCCTGCGAGAACACCTCCGCCGTCACCGACCCGGTCGAGTCCTCCTTCAGCCCGCCGAAGGAGATCACGTCGCCGTTGCCGAGGATGGTCGCCGACGGGTACCAGTGGCCGTCGTTCATGTCGTTGGTCCTGGTGTACGTCTCGGTCACGGGGTCGAAGATGTACGAGTCCTTGTACCCCTGGTAGCCGATCGTGCCGTCCGCCGACGGATAGCCCTTGTTGCCGCTCATCACCAGCACCCGCCCGTCCTGGAGCTGGACGTGGCCGGCGCAGAACATGTCCTTCGGGGTGGGGATGATCTTGTAGGTGCCGTTGGCCGGGTCGTACACCGCGGAGGTGAAGGTGCCCGCCTCGAACATCTCCTCGCTGTTGCCGGAGCCCGCGATCAGCAGCACCTTGCCGTTGTGCAGCACGACGGAGTGCATCGAGCGCACCGGGTTCTGCACGGGCAGCACGTCCCAGCGGCCGTTCGCGCACTCCTGGGCGGTGCCCGTGCACTCCGGCGGCGGCGTGACGTCGGGGACCTGGTCCATCGTGTAGTCGTCGGTGGTCGCCGAGCCGGTGCCGTAGACCGAGACGCCCCAGCTGATCCGGTCGGTGCCGGGCGGGACCTCGGGGGTGCGGACGGTGGCCTCGGTCCAGCTCCCGGCCAGGTCCAGCGTCTTGAGGTCGGTCCAGTACTGCCAGCCGGCGGTGGTGTCGTGCCGGAAGAGGGTGAGGTTGGCGTCCGGGGTGGTCGTCTTGTACCAGAGGCCGAGGTCGTACTGCTTGCCCGGCGTCACCGCGGGCGCGCAGTTCGCGGACTCGGTGATCAGCGCCTTGCGGTCGCCCTCGGTCCGGCGGGTCAGCGTCACCTTCATGGCCTTGGAGCCGGAGTGGGCGTCGGCGACGGTCTCGTAGGAGAAGTCGTTGTCGCCCCAGCCGGACTTGGACCAGCAGAACGGCATGTCGCCGGTGCCGGCGGTCTCGAAGCCCGGGTTCTTGATCAGGTTGGCGGCGGCGGCGGGATGGGGTGTGGTCAGCAGCAGCCCGGCGGTGAGGGTGCCCACCGCGAACAGGGCGGTTCTCCGTCGGTGTCTCATGCGGTGCTCCTTGCTGTGCGGCTCCCGTGCGGCTCCCCGCCGGCGTTCCTGCGGGGCAGGTAGACCAGCGCCTCGGTGGCGGCGAAGCGCAGGACGAAGGTGGTGACCAGGGCGAGCGCGGTCGCCGACAGGGCGCCCATCCCGAACTCGGCCACGAACAGCGCGATCAGCGGGATGCGCAGCACCAGATCGGCGTTGGCGAGCAGCGCGAACCGGCCGGTGCGGTCCCACCAGCGCCGGTGCCGCCGTCGGTCACGGAACAGCAGGTGTTCGATGAGCAGGAAGTTCCAGGCCACGCCGAACTGGTTGGCGACGATCTCGGCGGGCAGGTAGTGCATGCCGAAGCCGGTGAGGATCCACAGGGCGAGCAGGTTCGGCACGAACCCGGAGGCGCCGATCAGGCCGAAGCCGACCATGCGGGCGGCCGGGGACGCGGTGCGCAGTCCGGTCAGGTGACGCAGGAAGCGCAGCCCCTCCTGGGCACTCGACTTGGACTCGCCCGCGAACCGGTCCTGGAAGACGAACGGCACCTCGGCGACCTGGCGCGGGCGGCTGCGCACGGCGAGTTCGAGGAGGATCTTGTAGCCGAGCGGTTTGAGGACCTCGGCGGTCACGGCCTGGCGGCGGATCGCGAAGAACCCGCTCATCGGGTCGCTGATGCCGTGCAGCCGGCGCGGGAACAGCGACTTGGTGAGCCAGGTGGCGCCGCGGGAGACGGCGACCCGGTAGCTCCCGGCGAGCCCGGCCCTGCTGCCGCCCTTGATGTACCGCGAGGCGACGACGAGTGCGGCGCCGGTCCGCTCACCGGTGGCCACCAGCTCCGGGACCAGCGAGGGCGGATGCTGGCAGTCGCCGTCCATCACGACGATCCAGTCCGAGGTGGCCGCCTTGAGCCCCTCCACGACGGCGCCGCCGAGCCCGCCGACGGGGTCGTCCCGGTGGATCACGGCCACCGGGAAGGGGCAGTCCTGCGCCGCCTCCGTGATCACCTCGGGGGTGTCGTCGGTGGAGTCGTCCACGAAGACGACCTCGCAGGGCAGCCGGGCGGGCACCGACTCGGTGATCAGGCGCAGCAGCCGGCGGATGTTCGCGGACTCGTTGAAGGTCGGGACGACGATGGTGACGGCGCCGGGCTCGGGGACCTCGGCCGCCTGAAGATCCGGGATCGGGGTGGTGTATTCCTGGCTCATCGGACGCCGCCTCCCGCGGTCTGGATCTGCCGGATCTCGATGCGGTCCGCGCCCTTGCCGAAGACGGCGACGGGCCTGGAGTGCTCCATGGCCGCCTTCACGTTCGGCAGGTCGGCCGCGTCGCGCCGTACGGTCGGGGAGGCGACGACGTAGTCGATGTCGCGCCAGCCGCGGGGCATGGTCTCGGTGACGGCGGGGTCGAGGTCGGCCTTGTAGAACCAGATGACGCCGTCGCCGGGCCGGTACCCGGCGTGCACCAGGTCCAGCCAGAGCGCGTCGTCGACCAGGACGCGGGTGTCCTTGGGGTTCTCCACCTCGGTGCTGAGCCACTGGGAGGCGGCCCGGTAGGGGGCGTTGGCGTCGGCGGTGACGGCGGTGCGGCCGCCCTCGTACCAGCGCGGGACGACATAGGCACCGGCGCCGATCGCCAGGACGGCCACCAGGGTGTACCGGCCCGCCGGGTGCAGCCGTCCCTTGCGCAGGACGGCGTGGGCGACCGACGCGGTGCCGCCGGCGAGGACGAGGGCGAGGAACGGCAGCGCCTGGATGATGTACATCGCGGGCAGATAGCCGCTCGGGCGCATCGCGACCAGGGCGAGGATCGCCACGGCGGCACAGGGGCCGGCGAGCGCGCGGGCGGTGACCGACCAGCGCCAGGTGGCGAGCAGCAGCAGGGCGCCCGCGAGACCGCCGAGGGGCAGGACCCGGTCGTAGTAGAGCCACGACTGCAGGACGCCGTACGAACCGGAGCCCTGGTCGAGGATGAAGCCGGAACCGGGCCTGGTCATCTGGTACTTGACGCCGTCCCACAGCGACACGTGCCCGGCGCCGGGGAACAACTCCCCCTTGAGCAGAGCGAACAGGGGGTACGACAGACCGATCAGGACGCAGGCGGTGATCGCGCCGGTCACCGCGAACTTGCGGGTGTCGCGGTGGCTGTGCCGCCACATGGTGACGAGGATCGCCGGGAGGACGAACAGCATCGTCTCCTTGGTCAGCACCGCGGTGGCGGCGGCGATGCCCGCGCCGAAGTGGTGCCAGAGGTGCCGGCTCGGCGAGGCGGCGAGGGTGAACGCCAGCAGCGTCCACATCACGGCGAGGTTGTCCAGGAAGATCTCGCGCTGGAGGATCACCGAGAGCGGCGAGAGCCCGAACAGGACCATGCCGAGCCCGGCGGCCCAGCGCGGCAGCGACAGCCGCCGCCCGAGCACGTACACCAGGACCGCGCTGATCCCGCTGACGACCAGCATGACCGCGCGCATCGAGCCGACGGTCATCGAGTCGGGGCTGATCAGCGAGGGTATCCAGGTCAGCGCGGCGATCTGGATCCAGCCGAACGGCGGGTGGTCGTACCAGTAGGTGTAGTGGGCGAGCCCCTTGCCCTCCTGGACCGCCCAGGCCTGGGCGAGGTAGGTGCCCTCGTCGTCGCTGAGCGTGGGGTAGTCGGCGATGTTCCAGCCCTGCACGACGAGGATCGCCGCGAGCAGCACGGCACACAGGACGAGGTCGGGTCGAGAGGTACGCAGCTTCTTCGGCGGGGTCGTTCGACCGGTCGAACGGAACTCCGGCGCAGGCTGCCGCTGCGCGGGGACCTCGGTGGTCACCGCGGGAAGGGTGGAGGTCACGCAGGAACGTCCTCTCGGATCACTTCGGCCGGGTGGAGATGTGCGCCGACATGGGACGTCAACTCCCAGTCGTTACGGCCGCGTTGCTCGCGCCAGACGGCACGGATCGCGGCTCCGGCGAGCAGCACCTGGTAGAAGGGACCGCCGACGATGAGCTTCAGGTAGTGCACGAACCGGACGCGCAGCCCGTACTGCTTGCCGAAGTCGTGCAGTCCGACGACCTCGAAGACGAAGGTGACGAGCGCGGTGACGGCCGGCAGGAAGGTGATGAAGGCGATGGCCACCGGCACGTCGAGGAAGAGGGCGATGGCCACGTTGAGCGGGATGATCACGCCGGTGAAGGCCTGGAGGAACGGCGTGGTGAGGGTGTAGCGGGCCAGCAACCGCTGCCCGAAGGTGGGCAGTTGCTTCCAGTCCTTCTTCCGGTAGACCTGGAGGAAGCCCTGGTTCCAGCGGGTGCGCTGCTTGAGCAGCGACATCAGGCTGCCGGGCGTCTCCTCCTTGGTCACCATGTCGGAGTCGTAGGCGACGACGACCTTCTTGCCGATGCTGGACAGCCGCACCCCGAGGTCGCAGTCCTCGGCGAGGCAGTCGGGGTCCCAGCCGTCGGCCGCCCTGAGCACGTCCGTGCGGACGAACACGGTGTTGCCGCCGAGCGGGATGAACCCCTTCTGCGCGTGCAGGTGCAGCCGGGAGCGGAACCAGAAGAAGTACTCCAGGCAGTTGCGCAGGCTGTACCAGCTGGAGTGGAAGTTGATCAGCTGGACCCCGCCCTGGACGACGTCGGCGCCGGTGGAGCGGAAGGCGTGGTCGACGTGGGCGAGCAGCTCCGGATGGACCTGGTCCTCGGCGTCGAAGACCCCGACGACATCGCCGCGGCAGTACGGCAGCGCCGTGTTCATGGCCTTCGGCTTGTTCTTCTTCTCGTGGGTGTCGACGACCACCCGGACCCGCGGGTCGCGTGCGGCGGCCCGCTCGGCGACCTGTGTGGTCTCCGGGTCGTCGTGGCCGACGATGACGATGATCTCGAAGTCGGTGTGGCTCGACTCCAGCAGCCGCTGGATGGTGTGGTCGAGCACGGCCTGTTCGTGGCGGGCCGGCAGCAGCAGCGAGAACGACAGATGCTCGCCGCCGTCCGGTCTGCTGAACCGGGTGGAGGCGAGCACCTCGGGCGTACGCCAGGCGTGCATCTGCCACCACAGGGTGAACGCCGCCATCCAGAACAGGGCCAGTGAAACGACAGCGATGAAGACAGACGTGAGCAACAGATCCCCCCAGATCCCCAAACCCCCTGTCGCGACGGCCAGTCACAGCCGTCGCGCCACTGTGCAGAGATTAGGGGGGAACCGTGAAGCGCGGGAGCTGTTCCGATAAATAGCGTGTTTCGGAACGGGGCGGCGAAGAGCGGGATCTAACCGAACACACGCCCCATTTGGACAGTGCGGGACCCTCCCCGACCGCTGTTCTCAGCCGTTCAGCGCCTCACGCAGCCGCTCCGGGTCGGTCGTCGGGGCGTCACAGGTGAAATTACGGCAGACGTACGCCGCCGGTTCACCGCCGACCAGCGGCCGCCCCGCGAGCAACGGCAGCTCGTCGCTCTCCGGAGCGCCCACGGCGACCACCGCACCGGGCGCGGTGCCCAGCAGGGCCGTGCGGTGCAGGGTCCGGGTCGCCGGGTCGTCGAGCGAGGGGCCCACGACCGCGATCTCGCGCGGCCCGTCCAGCCGGGCCTCGGCGGCGGCGAGCCCCCAGCCGATGAACCGTGGCACCCGCGGCCCGAGCGCCTTCACCACGCCCAGCGCCCGTTCCGCGGCGCTGCGATGCGGCTCGGAACCGGTCTGGGCGGCATAGCTCAGCAGGGCGTTCGCGGCAGCCGTCCAGCCGGAGGGGGCGGCGTTGTCGGTCGGGTCCTGCGGGCGGCGGATCAGCCGCTCGGCGTCCACGGCCGTGTCGTACAGGGCACCCAACTCCGCGTCGACGAACCGGGTGAGGACATGGTCGAGCAGGAACCCGGCGAACTCCAGCCACACCCCCTCCCCGGTGACGGACGCGAGCGCGAGGAACCCCTCGGCCACGTCGGCGTAGTCCTCCAGCACCCCCGCGTTCGCCCCGACCTGCCCGTCCTTGCTGGTACGGGCGAGCTGCGCGTGCTCGTCCAGATGCAGGCGTACGAGGAGATCGGCGGCGCACACCGCGGCCTCGACGAGGTCGGGGCGGTCGAAGTAGGCGCCGGTCTCGGCCAGCGCGGCGATGGCGAGCCCGTTCCAGGCGGCGACGACCTTGTCGTCCCGGCCGGGGGCGGGCCGCCCGGCGCGCGCGGCGAGCAGGCGCGCGCGGACCCCGGCGACCTTCTCGGCGTCGAACACGCCCTCCTGCTGCGGGAGTTGCAGCACGGAGGAGCCCTCCTCGAAGGTGCCCTCCTCGGTGACGCCGAAGTACTGGGCGGCGAGTTCCGCGTCCTCGCCCAGCACCTCGCGCAGCTGCTGCGGGGTCCAGACGTAGTAGGCGCCCTCGACGTGCTTGCCGGTGCCGTCGTCGCTGTCGGCGTCGAGCGCGGAGGCGAACCCGCCCTCGGCGGTGCGCAGTTCGCCGACCATGAAGTCGGCGGTCTCCAGCGCCACCCGCCGGGCGAGCCCGGAGCCGGTGGACCGCCACAGGTGGGCGTAGACCCGGCACAGCAGGGCGTTGTCGTACAGCATCTTCTCGAAGTGCGGCACGGTCCACTCCCGGTCCACGGAGTACCGGGAGAAGCCGCCGCCGAGCTGGTCGTAGATGCCGCCCCGGGCCATCCGCTCGCAGGTGTCGGCGGCCATCTGCAGGGCGCCCTCGGAGCCGGTGCGGGCGTGGTGGCGCAACAGGAACTCCACGACCATGGACGGCGGGAACTTCGGCGCTCCCCCGAACCCGCCGCGCACCTGGTCGTACTCCCGGGTGAGCCCGAGCAGCGCCCCCGCAAGCTCCTCCTCGCCGGGCGCCAGGGAGTCGCCGTAGGAGATCTCCCGTCCGGCCAGATCGCGCACGATCTTCCCGGCGACCTCGGTGACCTCGTCCCGCCGTCCGGTCCAGGCCTGCTGGACGCCCTCCAGGACCTGCCGGAAGGAGGGCATGCCGTGGCGGGGGGCGGGCGGGAAGTAGGTGCCGAAGTAGAAGGGCTCGGCGTCGGGCGTGAGGAAGACGGTCATGGGCCAGCCGCCCTGCCCGGTGGCGGCCTGCACGGCCTCCATGTAGACGGCGTCCACGTCGGGGCGTTCCTCGCGGTCGACCTTGACGTTGACGAAGTGCTCGTTCAGGTACGCGGCCGTCGCCTCGTCCTCGAAGGACTCGTGCGCCATGACATGGCACCAGTGACAGCTGGAGTATCCGACGCTGAGCAGCACCGGTTTGCCGCTCCGGCGCGCCTCCTCGAACGCCTGGTCCGACCAGGGCCACCAGTCGACGGGGTTGTCGGCGTGCTGGAGCAGGTAGGGGGACGTCTCATGGGCCAGTCGGTTCGGCATGGGATCCATCCTGCCGCAGTACCCCGGCGAGCGCCGGACAGCACACCCCACAAGCCCGATCTTGCCGCCCCCTCCCCAGGGCGTCCCGTCCGCAGCACACTTGACCAAGGAAGCGTTGCCGCCGGAGGGGGACCTGACATGCGGGACAGCCATCGGACGGAGGCCGAGCGGCTGTTGGCTCGGGCTGTGGAGGAGGAGGTGCGGCGCTCGGGCGGACGCACCGACGGGGCGGTGCTGCTGTCCCGGGCGCGGGGCGCGCTGGACGCCATGGCCCAGTCGGCGGCCGAGGAGTACGAGGCGTACTGCCGCGCGCTGGACGAGGCGGAGGCCGGCCGGCTCACCTTCGGCCAGCGCTACGCCCGCGAGGGCGGCGGCACTCCGCTGCTGGTGGCGGGCGTGGCGGGGATCGCCGCCGTCCTCGCCGACCTGGCGCTCGGCACCGGTGCCGGGACCGCGGTGGGCGCGGGCGTGACCGTGGGGGTGGTGGGCGCCGCGACGACGGTGGTGAAGGTGGCCGGGGTGCATCTGCCGGCCGCGCACCACCGGGCGGGGGCGGCCGGGCAGCCCGGCGGGGTCGAGCAGCTGCGGCTGCAGTGGCTGACCGCGCTGGAGGTACGCGGGATCCGGCCCTTCCTCGACCAGCAGCGGATGCTGAGCGCGTCGACGGGGCCCAAGCAGCAGGGCCCGCGGTTGCGCGGCACCGACAAGAGCGCGGCGGCCCGGGGGCGGAAGGTGCTGGAGCAGTCCTTCGGACAACTCCCCGAGCCGGAGGAGCCGTTCGCGGGGCGGCGCCCGGAGCTGGGGCGGATCCGGCAGTGGGTGCAGGCGGCCCGGGCGAGCACGGAGACCCGTCCGACGGTGGTCGTGCTGCACGGGACGCCCGGCAGCGGCCGTACGACCCTGGCGGTGCGGGCGGCGCACGATCTGCGGGACCAGTTCCGCGGGGCGTGCGTGGTCGATCTGCGCGGCGGCACGGCGGAGGAGCCGCCGCTGTCCACCCGGGACGCCCTGCTGCATCTGCTGAACCGGCTGGGCGCGCCGCGCGAGCAGCTGCTGTTCCGTGAGCGCTCCTCCCCCGACCAGCAGGTCAAGCGGCTGAGCGAGCTGTACCACCAGCATCTGACCGGGCTGCCGGTCACGGTGGTCCTGGACGACGCCTCGGACCCGGAGCAGGTGCGCACCCTGCTGCCCGAGCGCTCCGACAGCCTGGTCCTGGTGACGGCCCGCGAAGCCCTCGACCTGCCCGGTGACCTGCCGGCGTGGGTGCATCACCTGCGGGTGGAGCCGTTGGCGGCGGCGGGCGCGGAGGAGCTGCTGACGGCGGTGGCACAGGACGCCACGGGCCCCTACGACGCCGAATCCACCGACCGGATCCGTGAGTTGTGCGGCGGTCTGCCGCTGGCGCTGCGCATCGCGGGCTCCTCGCTGGGCCCGCGGTCACCCCGCCGGCTCGCCACCGACCTGGCCGCGTACGGGCCGGTGGATCCGGTCGAGAGAGTGCTGTGGCTGCGCTACAGCGACCAGTCGGAACCGGCCCGCCGTCTGCTGCGCCGGCTGGCGCTGGCCGGACGGGCCTCGCTGGGCACGGCGGCGGCCGCCGCGCTGCTGGCGACGGACGAGCCGGAGGCGGCCCGCCAGCTGACCGCCCTGTCCGGGGCGGGCCTGCTCGACCACGTCCGCGGCAACCGCTACCGCCTGCACGACCTGGTCCGCGCCTTCGCCCACGCCCGCCTCCTGGACGAGGAGGAACCGGCGGAGCGCGCCGCCGCGCAGGAGCGGCTGATCGTCAACTACGCCGACCTCGCCGACTCGGTGCTGCGCCTGGTCGACGGCAACGTGTCCACCCGTTCCGACCGGTTCAGCCCGCACGGTTTCACCTCCCTGGACGAGGCCCTGCGCTGGCTGGACGACGAGTCCAGCTTCATAACCTCGGCGCTGCGGCACGCGGACGGCGTCAACCAGGCGGCGGTCCTGGAACTGCTCGGCGCCCTGTGCGACTACTGCCTGCTGCGCGGCGACCTGTACCGCCTGGGCGAGATCAGCGACCTGGCGCAGGCGGTGGACCAGGGCCTGCTGCTGCGCTCGGTGCAGTGGCGTACCGGCATCGCCGCACGCCAGCTCGGTGAACTGGACCGGGCGAGGACGACGCTGGCGTCGGTGGTGGACCTGTACATGGAGGCCCACCACGACGCGGGCGCGGCCCGGGCCCTGTGCTCGCTGGGCATCACGCTGCACCACCAGGGACAGCTGACGGAGGCGGCGAAGAAGCTGCGCGAGGCGCTGGATCTGCAGGATCCGCCCCAGCTGGCCACGGACCGGGCCTGGACGATGCACGCGCTGGCGGCGGTGCAGCGGGACCGGGCCCATCTGTCGGAGGCGCTGGACCTGCTGAACCGCTCGCTGGAGCTGCACCGGGCGGGAGAGTCGGTGCACGGCGAGGCGTGGGCGCACTTCCAGCTGGGCCAGCTGGGCCTGCGGATGGGGGACGTCCCGCGGGCGGAGCGGGAACTGCGCACCGCGCTCGACCTGTACGGCCGTACCCGCGACGTACGGGGCGAGGCGTGGGCGCTGACCCAGCTGGCCCGGGCCCGGCTGGTGGCCGGTGATCATTCCGCGGCGGTGGACGGCCTGCGCCAGGCGGCGTCCCGGCACCGCGACAACGAGGACGCGCGCGGTGAGGCGTGGACGGTCTACTACCTGGGCCAGGCGCTGGAGGAGACCGGCACCCTGGACCAGGCGGTCCGCGAACTGGAGCGCTCCCGCACGATGTTCTCCCGGATGCGGGACGTGTACGGCCTGGCGTGCGCCCGCCACCACTCGGCGCGGGCGACGCGCGATCTGCGGGCGGCGCAGACCGGTTCCCTGCGCAACTCCGGCTTCGCGCGCCAGCTGCTGGTCGACGCGCGGGCCGACTTCCAGCGCATCGGCGTCGCGCACGGCGAGGCGTGGACCTGTCTGGAGCTGGCGGTGGTGGACGCCGGCAACTCCCGTACCCAGCAGGCACTGTCGCTGTGCGACGAGGCGGTGGGCCTGTTCACCTCCTACGGCGACCGCCGGGGCGAGGACTGGGCCCGCTTCCTGCGCTGCACCCTGCTGCCGTATGCGGCGCCCGGCGGGGTGGAGGTCGGTACGGCGGTGGCCCAGGAGGAGCTGGCGCAGCTGGCGCAGCTGGCCCGGAGCGGTCATCCGGTGCGGGACGAGAAGCTGGAGGAGTACGTCGGCGCGTATCAGCTGCTGCTGGAGCGGGGCGTGAACCTGGAGGCGGGCTGGCAGGCCTGGCGGCTGGGCATGGTGCCGAGCCGGCATGCCCGGGAGGTCATGGGGGTGGCGGTGGTGACCGCGGGGCGGTGATCCGGCGGTTTCGCCGGCGGGCGGGGGCGGGGCTGGGAACGTGGTCGGGTTGCCGGGTAGGGGGTTCGGGGGTGAACCGGTGGGGCGTGACCTGCGCGGTCCGACGGGGCCGCCGGACGAAGATCGGTTCGTGGGACGGGAGCGGGAGATCGCCGCGCTTCTCAGCGGGCTGCCCCCGAGCCTCAGCGACTGGACGCGGGGGCCGTACCTGGTCGTCCTGCACGGGCCGGGCGGTGTGGGCAAGTCCGCCCTCGCGGGTCAACCGGTGCGGCGGTACGGCCACGAGCTCAGGGCCCTGACCGCAACGGATCCCCTCCCGGTGCACTGGCTCTCCCTCGGCGGTGCGTTGGACACGGAGGGCACGTCTGCCGCGCGGCCTCTGCTCGAGAGGTCACGGCGCTGTTCCGGGTTGATGGTGATCGCCACCTCACGCGAGAAACGCGGCTGGAAGGACGCCGACCAACTGCACGAGGTGCGGTGTCGAGCTCTTCTCGCGGTTCTCCAAGGGCTCCTTCGACGTCCCACCAGCCGCGCGGACTGCCACCGCTCGTACGCCTCGCCGGCGCGCTCGGCATCCGGATGCGCGGCCCCGCCGAGCCGTACCCGCACGACGTCCTCGACCACCGGTTCGTCAGCGTCGACGCCTCGGACGTGTTCGTCCGCCGCCGCGGCTGGTCGGGCGCCCACTCCGACCATGTACGGCCGGAGTCGGCGCATCTCCTGCTGTCACTGGCCGACCACGCGTGGTGAGCTCAGCCCTTCTCGGCGTCCCCGGGGGTGTCCGCCTTCGGGTCCGGGGCCTCCGTGAAGGCCACCTTGCCCATGTGCTTGTTCATCGACTTCATCAGGCCCCACACGGCCAGTGCCATCACCGCGAAGACGATGAAGCCGAGGACACCGGGGGTGACCTTGTCCTCGTCGACCTCCTTGGCGAGGGTGGCCAGCTGGGTCATTGCCAGGCTTGCGCTTGCGCTCATGTCAGGCATTGTCGCGGACGCCCGCGAAGAGGTCGTCCTCGGGGAGGGAGGTATCGACGAGGGACTTCGCCAGCTCGTACTCCTCCGTCGGCCAGACCTCCTTCTGGAGCTCCATGGGCACCCGGAACCAGCCTCCGTCGGGGTCGATCTGCGTGCGGTGCGCGATCAGGGCCTTGTCGCGGATCTCGTAGAACTCGGCGCAGGGGATGTGCGTGGTCAGCGTGCGCTCGGTGCGCTGGAACTCGTCCCAGCGCTTGAGCCAGTCCCCGTACGGCGACTCCATGCCCCGGTCCAGCAGCGCCTGGTGCAGCGCCTCGGTGCGGGGGCGGTTGAAGCCCTGGTTGTAGTAGAGCTTGACCGGCTGGTACGCCGGGCCGAACTCGTCCTCCGGGTACTTCTCGGTGTCCGCCGCGCCCTCGAACGCCACCATCGAGATCTTGTGGGTCATGATGTGGTCGGGGTGCGGGTAGCCGCCGTTCTCGTCGTAGGTGGTGATCACCTGCGGGCGGAAGGAGCGGATCTTGCGGACCAGCTCACCGGCCGCCTCGTCGACGTCCTCCAGGGCGAAACAGCCCTCGGGCAGCGGCGGCAGCGGGTCGCCCTCGGGCAGGCCGGAGTCGACGAAACCGAGCCACTCCTGCTTGACGCCGAGGATCTCGCGGGCCTCGTCCATCTCCTTCCTGCGTACCTCGTGGATGTTCTCCTCGATGTACCGGTCGCCCTGGAGCTTGGGGTTCAGGATGGAGCCGCGCTCCCCGCCCGTGCAGGTCACGACCAGCACGTCCACCCCCTCGGACACGTACTTCGCCATGGTGGCCGCGCCCTTGCTCGACTCGTCGTCGGGGTGGGCGTGGACGGCCATCAGTCGCAGCTGGTCAGTCAAGACTCAATCCTCGTCGGTCGGCGCACCCGGATGAACGGGCGCAAACGGCGGCTTCTATAGTGACCGAATCGGGGGCCGAATAATTCCGGGGCCTGCTCCACCGCCCGCCCCGCGAGAGGACGATCATGACCACGGCGAGCACACGACCGCCCGAGGGCCGGTACGGACGCTCCTCGGACGAGCGCGCCGACCACCGGCTCAAGCTCGCCGCCGCCGTCCTCGGAACCCTGCTCGTGGTGGTCGTGGGCTACTTCGGCTACCACTACGTCGGCCAGAACAAGATCAGCGCCGAGGTCATCGAGTACGACTTCACGAAGACCTCGGTCAAGGTGCATCTGGAGGTCCGCAAGGACGCCGGCGCCTCCGGGTACTGCACGATCCGCTCGCAGGCGGAGAACGGCGCCGAGGTCGGCCGGGCGGACTTCCGCTTCGACGGTGACGCCACGCGGATCGACGAGGTCGTCACGTTGCGTACGACGTCCAAGGGCACCACGGCCGAGCTGCTCGGCTGTCACGCGGACTGACCCGGCCCGCCCGGGCCCGGAGCGGGTTCGCCCGCAATACGTAGGCGCTGACCTGCGTTGACGTAATTCTGGCGGCTTATGTCCTCCCCCTGACGCCCTGGAATTGTTAGGCTCGTGGTTTCGCCCTTCCGTGAAGGAACATTCTTCTGGGTAGGGCGATGCTTTGTATTCCCAGTACCGACGAGGAGCACCTGTGACCCAGACCAGCGAGTCCGTCACCTGGCTGACCCAGGAGGCGTACAACAAGCTCAAGGACGAGCTTGCGTACCTTACTGGTCCTGCGCGCACGGAGATCGCCGCCAAGATCGCGGCCGCGCGCGAGGAGGGCGACCTGCGCGAGAACGGCGGGTACCACGCGGCCAAGGAGGAGCAGGGCAAGCAGGAGCTCCGTGTGCGCCAGCTGACCCAGCTTCTCGAGAACGCCCAGGTCGGCGAGGCGCCGACCTCGGCGGAGGGCGAGGTCGCGCCCGGCATGGTCGTGACGATCGCCTTCGACGGTGACGAGGACGACACCCTGTCCTTCCTGCTCGCCTCGCGTGAGTACGCGAGCTCCGACATCGAGACCTACTCCCCGCAGTCCCCGCTGGGCTCCGGCGTGATGGGCCACAAGGTCGGCGAGGACGCGGAGTACGAGCTGCCGAACGGCAAGAAGGCCTCGGTGCGGATCCTGAAGGCCGAGCCCTACAGCGGCTGACCCCGGCCCCCGGCCGTACGCCCTTGACCCGCCCCCGGCGTCCCTGTGACGCCGGGGGCGTCGTCATGCCGCCGCGGAGCGGTACTTGCGGACCGCCAGCGTCCGGAACAGCGCGATGATCAGGACCGAGTAGATCAGCGACGCCCACACCGGATGTTGCATGGGCCAGGCGTCGGAGGGCGAGACCCCGGGGTTGCCGAAGAGCTCGCGGCACGCCTGCACCGTGGCGCTGAAGGGGTTCCAGTCGGCGACGTGCTGGAGCCAGGGGGTCATCCGGCTGGAGTCCACGAACGCGTTCGAGATGAACGTGACCGGGAACAGCCAGATCAGTCCGCCCGAGGTGGCGGCCTCCGGAGTCCGCACCGACAGGCCGATCAGCGCTCCGACCCAGGTGAACGCATAGCCGAGCAGAAGCAGCAGGCCGAAGGCGCCGAGCACCTCGCCGAAGCTGGTGTGCGTACGCCAGCCGACCAGCAGCGCGACCATGGCCAGTACGAACAGCGTGAGCGCCGTCTGCACCAGGTCGGCCAGGGTGCGGCCGGTGAGCACCGCGCCCCGCGCCATCGGCAGGGACCGGAAGCGGTCGATGAGGCCCTTGTGCATGTCGTCGGCGATGCCCGCCCCGGCGCCGGCGGTGGCGAAGGTGACGGTCTGCGCGAAGATGCCGGCCATCAGGAACTCGCGGTAGACGGAGGACTCCGTGGTGCCGCCGATGTTCATGGAGCCGCCGAAGACGTAGCTGAACAGCACCACGAACATGATCGGCTGGATCAGTCCGAAGATGACCATCTCCGGGATCCGGGACATGCGGATGAGGTTCCGCTTGGCCACGACCAGGGAGTCCCGGACGGACTGGACGAGCGGGTGGGCGGGGGCCGTGACCGGCACGGCGTCGGTGACGGCGCTCACTTGGCTGCCTCCTTGTCGGATTCCTTGTCCCTGACCTCGGCGGCGTGGCCGGTCAGGGACATGAAGACGTCGTCGAGGGTCGGGCGGCGCAGCCCGATGTCGTCGATCTCGATCCCTCGGCTGTCCAGCTCGCGGATGACCTCGGCGAGGAGCTTCGCGCCGCCGGTCACCGGAACGGTGAGCTTGCGCATGTGGTCCTCGACGGTGGTCTCGCCCTTGCCGAAGCCGCTGAGCACCTCGGAGGCGGACTGCATGTGCTCGCGCTCGTGCACCACGACCTCGACGCGCTCGCCGCCGGTGCGGGCCTTGAGCTGGTCCGAGGTGCCCTGGGCGATGACCCGGCCGTGGTCGACCACGGCGATGTCATGGGCGAGGTGGTCGGCCTCCTCCAGGTACTGGGTGGTCAGCAGCAGGGTGGTGCCGCCGGAGACGAGCCGCTTGATGACGTCCCACAGCAGTTGGCGGTTGCGCGGGTCGAGGCCGGTGGTCGGCTCGTCCATGAACATCACGGGCGGGGAGACCACCAGGGCGGCCGCGAGGTCGAGGCGGCGGCGCATCCCGCCCGAGTAAGTCTTGGTCGGGCGGTCCGCGGCGTCGGCGAGGTCGAACTGCTCCAGCAGCTCGGCCGCGCGGGCCTTCGCCGCCTTCGCCCGCATCTGATAGAGCTGGCCGACCATCTGGAGGTTCTCGCGGCCGGTGAGGTATTCGTCGACCGCCGCGAACTGGCCGGAGAGGCCGATGGAACGGCGCACGGCGTCGGGGTGCTTGAGCACGTCGATACCGGCGACGACGGCCTTGCCGCTGTCGGGGCGCAGCAGGGTCGTCAGACAGCGGACGGTGGTGGTCTTGCCCGCGCCGTTCGGCCCGAGCAGGCCGAGGACGGTGCCCTCCGGGACATCGAGGTCGACACCGTCCAGTGCCTTTACGTCGCCGAAGGTCTTGACCAGACCTTCGGCATGGATGGCGCCTGGCATATCAGTCTCCACGTCGTCGGGGATGGTTCGGTAGGCCTGAGGTGTGGCACGACACACACCATAACGCGATGTATCGCGTCTCTCAACGGAATTACTCGAACGAGTGACCAAGGGGCCTCTGACCTGGGCCGATGCCCTCAGCCGATGCCCTCTGCCGTCCTCAGGCGATGACCGTGTAACCGGCCTCGCGCAGGGCCTGGCCGACCTCGGCGCAGTGCGTCGGCCCCTTCGTCTCCAGGTGCAGCTCGACCTCCGCCTCCGTGAGCCCGAGCCGGGGATCGGTCCGTACATGGCTCACGTCGAGGACGTTAGCGTCCACCACTGACAACACCCCGAGGAGCGTGGCGAGGGCGCCCGGCCGGTCCGTGAGACGCAGCCGTACGGCCAGGTAGCGGCCCTGCGCCGCCATGCCGTGCCGCAGCACCCGCTGCATCAGCACCGGGTCGACGTTGCCGCCCGACAGCACCGCCACCACCGGGCCCTCGAAGGCGCCGGGGTCGCTCAGCAGCGCCGCGACCGGGCTCGCCCCGGCCGGTTCCACCACCAGCTTGGCCCGCTCCAGGCAGAGCAGCAGGGCGGTGGACAGCTCGTCCTCGGTGACCGTGCGGACCTCGTCCACCAGATCGCCGATGATCCGGAACGGCACGTCGCCGGGTCGCCCCACCTTGATGCCGTCGGCCATCGTCGCCGGGTTGTGCACCGACACCGGACGCCCGGCCGCCAGCGAGGGCGGGTAGGCCGCCGCGCCCACCGCCTGCACGCCCACGATCCGCACGTCCGGCCGGATCGCCTTCACCGCGACGGCGATCCCGGCCGCGAGCCCGCCGCCGCCGATGCCGACGACGATCGTGCGCACCTCCGGGCACTGCTCCAGGATCTCCAGGCCGACCGTGCCCTGGCCCGCGATGATGTCGGCGTGGTCGAAGGGGTGGATGAACACCGCGCCGGTCTCGGCCGCGTACTCCTGGGCGGCGGCCAGCGTCTCGTCGACCACCTGGCCGTGCAGGCGCACCTCGGCGCCGTAGTCCCGGGTGGCGCTGATCTTCGGCAGCGGGGCACCGTGCGGCATGAACACCGTGGAGCCCACCCCGAGCAGGGCGGAGGCGAGCGCGACGCCCTGCGCGTGGTTGCCGGCGCTCGCCGCGACCACCCCCGCGGCCCGCTCCTCGGGCAGCAGCCCGGCGATCCGGACGTAGGCGCCGCGCAGCTTGAACGAACCCGTCCGCTGGAGGTTCTCGCACTTGAAGTGCACCGGCGCGCCCACGAGCTGGGACAGGTGCCGGCTGCCCTCCATCGCGGTCACCCGAGCCACGCCCGTGAGCATCTTCTGGGCGCCGCGCACGTCGTCGAGCGTGACCGGCGGCAGCGGGTCGGCCTTGCGGTAGCTCATGACTCAAGTCTCGCAGTTCACACGTGCGGACTCCCGCCGTGACCATCCACCGAGACTGGTTTGCGCAGCGCCGGTACGGCCCGCGCCCCATCCGCGTAACCTGTCCCCCAACCCAGCACCCCTTCATGAAGTGAGCCCCCGGCCATGCCCACAACACCTGAAATGTCGATGGACATGTCGACCGTCGGTGACACCGGTCTCCTCGACACGCTGCAGCACGAGGTGGCGGTGTTCGCCCGCCGTGCCGAACAGACCCGGCTCGGTGGGGTCGGGCAGGTGCGCAACTCCATGGACCGCGCCGCATACCTGCTGCTCAACCGCCTCGACAAGGAAGGCCCCATGGGGGTCAAGGCGCTCGCCGCGAGCATGGGGATCGACTCGTCGACGGTCACCCGGCAGGTGGCCCCGCTCGTCGACACCGGGCTCGTCAAGCGCACCTCGCACCCCGAGGACGGGCGGGCCGTGGTGCTGCAGCTCTCCCCGCGCGGGCAGTCCCGGCTCGAGGAAGTGCGCTCCTCCCGGCGTCAGTTGATGGCCGAGCTGACACACGACTGGGCGCCGGAGGAGCGCGAGGCGTTCTGCACGCTCCTGACGCGCTTCAACAGCGCGCTGTCCGCCCGGATGGCGGCACACGGCATGCCGGGCGCCGAGCCGGCCCCGGCCTCGGCGTCCTAGGAGCTTCCGGGTCCGCGCACACACGTGCCGCCCGGCTCTTGACCCCGGGCCGCCCCTGGCCTCATATGAAACCGGGTCCTCTTCGTACGCCCGTACGTGGCCGGGATCCGCTCACTCAGGGGGTCGCCCTCAGGCGGGAGGCGCGGTGCGAGAACGGCATGCGTTCCAAGGCGTCCGCCGGGTCCGGGAGTTCGAGGCGTTCGTCGCGGGCGCGGCGGGCCGGCTGTTGCACACCGCCACTCTGCTCACGGCGGAGGCACCGGCCGACAACCCGCGCGCGCGGCGCCTGCTGACGCTCGCCCTCGCCCATACGTACGCCGGCTGGGACCGGCTGCGCGGGGAGGATCCCTACGACCACGCCCGGCAGTATCTGGCCACCCGCTTCGCGCGCGGGGCCTGGCATCAGCACGGCGGTCCCGGCCGGGCCCGCCCGCACCCGGACAGCCCGCTGGCCGTGCTCGGCCCGCAGGAACGCCTGATCCTCGTCATACGGCTGTACGAGGGGGTCGCCGAGGAACAGACGGCGGCGCTGCTCGGTCTGCCCCTGGAACGGGTGCGGACGATCTGCGACCGGGCGACGGCGACCCTGCTGCACCCGCCGCGTGGGCCCGCGCCCGCGGCCGTACCGGCGGGAGCCGCGGCGTCATGAACCGCAACGAACGGCAGGCCGCGGCACGGCGGATCATGGAGCGCACTCCGCCCGTGGTACCGCCCGGCCTGTGCGCGGACGCCGTGCGGCGCGGCGGGCGGATGCTGCGGCGGCGCAGGGCGGCCCTGCGGCTGATGTGGCTGCTGATGTTCGCCGCGTCGGTGGCGTTCCTGGTGTGGGCCCTGCTGGCCCGTCCCTGGGTGGAGCCGCCGTCGGAGGTGACTCCACCGCTCACGGGCTGGTGAAGGACTAGCCGAGCGCCTGCTGGAGGTCCTCCAGGAGGTCCTCCACGTTCTCGATGCCCACGGACAGGCGGACCAGGTCGGCCGGGACCTCCAGGGCGGAGCCGGCCGCGGAGGCGTGGGTCATCCGGCCCGGGTGCTCGATCAGCGACTCGACACCGCCGAGGGACTCGCCGAGGGTGAACACCCGGGCGCGGTTGCAGACCTCGACGGCCGCCTCCTCGCCGCCGGCCACGCGGAAGGAGATCATGCCGCCGAACGCCCGCATCTGCTTGGCGGCGATCTCGTGGCCGGGGTGCTCGGGCAGGCCCGGGTAGAGCACGTCCGTCACGCGCGCGTGCCGGGAGAGCATGTCGGCGACCTTGGTGGCGTTCTCGCTGTGCCGGTCCATGCGCACCGACAGCGTCTTGGTGCCGCGCAGCACCAGCCAGGAGTCGAAGGGACCGGCGACGGCGCCCATCGCGTTCTGGTGGAAGGCCAGCTCCTCGCCCAGCGTCTCGTCGCTGACGACCAGCGCACCGCCGACGACGTCGGAGTGGCCGCCCATGTACTTGGTCAGGGAGTGCACCACGACGTCGGCGCCGAGCGACAGCGGCTGCTGGAGGTAGGGCGTGGCGAAGGTGTTGTCGACGACGAGCCGCGCGCCGGCGTCCCGGGCGACCTGGGCGACCGCGGCGATGTCGGTGATGCCGAGCAGCGGGTTGGAGGGGGTCTCCACCCACACGGCCCGGGTCCTCGGGGTGATGGCGGCCCGTACGGCGGCGGGATCGCTGGTGTCGGCGACCGACCACTCCACGCCCCAGCGGGCGACGACCTTCGCGAACAGGCGGAAGGTGCCGCCGTAGGCGTCGTTGGGGATGACCACGTGGTCGCCGGGGCTGAGCAGCGTGCGCAGCAGACAGTCCTCGGCCGCCAGGCCGGACGCGAACGCGAGCCCGCGACGGCCGCCCTCCAGGGCCGCGAGGTTCTCCTCCAGGGCGGTCCTGGTGGGGTTGGCGCTCCGGCTGTACTCATAGCCGCCGCGCAGGCCGCCGACGCCGTCCTGCTTGTAGGTCGAGACCTGATAGATCGGCGGGACGACCGCGCCGGTGAGGGGGTCCGCCGTGTTGCCCGCGTGGATGGCGAGCGTCTCGAAGTGCTGACTGATGTGCCTGTCGCTCATGAGTCACGAGCGTAGTGCTCCGACGGCGCTGATGACGGGCCGAGGAGTGGACGGAGGAGGCGACCGGGGAGTTTTCCACAGGCCGCGGCCCGGGTTGGCCAATTGTCAGTGCGGTCTGGAACCCTTGGGCCATGGAGATTCTCTGGGTTCTGGTGGCGCTGGTCATGATCGGCTTCGTGGTGCTGCCGTTCATGCGGCGCCGGCGGGGCATGATCGAGCAGGTCCCGCCCGGCCACCCGGACGCCGCGGACCCGGCGAACTACGGGTTCGTACGGCAGGAGGAGCTGGACGTCCGGATGCCCGGGCCCGATCAGGACCTGCTGGACGTGCTGGACCTGGTGCAGCGCACGCAGGACCACCGGGCGGCCGCGCAGCTGCTCGCGGGCACCGAGACGGAGGGCGAGCTGCGCTGGCAGCGGGTGCAGGCCTTCGCGGGCGCCGCCTCGCTTGAGCTCCAGCAACGGCCCGGCGGGGTCAGTGACACGCCCGGCGGGCAGTGGCTGCGGGTGTGGCGGGCCGAGCAGGCCAAGGACGCGGGCGGCGCGGCGGTGCACGCGGAGTTCCTGGTGCAGCAGGCGTGGCGCACCGCGGCGCCCGGCACGGACGAGTTCCGGATCATCATGGAGGAGGCGCGGGCGGCCTGCGGCGATGCGGCACTGCTGGCTCCCGGCGACCCGATCCCGTACATCGTCGAGCTGTCGGTGGCCCGGGGACTGGCCTACTCGCAGCCGGAGTTCGAGCAGCTGTGGCTGAAGATCCTGGACCGCGCGCCGACCCACATGGGCGCGCACCTGGCCGCGCTGCACTACTGGTGCGAGAAGTGGCACGGCTCGCGTGAGCAGGCGTACGGCTTCGCGGAGGCCGCGGCGGCCCGGGCGCCGCGGGGCTCGCTGCTCGCGGCGATGCCGCTGTTCGCCGTCTTCGAGCATCTGCCCGAGGTCAACCTGGTCAGCGGCTTCTACCAGAGCGAAGTGGTGACCAAGGCGATGCACGGCGCGCTGCACGCGGTGCACTCGGCGCGCCCCGACGACCCGATGCTGGCGCATGTACGCCATCTGCTGGTGTTCTTCCTGGTCCGCGCCGAGCGCTGGGCGGAGGCCATGAACCAGCTGGTCCACGTCGACGGCCATGTCGGCGCCCTGCCCTGGACGCTCTCCCCGGACCCGGCCGCCGAGTTCGCGGTGTACCGGGCACTGGCGGTCGCCGGCTACGAGGCCAACGGCGGCAGCCCGGCGACGCTGCCGCACTGAGGAATGCCCGGGGTCGCGGCCCTGTTGAACCGAGCGAACCCCGTGGGATTGGAGACCGCATGTTCCTGAACAGCCGTTCGCCTCAGCTGCCGACCCCCGAGCAGGCGCTGGGCGGCCGTCCCGAGCCGGCGTTCACCGTCCCCGACCGCCACACCGTCCTCGGCAACCCGCTGCTCGGCCCCTACCCCGAGGGCCTGGAGGTCGCCGACTTCGCCCTGGGCTGCTTCTGGGGCGCCGAGCGCAAGTTCTGGCAGCTCCCCGCGGGCGTGTGGACCACTCTCGTCGGCTACCAGGGCGGCTACACCGAGCACCCCACCTACGAAGAGGTCTGCTCGGGCCTGACCGGCCACACGGAGGTCGTCCGCGTGGTGTTCGACCCGAAGGCGGTCTCGTACGGCGAGCTGCTGAAGACGTTCTGGGAGTCCCACGACCCGACCCAGGGCTTCCGGCAGGGCAATGACGTGGGCACCCAGTACCGCTCGGCGATCTACACCCACACCCCCGGCCAGGCGGCAGCGGCGGAGTCCTCCCGCGCGGCCTACCAGCAGGTCCTCACCGGCTCCGGCTACGGCACGATCACCACGGAGATCCTTCCGGCCGAGGGCCGCGCCTTCTACCCGGCGGAGGGCTACCACCAGCAGTACCTCGACAAGAACCCGGGCGGCTACTGCGGCATCGGCGGGACCGGGGTGAAGCTGAGCGCCCCGTTCGAGACGAACTGGGGGGCGTCCTGCCCGACGGGCCTGGTCGCGGCTCCGGAAGCGACGACCGAGTAGCCGTCCAGCAAGTTACCAGTGGTGCCCATGGGGCATGAGTCCCCATAGGGTGCCCTGCGTGACTGCCACATTGAGTTCCACGAAGGTCCGGGCCGCGCTGCGCACATCAGCGCGGACCTCCGGAGAGTTGCTCCTCATACTCCTCATGCTCGCGGTGAGCCTGTGGCTCCTGGGCCGGATGTGGTCGATCGTCTGGCCGCTCGTGATCGGCCTGCTGCTGACCACCCTGACCTGGCCGCCGATGCGTTTCCTGCTCCGTCGCGGGTGGTCGCCCGCGCTCGCCGCGTCGGTCGTGACGGTGCTGTTCCTGCTGGTCGCCGCGGGCATCGTGGCGCTGATCGCGGTGCCGGTCGCCTCCCAGTCCGGGGAACTGAGCGACGGTGTGATCAAGGGTGTGCAGGAATTGCGCGAGTGGGCGGCCGGGCCGCCGCTGAACATCGACGACGCACAGATCAACAAGGCCTTCGACAGCGCGGTCTCCCGCGCCCAGGACGGTCTGGGCAGCATCACCGGCGCGGTCGTCACGGGTGTGAGCACCGTGCTGAACGGCCTGGTCACCGGCGTCCTGGCGCTCTTCCTGATGTTCTTCTTCCTCAAGGACGGCCCGCGGTTCCTGCCGTGGCTCGCCCGTCAGCTGCCCGGCCGGCTCGCCACCGACGTCCCGACCGTGGCCGCGCGCGGCTGGGACACCCTGGGCTCGTTCGTGCGTTCCCAGGCGGCCGTCGGCCTGCTCGACGCCGTCCTGATCGGCCTGGGCCTGTGGATCCTGGACGTGCCCCTGGTGCTTCCGCTGGCGGTGCTGACCTTCGTCTCTGCGTTCGTGCCGATCATCGGTGCCCTGTTCGCCGGTTTCGTCGCGGTGCTCATCGCGCTGGTCTCCAACGGGCTGACGGACGCGCTGCTCGTGCTGGCCATCATCGTGGTGGTGCAGCAGCTCGAGGGCAACGTGTTCCAGCCCATGATCCAGAGCCGCGGGCTCGGCCTCCACGCGGCCGTGATCCTGCTGGCGGTGACCTTGGGCGGCAGCCTGGCCGGCATCGTGGGCAGTCTGCTCGCGGTACCGGTCGCCGCGCTGATCGCGGTGGCCTGGGACTACCTGCGCGAGCAGCTCTCCGAGCCGTCGTCCGAGGACCCGGGCACCGGCACGGCGGACACCGGCGCCCCCGTCCCGTCCTAGCGTGACCGCTGGTCCGACCGGGACACTCCGGGACCGCCGCTCGCGGCCCCGGAGTCTGTGGCGCGGCCGCCGGTGAGGCCCGCGGCCGGGGCCGTCAGATCGTCGCGGTGTCGATCACGAAGCGGTACCGGACGTCGCTCGCCAGTACCCGCTCGTACGCCTCGTTGATCTCGCTCGCGGCGATCAGCTCGATCTCCGCGCCCAGGCCGTGCTCGGCGCAGAAGTCCAGCATCTCCTGGGTCTCCCGGATGCCCCCGATGCTGGACCCGGCGAGGGACTTACGGCCCATGATCACCGAGAACAGGTTGAGCGCGACGGGCTCCTCGGGCGCGCCGACGTTCACGAAGGCGCCGTCCGTCCTGAGCAGCGAGAGGAACTGGTCCAGGTTCAGCGGGGCCGAGACCGTGGACACGATGATGTCGAAGCTGCCCCGGAGCTCCTCGAAGGTCTTCGGGTCGCTGGTGGCGTAGTAGTGGTCCGCGCCCAGCCGCAGCCCGTCCTCCTTCTTGCGCAGGGACTGTGACAGGACCGTCACCTCGGCACCGAGCGCGTGCGCGATCTTGACGGCCATGTGACCGAGGCCGCCCATGCCGAGGACCGCGACCTTCTTGCCGGGGCCGGCGTTCCAGTGCTTGAGCGGGGAGTACGTGGTGATGCCCGCGCACAGCAGCGGCGCGGCCACGTCGAGGGACAGACCGTCCGGGATGCGGACGGTGTAGTTCTCGTCCACGACGATCTGCCGGGAGTAGCCGCCGTAGGTGGGCTCCCCGTTCTTGTCGAGGGCGTTGTACGTGCCGATCATGCCGCCGCCGGTGCAGTACTGCTCATGACCGGCCTTGCAGTTGTCGCACTCACGGCAGGAGTCGACCATGCAGCCGACGCCCACGCGGTCGCCGACGGCGAACTTGGTGACGCCGGATCCGACCTCGGTGACCACGCCCGCGATCTCATGGCCGGGCACCATCGGGAAGATGGCCTCACCCCAGCCCTCGCGGGCCTGGTGGATGTCCGAGTGGCAGATACCGGCGAACTTGATGTCGATCAGCACATCGAACTCGCCGACGGCGCGCCGCTCGATGGTGGTGCGCTCGAGCGGGGCCTTGGCAGAGGGGGCGGCGTACGCGGCGACAGTGGTCATGGGAGTGGATCTCCTAGGGGTTGCACGCCCGGCTGCCTTCTGTCCGGGCACGGTATCCAGCGTGCCCCACCCGTCGGCATCCACCCAGGTCACCGCTTTGCGTACGTCTGCTGTTCCTACTACTGACGGGGGCAGGCTGGTAGGCGTACGACCGTGAATACTGGGCTCATGGACGAACAGCCCGCATCCCCGCAGGAGCCCGGCGGCCTGGACCGGCGCGCCGAGCTCAGCGAGTTCCTGCGCACCCGGCGTGCCCGGCTGAAGCCGGAGGACGTGGGGCTGCCGGACTTCGGGCGGCACCGCAGGGTGCCGGGGCTCAGGCGCGAGGAGCTGGCGCAGTTGGCCGGGGTGTCGGTGGCGTACTACACCCGGCTCGAGCAGGGCAACGGACGCAATGTGTCGGCGGAGGTGCTGGACTCCATCGCCCGGGCGCTGCGGCTGACCGACGCCGAGCACGCCCATCTGACGCATCTGGCCAAGCCCAAGCAGCACAAGAAGAAGCCGGCCGGGCGGACCGAACAGGCCCGGGCGTCGCTGGGGCAGCTGCTGGTGTCGTTGGAGAACGTCCCGGCGTATGTCACGGGGCGGCGCACGGACATCCTCGCGTGGAACCCGATGGCCGCGGCCGTCTTCGGCGACTGGGCCGAACTGCCCGCGCAGGAACGGAACTGGGCGCGGCTGGTGTTCCTGAAGCCGGAGTACCGGGAGCTGTTCGTGGAGTGGGACCAGAAGGCGTCCGACATCGTCAGCTACCTGCGCATGGACGCGGGCTGCCACCCCGACGACCCCCGCCTCTCCTCGCTGGTGGGCGAACTCTCCGTGAAGAGCGAGGAGTTCAGGCTCCTGTGGGCCACCCACGACGTGCGGGAGAAGAGCTACGGCATCAAGCGCCTGCGGCACCCGCTGGTCGGCGAACTGACCCTGAACTTCGAGACGTTCACCCTGACGGACGGCTCGGAACAGTCACTGATCACTTACCATCCCGAGCCGGGCTCCCCGTCCGCGGAGGCGCTGCGGCTGCTGGCGAGCTGGGGTGCGGACGCCACGAAGTCCGGCTCCACGGCACGGTCCGCCCCCTGACCTCCCTCAGCCCTGGTACGGCGGTGCCGCCCCCCAGTTCCACTTCGGCACCGGCTGCTCCGCCGGGGTGCGCGCGTCCGAGCCGGAGAAGTGGACCGCCAGCCGGGTGCCCCACTCCACATAGGCCACGAACGCCGAGCGGAACTCCGCGTCCGTGGGCAGGCCCGCCTCGTCCGCCGCGTCCTGGATGAGGTTGACCCAGCGGCGGCGCTGGGGCTCGGTGATGGCCAGGCCCATGTGCTTGGCGACCATGCGGCCGTGGCCGCCCTGGGTGTCGGAGTAACCGGTCGGGCCGCCGAAGACCTCGCCGAGCCACTGCGCCACGCGCTCGGCGTGCTCGGGGTCCAGGCCCTCGAACAGCGGGGCCAGCAGATCGTCCTTGGCGACCTTGTCGTAGAAGGCCGTGGTCAGCCGGCTGAGCGCCTCGGCGCCGCCGGCCCACGCGTACAGCGTGGGCACCGCCGAGCCCGTGCCGCGCACGCTGGTCGGCATGTAGTGCCGCATCTCCTCGATGTTGCTGATGAAGGACCGGATCTCGGCCAGGAAGGGAGGGAACAGCTCCGAGGTGCGGAAGCCCTCGATGTGGTCCTCGGTCGAGGTCCAGGTGATCCGCAGGATGTAGTGCTCGAAGTCCTCGTCGCAGCGCGCCAGTTCGTAGTCGACGCACTGCGGGGCCGCCGCGAGACTGGCCGCGGCGCGGGTGTAGGCGGCCATGAACTCCGCCGACTGCTGCTCAGGGATGCGGTACCGGACGTATTCCACCGTGTGAGCCGTCATGCGCCCACACAAGCACAGTCGGACACGACATGGTTCCCGCTGCGCGGACAGCCTTCTCATCCTTCTCTTATCGCGGCCTTATCCCTTCATCACGCGCCCTGCCTAGCTTGCGGCGCATGTTCTTCACCTACCTGAGGCGCGAACTGCGCCGCCGCAGAAAGGCGGCCCTCGTCGTCGCCTCCGGCCTCGCGCTGGGCATCGCCCTGGTCATCGTGGTCAACTCCGTGTCCTCGGGCATGGGCAAGGCCCAGGACACGGTCCTGGAGTCGCTGTACGGGCTCGGCACCGACATGACCGTCACCAAGGCGGCCGCCGCGGAAGGCGGTCAGGCGCAGCGGCCGCGCTTCGAGTTCGACGCGCGGGACAGCGACTCCGAGGAGGAACAGAGCAGCGACCGGGTCATGGTCCAGGGCTTCCAGACGCTGGCGAGTTCGACCGTGGAGAAGGTCGGCGCGCAGGACGGGGTCGCGGACGCGGTGGGCGGCCTGAGCCTTCAGGTCATCAAGGTCAGCGGGCAGTTCCGGCGCGGCGAGTTCCAGCAGGACGGGGGCGGCCAGGCGCAGGGCGGTCCCGGCGGCGGGACGCAGGCGCCCGAGGGCCGGGTGGCGGGCGGTGGCGCCGAGTTCGACGTCAACAACTACTCGGTCTACGGCACGGATGTCACCGAGCCTGCGCTGGGTCCGCTGACCTCCTCGACGATCACGAGTGGTCGTACGTTCAAGGCGTCCGAGACGAACGCCGAGGTGGTCGTCGCCGACGCGTCGTACGCCAAGGAGAAGGAGCTGAAGGTCGGCTCCACGGTGACCGTCAAGGGCAGCAAGTTCAAGGTGATCGGCATCGCCACGCCCGAGAGCGGGGACGCGGCGGCCAGTCTCTACATCCCGCTGAAGCAGGCGCAGACGCTGAGCGACTCGAAGAACAAGGTCACCACGATCTACGTCAAGGCGACCGACTCGCAGCGGATCGACGCGGTGAAGTCGGAGATCCAGCAGAACATCTCCGGTACGACGGTGACGACTTCCGCGGACCTGGCGGACACGGTGTCGGGGTCGCTGTCCACGGCGTCCGACCTGGCGTCGAGCGTCGGCAAGTGGCTGTCGGTCGCGGTCCTGGTGGCGGCGTTCCTGGTGGCCGGACTGCTCACCTCGTCGGCGGTGTCGCGCCGGGTGCGGGAGTTCGGCACGCTGAAGGCGCTGGGCTGGAAGTCCGGCCGGGTGACCCGGCAGGTCGTCGGTGAGGCGGTAGTCAACGGTCTGGTCGGCGGCGTCCTGGGCATCGCGGTGGGCCTGGCGGGCGCCTACGCGGTGACGGCGATCAGCCCGACGCTGGAAGCGCAGTTGGGCACGACGGGCGGTGGCATGGGCGGCCCCGCGGCAAGGCAGACCTCCACGGCCCTGGAAGTAGCCCTGACGGCCCCGGTGAGCGCGACGACGATCGCCCTGGCGGTGGGCCTGGCGGTAACAGGCGGCCTGACAGCAGGCGCCTTCGGCGGCTGGCGAGCCTCCCGCCTCCGCCCGGCGGACGCACTGAGAAGAGTCGAGTAACAACCGCCGCCCACGACGACCGAATCCGGGCCCCGCACCCGGCGCTGCCTGGTCACCGCCCTCGGCGGACGAAGGCGGGACGTGCGGCTCGGTGCTTTCGGGTCGGGCGAAGGTGGGACGCGCAGCCCGGCGCTGACGGGTTGCCGCCCGCGCCCACCCGTCCCGCCCTGCGGCACGACTGCCCGCGGCTGAAGCGGCAGGGCCGACCCCGGCCGGGGCAGCGCAGCCAGC
Organism: Streptomyces sp. NPDC002779; assembly: GCF_042888685.1. Lineage (NCBI taxonomy): Bacteria > Bacillati > Actinomycetota > Actinomycetes > Kitasatosporales > Streptomycetaceae > Streptomyces > Streptomyces sp. NPDC002779. The sequence goes on from NZ_JBIAQC010000001.1 coordinate 739,511, forward strand.
CGCGGCTGGGACGGCGCGGCCGGCCAAGGCTGGAGCGACGCAGTCGGCTGCGGCTGGAGCGGCGCAGACAAGCCTGGCTGGGACGGCACGGCCGGCAAAGGCTGCAACGGCGCAGACAAGCCTGGCTGGGACGGCACGGCCGGCAAAGGCTGCAACGGCGCGGACAAGCGTGACTGGGACGGCGCAGCCGGCCGCGGCTGCAACGGCGCAGACAAGCGTGACTGGGGCGGCGCAGCCAGCCGTACTTGAAGCCGTACGGCCAGCCAAGACCGGAGCGGCGCAGCCAGCCGTAGCTGGAGCGGCGCGGATGGCCAAAGCCTGGGCGGCGCAACCGGCCAACCCTAGGCGCAGTCGGCCGCAGCCGAGGCGCGCAGTCGGCCAAGGCTGAAGCAGAGCATCCCCCGCGACCACCCCAGAACTGACCAAGCACCCCGCACCAAGCCCACCCAGGGGCGCGGGGAACTGCGCGACCAGCCCCCACCCACCCGCAGCCAACACCAAAGCAGGCCACACCGGAACCCACCCCAGGGGCGCGGGGAACTGCGCGACCGACCCCCACCCACCCGCAGCCGACCCCGAACCCCCGCCACCCCGACGACGACCCCACCCAGGAGCCACCCATGTACGACCTCAGAAACGTCACCAAGCTCTACACCCGAGGCAAGGAAACCGTGCACGCCCTCGACGGAGTCGACCTCGCCATCCCCGACGGGGACCGTCTCGTCATCCAGGGCCCCACCGGCGGCGGCAAGTCCACCCTTCTCCAGATGCTCGGCGGCCTCGACCGCCCGACGTCGGGCGAGGTCGTCCTGGACGGCACGGATCTCGCCAAACTCTCCGAGGCCAAACTGACCGGCGTCCGCAGCGAGAACATCGGATTCGTCTTCCAGAGTTTCAATCTCATCCCCACCCTCACCGCCCAGGAGAACGTGGAAACCGCCCTCGTACCCCTCGGCACGAAGCCGAAGGACCGCAGGGAACGCGCGGCCCAGGCCCTGGAATCCGTCGGCCTCGGCGAACGGCTCACCCACCTCCCCTCCGAGATGTCCGGAGGACAGCAGCAGCGCGTCGCGATCGCCCGCGCCCTGGTCAAACAGCCCAAGGTGCTGCTCGCCGACGAACCCACGGGCAACCTCGACGAGTCGATGCGCGACGAGATCATGGACGTACTCGAACGCATGTGGAAGGAGCTCGGGCTCACCTTCATCATGGTCACGCACGATTCGGCCATCGCGAGGAAGGCCCCCCGCGTCGCGACCATCCGCAAGGGAAAGATCTCCGTCAGGGAAAACGCGGGCGCGTAACAGTCCGATTCTGTCCGTCCCCTGTCTATTGAGGTAGCTGATCACCCCCCGGCATACTGCCTATTCCGGGGGGCACGTACGTCTGTGCAGACCACCCCCGGCCGGGTGAAGGGGGAATTCACCCGGTACTTCAGCAAGGGGGAAACTTGCGCAGACAAGTGAAAAGAGCATGCGCGGCCACCGTCGCCACGGCCGCCGCCGTCGCCCTCGCCGCCGGCATGACCAGCCCGGCATCGGCGAAGCCCGAGCCGCGCGCCACCGGCGCCGCTCAGCTGACCGCCCATCACGCCATCACCCTGATCACGGGTGACCGGGTCACCGTCGACGCCAAGGGCCGCGTGATCGGCCTGCAGCGGGCGGAGGGACGTCAGCACATACCCGTCCAGATCCGCAAGGCCGACGGGCACACGCTCGTCATACCCGCCGACGCGGCGCGCCTGATCACCGCGGGCAAGCTCGACCAGCGGCTGTTCGACGTCACCGAGCTCAACACGTCGGCCACCCGCAAGTCGCAGGCCAAGGGCCTGAAGGTGATCGTCGGGTACAAGGGCGCCGCGGCCGGCACCAAGGCCGACGTCCGGGACGCGGGCCAGCTCCGCCGGACCCTGAAGTCCCTGAACGCGGACGCGGTCCAGACGCCGTACACCGAGACGCCCGACCTTTGGGACGCCGTCACCAACGGCGACCGCACCGCCTCGGGCATCGCCCACATCTGGCTCGACGGCACCCGCAAGGCCACCCTCGACACCTCGGTGGCCCAGATAGGCACCCCCGCGGCATGGTCGGCGGGGTACGACGGCAAGGGCGTCAAGATCGCCGTCCTGGACACCGGTGTCGACGTGAACCACCCGGACCTCAAGGACCAGGTGATCGCGTCGAAGAACTTCACCCCGGCGGCCACCGCGGAGGACAAGGTCGGCCACGGCACGCACGTCGCGTCCATCGCGGCGGGCACCGGAGCGAAGTCCGGCGGCAAGTTCAAGGGCGTGGCGCCCGGCGCCCAGGTCCTCAACGGCAAGGTCCTGGACGACACCGGCTCCGGTGACGACTCCGGCATCCTGGCCGGCATGGAGTGGGCGGCCGAGCAGGGCGCCCAGGTCGTCAACCTCAGCCTCGGCGGCATGGACACCCCCGAGGTGGACCCGCTGGAGGCGGCGGTCGACAAGCTGTCCGCCGAGAAGGGCATCCTGTTCGCCATCGCGGCGGGCAACTCCGGCCCGGAGTCGGTCGGTTCGCCCGGCAGCGCGGAGGCCGCGCTCACCGTCGGCGCGGTCGACGACAAGGACCGGCTCGCCGGGTTCTCCAGCACCGGACCGCGGCTCGGCGACGGCGCGATCAAGCCGGACGTCACCGCCCCGGGCGTGGACATCACGGCCGCGTCCGCCAAGGGCAGCATGATCGAGCAGGAGGTCGGCGAGAAGCCGGCCGGGTACCTCACCATCTCGGGTACGTCGATGGCCACCCCGCATGTCGCGGGCGCCGCCGCGATCCTGAAGCAGCAGCACCCGGAGTGGACGTACGCCGAGCTCAAGGGCGCGCTGACGGCGTCCGCCAAGGGCGGCAAGTACACGCCGTTCGAGCAGGGTTCGGGCCGGATCCAGGTCGACAAGGCCATCAAGCAGACCCTGATCGCCGACCCGGTGTCGCTGAGCTTCGGGGTGCAGCAGTGGCCGCACACCGACGACACCCCGGTCACCAAGGAGCTGACGTACCGCAACCTCGGTACGCAGGACGTCACCCTGAAGCTGTCGGCGACCGCCACCGACCCCAAGGGCCGGCCGGCCCCGGCGGGCTTCTTCAAGCTGGCCGCCTCCACGGTGACCGTCCCGGCGGGCGGCAAGGCCACCGTCGGCATGACGGTCAACACCAAGCTGGGCGGCACGCTGGACGGCGCCTACTCGGCGTACGTCACGGCGACGGGCGGCGGGCAGACGGTCCGTACGGCCGCCGCGGTGCAGCGCGAGGTGGAGTCGTACAACGTCACGGTCAAGCACATCGGCAAGGACGGCAAGCCGACCGACGTCTACAACACCGTCCTGCTCGGCTACACGGGTCTGGCCACCGACCGCATCTACGGTGTTCCGCCGGTCGCCTCCGGCACCACCACGCTGCGGCTGCCCAAGGGCCAGTACCTGCTGGACGCCTGGATCGCCGAGGACTTCGCCGAGATGAAGGGCGGCCTGGACTGGCTGGTCCAGCCGAGGCTGACCGTCACCAAGAACACCTCGGTGACGATCGACGCCCGTAAGACCCAGGCGGCCGACATCACGGTGCCGGACGCGGGGGCCAAGCCGCTCTCGGCGATGATCGGCTACATGTACGACCCGGCCGGCATCGGCATCGGGGTCGGACTCGACTCCTTCGCCAATGTGCGCATGAAGCACCTGGGCGGCGAGGTCTCCGGTCTCCAGCAGACCTGGAGCGGCCAGTGGACCAAGGGCGCGAGCGCCGAGTACGACGTGGCCACCACCGCCACGGTGAAGAAGATCCAGGGCGACAAGGTCCGCCACTTCAAGGCGAGCGAGCTCGCCACGGTGAAGAACCGCCTGGGCGCGTCGGCCTCCGGCAAGACCGGTGGTGTGACCTCGTACGGCGAGTTCCCGAATGACTTCGTGATCGGCATGCCGGTCGAGCAGAAGCTGCCGGGCACCCGCACGATGTACCTCTCCACGTCCGACAAGATCCGGTGGACGTTCGACGTCGAGCAGTACGGCAGCCACACGCCCGAGGGCTTCCCGGTCCCGGACGCCTTCTACACGCTCGGCGCGCCGCAGACCTTCAAGGCGGGCCAGACCTACCAGAAGACCTTCAACACCGCGGTCTTCGGTCCGCACATGAACGCGGACTACGGCCTGTTCCGCGAGGGCAACAGCGTCTACGGCTTCTTGCCGCTGTTCGCCGACGGGGCCAAGCACGCCGGCTCCTCCGACTTCACCTCGGTGAAGACGGAGCTGTACCGCAACGGCACGAAGATCGGCTCCAACACCGACCCGCTGTTCGGCGAGGGCGTCTTCAAGGTTCCGTCCGCCGAGGCCGAGTACAAGCTGACGACCTCGGTCAAGCGGAGCGTCAAGGTAGCCGCCGCCTCCACCCGGATCGACGCCAGCTGGACGTTCAAGTCCAAGAAGCAGGCGTCCGACCAGGTCAGGCTCCCTGCCTCCACGGTCCGCTTCAACGCCAAGACCGACCTGAGCAGCCGGGTCACGGCGGGCCTGACGAAGACCGTCCCGGTCAGCGTCGTGGGCGCCGCCGCGGGCAGCAACCTCAAGTCGCTGTCGGTGTGGGTGTCGTACGACTACGGCCAGACCTGGAAGAAGGTCTCCGTCACCGGCGGCAAGATCAAGGTGAAGAACCCGGAGAAGGGCAAGGCCATCTCCTTCCACGCGAAGGTCGCCGACAAGAAGGGCAACAAGGCGACCCTCTCGATCTACAACGCGTACTACGGCAAGTAGCAGGCGGACAAAAGGAAGCGGCCTCCGGGACTCAGGTCCCGGAGGCCGCTTCTCGTTGCCGAGGAGTTGACGAGGAGGGGGCGGCGGATCAGACCGCCGAGCCCGCCTTCCAGTCCGCCCAGCTCATGTTCCAGCCGTTGAGGCCGTTGTCCGGGGCGATCGTCTTGTCGCCGGTGTTCTGGACGACCACGACGTCACCGACGATCGAGTTCGTGTAGAACCAGTAGCCCTCGGTGCCCTTGTCGTTGGCGCCCTTGGTGTCGTTCAGGCCGACGCAGCCGTGGCTGGTGTTGGCGTTGCCGAAGACCGAGTCCGCGCCCCAGTAGTTGCCGTGGATGAAGGTGCCGGAGGTCGACAGGCGCATGGCGTGCGGGACGTCCTTGATGTCGTACTCGCCCTTGCCGTCATCGTCGGTGAAACCGACCGTCGCGCCGTTCATCCGGGTCTCCTTGAACTTCTCGGAGATCACCATCTGGCCCTCGTAGGTCTTGTTCTCCGGCGAGCCGGCCGAGATCGGGATGGTCTTGACGACCTCGCCGTCCTGCGTGACCTTCATCTGCTTGGTCTTCGCGTCGACGTAGGAGACCTGGTTGCGGCCGATCTTGAAGGTGACCGTCTTCTGCTGGACGCCGTAGACCCCCTCGGCGCCTTCGACACCGTCGAGCGCGAGCTTCAGCGTGACGGTGGAGCCTTCCTGCCAGTACTCGTCGGGGCGGCAGTCCATGCGGGTGTCGTTGAACCAGTGGCAGGCGACTTCCTGGCCGCTGGTCGAGGAGACGGTGACGGCCTTCTGGACGTCCGCCTTGTTGGTGATCGACTTGTCGAAGTTGATCGAGACCGGCATGCCCACGCCGACGGTGGAGCCGTCCTCCGGCGTGAAGTAGCCGAGGAAGCTGTTGGTCGGGGAGAGCGTGCTGAACGAGGCGTTCTCGTGGGCCTTCAGGCCCTTGGCGTCCTCGGCGGTCACGGTGATCTTGTAGGTGGTGGACCGCTCCAGCTGGGCGTTGGGCTGCCAGCTCTTCTTGTCGGCGGATATCGCGCCCTCGACGGCGGCACCGTCGGCGGTCTTCATCGTCACCTCGGTGAGCGTGCCCTTGCTCACGGTGACGGTGGCGGAGTTGTTGATGGAGGCGTTGTCGGTGCCGTCCTTCGGCGTGATCTTGATCTGGGCCTCGGAGGTCTCCTGCGCCGCCGCCTCGTCGACAGTGGCCTGCGCGGTGTCGCCGCCGCCGTCGTTCCCGGAGGCCTCGTCGCCGCCGGAGCACGCCGAGAGCACCAGCACACCGCCGAGCAGTGCGGACGCGACCGTCAGGCCCCTGCGCCGCTTACTGTCCGTCATCACACGCTTCTCCATCGCTGCCGAATCCCCATACCCCGAGAGTCCCCGTCAAGAATCTTCAACGCTACGACCGGTTCGTCCCGTTCCACATCCCTTGCAGGTGTGGGGCACACCACGTCGCTGCGGCGGGTGGTGCGGGTGTCGGTCAGTGCGTCCCGTGAGACGACGAAACCCCGGGCGGCGGTTGCCGACCGGGGGCACGGGTTTCCCCAAGCGAACTCAGTCAACCGTCTCTTCGTCGTCGTCCCCGTCGACATCATCCTCGTCGAGGTCCCAGTCCGGCGAATCGGGGTCGTAGTCGATCTGCTCGCTGGACCAGGAGGCCTGCGCCAGGTCGACCCCCGGGATCTCGCTGACCAGGTCGAACGGGTCCACGAGGTAGGCCAGGGCCTCCGCGGTGTCTTCCGTCACAGCGCTCTCGGCGTGCGTCCGCTCGTCGGCGGGCATCGCGCTGTCGTCGGCGATCCGCCCCAGGGCCGCCTTCGTCACGGCGTCCGTGTCGTCCACTTCCAGGACGAGTTCCACCCGAAGCCGTACAAACCGTGATGTCTCTTCAGTACTCATGCCCCGGAGCGTACGGCCCGAGGATGTCTTGAGGCTCCCACGACTTTCCCGCGACCGGGGGCTTTCATTAGCATCGCTCCACACGGCCAATTCGCCAGCGCCACAAGGGGATCGATATTCCGTGTCATCCGCTCGCCGTCCGTTGCTGACCGCCACCGCCGCGGGGACCCTGCTGGGCGCCCTGTGGTTCGTCCCCTCCGCGAACGCGACCGGGGACGAACCGGCGAGGGACGTGCCCTCGCCGGCCCCGTCGACGCAGGTCACCCAGCAGGCCCGGGCCGCCGCCGCGGCGGACTCCGCGGACTCCGCGGTCGAACTCGCCGACACCGGAAGCTTCGACAGCACGCCCTACGTCATGGGCGGGACCTTCTCGCTCGCGGTGGGCGCCGGCTTCGTGGTCTATTCGGTTCGACGGGAACGTCACGGTTTCTGAACTGACTTGACGTTTCTTCAACGAAACGTTCATAGTCCGCGTCATGAAGAGATCTTCGAGGGCGCGGATAGGCGCCACGGCCGCCATGAGCGCGGTGACGCTCGCCCTCATCACGGGTTGTTCGAGTGAGGACTCCAAGGACTCCGACAAGGCCGCGGGCACGGAGGCGTCAGCCTCCCCGACCCAGGCCGCGAAGGCGCTGAGCGCCGCGGAGCTGGAGAAGCTGCTGCTCGCGCAGGGGGACGTCAAGGGGTACAAGGTCGAGGCGGGGGACGAGACGCTCCCCAAGGCCAAGACCGAGGTGAAGACGGACAAGGCCGAGTGCGCCCCGCTGGCGTGGGCCACGGCGGGCCTGGCCCCGGGTGAGACGGACGCGAGCGCGTCCAACACGGTCGCCGAGGACAAGGCGGCCTCGGCGACGGCGGCGCCGGAGAGCGTCGAGGACGCCTTCGACTTCAACATGACGTTCGTGGGCCTGTCGTCCTACGACGCCGACGGCGCCGAGAAGACCATGAAGGCCGTCAGCGACGGTGTCGCGGCCTGCTCCGGCGGCTACGGCATGACGGCGGCCGAGGAGAACACCAAGGTCACCAAGGTCGGCTCGGCGAAGGCCGCCGGTCAGGGCGACGAGTCGGTGGCGTTCACGCAGGACGTCGACATGGACGGCGAGGGTACCGCCACCTTCACCACCGCGGTGGTCCGCACGGGCAACACCATCGCCACGTTCTACACGGTGAACCTCGCGTCGCTCGGCACGGGCAAGGCGGCCGAGATCCCGGCGGAGATCGTCACGGCCCAGCTGGGCAAGCTGAAGTAGTCAGCGAGAGCCCCCGCCGTACGCGCGTACGGCGGGGGCTTCGTGCTGTCCGCTACCGCAGCGGCCCGGTGACGCTCTCCACGGCCGCGACCAGCCGCCCGTCGCGTACGAAGGCGTCCGCCGCCGCGAGATCCGGCGCCAGGAAACGGTCCGGCCCCGGCCCCTGGACCCCGGCCTTCCGTACGGCCTCGATGACGGCCCGGGTGGCGGGCGCGGGGGTGAGCCCCTCCCGCAGTTCGACGCCCCGGGTGGCCGCGTACAGCTCGATCGCGACGACCCGCGTGAGGTTGTCGACGGCGGTACGCAGCTTCCGCGCGGCCGACCACCCCATGGAGACGTGGTCCTCCTGCATGGCGGAGGAGGGGATCGAGTCGGCGGACGCGGGCACCGCGAGCCGCTTCATCTCGCTCACCAGAGCCGCCTGCGTGTACTGCGCGATCATCAGCCCCGAGTCGACGCCGGCGTCGTCGGCGAGAAACGGCGGCAGGCCGTGGCTGCGGTTCTTGTCCAGGAGCCGGTCGGTGCGCCGCTCGGCGATGGAGGCGAGGTCGGCGGCGGCGATGGCGAGGAAGTCGAGCACGTAGGCGACCGGCGCCCCGTGGAAGTTGCCATTGGACTCCACCCTGCCGTCCGGAAGGACGACGGGGTTGTCCACGGCGGAGGCCAGCTCCCGCTCGGCGACCAGCCGGGCATGGGCCAGGGTGTCCCGCCCGGCACCGGCGACCTGCGGAGCGCACCGCACGGAGTAGGCGTCCTGCACCCGCGGGGCGTCGTCCTGGTGGTGCCCGGTGAGCTGGGAGTCCTTCAGTACGGCGAGCATGTTGGCGGCGGAGGCGCCCTGCCCCGGGTGGGGGCGGATGGCGTGCAGCTCGGGCGCGAGCACCTTGTCGGTCCCGAGCAGCGCTTCGAGGGAGAGGGCCGCGGTGATGTCGGCGGACTTGTACAGCCTCTCCAGATCGGCCAGCGCCATGACCAGCATGCCGAGCATGCCGTCGGTGCCGTTGAGCAGGGCGAGACCCTCCTTCTCGCGCAGGACGACGGGGGCGATGCCGTGCTCCGCGAGCAGCTCGGCGGCGGGGCGTACGGTGCCGTCCGGGCCCTCGGCGTCGCCCTCGCCCATGAGCGCGAGGGCGCAGTGGGAGAGCGGGGCGAGGTCGCCGGAACAGCCGAGGGAGCCGTACTCGTGGACGACCGGCGTGATGCCGGCGTTGAGCAGGTCGGCCATGGACTGCGCGACCTCGGGCCGCACGCCGGTGTGCCCCGAGCAGACGGTCTTCAGTCGCAGGAACATCAGGGCCCGCACGACCTCGCGCTCCACGCGCGGGCCCATGCCGGCGGCGTGTGAGCGGACGATGTTGCGCTGGAGCTGAGCGCGCAGCTCCTGGCTGATGTGCCGGGTCGCCAGGGCGCCGAAGCCGGTGGAGACGCCGTAGACGGGCTCGGGCTTGGCCGCGAGGGCGTCCACGATCTCCCGGGCCGCGGCAAGAGCGGCCACGGCCTCCTGGCTCAGTTCGACGCGGGCGCCGTCGCGCGCCACCGCGAGCACGTCGGACGCGGTCGCCCCGGACGTCCCCACCACCACAGTGTGCATATCCATATTCAGGAGCGTACGCAGTGAATTCCCGGATGTCACCAGTGGGGGCCGGGTTCGCCCCTTACCGATCGGTCACGTCGCGGCGGCCCCGGAAGCGACGGCGTTCCCCGGCGGGGGGTTCGGTGGAGGGCGAGTCGGCGAGCCGGACGACGGGGTCGTCGGGGCCCTCCCGGCCCGCCACCACCGGCTTGGTGGCCCGCATGGCCTTGGCCTGGTACTGGGCGGCGTCGGCCAGCCGGAAGAGGCGGCGGGCCGAGACGACGGGACCGATGGGGTCGGCGGTGGAGGCGACGCCGCAGGCCACTCCGTCGCCCAGCTCCAGCTCGGCCGCGCGACGGCACAGTTCGTCGGCGGTGCGCACGACCTCGTCGGCGGACGGGCCGACCGCGAGCAGACAGAACTCGTCACCGCCGAGGCGGGCGGCCAACGCGCCGGGGAGCATGGCGCCGCACAGGGAGAGCACCGAGCCGAACCGTTCCAGCAGCCGGTCGCCCACGGCGTGCCCGCGGGTGTCGTTGACGCGCTTGAGCCCGTTCAGATCGCAGACGACGAGGCTGACGACGACACCCTCCGCACGGTGCCGGTCGATGGCCTCGTCCAGGCGTCCGTCCACGGCCCGGCGGTTGGCGAGACCGGTGAGCGCGTCGGTGTACGCCAGCCGCCGGGCCTCCTCCAGCCGTTCCGCCTGGGCGATCCCGGCGGCCACGACCGCGGCGAGGACGGTGGCGAAGTCGGCGTCCTCCCGCCCGAAGAGCGGGGCGCCGGTGGGACGGGCGACATAGAGCTCGCCCCACGCCCTGCCGTGCAGCACGATCGGTGCGACGACGCAGCAGCCGCGGCCCCGGCGCCGTAGAGCGGCCACGCGCTGATGCACATATCCCGGGCGCCGCCCCGCGGCCGGCCCCTCCGCCGTCTCCACCCAGGCGTTGGGCTCACCGCCCCCGGCCCAGCGTTCGTGCAGGAACTCGGTGATCTCGGGGAACTGGTGGACGGGGTAGGCCTCCCGCTCGGGGAACTCCTCCTCGTCGGGCGCCCGGTCCCCCACGTTCACCAGCACCCGCAACCGCCCCAGCTCCCGCTCCCAGACGGACAGCGCGGCGAAGCTCCCGCCGAGCGCACGGCAGGCCCCGCTCGCGGCGGCCCGCCACGCCTCGCGCGAGCTGTGCGCCGCCGCCATCCCCTGCGCCAGCCCCACGACGGCCGCGAGCCGGTTGTCCTCACCCATCACCCCAGGCTAGGGAGGTTCACGACAATTAGGGACATTGATACGGCGAACAGGTGTCACCACCGGGGGCCGCGTGGGGGCCGCCTGGCCCCGGGGGTGATGGGGCCGGGAGTCGCCTGGGCGGGGAGTCGCGGAGTGCGGGATCGGTGGAGGTTTCAGACCGGCTGGTCGGGGCCGGGGGGCGGGGGTCGCTCGCGGCGCCACCCTCCACACCCCGAGCCAGGCAGGCCACGCCCCTCGCCGAAACCCCGCCAGTCCCGCCGCCCAGCCTGATTTCCGCCCCCGCCGAAACCACACCCCGCCACTCTCCAGGCAGGCGCCGACCCCTTCACACCCCGAGACCGGCAGGCCCCCACCCCTTCACACCCCGGAGCCAGGCGGGCCCCGCCCGTTCAAGCCCCGGCCCAGGCAGGCCCCGCCCCTCGCCCAAACCCCACCAGTCCACCCGGCCCGCCGGATTTCCGCCCCACCGAAACCACACCCCGCCGCCCCCGGCCAGGCAGGCCTACCCCTTCACGCCCCGGGGCCCGGCAGGCCCCGCCCCGTCACGCCCCTGGCCGCGCAGGCCCCCGCCCCCTCACTCCCCCGGCCACTCCGGCTTTCGCTTCTCGTTGAAGGCGGCCACTCCCTCCGCGCGGTCGCCCGAGAACGCCACCGCTCGCCAGGCCGCGTCCTCGACCTCGAGGCCGGCCCGCAGGTCCAGCCCCTGTCCGAGCCGTAGCGCCCGCTTGGCGGCCCGCAGGCCCACCGGGGAGTTCCCCGCGATCCGGCCGGCCAGGGTCAGCGCCTCCTCCCGGTCCCGCCCCTCCTCCACCAGCTGGTCCACCAACCCCAGCTCCCGTGCCTGCACGGCCTCCACCCGCCGCGCCGTGAAGATCAGTTCGGCCGCCCGGGCCGCCCCGACCCGCCGCGGCAGCAGCTGCGTACCGCCACCGCCCGGGATCACCCCGACCGACACCTCCGGCAGCCCCACCACCGCGGTCGAGTCCGCCACGATCAGGTCACAGGAGAGCGCCAGCTCGAAGCCGCCCCCCAGGGCGAACCCGTGCACCGCCGCGATCGTCGGCACCGGCAGCTCCAGCACCCCGGTGTACGCACCCCGGGCCACCGGCCGCTGCCGCACCAGATCCGCGTCACTGAAGGAGTTCCGCTCCTTCAGATCGGCCCCGACGCAGAACGCCCGCTCATGCGTCGAGGTCAGCACCACCACCCGTACGCCCGGGTCCGCCCCCAGCGCGGCGCACGCCTCGCCGACGGACCGTGCCATCTGCGTGGACACGGCGTTCATGGCCTTCGGCCGGTCCAGGGCCAGCTCCGCGACATGCCCACCGTCCCCGTGCCGCCGTACCAGCACGAACTCCCCGTACCGCTCCTCGCTCATGACACCCTCCGGTTAACGCGGGTTAACAACAACCGCCCCGATCATCGCAGCCCGATCCCCCTCCGGGGAAGGCATCCCGTTCGGGTGACATCCCCACAAACCGCTCCGCCTGGTCCGCCGAGCGCATAGCGTGCGTCCGCCATGGCGCAGCGGGGAGGGAGTGTGAGGGCGGTGACGGAATCGTCGGCGGCACAGGCCGTGCCGGAGCCGGAGACCGGTGCCCCGGTCCGGCTCTTCGGCTCCCGTGGCCGGCACCGCCGCCCCCGTCCCCGCAAGGTCCTGCTCGCCGCGGGGGGCCTCGCCCTGGCGGCCGGCGCCCTGAGCCTCGTAAGGCTGACCCCCGAGTCGGGTCTCGGCGGCCTGGACGCACCGGAGGCGGAACCCTGGCCGGGCGGGGACGGGGCCCCGGCCACCGACCACGCCACGAACGCCGCCGCGGCGGTGGGCCCGCTCCCGCGGGTCAGCCCCTCCGCGACCACGGTGCTGGGCGGCCCGGGCGCACCGACCCCCACGGCACCCCCGAGCCCAGCACCGACGAACCCGGCGCCGACAGCACCCCCGCCCCCGCAGGCTCCGCTGGACCCGGCCACGACCATTCCCGAGGCCCCGAGAACCGACGCGCCGCAGCCGCCCGCGACGACCCACCCGGCGCCACAGCCCGCCGCCCCCAGCCGACCCGCGCACACACCGGCCCCCGAGCCGACGCCCGGCCCCACCGACCGGCCGGGCGTGTGCCTGCCGGTCATCGGACTGTGCGTGGACCCGCTGCCCGAGCGCGAGCACTGACCCCTACGACGGCATCGCATCCCGCCGGGTAAGCAACCACGGCTCGACCACACCAAGGCCACGCACGGGCCACCGCCACATCGACACCCGCTGACCGAGCGCGAGCACTGACCCCTAAGTCGGCGTCACGTCCCGCCAGGTGAGCAGCCACGGCTCGACCACACCAAGGCCACGCACCGGCCGCCGCCACATCGACTCTGCACCCGCCGACCGAGCACGACGACTGACCCCTACGACGGCGTCGCATCCCGCCGGGTAAGCAGCCACGGCTCGACCACACCAAGGCCACGCACCGGCCGCCGCCACATCGACTCTGCACCCGCCGACCGAGCACGACGACTGACCCCTACGACGGCGTCACGTCCCGCCGGGTAAGCAACCACGGCTCGACCACACCAAGGCCACGCACGGGCCGCTGCCACATCGGCTGCAGCGCGAACCGGTACGTCGGCGGCTCCTCGCCCTCCTTCTCGGCGGCGGCAGCGGCCTCCGCCGCCTCCGCCTCGGAGGCCGGCGCCTCCCCGGTCCGGATCAGCTCCTGCGCGAAGGCGCTGTCGACGAGGACGGCGTCCCGAGGAGCTATCGACGTCAGCCGGGAGGCGAGGTTCACGGTCGTACCGAAGACATCGCCCATACGAGTGGTGACCGTGCCGAAGGCGATGCCGACCCGCAGCTCCGGCATGGTCTCGTCGTTCGCCATGGTCTCGATGAGCCGCAGCGCGATCTCGGCGGCGACGCCCGCGTCGTCGGCGGAGTACAGCACCTCGTCGCCGAGCGTCTTGATGAGCCGTCCGCCCCGCGCGGCGACCAGGTCGGCGGCGGTGGTCTCGAAGGCCTCGACGAGTTCGCCGAGCTCCTCCTCCTCCATCCGCCGGGTCAGGCGGGTGAAACCCACGAGGTCGGCGAAGCCGACGGCGAGGCGCCGGTCGACCATCTCCTCGTCGTCGGCGGCCTGCACGACCCGGCCGGTGGCGGCGGCGAGCTGGCGGCGCCAGACGTAGACGATGAACTCCTCCAGCTCGGGCAGGAGCAGCTCGACCAGGGGGTAGGTGACCTCCGTGCGGGTCATGCCCGGCTCGGGGGGTTCGGTCAGGCCCTCCAGGAAGGAGTCGATCTGCCACTCGGCGAGCCGGGCGGTGGTCTGCCCGGTGGACCTGGCCACCTGGACGGCCATGGCCTCGCTCAGCAGTCCCGCCTCGACGAGACCGGCGAGGCGCCTGAGCGCCAGCACGTCGGCCTCGGTCAGCGCCTTGGCCTGGCCGATGTCGGCGAAGCCCATGGCCCGCCAGAAGCGGGAGGCCAGCTCCATGGAGACACCGGCGCTGCGGGCGGCCTGGAAAGGGGTGTAGCGCCGCTCCGCGCCGAGGATGAGCTGCTCGAGACGCAGGGCGAGTGGATCTTCGCCGGGGTCGGCGGCGTGGGGGTCCATGCCGGAGCCCGTGTCGTCGACGGTCACGCCTGCTGCCCTTCCGATCTGCCGCGGTCAGGTATCGACCGGCCCCAACTCTACGGCAGGTGTGCGCCAGCTCACTCCGTTAAGCGGGGCAGAGGGTTTCCTGATCGCGTCCCTTTCCGGTATTCGGCGTCGGGCCCGCGGAGCCATCGCTCACGCCGGCCGCAGGTGCACGATGTCCCCCGCCCCCACCGGCTCCTGCACGCCCTCCTCCGTCGCGATCACCAGGCGTCCGTCCCCGTCCACGGCCACCGCCTCCCCGACGATCGACCGGTCCCCGGGCAGCTCCGCCCGCACCACCCGGCCGAGCGTCGCGCAGCCCGCCGCGTACGTCTCCTGGAGGCCGCTCGCCGCGGGGTCGCCCCCGGCCGACCGCCACCGCCCGTACCAGTCCTCCAGCGACCGCAGCACCGCCCGCAGCAAGGTGTCCCGGTCCGTGCTCACCGCCCCGGCCAGCGCCAGCGACCCCGCCTGGGGCACCGGGAGCTCCTCCTCCTTGAGGGTGACGTTGATGCCGACGCCCATCACCACCCCGTCGTCCCCGGCCCGCTCCGCGAGGATGCCTCCGGCCTTGCGCTCGGCGCCGCCCACGGTCACCAGCAGGTCGTTCGGCCACTTGAGTGCCGTGTCGACCCCGGCCGCCCGCGACAGCCCCGTCGCCACCGCCACGCCGGTGAGCAGCGGCAGCCAGCCCCACCGCTCGACCGGCACCTGGGCCGGCTTCAGCAGGACGGAGAAGAACAGCCCCGAGCGGGCCGGTGCCGTCCACTGCCGGTCCAGGCGGCCCCGGGCCGCCGTCTGCTCCTCCGCGACCAGGACCGCGCCCTCCTCGGCCGTGCCCTTCGCGGCCAGCGCCACCAGGTCGGAGTTGGTGGACCCGGTGCGCTGGACCACCTCCAGCTCGCGGTAGAGGCCGCCGTCACGGACCAGCGCCCGGCGCAGCGCCACGGCGTTGAGCGGGGGGCGTTCCAGGTCGGACCAGCGGCTGTCGTCTGATGCATCGCGCGGCGTCATGCAAGCCACCCTAGGTGTGGCAAACGCCGCACTGCCGATCGGTAGACGCACCACTACTCTACGGATGAGTAACCGTCCCCCCTTTTGAGCAGGCAGGGAGCCGCGATCCCGATGTCCGAGCCGGAAGAGCAGATCGACATCCACACCACCGCGGGCAAGCTCGCGGATCTTCAGCGCCGCATCGAGGAAGCGACGCACGCCGGCTCCGCACGTGCCGTGGAGAAGCAGCACGCCAAGGGCAAGCTGACGGCCCGTGAACGGGTCGAACTCCTCCTGGACGAAGGCTCGTTCGTCGAGCTGGACGAATTCGCCCGGCACCGCTCCAGCAATTTCGGGCTGGAGCACAACCGCCCCTACGGCGACGGCGTCGTCACCGGGTACGGCACCGTCGACGGCCGCCCGGTCGCGGTGTTCTCGCAGGACTTCACCGTCTTCGGCGGTGCGCTGGGCGAGGTCTACGGCCAGAAGATCGTCAAGGTGATGGACTTCGCGCTGAAGACCGGCTGCCCGGTCATCGGCATCAACGACTCCGGCGGCGCCCGCATCCAGGAGGGTGTCGCGTCGCTGGGCGCCTACGGCGAGATCTTCCGCCGCAACACCCACGCCTCGGGCGTCATCCCGCAGATCAGCCTGGTCGTCGGGCCGTGCGCGGGCGGCGCGGTGTACTCGCCGGCCATCACCGACTTCACGGTCATGGTCGACCAGACCTCGCACATGTTCATCACCGGTCCGGACGTCATCAAGACCGTCACCGGTGAGGACGTCGGCTTCGAGGAGCTGGGCGGCGCGCGGACCCACAACTCCGCCTCGGGCGTGGCCCATCACATGGCCGGGGACGAGAAGGACGCCATCGAGTACGTCAAGCAGCTGCTGTCGTACCTGCCGTCCAACAACCTCTCCGAGCCGCCGGCGTTCCCGGAGGAGGCGGACCTCGAACTCACCGACGAGGACCGCGAGCTGGACGTGATCGTGCCGGACAGCGCGAACCAGCCGTACGACATGCACACGGTGATCGAGCATGTCCTGGACGACGCCGAGTTCTTCGAGACGCAGCCGCTGTTCGCGCCGAACATCCTCACCGGGTTCGGGCGGGTGGAGGGCCGGCCGGTCGGGATCGTCGCCAACCAGCCGATGCAGTTCGCGGGCTGCCTGGACATCGACGCGTCCGAGAAAGCCGCGCGGTTCGTGCGCACGTGCGACGCGTTCAACGTCCCGGTTCTCACCTTCGTGGACGTGCCCGGCTTCCTGCCGGGCGTGGACCAGGAGCACACCGGCATCATCAGGCGGGGCGCCAAGCTGATCTACGCCTACGCCGAGGCGACGGTCCCGCTGATCACCGTCATCACCCGCAAGGCCTTCGGCGGCGCCTACGACGTCATGGGCTCCAAGCACCTGGGCGCCGACCTGAACCTGGCCTGGCCGACGGCGCAGATCGCGGTGATGGGCGCGCAGGGCGCGGTGAACATCCTGCACCGCAGGACGATCGCCGAGGCCGAGGTGAACGGCGAAGATCTGGAGGCGGTGCGCGCCCGGCTGATCCAGGAGTACGAGGACACCCTCCTCAACCCCTACGTCGCGGCCGAGCGCGGCTACGTCGACGCCGTGATCATGCCGTCGGAGACCCGTCGGCACATCGTGCGCGGGCTGCGTCAGCTGCGCACCAAGCGGGCGTCCCTGCCGCCGAAGAAGCACGGCAACATCCCCCTCTGAGGACCGCTAAGGAGCCGCTGTGACGATCAAGGTCTTGCGGGGCAACCCCACACCCGAGGAGCTGGCCGCCGCCCTGGCGGTGGTCCGCGCCCGCGCCGCGGCGGCGGTGGCCGAGCCGTCCGGCGCGGACCAGCCGGGCGCCGCGTGGTCCGACCCGGCGAGGGTCGCGGCCCACCGGCTGCCGCAGCCGGGGCCGACGACATGGGCACGGACGTACTGGCCGGGCTGAACCCCCTGAGCGGCGCGGAGAAGTGGAACCCCGGGCGCCGATTTGAGTACGCGTACTCAGGCGCCCGGGACGGCCACGCCGCACGCTGGGAGCATGTTGTGGTCCGACCCCGAGGATGAGCCCCCCGAGGAACTGCGCGACATGCAACGCATGCTCCGCAGACTGGGTGTTCTCATGGCGTTGGCCATGGTGCTCGCGATGCTGGTCACCGGTCTACGCTGAACCACATGACCGATCACCCCCGCCGCCGGCTCGTGCTCGCCTCCCAGTCCCCCGCCCGACTGAACCTCCTGCGCCAGGCCGGCCTGGACCCCGAGGTCATCGTGAGCGGCGTCGACGAGGACGCCGTCACCGCACCCACCCCCGCCGAGCTGGCGCTCGCCCTGGCCGAGGCGAAGGCCTCCGTCGTGGCGGCCCGGCCGGAGGTCATGGGCGCGCTGGTGATCGGCTGCGACTCGGTCCTCGACCTGGACGGACAGGCCCTCGGCAAGCCCGCCGACGCCGAGGAGGCGACCGCCCGCTGGAAGGCGATGCGCGGCCGGGCGGGCACCCTGCAGACCGGGCACTGCGTCTGGGACACCGCGAGCGGACGGTACGCCTCCGCCACCGCGTCCACTGTCGTCCGGTTCGGCGAGCCCACCGACGAGGAGGTCGCCGCGTACGTCGCCTCGGGCGAACCCCTCTACGTCGCCGGGGCGTTCACCCTGGACGGCCGCTCGGCCCCGTTCATCGACGGCATCGACGGCGACCACGGCAACGTCATCGGCCTCAGCCTGCCCCTGCTGCGCCGCCTGCTGGCCGAACTGGGCGTGGGGATCACGGAGTTGTGGGCGCCGGCGGACCGGTGACGGGCGGCGCGCCCTCCCCGCCGGGCACGGCGTCGGCGGGCTCCGCCAGGCTGTCGTAGGTCATCAGCAGCAGCACGATCAGCCCCAGCACCACGACCATGAAGAGGAACTCGGCCCAGCCGAGCAGTCCCCAGGCGAACGCGCCGAGCAGTCCGTGCACCACCGCCGCGCTGATCAGCAGCATCCGGCCGAGGCCGGCCGCCGGGCGGTCGCGCAGCGCCACCAGCAGGGCGACCACGCCGCACAGGGCGAAGTACAGACCGAAGAGGAGTCCGCCGATCTTCGAGGACACCGACATCACGTCCGGGTCGAGGCCCGCCAGGGACATGTCCTGGCGGTCGACCACGACGCCCAGGAACCACTGCACCGCCGCGATGCCGAGCGCCTCGGCGAACAGGACGACCGCCACCACCCATGCCACCGGTCTGCGCACCACCGGTCCCCACCCACTTCCGAGCGCTCCAGCGCCGTCCTAGCAGGACTGCGGTTACTGCAAGTACGTTCAGGAGATCGAACGCTACTAACGGGTAAACCTCGGGACAAGGGTTCTGGGAGTGGCAAAGAATCATTGGGCCATTCGTAGGGACTCCACAAAGAAACAGAGTGGGCCGCAGCACGCCTTCACAGAGACCTTGACCACACCCGAGGGCTAGGGTTTCCCCGAGGAGTCCTGCGTACGGCGGTGCGACAAGGGATTTCGCGGGTCGAGCGAGCCTCGAATCACGCTCCGTGTGGGCAAGCTCACCATTGGGGACGGGTCGAAGTGCCGTGTCGGCAGTCCCTAAACTCGGCTTGTTTCAAGGAGGGAGCCTCAATCGTGCGCAAGGTGCTCATCGCCAACCGTGGCGAAATCGCTGTCCGCGTGGCCCGGGCATGCCGGGACGCCGGTATCGCGAGCGTGGCCGTATACGCCGACCCCGACCGGGACGCTCTGCATGTCCGCGCCGCGGATGAGGCGTTCGCGCTGGGCGGTGACACTCCGGCCACCAGTTACCTGGACATCGACAAGGTCTTGAAGGCGGCGCGCGAGTCGGGGGCGGACGCCATCCATCCCGGCTACGGCTTCCTCTCCGAGAACGCCGAGTTCGCTCAGGCGGTTCTCGACGCGGACCTGATCTGGATCGGCCCGCCGCCGCAGGCGATCCGGGATCTCGGGGACAAGGTCGCCGCCCGTCACATCGCCCAGCGCGCCGGTGCGCCGCTGGTCGCCGGTACGCCCGACCCGGTCTCCGGTGCCGAGGAGGTCGTCGCCTTCGCCGAGCAGCACGGTCTGCCGATCGCGATCAAGGCCGCCTTCGGTGGCGGTGGCCGTGGCCTGAAGGTCGCCCGGACCCTCGAAGAGGTGCCGGAGCTGTACGACTCGGCGGTCCGTGAGGCCGTCGCCGCGTTCGGGCGGGGCGAGTGCTTCGTCGAGCGCTACCTGGACAAGCCGCGGCACGTGGAGACCCAGTGCCTGGCCGACACCCACGGCAATGTCGTCGTGGTGTCGACCCGTGACTGCTCGCTGCAGCGCCGGCACCAGAAGCTGGTCGAGGAGGCCCCGGCGCCGTTCCTGTCCGAGGCGCAGATGGCGGAGCTGTACTCCTCCTCCAAGGCCATCCTGAAGGAGGCCGGCTACGTCGGCGCCGGCACGGTGGAGTTCCTGGTGGGCATGGACGGCACGATCTCCTTCCTGGAGGTCAACACCCGTCTGCAGGTGGAGCACCCGGTCACCGAGGAGGTCGCCGGCATCGACCTGGTGCGCGAGATGTTCCGGATCGCCGACGGCGAGGAGCTCGGCTACGGCGACCCGGTGCTGCGCGGGCACTCCTTCGAGTTCCGCATCAACGGCGAGGACCCGGGCCGCAACTTCCTCCCGGCGCCCGGCACCGTCACCGCCTTCGAGGCGCCGTCCGGGCCCGGTGTCCGGCTGGACGCGGGCGTGGAGTCCGGCTCGGTCATCGGCCCCGCCTGGGACTCCCTGCTGGCCAAGCTGATCGTCACCGGCCGCACCCGCAAGGAGGCCCTTCAGCGGGCCGCGCGCGCCTTGGAGGAGTTCCAGGTCGAGGGCATGGCCACGGCCATCCCGTTCCACCGCGCGGTCGTCAAGGACCCGGCGTTCGCCCCCGAACTCACCGGCAGCCAGGACCCGTTCACGGTCCACACCCGCTGGATCGAGACCGAGTTCGTCAACGAGATCAAGCCCTTCGCCGCGCCCGCCGACGTGGACGCGGACGAGGAGACGGGCCGGGAGACGGTCGTCGTCGAGGTGGGCGGCAAGCGCCTGGAGGTCTCGCTGCCGTCCTCGCTCGGCATGTCGCTGGCCCGCACCGGCCTCGCGGCGGGTGCCAAGCCCAAGCGGCGCGCGGCGAAGAAGTCCGGTCCCGTCGCCTCCGGCGACACCCTCGCCTCGCCGATGCAGGGCACGATCGTGAAGATCGCGGTCGAGGAGGGCCAGGAGGTCAAGGAGGGCGACCTGGTCGTCGTCCTGGAGGCCATGAAGATGGAACAGCCGCTCAACGCCCACAAGTCCGGCACCATCAAGGGCCTGTCGGCCGAGGTCGGCGCGTCCCTCACCTCCGGCGCCGCGATCTGCGAGATCAAGGACTGAGCCGTACGCACCTCCCGAGGCGCCCGGCGGACTGCACCGAACAGTCCGCCGGGCGCCTCGTTTTCCCGTACGGCGCCGGGCCCGGTCCGGGAGGGCCGCTCGGGGGTGGGCGATGGCATCCTGAGGGAAGAGCCGGGCGCTGATGAGAGCAGGTGGGGGCCATGGTGGGCGCGACCTCGCGCGGGACCGCGGAGAGTGCTGGTGCGACGGCGGCGCGGGTCGCCCCGCGGGCCATGCGCGCCGATGCCCGGCGCAACTACGAGCGCCTCCTCACCGAGGCCCGTGCCGCCTTCGCCGAGCACGGCACGGACGCGTCCCTGGAGGACGTGGCCCGCCGGGCGGGCGTGGGAATCGGCACCCTCTACCGCCACTTCCCCAACCGACACGCCCTGCTGAGCGCGGTCTTCGAGGACGCGGTGAGCGATCTGCTGGCCCGGGCCCGCGAACTGCGCCGGGCCCCGGAGCCGTGCACGGCCCTGGTGACCTGGCTGCGGGAGATGGTCCGGCACGCGAGCGAGTACCGGGGGCTGTCGCGGGCGCTGATGTCGGTCTCCCACGACGACACGTCGGCCTTGTCCCGCTGCAGCGACCCCATCAGGGAGGCGGGCGGCGAGCTGCTGGGCAGGGCGCAGGAGGCGGGCATGGTCCGCACAGACGTGGCGATCGGCGATCTGCTCCAGCTCACCCATGCCATCGCGTTGGCGGCGGAGGAGCGGCCGGGAGACCCGGACCTGGCGGAGCGGCTGCTGATGCTGACGCTGCGGGGCCTGAAAGCGGACCGCTAGGAGCGCGGGGAGCTACCGCCGCCGGAGATCGGCGACGCGCGCCCGCTCGGACCCGGGAACCGGCTCCCCGAGCACGGCGGAGCGAAGGCCGGCCGGAGCACTCCGCCGGGGCCCCGGCACGGAACGTGCCCTCCGCGCCGGGACTTCGTCACCCCCCGGGCTCCCGCTCGCCCCGGCCACGGCGATCTGCACCCCCTGATCGGCAAGGGCCTGCAGTTCGGTCTGGGCACGGTCGTCATGGGCCGGCGGTTCGTCGGTCACCAGCCGCGTGATCACGTCCGTGGGCACGGTCTGGAACATGGTGTCCGTACCGAGCTTGGTGTGATCGGCGAGCACGACGACCTCGGCCGCCGCCTGCACCAGCGCCCGGTCGACGGACGCCGAGAGCATGTTGGAGGTGGACAGGCCGCGCTCGGCCGTGAGGCCGCTCCCGGACAGGAAGGCCCGGGAGACCCGCAGCCCCTGGAGGGACTGCTCGGCGCCGGAGCCGACGAGGGCGTAGTTGGAACCGCGCAGGGTGCCGCCGGTCATCACGACCTCCACCCGGTTCGCGTGGGCCAGCGCCTGGGCCACCAGCAGGGAGTTGGTGACGACGGTCAGCCCGGGCACCCGGGCCAGCCGGCGGGCCAGCTCCTGCGTGGTCGTACCGGCCCCGACCACGATGGCCTCGCCCTCTTCGACGAAGTTCGCGGCGAGATCGGCGATGGCCGTCTTCTCGGCGGTCGCGAGATGTGATTTCTGCGGAAAGCCGGACTCCCGCGTGAACCCGCCCGGCAATACCGCACCGCCATGCCGGCGGTCGAGGAGTCCTTCTGCCTCCAGCGCGCGCACGTCCCGCCGTACGGTCACTTCGGAGGTCTGGACGACGCGGGCGAGCTCACGGAGCGACACGGCCCCGTTCGCTCGCACCATTTCGAGGATCAATTGGCGACGTTCTGCAGCGAACACGAAACTGACAGTAACCCCAACGACCGTCTGCTTTCAGCAGTTTGCGCCGAATAGCAGAAGTTGTTCGTACAGAAGGGCAGGAAGTGGTATAGGAGCTACGCCCCGTGCCTATGCCGCACGCATGCTCGACAACTCCCCGTGACCAGCGGGGAGTCGGTTCAAGCCGTCAGGCCTCGCCGCCGCTCTTGCGGGTGTGCAGCTGCCGGGCCACCTCGGCGATCGACCCCGAAAGAGACGGGTACACGGTGAACGCGTTCGCGATCTGTTCGACCGTCAGATTGTTGTCGACGGCGATCGAGATGGGGTGGATCAGTTCCGAGGCGCGCGGGGCGACGACCACGCCGCCGACCACGATGCCGGTGCCGGGGCGGCAGAAGATCTTGACGAAGCCGTCCCGGATGCCCTGCATCTTGGCGCGCGGGTTGCGCAGCAGCGGCAGCTTGACGAACCGGGCGTCGATCTTCCCGGCGTCCACGTCGGACTGGCTGTAGCCGACGGTCGCGATCTCCGGGTCGGTGAAGACGTTGGAGGAGACCGTCTTGAGGTTCAGCGGGGTCACCGCGTCGCCGAGGAAGTGGTACATGGCGATACGGCCCTGCATGGCGGCGACGGACGCGAGGGCGAAGACGCCGGTGACGTCGCCCGCGGCGTACACCCCCGGGGCGGTGGTGCGGGACACCTTGTCGGTCCAGATGTGCCCGGAGTCGCGGAGCCGGACGCCGGCCTCCTCCAGGCCGAGCCCGGCGCTGTTCGGGATGGCGCCGACGGCCATGAGGCAGTGCGAGCCGGTGATGACGCGGCCGTCGGCGAGGGTGACCTCGACCCGGTCGCCGACGCGCTTGGCGGCGGAGGCGCGGGAGCGGGCCATGACGTTCATGCCGCGGCGCCGGAAGACGTCCTCGAGGACGGCGGCGGCGTCGGGGTCCTCGCCGGGCAGGACGCGATCGCGCGAGGACACGAGCGTGACCTTCGACCCGAGGGCCTGGTACGCGCCGGCGAACTCCGCGCCGGTCACACCCGAACCGACCACGATGAGCTCCTCCGGCAGCTCGTCGAGGTCGTAGACCTGGGTCCAGTTGAGGATGCGCTCGCCGTCGGGCTGGGCGTCGGGCAGCTCGCGCGGGTGACCGCCGGTGGCGATGAGGACGGCGTCGGCGGGGAGGGTCTCCTCGGTGCCGTCGGCGGCGGTGACGATCACCTTGCGGGAGCCGTCGAGGGACTGCATCCCGTCGAGCCGTCCCCGGCCGCGCAGGACCCGGGCGCCCGCGCGGGTCACGGAGGCCGTGATGTCGTGCGACTGGGCGAGCGCCAGCCGCTTCACACGCCGGTTGACCTTGCCCAGGTCCACGCCGACGACCCGCGCGGGGGTGTCGATGTGCGGGGTGTCGTCGGCCACGATGATGCCGAGCTCCTCGTACGAGGAGTCGAAGGTGGTCATCACCTCGGCCGTGGCGATCAGAGTCTTGGACGGTACGCAGTCGGTGAGCACCGACGCCCCGCCCAGGCCGTCGCAGTCGACGACGGTCACCTCCGCGCCGAGCTGAGCGGCGACCAGCGCCGCTTCGTATCCGCCGGGTCCGCCACCGATGATCACGATCCGAGTCACGTACTCCATTGTCCCGCACGCGCCCCGGTGCTACGGCCCAGGGGCCCGCCCGAGATCCCACTGTTACGGGAGGGACTGCCGTGGCGCCTGCCGTACCCTCTCCCCATGTCGCTCTACGCCGCGTACGCCGGCAACCTCGACGCGCGGCTCATGACCCGCCGCGCCCCCCACTCGCCGCTGCGCGCCACCGGCTGGCTGAACGGGTGGCGGCTGACCTTCGGGGGCGAGCACATGGGCTGGGAGGGCGCGCTGGCGACGATCGTCGAGGACCCCCTGTCCCAGGTCTTCGTCGCCCTGTACGACATCGCCCCGATGGACGAGGAGTCCCTGGACCGCTGGGAGGGCGTGGGCCTGGGCGTCTACCGCCGGACGCGGGTACGGCCGGTCACCCTGGACGGCGAGGAGTCCGCCTGGGCGTACGTCCTGGACGGCTACGAGGGCGGCCTGCCCTCGGCCCGCTACCTCGGCGAGATGGCCGACGCGGCGGAGTCGGCCGGGGCGCCGCACGACTACGTGATGGAACTGCGCAAGCGGCCCTGCTGAGGCGCCCCGCGCGGGGAGCGTTTCGTCGGAAACAACAAGACAACGATCGCCATCCCGTGGGCTCTGTCATCTACGCGCGTAGGCACAGACCGGCTACCCTCGTCGGCGTGAACGCATCTCTTCTTCCGGACGACATCCAGGGCGACCCCTATTCCGCCGCCGACGCCGCCGCCGCTCGCCTGCGCGAACTGACCGGGGCCGAGACCCACGACGTCGCCCTCGTGATGGGCTCCGGCTGGGCGCCGGCCGTGGGGGCCCTCGGTGATCCCGACGCCGAGTTCCCGGTCACCGAGCTGCCCGGGTTCCCGGCGCCGGCGGTCGCGGGCCACGGCGGCAAGGTCCGCTCGTACAGGATCGGCGAGAAGCGGGCGCTGGTCTTCCTCGGGCGTACGCACTACTACGAGGGCCGTGGGGTGGCCGCGGTCGCGCACGGCGTCCGTACCGCGGTCGCGGCCGGCTGCAAGACCATCGTGCTGACCAACGGGTGCGGTGGTCTGCGCGAGGGCATGCGCCCCGGGCAGCCGGTCCTGATCAGCGACCACATCAACCTCACGGCGACCTCGCCGATCGTGGGCGCGAACTTCGTCGATCTGACGGATCTCTACTCGCCGCGGCTGCGGGCGCTGTGCAAGGAGATCGACCCCACGCTGGAGGAGGGCGTCTACGCCCAGTTCCCCGGCCCGCACTACGAGACTCCGGCGGAGATCCGTATGGCGCGGGTCATCGGGGCGGACCTGGTGGGCATGTCGACGGTCCTGGAGGCCATCGCGGCGCGTGAGGCGGGCGCGGAGGTGCTGGGCATCTCCCTGGTCACGAACCTCGCCGCGGGGATGACGGGCGAGCCCCTGAACCACGAGGAAGTCCTCCAGGCCGGCCGCGACAGCGCGACCCGGATGGGCTCCCTGCTGGCGCAGGTGCTGGGACGCCTGTAATCCGGGCGAATTACTGCCCCGCCCTCGCTGCAACCAGCCCCTCCGGCGTTCGAGGAGCGGGGGTCCAGGGGGCAGAGCCCCCTGGGGCGGGGGCGAAGGGGCGGCAGCCCCTGGAGGATGGGACGGGTAGGGGCGGCGGGGGCGAAAAAACCCGCCGAGCACCCCACCGCGCCGAACGAACGAACGAACACGAGAGGTTGACCCGACGTGCACGACGATCTCATCGCAAGGGCCCAGGCATGGCTCGCCGAGGACCCCGACGCGGACACCCGCGCCGAACTCGCCGAGCTGATCGACGCCAAGGACACCGCGGAGCTCGCCGCACGCTTCAGCGGCACCCTCCAGTTCGGCACCGCGGGCCTGCGCGGCGAGATCGGCGCAGGCCCCCTGCGCATGAACCGCACGGTCGTCATCCGCGCCGCCGCCGGCCTCGCCGCGTACCTGAAGAAGCAGGGCCGAGGCGGCGGCCTCGTCGTCATCGGCTACGACGCCCGCCACAAGTCGGAGGACTTCGCCCGCGACACCGCCGCCGTGATGACCGGCGCCGGCCTGCGGGCCGCCGTACTCCCCCGCCCGCTGCCCACCCCCGTCCTGGCGTACGCCATACGGCACCTCGGCGCGGTCGCCGGCGTGGAGGTCACCGCCAGCCACAACCCGCCCCGCGACAACGGCTACAAGGTCTACCTCGGCGACGGCTCGCAGATCGTGCCGCCCGCCGACGCAGAGATCGCCGCCGAGATCGACGCCATCGGCTCCCTCACCACCGTCCCGCGCCCCACCACCGGCTGGGAGACCCTCGACGAGAGCGTCCTGGACGCCTACCTCGCCCGCACGGACGCCGTCCTCGCCCCGGACTCCCCCCGTACCGCCCGCACGGTCTACACGGCCATGCACGGCGTCGGCAAGGACGTGCTGCTCGCCGCGTTCGCGAGGGCCGGCTTCCCGGAGCCCGCGCTCGTCGCCGAACAGGCGGAGCCCGATCCGGACTTCCCCACCGTCGCCTTCCCCAACCCCGAAGAGCCCGGCGCGATGGACCTCGCCTTCGCGAAGGCCCGCGCGACCGAACCGGACCTCGTCATCGCCAACGACCCCGACGCCGACCGCTGCGCCGTGGCCGTCAAGGACGGGGAGGCGTGGCGGATGCTGCGCGGCGACGAGGTCGGCGCGCTGCTCGCCGCGCACCTGGTCCGCCAGGGGGCGACCGGCACGTTCGCCGAGTCGATCGTCTCCTCCTCCCTCCTCGGCCGGATCGCCGAGAAGGCGGGCCTGCCGTACGAGGAGACCCTCACCGGCTTCAAGTGGATCGCCCGCGTGGACGGACTGCGCTACGGCTACGAGGAGGCCCTCGGCTACTGCGTCGACCCCGACGGCGTCCGCGACAAGGACGGCATCACCGCGGCGCTGCTGATCACCGAGCTGGCCTCGGAGCTGAAGGAGCGGGGCCGCACCCTGCTCGACCTCCTCGACGACCTCGCCGTCGAGCACGGGCTGCACGCCACCGACCAGCTCTCGGTGCGCGTGGAGGACCTGTCGGTCATCGCGGACGCCATGCGCAGGCTGCGCGAGCAGCCGCCGACGGAGCTGGCGGGCCTCGCCATCACCCGGGCCGAGGACCTCACCCGGGGCACGGACCGGCTGCCGCCCACCGACGGGCTGCGCTACGCCCTGGACGGCGCACGGGTGATCGTCCGCCCCAGCGGCACCGAGCCCAAGCTCAAGTGCTACCTGGAGGTCGTCGTGCCGGTCGCCGGCCACTCCGCCCTCCCGGCGGCCCGCGCCCGGGCCACCGAGCTGCTGGCGGCGATCAAGCGGGACCTGTCGGCGGCGGCCGGCATCTGATCCGCGGCACCCGCGGCCGACGACGGGGCGCCTCCTCGCGGGGGCGCCCCATCGGGTGATTTCGGCGCGGCGGTTGACGCGGACACCCCGCGCCACCGCGCCCTCCGGGCAACCGTGGACCGGCACCCGCCCCCACGTCAGCCCAGGAGCCGCCGCCGTGTCCTCGACCGCCTTCCGGCCGACACTCCGAGCGACCCCCGCCCCCGCCCCCGGCGCTCGCCGTCCCGGCCCCCTGCGCCGCGCGGCCCCGGCGCTCCTCGCCTACGTCGCCGTACGCGCGACGGGCCTGCTGGTGCTGACCCTCTGGGCGCACCGCAGGGGGCAGGAGGTCTGGCCGATCCTGGCGACGAAGTGGGACGCCGACTGGTACCTGGGCATCGCCGACCACGGCTACGCGACCGAACTCGGCACCGCCTACAACGCCAACAACATGGCGTTCTTCCCGCTCCACCCGCTGCTGATCAAGACCGTCTCGGCCGTCGCTCCGGGCAGTCCCGCGAGCACCGGCCTCGGCCTCGCCGTGGTTGCCTCGCTGCTGGCCGCGTGGGGCATCTTCGCCCTCGGCGACCTGCTGCACGGCAGACGCGTCGGCGTCCTCCTGACCACCCTGTGGGCCGCGTACCCGGTCGGCCTGGTGCAGTGGATGGGCTACACCGAGTCCCTGTTCACGGCCTGCGCCGCCTGGTCCCTGTACGCCGTGCTGACCGGCCGCTGGCTGTGGGCGGCGACCGGCGCGGTCCTCGCGGGCCTGACCCGCCCGACCGGCATCGCGGTGGCGGCCGCGGTCACGGTCACCGCGCTCCTCGCCCTGCGCCGGCGCCCCTTCCCGCGCCGCGCCCTCGCCGCCGCGGTCCTGGCCCCGCTCGGCTGGTGCGGTTACGTCGGCTGGGTCGGCCTGCGCACGGGCCGCTGGGACGGCTACTTCGCCGTACAGCGGCTGTGGCGCAACGAACTGGACGGCGGCGCCGGGACCCTGCGTCGGATGCACGAAGTCCTGCTGCAGGACAGGCCCGAGCTGTTCCTGGTGCTGGTGACGGGCGTCCTGCTGGCGTCGGCGGTGCTCTTCGCACTGTCCGTGGCGGACCGGCAGCCGCTGCCCCTGTTGGTGTTCACGGGCACGCTCCTGGCCATCATCCTGACCAGCGACGCCGTCTACTTCCCCCGCGCCCGCTTCCTCCTCCCGGCCTTCCCCCTCCTCCTCCCCCTGGCCCTCCACCTGACCCGCTCCTCCCCCCGCTACCGCACCCTGACCCTGACCACAGCAGTAGCAACCTCGGCGTACTTCAGCGCCTACATCCCCTTGATCTGGGCGAGCGCACCGTAGCGGGGGGGGGCCGCAGCAGGGCGTGCGGCGTCGGCGGGGCGCCCCGTCATGGAGGACCGCAGGGCGGGCGGAATTGGCGGCGGCCAGCCGCAGGCGCCCCCTGCCCCTTACACCCCCGCCCGGACCGCCACCAGCCCCGCCACCCACGCAACCGCCAGTACCAGTGCCCAGGGCCACAGCAGTCGTCCGCGTTCGCGGCCCTCGGCCTCGCCCGTGGGACGCAGGCCGGGGTCGGCGCACAGGGTGGTCAGCTCGGCGGCCAGGCGGTCGTAGGGGTGGGTCAGGGCGCGGCGTCGTTCCAGCCACTGCCAGCGGGGGGCGGCGACCGTCCAGGAGTGTCCGCCGCGCCACCGCAGCTTCAGTTCCATGGACTGATGGCGGGCTGAGCGGAAGTCGTCCCACGGGATGTGGGTGACCTTGAACAGGCCGTTGATCCACAGCCCCGCCCGGTCGGCGGTGATCCGCCAGCCCACCTTGACCGGCACCCGGGCGGCGCCGTAGAGCCCCACCACCAGGACCAGCGCCTGCTGCCACAGCGGCACCCCGGCGTCCGTGAACACGGCCCAGCTCAGCCAGACCCCCCACTGCGCCAGCAGCACGGCCGCCAGCCAGTCCAGCCGCCCCGCACGCCACCGCAGCACGGGCCGCGCGACGATGGCGACCTCGACCGGCGCCTCCGCGGCCGAAGGCACGACCCGTACCGGCCGCACGGCCCCGACCGACCGCTCCACGACGGGCGGGTGGTCCGGGTCCTCGTCCGCACTGACGATCACGACCTCGGCACCGTCGTAGGGCACCCCGTAGAGCAGGGCCTCGCGCAGGGGGCCCGGCGCGTCGTCGTCCATCCGCTCGAGAAGGCCGTCGTCGTCATCGTCATCGTCGTCGTCATCGTCGTCGTCATCGACCCCGGGCTCCTCCTCGTCGGCGTCCAGGGGCATCACGGATATCGCGAACAGCGGCCGCCGCGCGGCCACGTCATCCGCGGCGAACACCTCGGTCAGGGCCGCCGGATCGTCCCGCACCAGCACCCGCAGCACCGGCGCCGGCCCCGACCCCAGCCGGGAGGCACGGACGCGCCCGAGCCCGCCCGAGACGAGGACCGTGAGACCCACCCCGATCAGCAGGAACCCGACGGCGGCGGCCATCCCGCCGAACACGACCGCCACCCCGCCCCCGACGAGCAGCACCGCCCCGAACACCCCGAGCAGCACACCCCGCCGCAACGGCGACCCGGCCCCCGGCACCGCAGCCGTCACCCCCGCCGCGGCGGCCAGCGCGCACGCCCGCTGCCGCTTCCGGGCCCGCAGCCGCACCTCGGCGAGCGCGAGGCAGATCCCGGCGAGCAGCACGGCACCGACCAGCCCGGCCCAGCCCAGTCGTTCCAGGCCGACCGCCACCACGAGCCCCGGCGCGGCGACCCGCACCACCTCGGGCCGCAGCAGAACCCACAGCAACTGGAGCGGCAGCAAGGCCGCGAGATACGGCTCCACACCCGCGGCGGCCAGGGCGAGGGTGATCCCGCCGGCCGCGACGGTCACCAGTTCGTCGTACCGTCCGTACGCCCGTAGAGGCACCCACCGGGGCGGCAGCTCCGCGACCCAGCGCCGCCCCTGCTCACCGCTCCAGGGCAGGGCGCCCGGGGGCACGGCGGACTCGGGCAGAGGCAGGGGCGACGGCGGCCGAACATGTGTAGTCATCACTGACGAGACACGCGAGCGACCGGGTTGGTTGCGTGACAAGAAGGCGCCCCGGCAAAAACAGGCAGCAGCGCTCCCCCGAGCCCGCCCTCAGCCCACCAGCAACAGCACGACCAGCAGCACAAGCCCCGCGACGAACGGCCCGAGCACCTCGTAGGCCCATCGCACGGTGACCTCACCCTGAGCGGACCCGGCCTTCTCCCGCCCGGCGTGCAGCTCCCGCAGTTCGTCCATCACCCGGTCGGTCTCGGCGCGCACGGGCCCGTCGATCTCATCGCCGCCCCCGAGTCCCCCGAACCCGAGCCCGAGGCCGCCCCGGCCGACGCGCTGCCCGTTCCGCTGGGCCTCCGCCCGCGCGGTCCTGCGGGCAGCCTTCTTCCGGGCCCGCAGGGACACGGGGATCGCCCACAGCTGGTACTTCGCCCCCGACCGGTCCACGACCTCGTTGGAGTACCCGGACCGCAGGGAGACGACCTGCCCCCAGGGCAGCACCACCGCCCGGAAGGGGTTCCGGATCCGCAGCCGGTCCTCGTTGGCGAAGACCGCCGGCCGCAGCGTGAACGCGGTCACCGCGGGCACGATCAGCAGCAGCGACGCCAGCGCCAGCCAGGGCGTCCGCCCCGACCCCTGCACCAGCGCGTCGATCCCCAGCCAGAGCGCGACGCCGAGCAGCAGAACGCCGCCCGTCATGCCCATGGGCGAGCGGTAGACCCGGTCCCGCGCGGGCGGAACCGGCGGCTGCGGCACTGATGAGGGGCGCTCCGGGGTCGTCATGCCCCCGATTCTGCACGACGCGCCCGCCGACGCTCATCCGCGGTGCCCGCTCCGAAGATGAGCGCCCGGGGCTGTACAGCCGCTACGCGCGTAGATATGCTCGTCTGGTGACCATGCCCACCAATGCACCCCTCGCAGCGCCTCTCGCGGACGTCACCGCCTCCGACAGCACGCTGCGCCGCTTCCTCCACGGGCTGCCCGGCGTCGACGCGGTCGGCCTGGAGGCGCGCGCCGCCTCCCTCGGCACCCGTTCCATCAAGACGACCGCCAAGGCGTACGCCATCGACCTCGCGATCTCGATGGTCGACCTGACGACGCTGGAAGGCGCGGACACCCCGGGCAAGGTCCGGGCGCTCGGCGCCAAGGCGGTCCGCCCCGACCCCACCGACCGGACGGCCCCGCCCACGGCCGCGGTCTGCGTCTATCCGGACATGGTGGCCGTGGCCAAGGAGGCCGTCGCCGGTTCCGGCGTCAAGGTCGCCTCCGTCGCCACCGCCTTCCCGGCCGGCCGCGCCGCCCTCGCGGTGAAGCTGGCGGACGTGCGGGACGCGGTCGCCGCGGGCGCCGACGAGATCGACATGGTCATCGACCGCGGGGCCTTCCTCGCGGGGAACTACCTGAAGGTCTACGACGAGATCGTCGCCGTGAAGGAGACCTGCGGGGACGCCGCCCGGCTGAAGGTCATCTTCGAGACCGGCGAGCTGTCGACGTACGACAACATCCGGCGCGCGAGCTGGCTCGGCATGCTGGCCGGGGCCGACTTCATCAAGACCTCGACCGGCAAGGTGGCGGTGAACGCGACGCCCGCGAACACCCTCCTGATGCTGGAGGCGGTGCGGGACTTCCGCGCCCAGACGGGGGTCCAGGTCGGCGTGAAGCCGGCCGGCGGCATCCGCACCACCAAGGACGCGATCAAGTTCCTGGTCCTGGTGAACGAGACGGCCGGTGCGGACTGGCTGGACAACCACTGGTTCCGCTTCGGCGCCTCCTCCCTCCTCAACGACCTGCTGATGCAGCGTCAGAAGCTGGCCACCGGCCGCTACTCCGGCCCCGACTACGTGACGGTGGACTGATCACCATGGCTTCCGTATTCGAATACGCACCGGCACCCGAGTCCCGCTCGGTCGTCGACATCGCGCCGTCCTACGGCCTGTTCATCGACGGCGAGTTCGTGGAGGCGGCCGACGGCAAGGTCTTCAAGACCGTCTCGCCGAGCACCGAGGAAGTGCTCTCCGAGGTCGCCCGGGCCGGCGAGGCGGACGTCGACCGCGCGGTCGGGGCCGCCCGCAAGGCGTTCGAGAAGTGGTCGGCGCTGCCCGGGTCGGAGCGGGCCAAGTACCTGTTCCGGATCGCCCGGATCATCCAGGAGCGCAGCCGTGAGCTCGCCGTCCTGGAGACCCTGGACAACGGCAAGCCGATCAGGGAGACGCGCGACGCCGACCTGCCCCTGGTCGCCGCGCACTTCTTCTACTACGCGGGCTGGGCCGACAAGCTGGAGCACGCCGGCTACGGCACCGCTCCGCGCCCGCTGGGCGTGGCGGGCCAGGTCATCCCCTGGAACTTCCCCCTGCTGATGCTGGCGTGGAAGATCGCCCCCGCGCTCGCGACCGGCAACACGGTCGTCCTCAAGCCCGCCGAGACCACTCCGCTGTCGGCCCTCTTCTTCGCGGACATCTGCCGCCAGGCGGGCCTGCCCAAGGGTGTCGTCAACATCCTGCCGGGTTACGGCGACACGGGCGCGGCCCTGGTGGCCCACCCGGACGTGAACAAGGTGGCCTTCACCGGCTCCACCGCGGTCGGCAAGGAGATCGCTCGGACGGTCGCCGGCACCCGCAAGAAGCTGACCCTGGAACTGGGCGGCAAGGGCGCCAACATCGTCTTCGACGACGCCCCGATCGACCAGGCCGTCGAGGGCATCGTCACCGGCATCTTCTTCAACCAGGGCCAGGTCTGCTGCGCGGGCTCCCGGTTGCTGGTCCAGGAGTCCGTGCAGGACGAGCTCCTGGACTCCCTCAAGCGCCGGCTGTCCACGCTGCGCCTCGGCGACCCGCTGGACAAGAACACCGACATCGGCGCGATCAACTCCGAGGAGCAGCTCACCCGGATCACCTCGCTCGTCGAGCGGGGCGAGGCGGAGGGCGGCGAGCGCTGGTCGCCCGCCTGCGAACTCCCCGAGAGCGGCTACTGGTTCGCCCCGACGCTCTTCACGAACGTCACCCAGGCGCACACCATCGCCCGCGACGAGATCTTCGGCCCGGTGCTGTCCGTCCTCACCTTCCGCACCCCGGACGAGGCCGTCGCCAAGGCCAACAACAGCCAGTACGGCCTGTCGGCGGGCATCTGGACGGAGAAGGGATCGCGGATCCTGGCCGTCGCGGGCAAGCTGCGCGCGGGCGTCATCTGGTCCAACACGTTCAACAAGTTCGACCCGGCCTCGCCGTTCGGCGGGTACAAGGAGTCGGGCTTCGGCCGCGAGGGCGGCCGCCATGGCCTGGAGGCGTACCTCGATGTCTGACGCGACCCGACTCTCCGTCCTCAAGACCTACAAGCTGTACGTCGGGGGCAAGTTCCCCCGCTCCGAAAGCGGCCGGGTGTACGAAGTGACCGACTCCCAGGGCAACTGGCTGGCCAACGCGCCTCTTTCGTCCCGCAAGGACGCCCGTGACGCGGTGGTCGCCGCGCGCAAGGCGTTCGGCGGCTGGTCCGGGGCGACGGCGTACAACCGCGGCCAGGTCCTGTACCGCGTCGCCGAGATGCTGGAGGGCCGCCGCGGGCAGTTCGTGCGGGAAGTGGCCGCCGCCGAAGGCCTGTCGAAGTCGAAGGCCGCCGCCCAGGTGGACGCGGCGATCGACCGCTGGGTCTGGTACGCGGGCTGGACCGACAAGATCGCCCAGGTGGTGGGCGGCGGGAACCCGGTCGCGGGTCCGTATTTCAACCTGTCGTCGCCCGAGCCGACCGGTGTGGTCGTCGTGCTGGCCCCCCAGGAGTCGTCCTTCCTCGGTCTGGTCTCGGTGATCGCCCCGGTGATTGCGACCGGCAACACGGCGATCGTGATAGCGAGCGAGAAGTCCCCGCTCCCGGCGCTCTCCCTCGGCGAGGTCCTGGCCACCTCCGACCTGCCCGGCGGGGTCGTCAACGTCCTGTCGGGCCGTACGGCGGAGATCGCCGCCCCGCTGGCCGCGCACCAGGACGTCAACGCCATCGACCTCGCGGGTGCCGACGAGGCGCTGGCGAAGGAGCTGGAGATCGCGGCCGCGGACAACCTCAAGCGCGTTCTGCGTCCACAGCCTGTGGATTACGCGGTGGCCCCGGGCATCGACCGCATGACGGCGTTCCTGGAGACGAAGACGGTCTGGCACCCCACGGGTTCGCTGGGCGCGTCCGGCTCGGCGTACTAGAGCCGCCCGAAACCGGAGAGCCGCGCCTCCCCTCCGTCCGGGGGAAGCGCGGCTCTCCGCCGTCCGGGTCAGCCGCCCAGCAGGGTGGCCGCCTGGCCGAGCACCGGGATGCTGCCGATGGACCGGGCCTGCGCGACCGGGGCGGTGAGCATCTGGGAGGTCAGCGGCTGGAAGTCGCCGAGCTGGGTGCCGACGCCGTTGTCGAGGGGGTCCACGCCGGTGCCGGCCAGCGGGTTGGGCTTCAGGCCGGCGACCGGTCCGGTGACATAGCCGACCATGCCGGTGACCGCCCGGAAACCACCCTCGGGGTCGATCTTGCCCAGGGAGGTGGGGCGGGTGTGGACCACGTCGTCGAGGACCGGCTCGGCGTCCGCGGCGGCCATCGGCGCGGCGGTGCCCAGGGCCGCGCCCGCGGTCGCGAGGGCGACCAGGGCCCGCCGGGCGGTGGGGAGGGGGGAGGACGCTTGTCCGGCCATCTGTTCTGCCACCTTCTGACGCATTGAGTAATCAGGTCGACACGAAGGGTAGTTGAGGTGTGACGCGCGCTTCAAAGCCGACCCGCGGAGTCGATGAACGGCAGGTGAATGCGTCATATTGGTGTCCCGTGAGCTCCCTTCCGCCCGTACCGGCCCGAGTCGTGCTGCTCTGCGGCCCCTCCGGCTCCGGCAAGTCCCTCCTCGCGGCCCGCTCCGGCCTCCCGGTGCTGCGCCTCGACGACTTCTACAAGGAGGCCGGCGACCCGACGCTGCCGCAGGTCCTCGGGAGCTCCGACATCGACTGGGACCACCCCGGGTCGTGGGACGCCGACCAGGCCGTGGCCGCGATCGAGGACCTGTGCCGCACCGGTCGTACGACGGTCCCGCTCTACGACCTCTCCCTCAGCGCCCGCACCGGTGAGGAGCCCGTCGACATCGGGCGGACCCCGCTGTTCATCGCGGAGGGCATCTTCGCCGCGGAGATCGTCAACCGCTGCCGGGAGCTGGGCGTCCTGGCCGACGCGCTGTGCCTGAGCCGCGGCCCGGTCACCACCTTCCGCCGCCGCTTCCTCCGGGACCTGCGGGAGGGCCGTAAGTCCGTGCCCTTCCTGCTGCGCCGCGGCTGGCGCCTGATGCGGGCCGAGCGGTCGATCGTGGCCCGCCAGACCGCGCTCGGCGCCCACGCCTGCGACCGGGACGAGGCACTGGGCCGGCTGGCCGACGCCGCCGCGGGACGGCACGTACCGGCGAGCACGGCGGCCTGAGACCCCCGAACGCACGAAGAAGCGGGACTGGACGGACCCCCCGGCCGACCGGTCCCGCTTCTCCTTGGTGCTCCCCCGTGCTCCCCCCGGAGCTCCCCCCCCCGTACCTTCAGGCCACCAGCTCGCCGAAGGCGTCCTCCTCGTCACGGCCGAAGCTGAGGACCTCGTCCTCGCGCAGCCGGCGGAGCGACCGCCAGATGCTGGACTTCACCGTGCCGACACTGATGCCGAGGATGTCCGCGATCTCCGGGTCGGTCCGGCCCTCGTAGTAACGCAGGACCAGCATCGTCCGCTGGAGTTCGGGCAGCCGGGCCAGCGCCTGCCACAGGACCGCGCGCAGCTCGGTGCCGCGCATCGCGTCCGTGTCGCCGGCCGTCTCCGGCAGTTCCTCGGTCGGGTACTCGTTCAGCTTGCGGCGGCGCCACGCGCTGATGTGCAGATTGGTCATCGTCCGCCGCAGGTAACCCCCGACGGCGGCCTTGTCACTGATCCGGTCCCACGCCCGGTACGTCGAGAACAGCGCGCTCTGCAGCAGGTCCTCGGCCTCGAAGCGGTCACCGGTGAGGTGGTAGGCGGTGGCGTACAGGGAGGCGCGGCGCTCCTGGACGTAGGCGGTGAACTCCGCCTCCGACAGCGAACGACGCTCCCCCGTGCCCTCCCTGTACGCGCTTCCCCCGTGTGCTTCCCCCGTGAAACCGTCAACCACCGTCATGTACGCGGTGTGCTGACGCCCGGCGCCGCGAGCGCACCCCCGCCCTCCCCCACGCTCGAATCCGCTCGCGCGGGAGGGACCCCCATCGGCACCGGACTTCTCCGAACCCCGTCCCCCGTGCACGTCGTGCAGACGCGTGACAACTGCGCTCGTGCTTGAGCTGTGCAGCGTGTTCATCTCGCGCCCCCCGTCGTGGACTTCCGGTGTTCGGCTTGCTTCCTTGCTGGTGTCGAAAAGCTTGCCCGGGCCACTTCATGGCCGTGTCCGCCGACTGTCACAGAGCTGTCACAGGGGTCCGTCGTAGCGCACGCACCGCTCGGTCACGGAGAGCAGCGGTCCTTGCCGTACCTGTACAGGTGTCGAAACCCCACCCCGCCATGGGCCAGAATGAGCCCCGTGCCTTCCCTGTTGCTGATCGAGGACGACGACGCCATCCGCACGGCCCTGGAGCTGTCACTGACGCGCCAGGGTCACCGGGTTGCCACGGCTGCCACCGGTGAGGACGGCCTGAAGCTGCTGCGTGAGCAGCGGCCGGACCTGATCGTGCTGGACGTGATGCTGCCCGGCATCGACGGCTTCGAGGTGTGCCGCCGCATCCGGCGCACCGACCAGCTGCCGATCATCCTGCTCACCGCGCGCAGCGACGACATCGACGTGGTGGTGGGCCTGGAGTCCGGCGCCGACGACTATGTCGTCAAACCCGTGCAGGGGCGGGTGCTGGACGCCCGGATCCGGGCCGTGCTGCGGCGCGGGGAGCGGGAGTCCAACGACGCGGCGAGCTTCGGCAGCCTCGTCATCGACCGGGCGGCGATGACGGTGACGAAGAACGGCGAGGACCTCCAGCTGACGCCGACCGAGCTGAGGCTGCTGCTGGAGCTGAGCCGGCGGCCCGGACAGGCGCTGTCCCGGCAGCAGTTGCTGCGGCTGGTGTGGGAGCACGACTACCTCGGTGACTCCCGTCTGGTGGACGCCTGTGTGCAGCGGCTGCGCGCCAAGGTCGAGGACGTGCCGTCGTCCCCGACCCTGATCCGTACGGTCCGCGGGGTCGGCTACCGGCTGGACGCGCCTCAGTGACACCAGCGCACGGGGGGTTCCGCGGCTGGTTCGCGGAGCGCAGGGGAGTCTGGTCGCGGCTGCGTCTGACCAGCCTGAGGCTGCGGCTGGTCGTGGTGTTCGGCCTGGTGGCGCTGACCGCCGCCGTGTCCGCGTCCGCCATCGCGTACTGGCTCAACCGGGAGGCCGTGCTCACCCGTACCCAGGACGCGGTGCTGCGGGACTTCCAGCAGGAGATGCAGAACCGGGCGGGTGTGCTGCCCGAGCGGCCGACGCAGGACGAACTCCAGCGCACCGCGGGCCAGATGGCCAACAGCAGCCAGCGGTTCAGTGTGCTGCTCGTCGCCGAGAACGCCGACGGCGAGACCGTCTCCGGCAGTTCCGGCGGGCTGAGCGGCTTCACGCTCAAGGACGTGCCCGGGTCGCTGCGCGAGGCGGTGAACGAGGAGCAGACGGTCGACTCCACCAACAAGTACGCCTACCACCTGTACTGGCAGCGGATCGTGGAGGACGACACCCCGTATCTGGTGGCCGGTACGAAGGTGATCGGCGGCGGGCCGACCGGGTACATGCTCAAGTCGCTGGAGCCGGAGGCGAAGGACCTCAACTCCCTCGCCTGGTCGCTGGGGATCGCCACGGGCCTGGCCCTGATCGGCTCGGCGCTGCTCGCGCAGGCCGCCGCCACGACCGTACTGAAGCCCGTGCACCGGCTGGGAGTTGCCGCGCGCCGGCTCGGCGAGGGCAAGCTGGACACCCGGCTGCGGGTGTCCGGCACCGATGAACTGGCCGATCTCT
Source organism: Streptomyces sp. NPDC002779 (assembly GCF_042888685.1). Lineage (NCBI taxonomy): Bacteria > Bacillati > Actinomycetota > Actinomycetes > Kitasatosporales > Streptomycetaceae > Streptomyces > Streptomyces sp. NPDC002779. Next base: position 777,896 of record NZ_JBIAQC010000001.1, read on the forward strand.
CCCGGACGTTCAACCACGCGGCGGAGGCGCTGGAGAAACGGGTCGACGACATGGCCGCGCGGGACGAGGCTTCCCGCCGGTTCGTCGCGGACATGAGCCATGAACTGCGGACACCGCTCACCGCGATCACCGCCGTGACGGAGATCCTGGAGGAGGAGCTGGAGGCGGAGACCGGGTCCATGGACCCGATGATCGAACCCGCCGTACGGCTCGTCGTCAGCGAGACCCGGCGTCTGAACGACCTCGTCGAGAACCTGATGGAGGTCACCCGCTTCGACGCGGGCACCGCCCGTCTGGTGCTGGACGACGTCGACGTCGCCGACCAGATCACCGCCTGCGTCGACGCCCGCGCCTGGCTGGACGCGGTCGACCTGGAGGCCGAGCGCGGCATCCACGCCCAGCTCGACCCGCGCCGCCTGGACGTCATCCTGGCCAACCTCATCGGCAACGCCCTCAAGCACGGCGGCTCGCCGGTACGGGTGTCGGTGCGGGAGGAGGACGCCGAGGTCGTCATCGCGGTGCGGGACCACGGCCCGGGCATCCCCGAGGACGTCCTCCCGCACGTCTTCGACCGCTTCTACAAGGCGAGCGCCTCCCGCCCCCGCTCCGAGGGCAGCGGCCTGGGCCTCTCCATCGCCCTGGAGAACGCCCACATCCACGGCGGCGAGATCACCGCCGCCAACTCCCCCGAGGGCGGCGCGGTGTTCACGCTGCGGCTGCCCCGGGACGCCTCGGCGCTGACCCAGGAGGCCGAGGAGCACAGGGGCCCGGACGAGAAGGACGAGGCGTGATGACCGTACGCCGTCTGCTGGCGCTCCCGCTGCTCGCCGGGCTGCTCGCCGGGTGCGGGATCCGGGCCACCGAGGTCCCCACCGACTTCGGGCCCGCGCCCTCCCGGGTGCACTGCTCGCTGGCCGAGCCGGACATGGCGACCCAGGCCTCACGGGGGCTGCCCGCCCAGGTGTTCCTGCTGTGCCGCTCGTCGCTGGTGGCCGTGGACCGGACGGTACGGGTTCCTCAGGGCACGGCGGACTCGCAGCGGCGGGTGCTGGTGGCGCAGGGCCTGCTGGACGAGCTGAGGGCGACTCCGTCGGCGACGGAGCTGGAGGCGGGCTACACGAGCGAGGTCCGCGGCAGGCTGGCGGTGACCGGTCCGCGCGCCGACGACCCCGACGACACCCTCCGCCTGAGCACCCCGCCCGACGCCCTGACGCCGGTGGCCCTCGCCCAGATCGTCTGCACGTTCTCCGACTCGGAGGCGGCGGAGGGCGACGGCTCGGTGATCCTCGGCGGCCCGGACGGCTACCCGCTCCGGCGGTACGAGTGCACGGACGACGTGCGGACGCGACCGTACACGGAGACACCGCCGTCGTCGGAGATCACCGCGGACTGAGGAACTCAGGGCCGGGGAGCGCCGGGAAGGGGCGCGGGGAACTGCGCGACAAGCCCCCACGGCCCGCAGCCGAACAACGGCCCCGGAACCAACCGCACCGAAGACCGCGTCTAGCCCAGCGTGCAGCGTCAAGGCTCCGACAGCGGCGGCATCGCGATCCGTATCCGGGTGACAGGGGGCGTCCTCCTGGTCGCCCACCTCACGTTCGTCGCCTGGCTCACGCTGCGTCCCCTGGACGTGCCCTGGGTGCTGCCACCCAATCTGCGTCCGTTCGCCGGGATAGAGGCCGATCTGGCGCTGGGCCGGCAGGAGGGGCTGCGCCGCCTCGCCGAGGCCGTCGCGCTGCTCGCCCCGCTGGGCGTCCTGCTGCCCGCGGTGCACGGCAGGCTCGCCGCCTCGCCCCTCGCGTCACTGCTCCGTACGGTCGCCGCGGGCATCCTGATCTCGATGGGCATCGAACTGCTGCAGACCGGGGTGCCGGGCCAGGTGGTGGACGTGGACTCGGTGCTGCTGAACACGGTCGGCGTGACGCTCGTGCACGCGGCCGTCGTACCGGCGGTACGCCGCCGGCTGCGCCGCCGGACCGAGCGCGCCCACCCGCCGGGGTCGGCCCTGAAGGGCGAGGCTCCTCAGGGTAGGACCCCGACGATTCCCAGGGTCGGGATCGCACCGTAGAGCGACGCTTTGCCCCCTTCGTCTCCGTAGTGTTGCTGCCAGATGAGGCGGCCACGAAACGCCGCCTTTGACCGACGCTCACGAAGGAGCCGCAGATGTCCCGCCTCGCCCGACCCACCAACGGCCGCATGATCGGCGGAGTGTGCGCCGCGCTGGCGCGACGCTTCGGCATGTCGGCGACCACGATGCGCGTGCTGTTCCTGCTGTCCTGTCTGCTGCCGGGCCCGCAGTTCCTGCTCTACATAGGGCTCTGGATCTTCCTGCCCTCGGAGGAGAAGGCGCGCACCGCCTGGTGACCGGCTGACACCCGTACGCCGATGGGGCGCACCCCGTGTCCAAGGGTGCGCCCCGTCGGCGCGTTCGGGAGGGCTCAGCCGAGCGGCAGGCCGTTCACCCCGGTACCGGCGCCGCCGCCGGGCAGGATCTTGCCGACCGGGAGGCCGCCGAGGAGACCGGCGACCGGCTTGGTCGGGCCGCCGGCGAGCAGCTTCTGGGCGAGCGGCTGGGCGGCGGTCCCGCTCGCGTCGGCCGCGGTCTGCCCCTTGGCCAGGGCCTCTCCACCCGGCAGCACCTGGGAGAGGTTCTCCGCGGGCAGCGTCCGGGTCACCGTGTCCAGCGCGGAACCGGCGTCCGGCAGGGCCGGGGCGGCGTTCGCGGCGCCCGCACCGGTGGCGGCGAAGGCGGCACCGAGGGCGGCGACACCGAGGGTCTTGCCAGCAGACTGCTTCATTGAATGCGTCCTCGAATTGGGATGACGGGGGATGTGAGCGGCCCATGACCGTAAACATGCCGAGGCTCCCGCCGCAAACATCGAAATGCGGACGGATGGTGAACGTCCGTCCGCATTCCCCGTCACCGAAATCCCGCGATCAGCCTTCTTCGGCCGAGGAACCGCTGGTGGAGGCCGTCTGCCGGAACAGCCACTCGGATTTCAGCTCGGCGTAACCGGGCTTGATGACGTCATTGATCATCGCGAGTCGTTCATCGAAAGGAATGAACGCTGATTTCATCGCATTGACGGAGAACCACTGCATGTCGTCGAGCGTGTAACCGAATGCGTCGACAAGGTGCTCGAATTCCCGGCTCATGCTGGTGTGGGACATCAGCCGGTTGTCGGTGTTCACCGTCGCCCGGAAGTGCAGCCGGCGCAGCAGTCCGATCGGGTGCTCGGCGTAGGAGGTGGCGGCGCCGGTCTGGAGGTTGGAGCTGGGGCACATCTCCAGCGGGATGCGCTTGTCGCGGACGTAGGAGGCGAGCCGGCCGAGGTGGACCGTGCCGTCGTCCTTGACCTCGATGTCGTCAATGATGCGCACCCCGTGCCCGAGCCGGTCGGCGCCGCACCACTGCAGGGCCTGCCAGATGGACGGCAGCCCGAAGGCCTCACCGGCGTGGATGGTGAAGTGGTTGTTCTCGCGCTTCAGGTACTCGAAGGCGTCCAGGTGCCGGGTGGGCGGGTAACCGGCCTCCGCCCCGGCGATGTCGAAGCCGACGACACCCAGGTCACGGTAGCGGTTGGCGAGTTCGGCGATCTCCAGGGCACGGGCGGCGTGCCGCATGGCGGTCAGCAGCGCGCCGACGCGGATGCGGTGGCCGCGCTCCCGGGCGAGCCGCTCGCCTTCCCGGAAGCCCTCGTTGACGGCCTCGACGACCTCTTCGAGGCGGAGTCCGGCCGCGAGGTGCTGCTCGGGGGCGTACCGCACCTCGGCGTAGACGACACCGTCCGCGGCGAGGTCCTCGGCGCATTCGCGCGCGACCCGCACCAGGGCGTCCCGGGTCTGCATCACGCCGACGGTGTGCGAGAAGGTCTCCAGGTAGCGCTCCAGCGAGCCGGAGTCGGCGGCCTCGCGGAACCAGACGCCGAGCTTGTCGGGGTCGGTCTCGGGGAGCTGGGAGTACCCGCTGGCGCGGGCGAGTTCGATGACGGTGGCGGGGCGCAGGCCGCCGTCGAGGTGGTCGTGCAGCAGAACCTTGGGCGCCCGGCGGATCTGCTCCGGTGTCGGGGTGTTCGCGATGGTCTGGCTCGTCATTTCCGCACTTTAACGCCTACGCGCGTAGAGCGCCTGGTGGACGTTTCCGTCGATACGTAACGGTGATCCCACGGACGGGTGGCGTACACCCGCGCTTCTGACACTGTTCTGTCATGGCACAGGAAGCGACGCCGGTTCGCACGGCCCGCCTGGGCAGAGCGCTCGGCCCGGAACCGACGACGGTGAGCGGGGTGGTACTGCTGCTCCCCGGCGGTGACGAGACGTCACATCGCCGCCCCTCCGCGATGTGGGCGGCGGCATCGGTCCGCGCCCTCGGGCGCCGGCTGACCCGCGCGGCACGGGACGAGGGCCTGGCCGCGCACGCCGTGCACTACCGCTGGCGGGGGTGGAACGGCACGGAGGCGAATCTGGCCCGGGACGCCAACTGGGCCGTGGAGGAAGCCGTACGGCGTTACGGCGATGTGCCGGTGTGCCTCGCCGGGTTCGACATGGGCGGGCGGGCGGCGCTGCGGGCGGCCGGGCACGAGGCGGTCAACTCCGTCCTCGCCATCGCCCCTTGGCTGCCGGAGGAGGATGTCGCGGCGCCACCCGAACCGGTGAAGCAGCTCGCCGGACGGCGGGTGCTGATCGTGCACGGGACGAACGATCAGCGCACGGACCCCGAGTTGTCCTTCCGGCTGGCGGCCCGGGCGAAGAAGACGAACCGGGACGTGTGCCGGTTCGAGGTGCACTCGGACGGGCACGGGCTGCACCAGCACCGGGCCGAAGTGCTGTCGCTGGCCGAGGACTTCGTGATGGGGGCGCTGTTCGGGCGGGCGTTCGCCCGCCCGGTGGAGGACGCGTTCGCGGCGCCGCCGCCCCTGGGACTGCGCATGCCGCTCGCGTCCGGCTTCGGGCAGCGGCGGTAACGGCCCTAGGTCGCCAGCAGATTGCCCCTCTTCGACAGCAGGAACTTCTTGAAGGCCGCCACCGGCGGGGTGTCCGGGTGGCCGTCCAGCCACGCCACTCCGATCTCCCGCACCGCGCGCGGAGCGGTGACCGTCAGCTCCACCACCCCCGGCCGGGGTACCGCGGGCGGGGGCAGGAGCGCGACGCCCAGCCCGGCCGCGACCAGACCGCGCAGGGTCTCCGCCTCCTCCCCCTCGAAGGCGACGCGCGGCTTGAAGCCGGCCTCCCGGCACAGGTCGTCGGTGATCCGGCGCAGACCGTAGCCCGGTTCCAGGGTGACGAAGGTTTCGTCGGCGGCCTCGGCGAGGCGGACGCGCCGGCGGGCGGCGAGCCGGTGGTCGGCGGGGACCACCAGGCGGAGCTTCTGTTCGTCCAGGCGGCGGGCGACCAGGTCCGGGGCGTCCGGCACCGGGGACGTCAGGCACAGGTCCAGCTCGCCCGCGCGCAGCCGCTCGATCATCGCCTCGCCGTAGTTCTGGACCAGGCTGAAGCGCACCCGGGGGTGGTCGGCGCGGAAGGCGCTGATCAGGCCCGGGACCGTCTCCCAGCCCATGGTGTGCAGGAAGCCGAAGGCGACCTTGCCGGTGGCGAGGTCGGCGTCGGCACGGACCTCGTCGGCGGCGCGCTCCACCTCGGCGAGGGCGCGTTCCACCGAGGTGAGGAAGGTACGCCCGGCCGGCGTGAGGGAGACGGTCCGGCCGCGGCGGGCGAACAGGTCGACGCCCAGGTCCTGTTCGAGGCGGACCATGGCCCGCGAGAGGGTCGACTGAGGGACCTGCATCTCCTGCGCGGCGCGGGTGACGTGCTCGGTGCGGGCGACGCCGGCGAAGTAGGCCAGCCGCGGCGCCAGCAGCCTCGACATCTCGGCCCTGTCTTCTGTGTCACTGGACGGTGACGGTCGCGGCTGTGACCTCTGCTGATGCTCCATGGGAACGATTATGGCGATTCCATGCATTGGACGGATGAGTGCGGCCTTCGTACGGTCGAGTCATGTCTCCCGCCAGTACCGGGGCGTCCACCACCGTGGGCGCCGTCACGTCCGTCCCCGCCGCCGACTCCCCCGACTCCCGTCTGTCCCCGGGCGGCCCCGGCTACCGCCGGATGAGCTTCGCCCTCTTCCTCGCGGGGGTGGCCACCTTCGCCCTCCTGTACTCCACCCAGGCCCTGCTGCCGCTGATCTCCGGCGAGTTCGGGGTGACGGCGAGCGACGCGAGCTGGACGGTGGCGGCGGCGACCGGCGGTCTGGCGCTGTTCGTCCTCCCGATGAGCGCGCTGTCGGAGCGTTTCGGCCGTCGTACGGTCATGACGGCGTCGCTCGCGGTCGCGGTGACCCTCGGCCTGCTGGTGCCCTTCGCGCCGAACCTGACCGCCCTGGTCGTGCTGCGGGCGGTGCAGGGCGCGGCGCTGGCCGGGCTGCCGGCGTCGGCGACCGCCTATCTGGCCGAGGAGGTCCGCCCCAAGGCGCTGATCACGGCGATCGGTCTGTTCGTCGCGGGCAACAGCGTGGGGGGTATGAGCGGCCGGGTCATCACCGGCTGGGTCGCGCAGGAGTGGGGCTGGCGGGTGGCCGTCGGGGTGATCGGCGCGCTGGCGGTGGCCTGCGCGGTGGCGTTCCGGCTGCTGCTGCCGGCGCCGCGGCACTTCGTGGCGGGCTCGCTGAAGCCGCGGGTCCTCGCCGGTACGGTCCGCGACCACCTCTCCGACCCGCTGCTGCGCCGCCTCTACGCGATCGGCGCGCTGTTCATGACGGTGTTCGGCGGGGTGTACACGGTGATCGGTTACCGCCTGACGGAGGCGCCGTTCGGGCTGCCGCAGGGCATCGTCGGCTCGATCTTCCTGGTCTACCTGGTGGGCACGGTGTCCGCGTCGACGGCGGGGCGGCTGGTGGGCCGCCTGGGCCGCCGGGGCGCGCTGTACGCGGCGGGCGGCACCACGGCGGCGGGCCTGCTGCTGTCGCTGGCCGACTCCCTGCCGCTGGTCCTGCTGGGCCTGGTCCTGATCACCGCCGGGTTCTTCGCGGGCCACGCGGTGGCATCCTCGGCGGTCAGCAAGACGGCGACGCACGGGCGGGCTCAGGCGTCGGCGCTGTACCAGTCGGCGTACTACATCGGCTCCAGCGCGGGCAGCACGGTCGGCGCGATCGCGTTCCACGCGGGCGGCTGGGCGGGGACCGTCGGGGTGGGCCTGCTGGCGGTCGTCGGCGTGGTGGCGATCACGGTGCTCGGGACCCGGGCGGCCCGGCTGGCGGCCCGCGGATTCCCGCCCTGCGGCAAACCCGCCTGACCTGCACATTTCCCCACTCCGCACGCCATTGTCAGTGGGCTGCGGTAGCTTCCGAAGTGCTGGACGCGATGAGGCGTGCAACACAGGAACGGCCACAGGGGTGGGTGGACGATGGGCAACACGGCGACAACGACGGACCTCGACGAGACACTGGAGCGGCACCGGGTCGAACTGACCGGGTACTGCTACCGGATGCTCGGCTCGTCCTTCGAGGCGGAGGACGCGGTGCAGGACACCCTCGTCCGGGCCTGGCGCAGCTACGACAAGTTCGAGGGCCGCTCCAGCGTCCGCTCCTGGCTGTACCGCATCGCCACCAATGTCTGCCTGGACATGCTGTCCGCGGGCAACAAACGGGCCCGCCCGATGGACCTGACCGACGCCACGCCGCTCGCCCAGGCCGCCCTCTCCCCCCGCCCCGACCACACCTGGCTGGAGCCCATGCCCGACGCCCGAGTGCTGCCGACGGTGGAGGACCCGGCCGAGGCGGCCGTCGCCAAGGAGTCCGTGCGGCTGGCCTTCATGGCCGCCCTCCAGCAACTGCCGCCCAAGCAGCGGGCGGTGCTGATCCTGCGCGAGGTGCTGGCCTGGAAGGCGAGCGAGGTCGCCGAGCTGCTCGGCACCTCGGTCGCGTCGGTCAACAGCGCCCTGCAGCGGGCCCGCGCCACGCTGGCCGAGCGCGAGGAGCGGGGCGCGGACGCCTCCGTGTCGAACCCGCTGGACGAGGAGCAGCAAAAGCTCCTGGAGCGGTATGTCGCGGCCTTCGAGGGCTACGACATGACGGCACTGACGGCGCTGCTGCACGAGGACGCCATCATGACGATGCCGCCGTTCGACCTGTGGCTGGCCGGCCCGGCAGACATCACCGGCTTCATGACCACGCTCGGTGCCTCCTGCGCCGACTCCCGGCTGCGGCCCGTCCAGGCCAACGGCCTGCCCGGCTTCGCCCACTACAAGCCGGACGAGGAGACCGGCGGCTACACCGCGTGGGCGGTGCAGGTGCTGGAGATCTCAGACGGGCGGATCACCGGTTTCCACTGCTTCCTCGACACCAAGCGCTGGTTCCCGCTGTTCGGGCTGCCCCTCCACCTCGAAGCGGAGACCGACCAGGCCGAGAAGGGCGCGTAGGGCCGGATCGGGGTCGCGCAGCCGGATCCGGCCGCCGCAGCGCCGGGCGGTCAGCTGGAGCCGCGCCAGCAGGTCGACGGCGCCCAGACCCGGGGGGCCGAGGCCGCCGACGTCGCAGACCACCACCCCGGCACCGGACCCCTCCAGCAGTGCGCGCACGTCGTCGCACAGGCTGGTCACCTGGTCCTTGGTGACGGGTCCTGCCGGCACGAGTACAGCGGGTGTCATGGCGTCCACAACCGGTAGACCGGGCGGGCGCGCGGAACTCATCGGGGGCCGGCGGATGAGCAGCTTCGCCGATACGGCGACGGGACCGGCGGCAATCCGCCGGTCCCGTGCGTCCTGAGGGGAAACCCCGGGTCAGGCGATGCGTTCCAGCACCACCGGCGACGCCGTGAAGGCCGTTCCCGGCGCTGCGATGTCGTAGGAGCCCTCCACCGCCTGGAGCGCGTAGTCGAAGCGTTCCGGGGTGTCGGTGTGCAGGGTCAGCAGGGGCTGGCCCGCGCGGACTGCGTCGCCGGGCTTGGCGTGCATCTCCACGCCCGCGCCCGCCTGGACCGGGTCCTCCTTGCGGGCCCGGCCCGCGCCGAGGCGCCAGGCGGCCACGCCGATGCCGTACGCGTCGAGGCGGGTCAGGACGCCCGACGCCGGCGCCGTGATGACGTGCTGCTCCTTCGCGACCGGCAGTTCGGCGTCCGGGTCGCCGCCCTGCGCCGCGATCATCCGGCGCCAGACGTCCATCGCCGAGCCGTCGGCGAGGGCCTTGGCCGGGTCGGCGTCGCGGATGCCCGCCGCCGCCAGCATCTCCCGGGCCAGCGCGATCGTCAGCTCGACCACGTCCGAGGGGCCGCCGCCCGCCAGGACCTCCACCGACTCGCGGACCTCCAGCGCGTTGCCCGCGGTCAGGCCCAGCGGAGTCGCCATGTCCGTGAGGAGCGCGACCGTCTTCACGCCGTGGTCCGTGCCCAGGCCCACCATCGTGGACGCCAGCTCACGGGCGTCCTCGATCGTCTTCATGAAGGCGCCGGTGCCCACCTTCACGTCCAGCACCAGCGAGCCGGTGCCCTCGGCGATCTTCTTCGACATGATCGAGGAGGCGATCAGCGGGATCGCCTCGACCGTGCCGGTGACGTCCCGCAGCGCGTAGAGCTTCTTGTCCGCGGGGGCCAGTCCGTCGCCCGCCGCGCAGATCACCGCGCCGGTGGTGTCGAGGACGGACAGCATCTCCTCGTTCGACAGCAGCGCGCGCCAGCCCGGGATCGACTCCAGCTTGTCCAGCGTGCCGCCGGTGTGGCCGAGGCCGCGGCCCGAGAGCTGGGGCACGGCCGCGCCGCACGCCGCCACCAGGGGCGCCAGCGGCAGCGTGATCTTGTCGCCGACGCCGCCGGTGGAGTGCTTGTCGGCCGTCGGACGGGACAGGGACGAGAAGTCCATGCGCTCGCCGCTCGCGATCATCGCGGCCGTCCAGCGGGCGATCTCACGCCGGTTCATGCCGTTGAGCAGGATCGCCATGGCGAGCGAGGACATCTGCTCGTCGGCGACCTCGCCGCGGGTGTACGCGTCGATGACCCAGTCGATCTGCTCGTCGCTGAGCTCACCGCGGTCCCGCTTGGTGCGGATCACGGAGATGGCGTCCGACAACACAACAGCCATGGCTTTCCTTCCGACGTTCTCAAGAAAGTGCGCGGCCCCCCTGAAGCGGTTCAGAGGGGCCGCACGGGAGTTACTTGGCGAGATGGCCCGGGCCGAAGGCCTGCGGCAGCATCTGCGACAGCGGGAGGATCCCCGCCGGTGTCTCCATCAGCAGCTCGGCCCCGCCGAACTCGTACAGCAGCTGCCGGCAGCGGCCGCACGGGACGAGGATCTCGCCCCTGCCGTCCACGCAGGTGAAGTGCGTGAGCCGGCCGCCCCCGGTGCGCTGCAGCTCCGAGACCAGACCGCACTCGGCGCACAGGCCGAGGCCGTAGGAGGCGTTCTCCACATTGCAGCCGGAGACCGTGCGGCCGTCGTCGACGAGGGCCGCGACGCCGACCGGGTAGCCCGAGTAGGGGGCGTAGGCGTGGCTCATCGCCTCCCGCGCCACCTCCCGCAAGGCGTCCCAGTCGAAGTCGCCCGGCGTCACTTGCCCTGGCCCTTCCGGTACGGCAGACCGTCCGCCTTGGGCATCCTGAGGCGCTGGGCCGACAGGGCGAGGACGATCAGGGTGATGACGTACGGCGTGGCCGAGACGACCTGGTTCGGGACCTCGTTGGTGCCCGCGTACCAGGCGAAGACCAGGGCGCCGATGAGCAGGGTGATCGCGGCGGCGGTGTACTTCTTGCGGATCGCCAGCCAGATCGCGCCGATGACCAGCAGCAGCGCGCCGAGCAGCAGCAGGGCGTGGACGTTCTCCGAGCCGCCGCGCAGGTTGAGGCTGTCGGTGTAGCCGAACAGACCGGCGCCGAGGGCGAGGCCGCCCGGCATCCAGTTGCCGAAGATCATCGCGGCGAGGCCGATGAAGCCACGGCCGGAGACCTGGCCCTCCAGATAGAAGGGGTTGGCCACGATGGAGAGGAAGGCGCCGCCGAGGCCGGCCAGACCACCGGAGATGATCACGGCGATGTACTTGTACTTGTAGACGTTCACGCCGAGGGACTCGGCGGCGATCGGGTTCTCACCGCAGGAGCGCAGCCGCAGACCGAACGCCGTGCGCCACAGGATCCACCAGGTGGCGGGGATCAGCGCGACCGCGATCAGGGTCAGCCAGGACACGTTGGTGACCAGGCCGCCGAGCAGTCCGGCGATGTCCGAGATGAGGAACCAGCCCTGGTCGTTCAGATCCCGGAGCCCGTCGGACAGCCCCGGCACGGTGAAGTGGCCGAGCGATTCGACCGCCGGGGACTGCTTGGCGGAGCCGCCCTGGTGGCCCACGAAGGCGAGGGGGGCCAGGTAGCGGGTGGCGCCGAGGGCGAGGATGTTGATCGCCACACCGGAGACGATGTGGTTGACGTTGAAGGTGACGGTGACGAAGGCGTGCAGCAGACCGCCGAGGCAGCCGCCGATGATGCCGACCAGGACACCGGTCCACGGGCCCCACTGGAAGCCGGCCCAGGCGCCGAACCAGGTGCCGAGGATCATCATGCCTTCGAGGCCGATGTTGACGACGCCCGCCCGCTCGGCCCACAGACCGCCGAGACCGGCGAGGCCGATGGGCACGGCGAGCTGGAGCGCGGTGGACATCTGGCTGACGTTGGTGATGCCGTCGGCGCCGGTGATGATGCGGACGAGGGAGGTCAGCGCCAGGGCTCCGGCGATGACCAGCAGCAGGACGGGCCACGACAGGCGGCGTCCGGTGGGCGCGGCGGGCTGGAGCGTGGGCTGGTTGACGTCGACCGCTGAAGTCTGGGGGGTGGTCATCGGCCCGCCACCTCCTTCGTGTTGTTGTCGGCGCCGAGCACGTGCCCGGCGGCGAGCTCCGCGCCGACGCGGCGCTGCTGGCGGCGCAGGCCCCACTCGCGGACGGCTTCGTAGGAGACGACGACCGAGAGCACGATCAGGCCCTGCATGATGACCGCGATCTCCTTGTCGTAGTCGTGGAAGTCCAGCTCGGGCGAGGCCTTGTCGAGCCAGGCCCACAGCAGCGCGGCGAACGCGATGCCGACCGGGCTGTTCCGGCCGAGCAGGGCGATGCCGATGCCGAGGAAGCCGATGCCGGTGGGGAAGTTCAGGCTGTAGGTGTGGGTGTCGCCGAGCAGGATCGGCAGACCGGCCAGGCCCGCGATGGCGCCGGAGATCAGCATGGCGGTGAGCACCATGCGCTTGGGGTCGACACCGCTGGCCGCGGCGGCGGACTCGGAGGCGCCGGAGGCGCGCAGGTCGAAGCCGAAGCGGGTGCGGTTGAGGACGACCCAGTAGCCGATGCCGAGCAGCACGGCGAGGATGACCAGGCCGTAGATCTCGCCCGCGTCGCCCATGTCGATGCCGGGGATCCAGCCGGACTCGTGCATCTCGCCGGTGGTGTTGTTGTTGCCGACCTTCACACCGAAGACGTCGGGCAGCCACAGGTAGGCGATGACGGAGGTCGCGATCGCGTTGAGCATGATCGTCGCGACGACCTCGCTGACGCCCCGGGTGACCTTGAGGACACCGGCGATGCCGGACCAGAAGGCGCCGGTGCAGATGGCCGTCAGGAGCAGCAGCGGGACCTGGATCGCGGCCGGCAGGTCGGCGTGGGCGCCGACGATGGCGGCCATCATGGCGGCGAGCTGGTACTGGCCGTCGACGCCGATGTTGAACAGGTTCATCCGGAAGCCGATGGCCACCGCGAGGGCCGCGATGTAGTACATCGAGGCCTGGTTGATGATCAGCACCTGGATGTCGGAGAACGAGGCCTGCTCGAACATCAGGGTGTACGGCTCGACCGGGTTCTTGCCCGAGGCGATGAGTACCACCGAGCTCAGCGCGAAGGCCACGGCGAGCGCGATGACCGGGCCGGCCACCGCGAGGAGCACGCGCTCCTTGTCGAACTTCTTCATCAGCGGGCCTCGTCTTCGCCGGGCTCAGAAGACTCAGGGGCGTCTTCAGCGGTTTCTTCGTGCTCCAGGTGGCCGGTCGCGGCACCGGTCATCGCCGAGCCGAGCTCCTCCGGGGTGATGGTGGCCGGGTCGGCGTCCGCGACCAGCTTGCCGTTGTAGATCACCCGGAGGGTGTCGGACAGGCCGATCAGCTCGTCCAGGTCGGCGGAGATCAGCAGCACGGCCAGGCCCTCGCGGCGGGCCTCGCGGATGTGGTCCCAGATCGCGGCCTGGGCGCCGACGTCCACACCGCGGGTGGGGTGGGCGGCGATCAGGAAGCGCGGGCTGTGGCTCATCTCGCGGCCGACGATCAGCTTCTGCTGGTTGCCGCCGGACAGCGAGGCGGCGGTGACGTCGATGCCGGGGGTGCGGACGTCGTAGGCCTCGACGATGCGGCGGGTGTCCTCCTGCGCGGCCTTCGGGTCCAGCCATACGCCCTTGGCGAGGGGCTTTTCGGTGACATGGCCGAGGATGCGGTTCTCCCAGAGGGGGGCCTCCAGGAGCAGACCGTGCCGGTGGCGGTCCTCGGGGATGTAGCCGATGCCCTGCTCGCGGCGCTTGCGGGTGGTCCAGGCGGTGATCTCCTCCTCGGCGAGGCTGATCGTGCCGGAGTCGGCGCTCTTGAGGCCGATGAGGGCGTCGACCAGTTCCGTCTGGCCGTTGCCCTCGACGCCGGCGATGCCCAGGACCTCGCCCGCGTGGATGGTGAAGCTGATGTCGTCCAGCAGGGCCTTGCCGCCGGGCGCCTCGAGGCGCAGCTTGTCGACGGTGATGACCGGGCGGTCGGTGACCGTGGACTCGGCGGTCTCCGGGGTGGGCAGCTCGCTGCCGACCATCATCTCGGCGAGCTGACGCGGGGTCGTCTCGGCGGGGACGGCCGTGCCGACGGTCGTGCCGCGGCGGATGACGGTGATCTCGTCGGCGACGGAGAGCACCTCGCCGAGCTTGTGCGAGATGAAGATGACGGAGAGGCCCTCGGCCTTGAGCTCGCGCAGGTTGTCGAAGAGCGCGTCGACCTCCTGCGGCACCAGCACGGCGGTGGGCTCGTCGAGGATCAGCGTGGTGGCGCCGCGGTAGAGGACCTTGAGGATCTCCACGCGCTGGCGGGCGGCGACCCCGAGCTCCTCGACCAGGAGGTCGGGCTGCACGCCGAGGCCGTAGCGCTCGGAGATCTCCTTGATCCGGCGGCGGGCCTTGGCGCCGATGCCGTGCAGCTTCTCGCTGCCGAGGACCACGTTCTCCAGGACCGTGAGGTTGTCGGCGAGCATGAAGTGCTGGTGGACCATGCCGATGCCGCGGGCGATGGCGTCGGCCGGGGACGAGAAGGTGACCTGCTCGCCGTCGATGGCGATGGTGCCCTCGTCCGGCTTCTGCATGCCGTAGAGGATCTTCATCAGGGTCGACTTGCCGGCGCCGTTCTCGCCGACGAGGGCGTGGACGGTGCCCTTGCGGACGGTGAGGTGGATGTCGTGGTTGGCCACGACGCCCGGGAATCGCTTCGTGATCCCGGCAAGCTCGACGGCGGTCACCTGACCGTTGACCGCCGCGTCGGCCGGAGGGCTGCTGGACGCGTTGATGGCGCACTCTCCTGGGGACGGGGGTCGTCTACGCGCGTAGCGCCCCTACGGCATACAAAGGGGCGACGCACCGCTGACAACGGGGTACGGGGAGCCGGCCCCCCGTACCCCGTCGAGCGGACGTAACCCCGCGGTTACACGCTGCTCAGGGTGTTGCTTGATCGTCAGCTCGACTTGACCTTGATCTCGCCCTTGATGATCTTCTCCTTGGCCGTCTCGATGGCTTCCTGGAGCTCGGCGTTGTCCGCGAACTTCGGGTTGGAGTTCGACAGGCTCACCTCGCCGGTCTTCAGATCGCCACGAACGATACCGGTCTCGGGCTTGCCGTCCTCGACCGACTTCGCCAGGTTGTAGACCGCCTTGGCGACGTCCTTCATCGCCGAGGTGAGGATCGAGTCCTTGTACTTGGCGAGGGCTTCCTGCCGGTACTGGTCGGAGTCGACACCGATCGCCCACACCTTGTTGGCGGCGGCGGCCTCGATGACGCCCTGGCCGGAGAGACCGGCGGCCGCGTAGACGACGTCGGCCTTCTTCTCGATCTGGCCCTCGGCGGCCGTCTTCCCCTTGTCGGGGCTGGAGAAGCCACCCTCCTCCGCGGTCTGCGTGAGGTACTGGGAGAGGACCTTCGCCTTGGGGTTGGTGTCCTTGACGCCCTGCTCGAAGCCGGCCTGGAACTTGTGGATCAGCGGGATGTCCACACCGCCCACGAACCCGACGACGTTCGACTCGGTGCTCTTGGCCGCGGCGACGCCGGCCAGGTAGGACGCCTCCTCCTCGGAGAAGACCAGGTCGGCGACGTTCTTCGCCTCGACCGTGGAGTCGTCCACGATGCCGAAGGTGGTGTCCGGGAACTTCTCCGAGGCGCCCTTGACGGCGGCGGCGTACGCGTAGCCGACACCCACGACCGGGTTGTAGCCCTGCTTGGCCAGCGACTCCAGGCGCTGCTGCTTGTCCGCGTCCGTCTCGCCCTCGGTGGGCTCGACGTCCTGCGTCTCGTAGCCGAACTCCTTCTTCGCCTGCTCCAGGCCCGCGTAGGCCGCGTCGTTGAAGGACTGGTCGCCCTTGCCGCCGACGTCGTACGCGATGGCCAGGCCCTTGTCGCCCTTCGACTCGGACGAGCTCTCGGAGGAGGTGCCGCCGCAGGCGGAGAGCGCGAGGGCCAGAGAGGCGGTCGCTGCGCCTGCGACCGTGATCCGGGAAATCCGGCGCATGTGAGGTGCTCCTAGTCGTACAAGCGCCGGAGGACAGTGCTTCACAGCTTCGGCGCTGGGCTTCGCCGCAGATTAACGCGCGTAGACCAACCTGAAAACCCCTTCTGTCCACCTTGTTATCCGCCCGTGCCCAACGTCACCCGACCCCTGGCCGGAGGCTTGCCGAACGCAAAGGAGAGGTGGCGTTGGGTGACCTTGCCCGGGAACGCCGAAGCGGGCGGGGGCACAGTGCCCACCGCCCGCTCGACGATCCGGACCACCCGGTCCGGTCGGAGGACTACTCCGTCTTGACCTTGATGGTGCCGTCGGTGATGCCTTCCTTGGCCTTGGCCACGGCATCGCTCAGGCCCGCGATCTCGGCCATCTTCGGGTTGCTCTCCGCGAGGCCCACGCCGTTCACCTTCAGGTCGAAGGTCTGGACGCCGGTCAGCGGCTTGTCGTCGTTGACGGACTTGGCGAGGGCGTAGACGGCGCCGCCGACGTCCTTGAGCGCGGAGGTGAGGATGTACTCCTTGTACGCCCCGAGCGCTTCCTGCTGGTACTGGTCGGAGTCGACGCCGATCGCCCAGACCTTCGCCTTGGCGGCCGCCTCGATCACGCCCTGACCGGAGAGACCGGCCGCCTGGTAGACGACGTCGGCCTTCTTCTCGATCTGGCCCTCGGCGGCGGCCTTGCCCTTGTCGGGGCTGGAGAAGCCACCCTCCTCGGCGGTCTGGGTCAGGTACTGCGAGATGACCTTGACCTTCGAGTTGGTGTCCTGCACACCCTGCTTGTAGCCGGCCTCGAACTTGTGGATCAGCGGGATGTCCACACCGCCGACGAAGCCCACGGTGTTGGTCTTGGTGGCCTTGGCGGCGGCGACACCGGCGAGGTACGAGGCCTGCTCCTCGGCGAAGACCAGGGAGGCGACGTTGTCGCCCTCGACCACGGAGTCGACGATGCCGAAGGTGGTCTTCGGGTACTTCGCGGCCACGGCCTCCATGGCGGGGCCGTAGGCGAAGCCGACGCCGATCACCGGGTTGTAGCCCTGCTTGGCGAGGGAGGCGAGCCGCTGCTCCTTGTCGGCGTCCGTCTCACCCTCGGTGGGCTCGATGTCGGCCGTCTTGTAGCCGAACTCCTTCTGGGCCTTCTCCAGACCGGCGTACGCGGCGTCGTTGAAGGACTGGTCGCCCTTGCCGCCGATGTCGTACGCGATCGCGAGGCCGAGGTCCTCCTTGGAGGAGCCGCTGTCGCTGTCGTCGCTGCTGGTACCGCCGCAGGCCGTGGCAGCGAGCGCGATGGACGCGACCCCCACCGCGACACGGGTCAGTTTGGATGTCCGACGCATCGTGAAGTTCCCCATTCTCCAAGCCCCGCAGTGGGTGCTGAGTTCGGCGCACAGTAACGCGCGTAGACACTCCTGGGAACGGGGTACCGCGTGGCCGTTATCCATTCGTGCCGATGGCCGGTTACGTCCCCGTGAACCACTGGACGGAAAATATGCATTCCTGGACATCCCGGTGTGCCTGTCAGTGCCGGGGCGCATGGCTGAGCGCCCTGGGGCCAGGCTCCACCCGGGTGCCTCCGGTCGCAACCGGAGTGCCCCCTACAGGTCGATCAGCGCCGCCGCCGTGAACAGCTCCACGCCCACCGTGATCGCGTGCTCGTCCACGTCGAAGTCACCCTGGTGGAGGTCGCGCACCGTGCGCTCGCCCGGCGTGCGGACGCCGAGCCGGGCCATCGCGCCCGGCACGTGCTCCAGGTACCAGGAGAAGTCCTCGCCGCCGAGGCTCTGCTCGGTGCCCTCGACGGAGTCGGCGCCGCGGCGGGCGATCATCGCGTCGCGGAGCAGTTCGGTGACACCGGGGTCGTTGACGACGGGCGGCACCCCGCGGACGTAGTTGATCTCGGACTTGGCGCGGTACAGATTGGCGACCTCGTCGATCGCGGCGACCACGATGTCCGGCGCCTGGCGCCAGGCGGCGATGTCCAGGCAGCGCACGGTCCCGGAGAGCTCGGCGTGCTGCGGGATGACGTTCGGCGCGTGGCCGGACTCGATCCGGCCCCAGGTCACGGCGAGTCCGCTACGGGTGTCCACGCGCCGGGCGACCAGCGCGGGGACGTCCGTCACCACCCGGGCGACGGCGGTGACCAGGTCGGTGGTCAGATGCGGGCGCGCGGTGTGGCCGCCGGGGCCGCCCAGCGCGATCTCCAGACGGTCGCAGGCGGAGGTGATCGGGCCCTCGCGCAGACCGACCCGCCCGGCGTCCACCCGGGGGTCGCAGTGCACGGCGAGGATCCGGCCGACGCCTTCGAGCGCCCCGCTCTCGATGACGTCGGCGGCGCCGCCGGGCAGGACCTCCTCGGCGGGCTGGAAGATCAGCCGTACCGGCCGGGGCAGCAGGCCCTTGCCGTGCAGGTCTGCCATGACCAGGCCGGCGCCGAGCACCACGGTGGTGTGCACGTCGTGTCCGCAGGCGTGCGCCCGGTCGGGCACGGTCGAGCGGTACGGGCAGTCGGTCTTGGCGTCCGGGATGGGCAGGGCGTCGATGTCGGCCCGCAGGGCGAGCGCGGGCAGCCCGTCGTCCCAGTTGCCGATGTCACACACGAGCCCGGTCCCCGCGGGGAGCACCCGCGGCTTCAGGCCCGCCTTCTCCAGCCGCTCCTTGATCGCGGCGGTGGTACGGAACTCCTGGTTGCCGAGCTCGGGGTGCATGTGCAAGTCACGGCGGAACGCGACGAGTTCGGCACGCAGCGCCTCGGGGAGCGTGCCGGGAAGCGACGCTTCCCCGGCTTCGACGCGGAGATCGGCCTCGGACTCTACGGACATCAAGTGCTTCACCCTCTGAAGGGTAGGACGCCCGGGTGGTCAACTGACCCTCGATCAACAAAAGTTCAGCCCGTTAGGGGAAGAAAAACTGACCGCCAGGCGCATAGGCGTGGTCTGGGATGGGTAAACTCCCGCTCTTTTCCGAGCGAGTCGATCATGATTACTCATCCGCTCTCCTACCAACCCTTACCACGCCGCGGACAGTCCTGTCGGTTCTGTTCATCTGTCGGAAGCCGGCGTCGAGGCGTCCTCGAGCGTTTGTGCAGCCTCGACAGCGCGCAGGATGCGGGCCAGGTCGGCCGGGGCGGCGGCCAGGCGGACGGGGGTGCCGGCGTCGTCGAGGTCGGCGGTGTGCCAGCTCCGGGGCACGGTGTCGCCGTCGGTGCCCCGGACCCGGCGCACCTCCTTGACGGTGAGCCGCCGCACGGGGAGGGTCCGCGCCGCGAACCGGCCCGGGCCGGGGGTCACCGCGGGCGGCCGGTCGCCGCCCAGGGCGATGTGGGTGCCGAAGCCGTGCGGGTTGTAGTCGGTGACCTCCAGGAAGCGGGCGGGCAGGAAGACCTCCTCCCGCTCCTCCTCCCGCTCCTCCTCCAGGGCATTCCCCTGCGGGGGTCGGACCCGGGTGGCCCGCCAGGCCCAGGCGGCCATGGCGAAGGTCGCGGCGGTGCCCGCGGCGGCCCAGGCGACGGTCCTCGGGGTGTCGAAGAGGGTCGTGGGGTGGCGGTGGCACAGCGGCAGCAGCCACGCCCCGGTTCCGACGAGGACGGCCGCGAAGGGCAGGGCGGGCGGAAGGACCTCGTCGGCGGGGAGGCGGCGCCCGCGCAGCCGCATCAGCGTCAGGGTCCCGGGGTAGCCCGCGGCGAGGGCGAGTCCGGCCGCTACGGCGGCCAGGTCGCCGGGGACGGGGACGTGCTGGCGCCAGACGTGACGGCTCCCGGCAACCTCCATCACCTCGCCGCGCCAGGCGGTGAGCTCGACCCGGTCGCCGGGCTCGAACTCCTGAGCGGCCTCGCGCGACACCGTCAGCCGGTCGATCGGCCGGTCGTCGGCGAAGTACAGGAGGCTGCCGCGTCGCGGCCCGTCCTGTTCGGTGCGCTCGATCACGGCCGGGATGCGCGTCAGGCACTCGCGCCGGTCCTCGGCGGGGGTCGTGGCGGTGCACGGAGCGGCCGCCCGCCACTCCCGGCGGTCGGCGTCGACGTGCGGGACGAGCCAGGCGGCGAGGCCCGCCCCCGCGAGCAGCAGGACGCACAGCACGGGGACCCAGACCGAGCCGCGGCCGGCGGTGCGCTGGGAGACGACGACGAGGTGGTCCGACTCGGGGGCTCCGTGACGGCGGTGCAGGGCGCGCAGGGCGTCCAGGCCGGTGTCGAAGTCCGTGTCGGGCTCGCTCCATGCCACGGGCTGCGGCAGCTGCCGCTCGGACCCGTCGCGCAGCACCAGCAGGACGTGCCGGGACTGTTCGCCCCGGGGCCAGGTCTTCACCCGGATCCGCAGCTCGGCGACGTCCGGCCAGGGCACGGCCCGGCGCCGGGCGCGGATGCCGCGGGCACCGGCGCGGACCTCCGCGGTGGCGAGGCGCAGCGCGGCGAGACCGAGGCCGAGGCACAGCGCGCCGACACCGGCGAGCGGAACCGGACCGCCGAGGGCGAGGGCGAGGGCGGCGAGCACGGCTCCGGCCGCCATGATCCCCACGACGACCCGCAGGCCCCGCCGCCGGCGGGACCGGAAGACGAGGTCATCACCACTGTTCACACCGTTCACAGCGGCCATATTGCACGGGTCTGAGGCGAGTGCGGGAGCCCGTGGCGCAGGAGAGGCGTTCCTGCCGACTCGCGTGCCCGGCTAGACCGCCGTCGTCACCGCCGCCAGCCGGTGGACGTCCTTCGCCGAGCCCGTGACCCCGGACAGGAAGCCCTGCGCCCGGGGGGAGGCGTGGTCGGTCAGCCAGGTGGGGTCGATGTCGCAGACCGCGACCTTCACATCGGTGCCGGCCAGGGCCAGGGGGAGGGTGTGGACGACCGTGGACGGGAAGCTCAGGATCGTCCTGCCGATCGGGCCCCGGCGGGCGATCAGTTCGAGGGGGAGGTCCGGGCGGACTATCTCCAGCCCGGTCTCGACCGCGAGGCGGTGGAGCTTCTCCGTGCTCTCGCGGCGGTGGGCGAAGTAGCGGGTGGCGCCGTGCGCCTTGGCGAGGGTGCGGACCGCTTCCACGTAGCGCTCGGCGTCCACCACGCCGGTCTCCACCAGCGAGGTGCCGACCAGGTCCGCGCCCTTGCCGATGCGCGGCGGGCCGAAGCGGGCACGGGTCCAGGCGAAGTCGTTCGCCGACACCGCCAGGCCCGGCAGGGTCTCCTCCATCGGCATGGAGGAGAAGATCTCGACCCTGCGGTCCTCCCCGGGCGTCAGCCGGCGGCGGGCCACCGAGGAGACCGGGGTCAGGAGCAGGTCCCGGGGGCCGCGGCGGCCGCCCTTGCGGTGCCAGCGCACCAGGCGCTCGCCGCGGGCCAGCTGGGCGACGAACTCCATCGTCGCCGTGCCGTCGTCGACCACCACCAGGTCCCGGGCCCGGGTGATCGTCAGCAGCAGCTGGACGTAACGGGAGAAGGGGTCCCCGAGGACCACGCGGGGTGCCCGGCGCAGGGTGCCCGCCAGGCCCGCGATCGTCTGGAAGGGCGCCGTCGCGCCGCTGCGCGCCTCCTCCCAGCGGACCTCGTGCCCCTCCTCGCGGGCCAGCTCCGACATGCGTCGCAGCTGGCCGCGGGTCATCGGATCGATCGGGGAGAGGACCACCAGGGTGAGCCCCGCGCCGAGCGCCTGCTCCTGGGCATGCGCCCACTCCAGCACGTTGAGCAGCTGTACCGGACTCTCGACGAACGCGAGAGTGCGGGAGCCGGCGTTCCCGGCGCGGGGGCTCATCTACGTACGACCGTCCCGTCGTAGGAGGATCGGGGAAGGGTGGTGGGTCAGACCGACAGCGGCTCGCCCGCGGCCGCGGCGATCTCCGCCTCGGCGACGACACCCTGGACGCGGCGCAGCTTCTTCATCGGGCCCAGCTCGGAGTCGTAGACCTTCTTGACGCCGTCGCCGAGGGAGGACTCGATCGTGCGGATGTCGCGTACCAGGCGGGTGAGGCCCTGCGGCTCCACCGAGGCGGCCTGGTCCGAGCCCCACATGGCGCGGTCGAGGGTGATGTGGCGCTCGACGAAGGTGGCGCCCAGGGCGACCGCCGCGAGGGTGGTCTGCAGGCCCGTCTCGTGGCCGGAGTAGCCGATCGGGACGTTCGGGTACTCGGCCTGGAGGGTGTTGATCACGCGCAGGTTGAGCTCCTCGGCCTTGGCCGGGTAGGTCGACGTGGCGTGGCAGAGCAGGATGTTGTCCGAGCCGAGGACCTCGACCGCGTGGCGGATCTGCTTCGGGGTGGACATACCGGTGGAGAGGATGACCGTGCGGCCGGTGGCGCGCAGGGCGCGCAGCAGCTCGTCGTCGGTCAGCGAGGCGGAGGCCACCTTGTGGGCGGGGACGTCGAACTTCTCCAGGAAGGCGACGGCCTCGGTGTCCCACGGGGAGGCGAACCAGGCGATGTTCCTGGACTTGCAGTACTCGTCGATCTGGCGGTACTCGTCCTCGCCGAACTCCACCCGGTGGCGGTAGTCGATGTAGGTCATGCGGCCCCAGGGGGTGTCGCGCTCGATGTCCCACTGGTCGCGCGGGGTGCAGATCTCGGGGGTGCGCTTCTGGAACTTGACCGCGTCGCAGCCGGCCTCGGCCGCCACGTCGATCAGCTTGAAGGCGTTCTCCAGCTCGCCGTTGTGGTTGATGCCGATCTCGCCGCAGATGTAGACGGGCTGACCGGGGCCGGCCAGGCGGGAGGAACCGAACGTACGGAGACGGGAGTTGGTGCTCATGGCGTGAACTGTCCTTACTTGGTGAGGGAGTCGAGAGAGGGGCCGAGGATCCAGCTGGCGATCTCTCGGATCGCGCCGTCGCCACCCGGGACGGTGGTGACCGCGCGTGCGGCGCCGCGCACGACGTCGTGGGCGCTCGCGACCGCCACGGGCCAGCCCACGAGGGCGAAGCACGGGAGGTCGTTGACGTCGTTGCCGACGTAGAGCACGCGCTCAGGCGCGATGCCCTGCTCCTCGCACCACTGCTTCAGTGCGAGGTCCTTGCGGTCGATGCCGTGCAGGACCGGGATCTTGAGCTTCCGGGCCCGGGCGGCGACCACAGGGTTCTGCTCCGTGGAGAGGATCAGCATCGTCAGGCCGCTCCTGCGCAGGGCGGCGATGCCGAGGCCGTCCCCGCGGTGCACGGAGACGAACTCCTTTCCATCGGTGTCGATCAGCACCCGGTCATCGGTCTGGGTGCCGTCGAAATCCAGGACGACCGCGTCGATGTCGGCGGCGGTCGGCAGCGCGCCGGGGCGGTCCGCGTCGAACAGCGGCGCGAGGGCGCGGGCGCGTGCGAGGTCGTGCGGGTCGTCGATCTCCAGCACGCGCGCGGGGTCGGTGCGGACGAGTTCGGTCCGGCCGAAGAAGCGGTGGTTGTGGGTCCGGAACCCGGCCGCGTCCATCGCGTAGGCGGCGCCGGTCTCCAGGTAGTCCTGGGGACGGTCCTGGCGGCGCGGGCGGTAGGACTTGTCGTGGTTGACGCCGACGCCGCCGTCGGCGGGCTCCTCGGCGTCGCGCCAGACGAAGCCGTGGAAGGGGGCCACGGTGACGGCGGTGTCGGCGCCGTTCTCGACGACGGCCGCCGCGACCCCGTCGATGTCCTCGCGGATCACGAAGGGGCTGGTGCACTGGACCAGCATGACCACGTCGACCGGCGCGCCGTGCAGCGCCTCGTGGGTGTCCATGGCGTGCAGGACGGCCGCCTCGGAGGTGGCCGTGTCACCGGCGATGGCCGCGGGGCGCAGCACCACCTCGGCGCCGGCCTCACGGGCGGCGGCGGCGATGGCCTGGTCGTCGGTGGAGACCACGACGTCGGTCACCAGCCGGGTGGCCAGGCACTCGCGCACCGCACGCGCCACCAGGGGCACCCCGCCGACCGGGGCGAGGTTTTTCGCGGGCACGCCCTTGGAGCCGCCGCGGGCGGGAATGACGGCGAGCACGCGGCGCACGAAGGCGGCGTCCGCCGGGGAGTCGGACATGGATTGCGCTCCAGGATTCGCGGAGGTACGGAGGGCGGCGGGCCCGGACGGCGCGGCGGACAGCGGACGACCGCTCACAGCTCCCCCATCCGCCGGATGACGGGCGCCACCCGCTGCACCCCGTGCCGATAGGCACCACGGGCGGCCCGGCGCACGATCTGCCGGACCGGCCCCGGGTCCCTGTCGTGCGCGGGAGCGCCCGGCAGCGGACTGCCGTCGGGCCCGAGATGGTGGCGGGCGAGGATGCCGGGCAGGTAGCCCGGCGCCGTCGCGGGCGTGTAGTACGGGGTCAGCGGAGCCAGCCCGCCGGGCAGGGCCCGCAACTTGGCGATCCGCTCGCGCGCCGCGTCGAAGGCGGTCTCGTACCCGCCGTCCGCCGCGACGCCCTGGCGGGCCACCCACTGCTCGTCGGGGACCGGACGGTGTCCCTCGTCCAGCTGGTCCCAGGAGGCGAGGCAGCCGGAGCCGACGAAGTGGTGGTTGCCGAGCGTCTCGCGCACCCCGAGGTCGGTGAGCACGACGGTGGGGATCCGCCGGTGCAGGGACTCCAGCGCGGCCGTCGAGCTGACCGTGACCAGCAGGTCGGTACGGTCCAGGACCTCGCCCATGTGGCCGTACACCAGCCGGAAGTTGGCCGGTACGTCCAGCTTCTGCACCAGCTTCTGGTAGGGCAACTCCTCGATGTGCGTGGTGTGTTCGCCCGGCTTGGAGCGCAGCTTGAGCAGCACCTCGCGCTCGGGGTGCAGCCGCGCGTGCCGGACCAGGCGGTTCAGCAGGTACGTACGGTCCTTGCGGCTCTCGGGGACGGAGGGCTGCGCGGCGAAGACGACCGTGTACGGGTCGTGCTCCCCCTCGTAGGGCGCGCCGCCGAGGAACGGCAGCGCCACCTCCGTCACCGCCGAGGCGTCGGCGCCGACCCCCTCGTAGACCGCGCGGAACCGCTCGGCGTCCTGGCGGGAGTTGGCGAGGACGAGGTCGGCACCATGCCGCAGCAGCAGGCCGTCGGCGAGCTTCTCGTAGACGACGCCGACGTAGCCGGTGACGACGACGGGGCGCTTGTCGCGGCCCTCCCAGACCCTCTTCAGTCCGTGCAGCACAGCCTGGACACCACCGCCGACGAGGGCCAGGACGAGGATGTCGTACTCCTCGTCGGCCATCGTGCGCAGGAATTCCACCGTGGTCACCTCGCGCATCGAGGCGGCCTGCACGCCGACTTCCGCCAGTTGACGGGCGGTCGGCGTGGCCCGGCCGCGCAACAGGAATCCATCGAGGGAAGGGGCGACTTGCGTGTCCCCTTCCGCTCCGGCTTCCATGGACGGGCCCGGGGCGATGCGGCCCGCCGTCAGCGCACCCCATTTCCAGCGGGTGTCGGAGTCCGCGAGGACGGCGATACGCGGCGGCTTCGTTGTACTTGCTGGCACGAAGATGACGCTAGGAAGCATTTCCTAGGTATAGCCCAACCGCGAAACAACGAAAAGTTAACAACATCCCACCGCGAGCCGAACTGGCCCGTCAGAACCCGGGAAGTACATGGCATGCACCGTTCCGACACACTGAGTTCACCCGCCGTACGCGCGCCGTCCAGTTCCACTGCCGAGCACCCTTCTAACCTTTCTCAGGTGCCAAAGCTTTCCGTGATCGTGCCGTTCTACAACGTGCAGCAATACGCCCCGGACACCCTCAGGAGCCTTCGTGCGAACGCCCGGAGCGACTTCGAGTTCATTCTTGTGGACGACTGTTCGAAGGATGAAACTCCCGCCATTCTCGAACGAGCGGCCGAGCAACTCTCGGAAGTCGCACAAGTGCGTTACCTCCGCCATGAAGTGAACGGAGGTCTGGCCACCGCCCGAAACACCGGTCTGGACGCCGCGACCGGCGAATACCTGACCTTCCTCGACGGCGACGACTGGCTCGCGCCCGGCTACTTCACCGAACTGGTGGGCGCCATCGAGGAGCTGGGCTGCGACTTCGTCCGGACGGACCACGTCCAGGCCCACGCACGCGCCCGCTCGGTGCACCGGGTACCGCACGGCCGCCGGGGCGAGGTCCTCGACCCGCGGGCGGCGATCCTGCCCGCCGACCGGACGACCTCCGTCGACTACGCCTACGCCTGGGCCGGCGCCTACCACCGGCGGCTGCTGGACAAGGGCCTGCTGCACTTCACCGACGGACTGCGCACCGCCGAGGACCGGCCGTGGATCTGGAAGCTGCACCGCGAGGCCGAGTCGTTCGCCGTCGTGAGCCTGCTCGGCGTCTTCTACCGCCGGGGCGTCGCCGGTTCTCTCACCCAGATCGGTGACATCCGTCAACTCGACTTCATCCGCGCCTTCGATCAGGTCATCGAGGAAACTGCGGCTGACCGGGAGGCCGACCAGCTGCTGCCCAAGGCGGTACGCACCTACTGTGCGATCATCGCGCATCACCTCTCGGACGAGTCCAAGTGGGAACCGGCCGTGGCCAAGCAACTGCGCGCGCTGAGCGCGGCGGCCATAAGGCGGATGCCGCAGGACGCGCTCGGGGACGTGCTCGAAACCATGGACCTGCGCCGGGCCAGCAAGCTGCGCCGGCTGCGGCGCCGGGCCACCACTGCGAAGGCGGCCGCGTGATGTCCCGTAACACCACCCAGATCTTCTGCGTCTCCACGCTCTACGGCGCCGCCACCCTGGCCGCCGCGCTGGACTCGGAGTGCTTCGCCGAGGCGGACCGCCGGCTGCTGCTCGTGTTCAACAACTCCGCGACCCCGGAGACCACTGTGGCGGTGGACGAGATGCCGGGGTTCGAGTCGCTGCGGGACCACTTCGACGGGGTGATCTCGTTCAACGAGGCCATCCGGCCGTTCCACCCCGGGGCCTGGGCGCCGCGCACCGACGACATCCCGCTGTTCGAGCGGTACTTGCGGCTGCTGTGGGGCCTGGGCGACGACGACGTGGAGATCGTCCTGGAGTCCATCCAGGTCAACCCGGCGCTGGCGCTCGCCCAGATCTTCACCGGCGCCCCGCTGCACGTCTACGCCGACGGCCTGATGAGCTACGGCCCCACCCGCAACAAGCTCGACCCGCTGGTCGGCACCCGCGTCCGGCGCCTGCTCCACCTGGACCTGGTGCCGGGCCTCACCCCCCTGCTGCTCACCGAGTTCGACGTGCCCGCCGAGGTCGTGCCGGGCACGGCCTTCCTGAAGGTGATGGGCGAACTCGCGGGCGCCGTCGAGGAGCTGCCGGTCTTCCCGGACAACTCCGCACTGCTGCTCGGGCAGTACCTCTCGGCGCTGAACATCCTCACCCCGGAGGCGGAGGAGGAGCTGCACGTCCGGATGATGCGCGGGGCGGTGCAGCGCGGGCACCGGGCGATCGTGTTCAAGCCGCACCCCACGGCACCGGCCCGCTACAGCCGCGCCCTGGAGACCGAGGCCGAGCGGCTGGGCGTCGAACTCACCGTGCTGGACTCGCCGGTGCTCGCCGAGGTGCTGTTCGAGAAGTCCCGCCCCGGCCTGGTCGTCGGCTGCTTCTCGACCGCGCTGTTCACCGCGTCCGCCCTCTACGACCTGCCGGTCGCCCGGATCGGCACCGAGCCGCTGCTGGACCGGCTGACGCCGTACCAGAACAGCAACCGCATCCCCGCGGTGCTGGCGGACGCGGTGCTGCCGGATCTGGAGAACCGCGAGGGCGAGGAGACCGTCCCGGCACGGACGCTGGGCGCGCTGGTCGCCGCCATAGGGTTCACCATGCAGCCGCAGATCTACCCGACCCTGCGGCCCGCCGCCGAGCGGTACCTCGCGGAGCACTTCGCGCTGCGCACCCAGCGCTACTTCAAGCGCAAGCGGCTCACCTCGCTGGGTCTGCCCGGCGGTATTCCGGAGCGGCTGTCGTTCCTGCCGCGCAACTCCACGGCCCGCCGGGTGGTACGCCGGGCCAAGGCCCTGAAGAAGGCGGTGCGCCGCTGAGCCAATACCCGGTGAACTACCGGGAAAGGCCGAGGAAACGGTGGCACAGCGTCGGGTGAAACCGATGAATCCATGGTGTGGGCGGCGTTCGAATCTCTAGGATCACGGAACGCCGCCCCCTCCCACCCCGTGAGGCCCTCATGACGCACCTCGGCCGGCTGTACCCCATGCTCGACGGCGTGAAGCTGCCTGACGACCTGCCCTATTCCCAGGTGAGCTCCTGGGAGCTGCGTTTCCTGTACCTGCTGGGGCGCCATCGCCTCACCGGCGAGGACCGGCTCGTGGAGCTGGGCTCGGGCGGCGGCGGCTCCACCTACGCGCTCGCGCTCGGGCTGCGCGACAGCCCCGTGTTCGACGAGAGGACGGGACGGCTGCACGCGTACGACTTCTTCCACGTCGGCAAGGGCACCTTCGCCACCGAGAGGTTCTTCACGGCCGGTACGAAGCCCGCGGACGGCGACAGCTCGTTCCTCGACGACTTCACCGAGCGGCTGGCGCCCTTCCTGCCGTTCCTGGAGATCCACGCCGGTGACATCTGGCAGACCTCGGATCCGGACGACACCAGCCCGATCGAGTTCCTGCACATCGACATCGCCAAGACGGCCCGGGTCTTCCGCTGTGTCTCCGAGCGCTTCCTGACCCGGCTGCGCCCCGGCTCCGTCGTGCTGCACCAGGACTTCGCCGGGCCCCGGCTGCCGTGGCTGCACCACAGCACGGGCGCGCTGCTGCCGTACATCGAGATCGCCGGGCCGCCGATCCGCTCCACGCTCGCCTTCGAGGTGACCCGGCCGATCCCCGAGGACGTGCTCCGGAGGATCTCCGAGGACGCCTGGACCCTCGACGAGAAGCTGAAGCTGATCTCGGCCGTGCAGGAACGCATCGACCGCGACCACACCGGCGGCATCCCCTTCAAGTCGGTGCTGGAGCTGGCGAAGGCGTACGTGGCGCACTACGAGGGACGGCACCGGCAGGCCTGGTCCATCGCGCGGAAGCTGACCGGCGACGAGTACCTCGCCCGGACTCGCGCCGACCACTTCGCGCAGCTGAGGACGGCGTACGAGAAGGACGGCGGCGGCAAGGGCGGCTCGCTGCTGACCCGGGTGGCCCGGAAGGTCGCCGGACGCTGAGAAAGGAGGGTGGGCCCCCGCGCGGGCTCACCCTCCTTCCGTCGTGCGTCAGCCGCCCAGGATGGCCTTCAGGTCCGCGGCGTTCGCCTCGGTGACCTTCCACAGCTCCTGCTGACGGCCGTGCACATCGGCGACGGTCGCCCGGTGGTCGCGGAGCAGGTCCGTGGAGCGCTCCACCAGACGGGCGGCCAGGTGGCGGTCGTGGACGGAGACGCCCCACTCGGGTCGCTCGATGTCGCGCAGGAAGTACGCCATCTTCGGGTGCGAGATCAGGCTGATGATCGGCGTTCCGCAGCCGAACGGGATCATGCCCGCGTGGCCGCGCATGCCGATGACCAGCTTGGTGCGCGCGTACAGATCGCGGATCTCGTCGTTCCCGAAGTCGTACATCGGGATCACGGGCAGCGAGATGCCGTGCTCGCGCCGCAGATCGAAGGCGATCTTCTCGTCGTCGAGCGAGTGCGCCACGCACTTGACCTCGGCCAGCTCGCCCAGGTCCCGGACCGCCCGGGCCATCTGGGCCAGGAAGTAGCCGTAGTCGTGGCCGAAGCGCAGGCCGGCGCGGTCGTAGGCGGCGTTGAGGAGGATGGTGTCCTCGCGGCTCGCCGGGTCCTGCCAGCCCGGCACCAGCTGGCGGGTGACCGTGGTGGGACAGGGCTGGAAGCGGACCTTGCCGTGCAGGTGCTCCGGGAGCATGGCCCGCACCTTCTCGATCGAGCCGTGGTTGCGCAGCCCGAAGAAGGCGGACTTCTCCACCAGCAGGCGCAGCGACTCACGGAACCGGCCGGCGCGGTAGGACTGGCCGTCGAAGGCGTTGAAGCCGACGGCGTAGACCGCGATCGGCACGTCGATCCGGCGCATCAGCTCGTCCGGGACGTTCCACTGCCAGGCGCTGTTGCCGTTGGGCATGGTGTCCGGGATGAACAGGCCGCCACCGCCGATGACCAGGCCGCGCCGGGCGTTGACGCGCTCCAGGGCCGCCTCGTCGAAGAGCCGGTGGGCGTGCACGGAGTGCCAGCGCCGGGTGGTGGTGTCCGGGCCGAAGGCGCTGCGCACGCTCTCCGGGAGCAGCTTGTCGCCCGCGTTGCCCTGGCGGTCCATGTAGAAGGCGACGTGCGCCAGCTGGTCCTCGGGGGCGCCCAGTTCCTGGGCCGGGACGGAGGCCGCGCGCTGCGCCCACAGCCGGCTGGAGCGGTGGGTGATGTCCACGGACATCCCGGCCGTGGCGTACTTCAGCGCCGAGGCGTTGTCGCCGTGCACCCAGGACATCTGGGCGAGCCGGGCGTAGGCGGTGGCGGCCCGGTTGGGGGCGGCCGTCGCCAGCAGCAGCTGGGCCTTGGCCTCGGCGTAGCGCGAGACGCTCATCAGGGCGTGGCCGAGCACCTCGTGCGGCCACGCCTCGTCGAGCGGGATGTGGACGCTCCGCAGGATGTCGACGGCGTCCTGGTAGTCGCCGGACGCGATGTGCGCGGCGGCCACCTTGCGGGCGGCCTCGACGTCACCGGTGCGGGCGACGTGCGGGGTGCCGTAGTGCACGACCAGGTCGTGGTGCAGGCCGCCCGAGCGGGAGAGGTACGCGGCCTGGAACTCGGCGTCGGACAGCTCGTACTCGCGCCACTTCTCCTCGGCCTGGCTGTACCCGGACTCACCGCCCTGCCACGGCTTGTGGCGGCCGGTGAAGTGCAGGATCGCGGTGTCCTCGGGGACCGGGAGGTCGCCGGACAGGCGCCGCTTGACGAAGTTGTAGCGCGGGTCCAGGCGGATGAAGTCGCCGCTGAGGACGGCGTTGAGGATGCCCTGGTCGTGCTTGTCGAGTTCGTAGTCGCCGCTGCGGCCGGTGGCGTCCAGCCTGGCGCAGAACTCGTCGCTCAGGTACTCGCGCTGGATGACCAGCAGTCCGGAGTTGAGCTTGTGCTGCCCGTAGAAGAACTGCGGGACGGCCGCCAGGCCCTCGCGCAGCTTGAGCAGTTCGCCGAGGTCACCGAGGACGACCATGTCGGTGTCGAGGGTGATGACGGTGTCGTACTCGCGCAGCCGGAAGACGTCGAGGATGAAGTACGCCTTGCGGACCAGGTAGTTGTCCTGGTCGCCCTTCTGGTAGGCGTCGTAGTGCGTGTCGTTGACGCGGCGCAGCACGATGCGCGGGTGCAGGGCGCGGATCCTGGCGATCGAGGCGGGGCGCAGGTCGTCGTAGAGGACGACGAAGTCCTCGCAGACGGCCGGGTTGGACAGGGCGAGGCTGCGCAGCAGGACGAGGAAGCCCGGGAGGTAGTTCTCGTCGACGTAGGACGCGAAGGCGATGCGGCGCTTGCCGGTGAGGGCGGCCGCGTCGGTGACGGGGGCCGCGGGCAGGGTGGTCGTGGTCATCGCAGGGATATCCTCATGTCGGTCACGCTCCGGGCCCGGTCCATGACCCATGCCTTCTCGCTGGTGTATTCGTGCACGGAGGTGATGGCGAGCTTCATCGCTTCCGGCACGCGGTACGGGCCGCTCTCGTAGAAGTCGAAGCCGATCAGGTCGAGCGTGGGGCTGACGTCCAGGAAGTCCAGCAGGAACAGCATGTTGAAGCCGGTGGTCGGGATGCCCGACCAGACGTCGGTGGAGAGCTTGCCGATGTTGCGCACGGGCCAGCGCAGCGACTCGTCGCCCAGATACGTCTGGGCGCCGGGCACCAGGCGGTTGCGCAGCGACCACTTCCAGTCGCCGGAGATCCCGCCGAAGACGAGCCGGGTGTCGACCTGCTTGTCCCAGTTGAAGCCGTGCTTGTGGATCGTGGCGTGGATGTCGGTACGGCTGCCGGTGTGCTTCGGGTCGAGCCGGAAGGAGTTGAAGCGCACCACGAGGTCGTACGCGTCGATCTCGGCACCCATCGAACTGGCGGCCACCCGGCCGGAGTTGGCGATCAGGCAGACCGACTTGCCGGCGATCCGGTTGCGGAACTCACCGAGGCTGATCCACTGCACGCCGCCGATGGTGGGGTCGGCGACGGGCCCGCGCATCCGGGTACGGCGCTGCTCGGCGTAGAGCGCGAGGACCTCGGTGAGGGCGGTGACATCGGTGTCGACGGCGATCCGCAGGTCCAGGTACTGGCTGAGCAGTTCCTGGCGGTCCTCGACCGGGGCGTCCGCCATGGCCAGGAGCGCTCCCACCAGCCGGGGTTCGGCCGCGGCCCAGTCGCCGACGGCGTGCGCGGCCAGGCCCTCGGCCCATACGGCGGTGGCGTCGCCGCGGGTGAACTCCTCGGCGCGCGGGCACTGGCGGCGCAGCAGGGCGAGCAGGTCCCGCTCCCGCTCGCTCGCGGCGCGCAGGCCCGCGATGCGGGCGCGGACGCCGAAGCCGTCGTCGTCGGTGAGCCCGAGGTACTTCTCGTACGCCTCCAGCGCCTCGGCGTCGTCGCCGAGCGCCTCCATCAGGCGGGCGCGCAGCCGCCATCCGGCGCGGGAGTTCTTGCGCTGCGCGAGCACGGTGTCGCTGATCACCAGAGCGAGGTTCAGCTCGTCGTCGTAGCCGCACTTGAGCGCCTGGTTGGCGACGGCGAGCAGCGCGTCGAGCACTTCGTTGGCGATACCCGTGGCGGGGGTCGCGGCGCCCTTCACGGCACGCTTGAGCAGCGCGGTCGCGCCGGTCGCCGGGGCGGCCGCGGGGGCGGCGGGGGTGGTTCCCCATACGACGAGCAGCTTTCTGAGCTGCTCGGCGAGTTCGATACGGCGGCGGTCGATGCTGCCGACGAGTTTGCCGCTGTGCACCGCGCAGGCACGCAAACAGTCGTCCAGCTCCCCTCCGCGCGCACGTGGCCGTCTGTTCTGGACCCTCGTCATGGCACTCCTGGTATTCGCCAAGCCAATGCTGTGTCTGCCGCGGTTCGCCGGCGGGTGGGGGGATCTTGAAACCGTGTGATTATCCGTGGGGGGATGCTGAGAAAAATTAGGAAGGCAAAACGACGTTCAGGTGAACTCATAGGTACTACAGGACTAATCGTTGGCCCGGCGCCCGAGACAAGCCTGTGATTCGGACTAACGTGCCTAGCTCCACCCTGGAGAACGAGAACGCCTGGCAAGGGGATTTCTGTGACCAGCACGACCGTCCGAACGGTGATCGAGCCGCCCCGGAGGGCGGAACGGACCGGGCGCAGGGAGACCCGGCTGCGGGCGCTGGACGGACTCAGGCTGGTCGCCGCGCTGATGGTGGCCGCGTACCACTACGGCGGCCGGGGCGGCGAGGTCACCGAGGCCTGGGGCAGCTCGCCGACGGTCCAGTTCCCCACGCTGCACGAGTACTTCGCCTACGGCTGTCTCGGCGTCCAGGTCTTCTTCGTCATCTCCGGGTTCGTGATCTGCATGAGCGGCTGGGGACGGCCGCTGAAGTCCTTCTTCGCCTCCCGCGCCTCCCGCCTGCTGCCCGCCTACTGGGCGGCGGTTCTGCTGGTCACGGCGGTCTTCGCGCTGCCCGTGGTCGCCTACCAGGCGGTCTCGCCGAGCGACGCGCTGGTCAATCTGACGATGCTCCAGCAGCCGCTGGGCGTGGACCGGGTGCTCGGAGTGTGCTGGACGCTGTGGGCGGAGGTCCGCTTCTACGCCCTGTTCGCGCTGTGCGTCGTGCTGCCCGGCGCGACCCGGCAGCGCGTGATCATGTTCTGCGCCGGCTGGACCCTCGCGGCGGTCATCGCCGAGGCGGCGAACGAACCGCTGCTGGACCTGGTCCTGATGCCCGAGTACGCGCCCTTCTTCATCGGCGGTGTCGGCCTCTACCTGGTCCACCGCGACCGCCGGGACGCCTACGCCTGGGGCATCGTCGGGGTCAGCTGGCTGATCGGGCAGCACTACGCGGTGCAGAACCTGTGGCGCGCCCCCAGCCCGGACGCGTTCGCGCACCGCACCTCGCTCGGGATCGTCCTGGTGGTGACCCTCGGTTTCGTGGCGGTCGCGGCCATCGCGCTCGGCTGGCTGCAGTGGGCGAACTGGCGCTGGCTGA
The DNA here is from genome assembly GCF_042888685.1 of Streptomyces sp. NPDC002779. NCBI lineage: Bacteria > Bacillati > Actinomycetota > Actinomycetes > Kitasatosporales > Streptomycetaceae > Streptomyces > Streptomyces sp. NPDC002779. The sequence goes on from NZ_JBIAQC010000001.1 coordinate 811,645, forward strand.
CCGTGGCCGGGGCGCTGACGTACCCCTTCTACCTGGTCCACGAGCACCTGGGCTGGGTGGTCATCGAGACCCTCCACCAGGACCTGTACCTGTCCTCCTGGGCGACGTTCACCCTGACGATCGGCTCGATGCTGCTGCTGGCCTGGCTGCTGAACCGCTACGTCGAGAAGCCGCTGACCCCACGCCTCCGGACGGCCCTCACCAAGATGCGCTGAGGTCCGGGCGCGGCAAGACTGCTGGGCAGCCGTTGTTCACCGGGCGTTCAACCCGGTGACGGATTGCCCGGACCCCAGTGAGCAGGCGCGTCACATGGCCAACGCACAGCAGACACCCGTACTCCCCGGTGAGCTCGGCGATGTGCCGGGCTGGTTCCCGCCCCTGGACCAGACGCTGTTCACCTGGTTCCTGGAGCGGCAGGAGACCCTCGGCCGGCGGGGTGACCTGCTGGAACTGGGGGCCTACCTGGGCAAGAGCGCGATCCTGCTGGGCCGGCATCTGCGTCCCGGTGAGACGTTCACGGTCTGCGACCTCTTCGAGAGCGACGCGCCGGACGGGGCGAACCAGGCGGAGGCGTCGAAGTCGTACGCGTCCCTGACCCGGCAGGCCTTCGAGCGGAACTATCTCTCCTTCCACGACAGCCTGCCCCGGGTCGTCCAGGGACCCACCTCGGTGATCACCGGCGAGGTGGGGGCCGGGACCTGCCGCTTCGTCCACATCGACGCCTCGCATCTGTACGAGCACGTGCACGACGACATCGGCGCGGCGCGGGAACTGCTCGTGCCGGACGGGATCGTGGTCCTGGACGACTTCCGCTCCGAGCACACGCCAGGGGTCTCGGTCGCGGCCTGGGAGGCGGTGCTGAACCGGGGGCTGCGGCCGGTGTGTCTGAGCACGCAGAAGCTGTACGGCACGTGGGGGGAGCCCGCGGCCGTGCAGGAGGAGCTGCTCGCGGCGTTCCGGGGGCGCGAGGACTGCGGGGTGAGTGTGCGGCACGCGGCGGGGCACCGGCTGGTGCGGGTCCGCTCGCACGGGATGCGTCCGCCGGAGTTCCCGCGGTCCCGGCACTACGCGGGGCCGGCGTCGGCGCGGATGTCACGGAGGTCCCGGTCCCGGCGGCTGGCCGCCGAGCTGTTGCCGCCGATCGTCACCCGGGCGGTGCGGCGGGCGCGTGAGCCGCGGCCCGGCGGGGTCCGGGCGCGCGGTTTCCCGCGCCCCTGAGGTCAGGAACCGGCCAGGGACAGCTTCACCGCGAACCCGAGGAACAGCGCCCCGGCCGCCGAAGTGGCCCCCGCCGACAGCCGCTTGCGCCGCCGGAAGGCCGCCGCCAGCCTGGTGCCGCCGAATATCAGCGCGCTGAGGTACAGGAAGCTCGCGAGCTGCGCGAAGACGCCCAGCACCACGAACGACAGCGCGGGATAGGCGTACGCCGGATCGACGAACTGCACGAAGAAGGCGACGAAGAACAGGATCGCCTTGGGGTTGAGCAGGCTCACCACGAGGGCCCGCCGGAACGGCCGCTCACCCGGGACGGAGGCGGACGCGTCCTTCTCGGCGGCCAGGCGCTGCTCCCGCCGGTCCCGCCACATCCCCCAGGCCGCCCGCAGCATCCCGAGCGCCAGCCAGGTCAGATACCCGGCACCGGCGTACTTCACGATGCCGAACAGCACGGCGTTGGTCTGGAGCAGGGAGGCGACTCCGGCCGCGGAGAGCGTCATCAGCACCGCGTCCCCGCACCAGACCCCGGCCGCGGCCGTGTACCCCGGGCGGACGCCCCGGCGGGCGGCCACGGACAGCACGTACAGCGAGTTGGGGCCGGGCAGCAGCACGATCAGGATCAGGCCCGCGAGATAGGTGGGGAGGTCGATGACGCCGAACATGGAAAGGAGTGTGGCACGGGGGTACGACACTCCGATGCCGAATTTTCGGCGGGGCAGGCGGGCAGGCGAGCAAGCAGGCGGCCGGGCGGGACGGCCCGGGTCAGAAGGCGTCGCTCGGGACGTACGTCCCCCAGACCTCCCGCAGCGCGTTGCACACCTCGCCGACCGTGGCCCGGGCCCGCAGCGCGTCCTTCATCGGGTACAGGACGTTGTCCTCGCCCTCGGCCGCCTTCTTCAGGGCCGCCAGGGACGCGTCCACCGTCTCCTGGTCGCGCTCGGCCCGGAGTGCGGCGAGCCGCGCCGCCTGCTGGGCCTCGATCGCCGGGTCCACCCGGAGGGGCTCGTACGGCTCCTCCTCGTCGAGCTGGAAGCGGTTGACGCCCACGACCACCCGCTCGCCGGAGTCCGTCTCCTGGGCGATGCGGTAGGCGCTGCGCTCGATCTCGCTCTTCTGGAAGCCGTGCTCGATGGCGGTGACCGCGCCGCCGAGGTCCTCGACCTTCCGCATCAGCTCCAGCGCCGCCTCCTCGACCTCGTCGGTCATCTTCTCGATGACGTAGGAGCCCGCGAAGGGGTCGACCGTCGCCGTCACGTCCGTCTCGTAGGCCAGCACCTGCTGGGTGCGCAGGGCCAGGCGGGCGGACTTGTCCGTCGGCAGGGCGATGGCCTCGTCGAAGGAGTTGGTGTGCAGCGACTGGGTGCCGCCCAGTACCGCCGCCAGGCCCTGGACGGCGACCCGGACCAGGTTGACCTCCGGCTGCTGGGCCGTCAGCTGGACGCCGGCCGTCTGCGTGTGGAAGCGCAGCATCAGGGACTTGGGGTTCTGCGCGCCGAACTCGTCCCGCATCACCCGGGCCCAGATGCGGCGGGCGGCACGGAACTTGGCGACCTCTTCGAGGATCGTCGTACGGGCCACGAAGAAGAAGGACAGCCGGGGCGCGAAGTCGTCGACGTCCATGCCCGCCGCGACGGCCGTACGGACGTACTCGATGCCGTCGGCGAGGGTGAACGCGATCTCCTGCGCGGGGGACGCGCCGGCCTCCGCCATGTGGTAGCCGGAGATCGAGATGGTGTTCCACTTCGGGATCTCGGCCTTGCAGTACTTGAAGATGTCCGCGATCAGCCGCAGGGAGGGCTTGGGCGGGAAGATGTACGTCCCGCGCGCGATGTACTCCTTCAGCACGTCGTTCTGGATCGTGCCGGTCAGCTGGTCCGCGCTGACGCCCTGCTCCTCGGCGACGAGTTGGTACAGCAGGAGCAGCAGCGCGGCGGGCGCGTTGATCGTCATCGACGTGGAGACCTTGTCCAGCGGGATGCCGCCGAACAGCACCCGCATGTCGTCGATCGAGTCGATCGCCACGCCGACCTTGCCGACCTCGCCGGAGGCGATCGGCGCGTCGGAGTCGTGGCCCATCTGGGTGGGCAGGTCGAAGGCGACCGACAGGCCCATGGTGCCGTTGGCGATCAGCTGCTTGTAGCGGGCGTTGGACTCGGTCGCGGTGCCGAAACCGGCGTACTGGCGCATCGTCCAGGGACGGCCGGTGTACATCGACGGGTAGACACCCCGGGTGAAGGGGTACGACCCCGGTTCGCCCAGCTTCTCGGCCGCGTCCCAGCCCGCCAGGGCATCCGGTCCGTAGACCGGTTCGATGGGCAGTCCGGACTCCGACTCGCGCGCCATGGTGTGTTGCCTCCCGCCGAGCAGTTCGCTCGCTGCTTACTCACTGGTACAGACCGACCCTTCGACGGACTGTAGCGGCGTGGTGCGCGCCCGGAGGAGAGCAGCACGCTGGGACCTTGCTCACAGCCGCCATGCGGCCCCGGTCACAACCATGCCCCGCCGTTCGCAACCAGTCATCCGCGGGGAGCATCTCAGAGGACATCGGCGGCATTGGGGGCCGGATGAGGAGCATGAGGAGAACGGCCGGCGCGCTGGCCTCGGCGGCGGCGCTCGCGGTCGTGTGCGGCGGCTGCACGGTCCGGGCGGCGGACGGGGAGGGGCAGTCCCCGGTCCGGGTCGAACTGCCCAGCCGTACGCCCTCGCAGCCGCCGCAGGACGCCAAGCCGAGCGCGCCCGCCCCGTCCGCGGTCCCGGAGGTCCTGTGGTCGCGCGGGGACAGCGGCCGGGGCGTCCGGGAGCTCCAGGCCCGGCTGCGGCAGGTCGCCTGGCTGTTCGACGGCCCGACGGGGACCTACGACGACCTCACCGAGCGGGCGGTCAAGGGGTTCCAGGGCAAGCGCGGGCTGCCGCAGACCGGGAGGACGGACGCCGTCACCTGGCAGCGGCTGCTGAGGATGACCCGCGAGCCGGGGAAGTGGGACCTGTACCTGATGGGCGGGCAGCCAGCCGCCCCGCCCGATCCGCGCTGTCTGACCGGCCGGGTGCTGTGCATCGACAAGACGAGCCGCACCCTGCGCTGGATGGTCGACGGCCGCACCCTGTCCACGGTGGCCGTGCGCTTCGGCGCGCAGTACACGCCGACCCGGGAGGGCGTGTTCCAGGTCTACTGGAAGTCCCGGCACCACCACTCCACGCTCTACGACTCGCCGATGCCGTACGCGATGTTCTTCAGCGGGGGCCAGGCCGTGCACTTCTCGTCCGACTTCGCGGCCCGGGGCTACGCCGGCGCCTCGCACGGCTGTGTCAACGTGCGGGACGAGAGGGCCATCGCGGGACTGTTCGCGCAGGTGAGGAACGGCGACAAGGTCGTCGTCTCCTGGTAGTGGGGCGGGGGGGGGGCCCGGGGGGCCGGGGCCCCCCCCCCCCCCGGGCCCCCCCCCCCGGGCCGGGGGGGCCCCCCCGCCCCGGGGCCCCCCCCCCCCCCCCCGGCG